>CAYNPK010000005.1:0-49132 GCA_964399075.1 uncultured Candidatus Saccharibacteria bacterium | reverse complement strand
TCAAAAGGATTGGCTCGAACCGCGTTTTGCTTTCGCAAAAGGTGGCGATTGAACCAAAAAAATCTTGGCAAATACTATACAATTTGCCTGCCGAGGCGCGAAGCGCCGAGGCAATAAACTCGCAACATACAATTTGGCTCCGCGGGCAGGACTCGAACCTGCGACCAATCGGTTAACAGCCGACCGCTCTACCAACTGAGCTACCGCGGAATGTTATTTACTACTTTTACTACTTATTATAATTATAATAAGTACTCACCCATGTTAGCAAAATGCTTATCAATTGACAAACAATCCTAACCAGGTATCATTAAAGACGGATTTTGGTCTTCACTTGAATCAAGGAGGAACCATGAGGGTTCGGACGATCGACAGTGGGAAAATTGTGGAGATTTTGGCTAACGAGGTGATGATCAAGCCGGATCATCCCAGTGGAGAAAGGAGGGCTCTCCTACCAGCGCCATTTGACGCCCGCAAAGAGATCGTGAGGCTCACCGGCAGTCGTATCCAATTTGGAAGCAGAGCACCGTCAAACGCTTTCAACCTGAGTGTGGGCGATCGAGTCGCGATGATATTCGCTCCCCTATCCACCCCAGACGCAACTCCGGAAGTCTTACTTTGGGGTCTGTGGCCTCAATTCACCACAGCGTGGCCCCAACAAAAACAAAGGTCAAGGTCAATGGCCGCATGTCAGATCCCCGTTCACGGTAAAGGTTTCCGCCCGAGGAACGATACTGGGCGGAGAATAGTCCCCCCATCAAGGCTATAATCAAAAACAACCAACTGTGGGAAACAGCAAACACTGAAGAACCAAAATCCGCCCCTTCTCATGTCCGCTTGTCTAATCAAGAAGACGTCAGAGGGGGTTTATTTTTATAATGGAAATAGAAAAAATAGTAAATATTCTCAAACAAGGTGGCATGGTAATTATACCCACTGACACGATTTACGGGATAATTGGGAGCGCGCTCAAGCCTAAGACTATTAAGCGACTATACGAATATCGTCGCGCTAGATTAGACCAGAAACCTTTTATTATTCTAATTAATCAGATCAGTGACTTAGATAAATTTTCTATTGATTTAACATCCAAACAAAAGAAAGTACTAGAAGAAATCTGGCCGGGAAAAGTGAGCGTGACTCTACCTTGCTCTAATAAAAAATTAAATTACCTTCACTGTGGACTGGAGACACTAGCCTTTAGGCTACCAACTGACAAAAGATTGCGAGAGATAATTAAAGCAGTTGGACCACTAGTGGCGCCAAGCGCCAATCCGGCAAATTTGCCACCAGCAAAAACAATTAAAGAAGCCGAAGCTTATTTTGGCGACAAAATTAATTTATATATTGATGGCGGTATGATCATTGGTGAACCCTCAACTCTAATCAGCCTAAACAATGACGGGACAATAAAAATCTTACGTCAAGGTGCGCTCAAGCTTGATTCGCGATATACTTCACAAGCTTAGCTTTAAAAATTTAAAAAAGAAATTAAATACACGATGTCTGAAAATAAAAATAATTTGATACCCATAGCAATTATCATTGCCGGTTTATTAATCGCCGGAGCAGTTTATTTCAAAAATAGCGATAATAATCAAATATCAGCACCAGTAGCTAAAGCTTTCGATATTTCTAAACTACCTCAACTGGCGCAAGATGTCGGCTTGGATCAAACTAGTTTTATCGCTTGTTTGGATAGTGGCAGACATACTGCCAAAGTGGAACAGCAAATTGATGAAGCCGTGTCTCTTGGTGCAGGAGGCACACCCTTCCCGATTATTGTTACCGCCAACGGGAGAACCATTCCCCTACCAGGCGCTGTGCCTTTTACGGACCTGCAACCGGTATTAGACGCCATTCTAGCTAATGAGGAAGTTCCTGAAGGGATTTTTGTGGAAATGCCAACTTTAGTTTTACCCAATGAGAATGATCACATCATCGGTCAACTTAATGCTCCGATTACAATTATTGAATACTCCGATCTGGACTGCCCCTTCTGTAAGCGTTTCCACGAGACAATGAAGCAAATCACCTCTACCTACGGACCAGATCAAGTTGCTTGGATTTTCCGACACATGCCACTCACCTCTCTTCACCCCAATGCCATTAAACAAACCGAAGCAACCGAGTGCGCTTCTGAATTAGGCGGACCTCAAGCTTTCTGGGCTTTATTGAGCGAAATTTTTAACGCTCACTAGCACTAGAGACACTAACAATTAGTAACCCAACAATTTTTTTGCCTTGCTGTGTTGACGAATTTTCTCGTGAGCCTTGGCTTCAATTTGACGAATACGCTCGCGAGTCACCCCAAATTCTCCACCGACTTCTTCCAAAGTACGCATTACACCGTCAACCAAACCGTGACGCATTTCTAAGATTCTTCTCTCTTTAGGCGAGAGGTCAGCCAAAATTTCTTGAATTTGATCATGGAGAATTCGCCTTGAGACATCTTTGTCCGGAGTGGAAATCTTGGTATCAGGAATAAATTCACCTAAGGTCGACTTCTCTTCATCGCTATTAGTAGGCTTATCTAGAGAGGTCGTGCTCTGATCTATCTTTTCTATCGTGTAGATCTTCTCTACCTCAATTCCCATCTCGGTTGCGATTTCTTGCGGTAGAGGTTCGCGACCCAAATCTTGAGTTAACCTTCTAAAGACTTGCTTGTACTTAGAAATAGTTTCCACCATGTGCACCGGAATACGAATAGTGCGCGACTGATCAGCCAGAGCTCGCGTCACCGCCTGACGAATCCACCAAGTGGCGTAGGTTGAAAATTTGTAACCGCGAGTCCAGTCAAATTTCTCCACGGCCTTAAAGAGGCCGAGGTTGCCTTCTTGAATTAAGTCTAATAGAGTCAAATCCGTACTGCGACCAATATAACGCTTAGCAATAGAAACCACTAGACGCAAGTTAGCATTAGCCAAGGCTTTCTTTGCCTCCTCATCGTTCTTCAAGATCCGCCTGGCCAATTCCCTTTCTTCCGCGGCGCTAATCAATCGATGCTTACCGATCTCCTTCAAATAAATTTGCACCGAATCAAGTGAGCTAGACATCGCCGGTATTTTAGTCAACAATTCTTGCTCACTAATTTCTTCCAAGTAACCACCCTCTTCCAGGACATCAATGCTAGCCAATTCAAATTTTTCGTAAATCTGATCCAGCAAAGTCAAATTTGTTTCAATGCTGGGGAATTCCCTCAATAATTCAGTATAGGTAATAAAGCCCCGACTCCGACCCTTAGTCAGCAATCTTTCAACTTTTTTCTCCGTATCCAAAGAAGTCTTTTTTTCTACAGGCGAAGTAGGTTTTGCTTTAATTTTAATTTTTAAGCGAGAAACCGGTTTAGATTTTGTTTTAGATTTAGGTTTTGTTTTAACTTTCGCTTTTAACTTTTTAGGCTGACGAGTTACACTTTTGCTTTTTTTGCGAACGACAACTTTCTTACTGCCTGTTGTTGTTTTTTTTGTTTTTGTCATATTTTTTTATTTTTTTAAATCATTAATTTGACGAGAGAGGTCCTGACACTGTTTCAAATATTGCTCCGCCGCCTCGCGATTATTAGCCTGTTCCGCCATTGCCAATTGACGCATTACCGCCCCCAATCTATCACGTAAAACCTCCGAACGCCAACTTGTGGCCAAAGTCCGCCCTTCTTGTTGTAATTCCTGAGGAGAATAGCCTTCGTAGAGCAATTCGGCCGTTAAAACTAATTCATCTTGCCGAGCGGAAAGAGTTTGATTAATTGCTTCCAATTCGGCTTCGGTTATCAACTCTATCAGCGCCGGTTTGATAACTTTATTTTGCCAATGCCAGAGGCCGAAAATTTTTTCGGCGATTCTGTCAGCTCTAGTCACGGCCACCGGCCTCTCTATTTCCTTTTCTCTTTCTCTTTTTTCCTGAAACTGTTGGTGACCTGAATTTAAATTACTGCGAACCAAATCAGCAATATCAGCTCTAATTACCTCCTCGCTCAAACCAGTTAAATTAGCGATTTTAGCAATAAAGTGGGCCTGATCAATTCGCTGTGACAGCCTAGCGACATAGGGATAAACTTCATTGTGGATAGCGTGAGCTAACAAACGAGGAGATAAATTACGTTGATGTAAATCACTCAATAAAAAATCGATAACATGTTTAGCCTTAGTAATCGCCTGGCGCCAAGCCTGCGGATCTCTGACAATCAGGTCGGCTGGATCAAGATCTGGAGGCAGAACAACAATTTTGATTTCTAGACCAAGCGTTAAACCAATTTCAATCGCGCGTGAGGCAGCTGAGAAACCGGCCCGATCGCCATCAAAGGCCATCGTAATGTTTGTCGTTAATCGACTAAGAAGTTCTAGGTGCTCACGAGTTAGAGCGGTACCAGATACTGCTACAGTATTGACTACGCCAGCCTGATGAGACAAAACCAGATCGAACTGTCCTTCTACTAAAATTACTTCATCCGCCCGCCGAATCTCTAATTTGGCTTCCGGATAACCATAGAGTAGACGCGACTTATCGTAAATTATTGTTTGAGGACTATTGATATACTTACCGGTTTTACCATCATCAGCCGAACCGAAAATTCTTCCGGAAAAACCAACCACCCGACCAGAATTATCTCGAAGCGGAAACATTATTCGACCACGGAAACGATCATAATAACGACTCCGGCCACCAGAAGAACTTAGGATTACCAAACCGGACTTTTCTAACTCATCGTTAGAGTAGCCTTGGTTGCTTAAGTGGTGATAGAGATTCTGCCACTCATTAGCAATCCAACCAATCCCAAAATTACTAATAGTTTCTTGACTTAAGCCTCGCTTAGACAAGTAATCTTGGACCTTAGACTCTGTCTTAAGTTGCGAGACATAGTAATTCTTAGCGATATTCAAAATCTCATAGAGACGATCTCGAAGTGGATCAAATTGATGCTGACGATAACTGGAGTCTAAAGTTACTCCGGCTCTCTCGGCTAAAACTTTCAAAGCCCCCAGGAAATCTAAGCCTTCGATCTCTTGAACAAAACTGAAAATATCACCACCTTGATTACAGCCAAAGCAATGATAACTCTGTCGAGTGGTGGAAACAAAGAAAGAGGGCGTCTTCTCGTGGTGGAAAGGACAGCAGGCTTTGTAATTGATTCCAGCTTTCTCTAATTTTACATAAGTACCAACAACCTCAACTATCCCCAGTTTGGATTTAATCTGCTCGACAGCGGTGGACATTATTCTCTAATCGCAACCTCTTCAACCACTTCGACCCCTGACTCGGTAGCCACAGGATCAGTTAAATTTTCGTACTCTTCAGGTTTTAACCCCGTACCAGCTGGAATCAATCTCCCAACGATAACATTTTCTTTTAGTCCACGGAGGCGATCTAAGCCACCACGGATAGCGGTCTTGATTAAGATCTTGGTAGACTGAGCAAAAGAAACGGCGGAAATAAAACTTGAAGTCGTCAAAGAAATTTCGGAAATACCCAACAACATCGTCTCGACTAATGCTGGCTGACCACCAGCTTGCTTAACCGTCTCGTTAGCTTCTAATAAATCAGCCACCTCCACAACGTCGTTGACATCGAATTGAGTATCGCCAATTTGTTTAACCTTTCGTCGAGAAAACATTTGACGAACGATCACTTCAATGTGTTTACGAGAAATAGAAGCTCCCCGCAATTCGTAAATCTTATTTATCTCATTAATAATGAACTCCTCGGTAACCTCTTTCCCAGCATAACGAAAGAGTTCTTGGAGATCCACCGGACCATCAGTCAATAGTTGACCGGTGACGATATCGTCGCCTTCTTTAACAATCGCTTCGCGAATAAGTGGCGCCTTGAATTCCACAGTAGCACCCTTAGACCCTGAACCGCTCTTCTTGGCTCCGTCCACCAAAATGGTGATGATTAATTCTTTCTTATCCATTTTTATGTCAGTGACGGCACCATTAACAGTAGAAATTAAGGCTGCGTTTTTTGGAGTTCGGCGTTCAAAAATTTCTTCCACTCTTGGCAAACCGCCAACAATATCTCCACCAACGTCCACACCACCACTATGCTTAGTTCTCATCGTTAGTTGAGTTCCCGGTTCACCGATCGCTTGAGCAGCGACGATTCCAACCGGCTCACCCATTTTGACCAAACTACCTCGACCTAAATCCAAACCGTAACACTGACAACAGACACCGTTCTTAGCTTGACAGGTCAATAAGGTGCGTACTCGCGCTTCAGTAATACCAGCTTTTTCCGCCTCCTCCACATCTTTAGTAGTAATTAAATGACCCCTAGGGAAAAGCTTTCGTCCATCGCTAGCGATTAAATCTTGAGCCAAAATTCGCCCACGAATTAACTTAGCCAGACTGCGATCAAAACCAGTATTTTGGGCTACAGAAACTAGTTTGCCCTCGGTGTCACCACAATCCTCTTCTCTCGTGATAACATCTTCCGCGACATAAACCAATCGACGAGTTAGATAACCAGCTTTAGCAGTGTTTAAAGCGGTATCAGTCAAAGTTTTACGCGAACCGTGAGTAGTAATGAAGTATTCCAATGGCGACAAACCCTCCTTATAAGAAGGCACGATGGGAAATTCAATTAGACGACCATTAGGGTTAACGATCAACCCCTTCATTCCGGACATTTGACTAATCTGCCTAATCGATCCACGGGCACCAGACTGAAGAATGTGAGCAACTGAACCCTCCACGCCTAAACCTTCCATTAAACTCTTCTCAACTTGCCCCAAGGCAGTTGTCCACAACTTAATCGTCAGACGATATTTCTCATCTCGGGAGAGCAGTCCTTCTTCGTACTTTTCTTCCAGCGCCTTAGCTTCTAGACGAGAAGCAATAATAATATCCTTCTTGGCTGGTGGAACGACCACATCATCCATTCCCCAGGTAATACCGGAGCGACTAGCATACTTAAAGCCAAAAGTTTTAATTCGATCAAGAATATCAGCCACTTGATCGGTTTCATAAGTAGCGATCAACTGCTCAACCATTGTATTGGTTTCTTTAATAGAAACTTCGCAATTAACAAAAGGAAAATCAGCTGGCAAAATTTTATTAAAAAGAATTCGTCCAACTGAAGTCTCAATAATTGTTCCAGTTAAATCACCAAATTTATTCTTATCAGCTTCATCATCAATGAGAACTTTGATTTTAGCTCTAGTGTCCAACTCGCCGAAACGATAAGCCATCACCGCTCGACTCGGAGACTCAAAAATTTTGTTTTCTCCCTTGGCTCCGGGACAAAATCTGGTAACCCAATAAACTCCAAGAGTTACATCGAGTTTCAGGTTAACAACTGGGCCACCGTTACCCGGTTTAAGTAAGTTGCGATTAGCAGCGACTAACTCTCGAGCTTCCTTCTGGGCTGGAGCTGATAAGGGAATATGCACCGCCATTTGATCACCATCGAAGTCGGCGTTGAAAGCGGTACAAACCAAGGGATGAACTTGAATGGCGTTACCCTCAATCAAAACTGGCTGGAAAGCCTGGATACCCAAGCGGTGTAGAGTTGGCGCTCGATTGAGAAACACATAACGATCCTTGATGACATCTTCTAAGATTGCCCAAACTTCGGGAATTTTGTCGTCAATTAGACGACCAGCGCCTCGAATATTGTAAGCTAATTCCTTCTTCAGTATCTCGGAAATAACAAAAGGACGAAACAATTCCAAAGCCATGTGTTTAGGCAAACCACATTGAGAAATTTTTAATTCCGGACCAATAACAATAACCGATCGAGCAGAGTAGTCTACTCTCTTACCGAGCAAGTTCTGTCGGAAACGACCCTGCTTACCCTTCAAATTATCAGCCAAAGATTTGAGTGGTCGTCTTTGAGCCTGACTCAAGGCGCTAGCCGAGGCACTACGACGAATGGAATTATCAATCAGGGCGTCAACCGCCTCTTGAAGAATTCTCTTCTCGTTTCTTAAAATTACCTCCGGAGCACTCAACTCTAATAATTTTTTCAAACGATTGTTGCGGTTGATTACCCGACGATAAAGATCATTAACATCCGAAGTGGCGTGACGGCCACCATCAAGCGCCACCATCGGTCGTAGATCAGGTGGAATAACCGGGATGACAGTTAGAAACATCCACTCAGGACGAATGCCAGAGCGATGCATATTACGAATCAAATTGTAGCGTTTCTGTACTTTTACTCTCTCCAAATTACCAGCCTTATCCAGATCAGATTTCACCTCTTCCAACATTTGCTCTAAATTAGTCTGACGACAAATCTTATACAGAGCTTCGGCGCCAATTTCTGCCTCAAAGGCTGACCCATACTTGAGCGACAAGCGATGATAAGTGACCTCATCTAAAACTTTTCCCGAAACAAGTGACTCCAAATGCTGTTTAGCTGACAAAGCTGACTCCTTGAGAGTCTCGCGACTACGCTCGTCTTGAAGATTTTTCGATCGTTCTTTTAGCTCTCGATCAATCTCTTTAACCATTCTCTCTTTCTCTTCTTTATTAACTTTCGTTACGATGTAACCGGCAAAATAAATTACCTTTTCTAAATCAGCTAAAGACAAATTGAAAAAGAGTCCAAGTCTAGAAGGAATACCTCGGACAAACCAGATATGAGCAACTGGGGAAGCCATCTCAATGTGCCCTAGACGTTCTCGACGAACAATAGAATGGGTCACTTCCACCCCACAACGCTCACAGACGATATCTTTATAACGAATCCGACGATACTTACCACAGTAACACTCGTAATCTTTTTCCGGACCAAAAATCCTTTCATCAAAGAGTCCGCCACGCTCACTGCGACCCGTACGATAATTGATTGTCTCCGGTTTGGTTACCTCCCCCCGAGACCACTCTCGAATCCGTTCTGGTGAAGCTAACTTTAAGCTAATGGCATTAAAGTCAGGTTGAGGTGTTGATTTGTTTGAAAAATTAGACATGATAAATTTAAATATTTTTTAACTCCACATCCAGAGCCAAGCCTCGTAATTCGGCCAACATAACATTGAACGAGGCTGGAATATTTGGCGATGGAATCGGCTCACCTTTAACAATAGCGTCGAAAGATTGAGAACGACCAACAATATCGTCTGACTTAATAGTTAACATTTCTCTCAGAGAATAAGCGGCGCCATAACCTTCCAGGGCCCAAACTTCCATTTCACCAAATCTCTGACCACCACGTTGAGCCTTCCCACCCAGAGGCTGTTGAGTAATCAGCGAGTATGGTCCAATAGAACGCATGTGAATTTTATCCTCAACCATGTGATCTAACTTCAACATGTACATATAACCAATAGCGATCGGCTGATTAAATGGTTCTCCAGTATGACCATCATGAAGGACCACTTTACCATTTTCCGGCAAATTAGCCTTCTTTAATTCTTCACGAATTTGATGCCCCTCAACACCAACGAAGGCGGGGGTAATCGCTTGATAATTTAGCGAATGAGCTGCCATGCCTAAATGCATTTCTAAAATTTGTCCAAGGTTCATTCTGGAAGGTACCCCTAATGGCGTTAATACCATATCAACAGAAGTGCCGTCAGCTAGATAAGGCATATCTTCTACTGGTAAGACTCGAGAAATGACACCCTTGTTACCATGACGACCAGCCAGTTTGTCGCCAACACTAATATTGCGAAGTTCAGCTACTTCAATATAAACCCGTTTGATAATTCCCGACTCTAACTTATCACCTCGTTCGCGAGAAAAAACTCGAGTACTAATTACTTTACCCTTCTTGCCATTAGGTAAACGGAGTGAACTATCTTTAACATCACGAGATTTTTCGCCAAAGATAGAACGCAATAGACGTTCTTCAGGAGTTAGTTCTGTTTCCCCTTTTGGGGTAATCTTACCGACCAAAATATCACCAGGATTAACTTCGGCGCCAATTCGGACGATGCCATCTTCATCAAGGTTGCGTAATTTTGTTTCGCCAACATTAGGAATGTCGTGAGTTGTCACTTCCGGTCCAAGTTTTGTATCACGAACATTAATCGTGTACTCCTCAATATGAATCGAGGTAAATTTAGCGTTATGAATTAACCGCTCGGAAATAATAATCGCATCTTCGTAATTAGCACCATTCAAAGACATGAAGGCCACCAGAGCATTTTGCCCCAAGGCCAACTGACCATTGACGGTTGAAGAGGTATCAGCCAGAGCTTGTCCCGCTTTGACCTTATCGCCAACTACCACCAGAGGACGATGATGAAAAACTGTATTATCATTAGTCCTCATAAAGTTAACAAGATGATGAGATTGACTCTCTCCTTTATCAGACTTAATGACAATCTCACGACCATCAATACGTGTAACGATTCCTGACGATTGAGCCACGACTAAACGACCGGAGTCTTTCGCCACCTTTGCTTCCAAACCGCTAGCTACCAGTGGCGCTTCCGGCAAAATACAAGGCACGGCTTGCTTTTGCATGTTAGAACCCATCAAGGCTCGAGTCGCATCGTCATGCTCCAGAAAAGGAATAATTGCTGTTGCCACCGAGTAAGCCTGATAAGGCGCAACATCAATCAGCTGGACTTTATCACGAGGGGCGGTAGTAGGCCGACCCTCAACTCGCACGGCTGGTTCGTCTTCAATAATATATTTTTTCTCATTAAACAAAGTAGCACCATGGGCAATAATATAATTCTCCTCCTCCAAGGCATTTAAATAGACTAATTCCTCCGTAATAAAGCCGTCTTTAACTTTACGATAAGGAGACTCGATGACACCAAACTCATTAATTTTGGCATAATTAGCCAGGTGTAAAATCAAACCGATACCTGGACCTTCTGGCGTGTGGATGGGACAAACCCGACCATAGTGTGAAGTGTGGACATCACGAACTTCCAAGCCAGAGCGCTTACGAGTCAAACCACCGGGACCAAGGGCGCTAAGTGTTCGGAGGTGCTCCACTTCAGACAGAATATTCTTCTGATTCATAAACTGGGACAATTGATTGGTGGTAAAAAATTCTTTTAGGCGCGCCTGGAGTGGTCTTGGACTGATGAAGCTAATAGGCAAAGTGGTACCAGAATCAATCGTCGACATCCGATCCTGAATATTGCGACGCATTTGCATTAAGCCAACCTTAAGCTTGGCCTGGAGCATTTCTCCAACATAACGAACTCGTCTCAAACCAAGATGATCAATGTCATCAGCCACCGCGTCGCGAGTATTATTAAGAGTAATAATGTGACGCAAAATAGTAACAATATCATCAGAAGCCAAAGTCCGCTTTTTGCGATCTTCAGAATCAAGAGGCTTGTCGAAGCGTTTGTTGAAGCGAACTCGGCCAACCGTAGATAAATCGTAACGTTCTCGAGAAAAAATAGTCCCCACAAATTCGCGAGCATTGGGAACAGTAGCAAGATCACTATCACGTAATCGTCGATAGATTTCTAGAAAAGATTCATCAGCCGTTTTGGCATGGTCTTTTTCTAAAGTAGTCTTGAAATAATCAAAATCGTCATCTAAATCAGCAAATAAAGCCTCTAATTCGGGATTAGTGGGAGTTTCTCCAGCGAGAGCTGCTAGAGCCCGAAGCAGAGAAACAGCGGGAAATTTACGCCGACGGTCAATTCGAACATAAATAGCACCATCTGGCTCGGTCTCAAACTCAATCCAAACGCCGGTAGCGGGAATGATCTTGGCGCCAAAATATTTTTTGCCGCGAATTTCGTTTTGGGTAAAGAAAATACCGAAACTACGAGCCAATTGAGCAACAACCACCCTTTCATTGCCATTGATAATGAAAGTGCCATGAGCAGTTTGTAAAGGAAAATCAGCTAAGAAAATTTCCTGCTCTTTTTCCTCACCGATAATTTTGTTTTTCAGCTTAACTTTAACTCGAAGCGGAGCATCATAAGACAGTTGATTGATTCTGGCATGATATTCATTAAATTTCGGTTCATCAATTTGAAAATCGGAAAATTCTAATTCGAACTTCTTTCCAGAATAATCTTTGATTGGTGAGAATTCCTGAAACAATTCGCGCAAACCTTCAGTAATCAACCAGCGGTAAGAAATCTTTTGGGATTCAACTAGATCAGGAAGAGGAGCTAGTGGTTCACGATACTTAGAAAAATATTTTGGAGTCATGTAAATAAATTAATAATTAAAAAAATCAAACAAAAGAAATGACCCTCAGCAACGAGGAACTATCTTCTGACACGCAGTCATGACTCAATCTGGGGTGTAGATTCCTAGTATAAACCTAAATTTAAACAGCGTCAATAGAGTTATCCACAGTTTTATCTTGACCTCTTTCTTTTTTCCATTTTTCGATCTTATGATGATGTCCGGAAAGCAGAATGGGTGGGACTCTAAATATCCGGCCCTGCCACTTGATCAGCTCTGGCCTAGTATAAACCTCATCACTAGCAATCGACGATCGCCTCTCCTCAATTGACTCGTCTTTACCCAGAACTCCAGGCAGTCGTCGAGTTATGGCATCTAGGATAATTAAGGCCGGCAATTCTCCCCCAGTTAAAACATAAGGACCAATAGACCACTCGGTCGCCTTCAAAATCTTCTTAACTCTCGCGTCTATCCCCTCGTAATGACCGCAAACTAAAATCAAGTGCTTAATTGTCCGACTAGTTTTGTCAGCCAGAGTGTTAGTGAAAGTCTGACCAGCTGGAGACAAAATAATTATTTTGGATTTTTGACCAACGATCTTTGATCTAATTGATTCCACTGCTCGCAGAATCGGCTCGGCCATCATCACCATCCCCGGGCCCCCACCATAAGGTCGGGCATCAGTTTGACGATAGAACCACTCCCCCTTCTTTAATTTTGATTTTGGTTTAGTAACGAAATCACGAGGGTTATAAAATTTGAGCTTAATCTTTTTCTGTTTAACCGCTCGCCCAACAATCGAAGCGCTCACATAAGAAGTGAGCGCTTCGGGAAACAAAGTAATTAAATGGAAAGTGATCACGAACAAAAACTAGGCCTTCAGATCATTCATCGCATCCGCCACAGAATCAGCGGCGCTTCTGACAGGAACCGAGGCTCCAGCTGGCTCGTTAATCTTAAGATTGACTCTGGCGTTATGCTTCATCCCCACCACTCGCAATAAAGTCCTAATCGCCTTGGCGGTATTGCCCTGGCGGCCAATCACCTTACCCATGTCGGCATGATTAACATCGAGAGTCATCAGAACTCCCATCTCATCAACCTTGCGATCAATCTTCACATCAGCGGGATTCTCCACTAAGGACTTAATAATATATTCGAGAAACTCTTGATCTTGGTATTTTTCAGCCATAAATTAAAACTTACTAAATCTGTTATTGCCGTACTCGACTGTACGAGGCAATTATGAGTATAACTTACTTAGAACGAATTTACCACCCCTCTGGTAACAGGCCCAAAGTAGCCAAGAGCAGGAGTAAGGTTGTTGGCTTGTTGGAAGCGGATAAGAGCGGATTGGGTCAGGGGTCCAAAGCGGTTAGTCTCATGGCCAGGAGAACCGGGACCTTGGTTAGCGAGAGGGAAACCGTTGGTGTTGAGGAAGACTTGGAGAGCGAGAACATCAGGGTCTTGAGAGTTTAGAGATAGATCGCGAGTAAAAGCAGGAGAAGTGGAAGTAACTTCAGTAGAAGGAGATGGAGTAGAACCACCAGTGAGAGCAGCTTCTACTCTAGCGATAGTTTGAGAGTCTAGGTTGAGAGCCCGGAGGAAGTTGAGAGTACTTTGGATTTGGTTAGAGGTTAAGCCGGTGACGGGAGGAGTAGGTGTTGGTGATGTTGGTGGAACAACAGGCGGAGGAGTAGAAATAGCAAAGCTGGGACGACGAGAACGGCGAGGAGTTGGTTCTGGTTCGGGCTCTGGTTCCGGTTCCACCCATTGCCAACCTAGTCTAGGATAATCATTACCTTCGTCAATGAACCAGGTTTCGTTAACATAATCAGCGTTAAGAACAATGTCCCAGTCGGTGAAGGTGGCGAGAGTTTTCATATCGGCTGTGGTTTTGCCAGTGCCGCCATCTGATTCAGTCACGCCACTGGTTTCCGTATCCCAGAAAGAGTTGGTGATTCCAGAAAATTCCGGGCCTTCTTCGGAGGAATAATTATCACTGCAAACCAAACCACAGAGTCCAAAAAATTCTACAGAAATGGGGCCCGTGGAATAAGTATTAGTAATAGTGCCGTAATTTTCTCGCACCAAACCAACGCCCCACACTTCAGCAGACTCGATAGAACCTTCGAAGTAAGAGTTGGAAATATTACCTCCCATATTCCGATCTACCAACCCCGCAACCGCCATAGAGCCAAATAGAGAGCCAGAAACATAGACTCCGGAAATAGTACCGAAACTATCGCCGACCAAACCAGCAACAGTTGAAAGGCCAATGAAATTAACATTATCAAGACCAAGATTCATAATTTCACCTGCCTCACCTAAACCATAAATTAAAGCGCGGTTATATTCTTCTGGTCTGTTGATGTGGAGATTACTGATAACATGACCTTGGCCATCAATAGATCCAGTAAATTGATTATCGGAGTCGCCAATAGTAACAAAACCAGCACCGTCATTCCAAGTTTCGGTAGCAGAAGCGTCAATGTCGTTGCCGAGAATGTAATGGGCGGAGAGATCACTGGCCATCAGCTGAAGTTCGTCAACAGTAGTAATGACATAGGGGTCTTCTAGGGTGCCAGAGCCTTCACCAGTGAAAGACAGGATTTCTTCAAAAGCGATTTCACCATCATTGGCCATCACCCAGTCAGAGAAAGAGCCGAAATCATCTAAGGCTCGAACGCGCCAATAATAATCGCCTTCCGACAGAGTTTGACCTTCTTCGCCGACAACATAACTACCACCTTGACCAATAGTAAAAGATCTCTCCCCTTCCATACTTAAGGTGGAAATGTAATCAACAACAAGGGAAGAAAAATCATCAAGGGTAGCTATCTGAATTTGGAAACGAATAGTATCATTATTATCGGGATCACTCAAATCAAAAGTAAATTGAGGATTGCTTAATTCAGTGACAGAACCATCAGTTAAATTTTCCGGACCTAAGTTTTCGGGAATATTTGGTGAATTATTATAGAAAGAAACCAAGAAAGGATAACCATCGTTAATACCAGGCGAGATGTGCCAAATGTTTTCATCAGCTTCGTCGTCGTTGGGGTTGGCAATGAAGTCCCAAGGATCGTCTAATCCTTCCGTACTCGTATCGGTAAAAGTTGCAACATTCTTCATCTCTTCCGTAGTCTTGCCGGTACCACCCGCACTTGTTTCCTGTCCGGAAGCTTCAGTGTCCCAGAAAGAGTTAGAAGGAGGGTACTCGCTTATTCCAGTCAAGCCACCAACAAACTCATTACCAGAAACATTACCAGTAGAATAAGAATTAGAAACAGTTCCAACGTTCATACCGATCAATCCTCCTACATATCGCGCTCCAGCAACCTCACCAGTAGCATAAGAATTATTTACAACGCCATCATAATGGACACCAACTAAACCACCAACTTCGGCACCAAGTTCAGGATTACTACTCACGCTAGCAGTAGAATAACTATTCTCTATATCACCATAATTACCCCCGACTAGACCACCGACTTCAGCTCCTCCGCCAACAACACTTCCGGTTGTATAACTTCGAGTTATGGTGCCATAATTATATCCAGCAAGACCACCCAAATAGTTCCAACTACTTATTGAGATATCCTCCAATCTTAAATTATCTATCAAACCAGAATCACCAATAAAACCGAACAAGCCAACATAAGAACCAAATTCTGAAAACAAGTCAATATACAAGTCAGTAATAACATATCCCCGCCCATCAAGAGTCCCCGTAAACGGCACCATATTATCCCCTATCGGCTCAAAGCCAAAGTAAGTGCCAGGATTTTCCGGATCTTCGTTCCAAGTTTCCGTAGCAGAAGCGTTAATGTTGTTACCAAGAATGTAGTGGGTTGATAGATTGTTTCTAATTAAATTAAGTTCGTCAACATCAGTGATGACATAAGGGTCCTCTACTGTGCCGGAACCGGTTGCTGGAGAGGGGCCATCGGCAATGGTTACAGAGGGGGCTAGAAGAACCGCGCTGAAAATTAATAATAGACTGAAAAGTTTTGTAAATTTAAACATCAAAAAAAATTACATTAATTAGTAACAACTTGCTTAACATAAGCGATATTAATTATAACTTAATCGAGAGATTAAACAACCGTTGGTTCTGTAGCTACTTCTGCTTGCGTTTCGACTGGAGCTTTTACTGATACTTCTGCTGGTGCTTCAACAGCCTTAGCCTCTTCCACTTTAGCCGGTGGACGAGAAGGTAAAACATTAATCTTCTTCGCATCAATAACTTTGTGAGTTACTAAGAGATTATGGACCGTATCGGAAGTTTGAGCGCCAAGAGAAATCCAGTGTTTGATTCTATCAGCCTTCAAACTAACCGGACGAGGTTTGCCAGCAAGAGTCGAACGAGCATCATAAGAGCCGAGGATCTCAATAAATTTGCCACTCTGGGAATCCTTACGCGCCTCTGTAACCACCACTCTAAATGATGGGTCATTCTTGCGTCCAACTCGCTGTAATCTAATCTTTAACATGGCTGGTATAATAGCAGAAGCAAAAAAATCAGTCAATCAAAACAAACGACCAAACTATTGCAAAATTGGGGAAATAAAGGTATGGTGTAAGAGGAATAGTTCAAACCGCCCAATTATTGGGCAGAAAGTGAGGTGAGATATGCAAGTGTGGCCAGACCAGCCGTTTGCATACGGAGGTCGCCGGTTGGTACTGGAGAGAAGCTCGGATGGATCCTTTGAACTCAGCGAAGTGAAGGAGCCAGACACTTCAGCCAGCCGTCGGAATGTTGGGGAAGAGGTGGATGCGAAACTTCGAAAAGCTCTCGAAGCCATCGCACACATCCAATCGGCGAAACCGGATTGCCCAATGCCATTGTTGGGCATGGGCTAAAAACACCCAGACCATGGAGACGGTTCTCTCTCCGAGCCTGTTGTCGACCACCACCGGTTGGCAACAGGCTCATTTTTTTATAAGATAACAATAATAATGTCTAATTACATTCAAGGAACAATAAATATCTCTAACAAAGGTGTCGGTTATGTGCGCCCGGACGGTAACACCAACCGCAACGACTCAATAGAGATTGAACCAAGTTCATTAAACACTGCCCTGCCTGGTGACACAGTTAAGGTGGAAATCTTATCGACCAAGCCGGAAGAATTACCAACCGGCAAGGTGATAGAAATTATTACTCGCAAGCGATTAGAATTTGTCGGAATTATTGAACAAGAAAACAATTCTTACTTTCTAGTCCCTGACGACAAGCGAGTCTATAAAGATATTTTAATTGCATCAGATAAATTAAACAGCGCTAAGCCTGGTGACAAAGTTCTAGTCTCTATCACCGAGTGGACTGATCCCAAGAAGGATCCGCTTGGTGAAGTACTTCTCGTTATCGGCAAGCCCGGTGAACACCAGACGGAAATGCGCTCTATTATTTACGATAAAGGCTTCCGACCCGAGTTCCCGCCAGAAGTAGAACAAGAAGCTAAGCTGATTAAAGCTGGCGCGGAGAAGGACATGGTTGAAGAAATAAAAAATCGTCGAGACTTGCGTCAAACATTTACTTGCACGATTGATCCGGCTGACGCGAAAGATTTCGACGACGCTATTTCGCTAGAAACAAAAGGTGACAGCATAGAAATAGGTATCCACATTGCCGATGTCGCTCACTACGTCCTTCCGGACACGATTCTAGATAAAGAAGCTATCAAGCGCGCCACTTCTATCTATTTGGTTGATAGGACTATCCCGATGTTGCCAGAAATTTTGTCTAATGATCTATGTAGTCTTAAACCAAATGAAGACAAATTAGCTTTTTCGGCAATTTTTACTTTTGATCAGAATTACAAAATAATCGACGAGTGGTTCGGTCGAACGATTATCCACTCCAACAAGCGATTGACTTATGAGGATGCCCAGAAACTCTTAGACCAGAATCCAGAGGCTAAATCACCGGATCAAGATCTAGCTCGCCAACTGCAATTGATAAACAAAGTGGCGCTTAAACTTAGAGCCGACAAGATGGCCAACGGAGCGATGGCCTTTGAGTCAACAGAAATTAAGTTTGTTCTAGACGAAGAGGGACGGCCTCTGCGCGTGGTGAAGAAAGAGCGAACTGCTTCTCACCTCTTGATCGAGGATCTAATGCTCTTAGCCAATCGTAAGGTGGCGGAATTTGTTTCAAAAATTGTGAAGAATACCGACAAGCGCTTCGTCTATCGCGTTCACGATCAACCCGATCGAGAACGACTTAAGCAATTAGCTGACTTTATTACTCCTCTCGGCTACAAATTAAAGTTAGATCAAGGCGATATTTCTGCCAAAGAACTCAATGAGCTACTCCGCGCGGTAGATGGCAAACCGGAAGAAGCGATGATCCAGACGGCCGTCATGCGCAGTATGGCCAAGGCGATCTACTCGATGAAAAATTTGGGCCACTATGGTCTCGCCTTCGATCATTACGCGCACTTCACCTCACCAATCCGGCGTTATCCGGATGTGATGGTCCATCGCCTGCTTGATTATTATTTACGACACCACCAACCACCAACCAAATTGCTCGAACAATATGAGACTCTGGTAACTCACTCCTCTCAACGAGAATTAGCCGCTCAAGAAGCGGAGCGAGACTCGGTTCGTTATAAACAAATAGAATTTCTCACTGATAAGATTGGCAAAGTATTTAGCGCCACCATCTCCGGTTTAGCCAAGTGGGGTATCTTTGTTCAAGAAGTGGAAACTCTAGCCGAGGGCGTTGTTCGCCTAACAGAACTAAAAGATGATTATTATATTTTCGACGAAAAGAAATACGCCATGGTTGGCAAGAACACCAATCGTCGCTATCGCCTAGGAGACAGAATCCAAGTTAAATTAATTCGCGCCGATGTCAGTAATCGAGTTCTTGACTTTGTGTTTGTATAAATTCACAATTTGACAATTTAAAAACTATTGGTAGTTTTATGCAGGGGGGGGTGCGATTCGTGATGTGTCTTTTCGAAGACGAAGGTTAGGCTGTGCCCCCCATTTGCTCTTTACTCCCGGCGCGAGCATGCGGCTGTTCTAAAAGAACGAGCAGAGTATTGCGCCGGGTTAATTTTCCAGAGTCGGGACGATATCAAGAGTGTCTAAAAAAAAGACGACGGAAGAGTTGTCCCACTCTGCCCCATCCGCCAGGCGGATGGGGTTTTTTTATAAACCATTGACAAAGGTAAATTTATCTGTAGTTTTAGATACAGAGGTGGGGCGAAGAAAGAACTGTGCCCAATGCACGACAAAGGCGCTGCCCCACCACTTTTGTACCTTAACTGCGGGCGCGTAACCCGTCTAACCGAAATGTCCTACGGGACGAGAAAGGAGTGCCGAAATGGCGCGAAAAATTGGTATTGCCCATCGGCAAAAACAAACAGCCGAAGGTGAAGCCCGGCCCACCATCGTGGCCATCGCCGAGGAAGGCGAGGTCAAGATCTACGAACTGGGGAGTGAGACCGACGAAATGGACTTCCTCCATGGCCGTTTCCCAATCGCCTATCGTCGCGTTCTGGAGGAAGATGATCTGGGAGCCTTCCTAGAGCATCACCTCAAGACAAGGAAAGACAAGGCAACCGGCGAGGAGCGGGTCACCCAAGTGCCAATCGAGTTTGAGGGCCTAAGGCCCGGCGACACGGTGGCAATGAACTTGGGCGGATCTGGTTCTTACTTGGCCTTTGCCATCCACCGCCAATGCGAGAAGTTGGGTGATGGGGCGCGGATTATCCGTTGCACTCCCAGAACCCTCTCCCAAGCGCGCGGGGATGGCAACAAGAAGGACGACGCCAAACTCCTAACCCAACTGGCTCGGGAACAGCCAAGCCTCTTCCTGCCCATGCGACAGGTGGACCTGGACCAAATCCGTCTCCAAATCGCTTGGCGGAGTCGAACTGATGCAATGAAGGCTCGGATCGCCTGCGAACAAAGGCTCTTCCAGCGTCTCGTCGGCCAAGTCTTTGTCAGTGAGAACTTGGCGCCGGAGCGGACCTTGAAAGCGCTCTTCTTGGAGACCAAGGCCAACGACTCCATCCTCAAAGAGCTGGTGAAAGAGGAAAAACAGCGAATCGCCGAGGTGGAGAAAATCCTCAAAAAGTTGCCGGTCTACCGGCGACTCTTCGTCCCCCTCCGAGGTTGCGGTCCAATGATTGTCACCCGACTCTTTGTCGCCATCGGCGATATCCGCCGATTCCCCACCCCCGCCAAACTCAAGAGTTTCTGTGGCGTGGCGGTCCAACCGGACGGTCGTTTCCCCCGTCGTCGGGCAGGCGAGGTGGCCAATTGGCACCCCGAAGCTCGGCAGGCGCTCTTTCTGCTTGGCGACCAATTCAATCGTCGGCCGGAGACTCCTTGGGGCGAAATGCTCCGGAGGTACAAAGAGCAATTCGCTCTCCAGCATCCGGAGGAAATCAACCCGAAGACCGGAAAGCGTCGCTACACCAAGGCCCATATCCACAGGATGGCCACTTGGCGGACGCTGACCAAATTCACGGAGTGGCTCTGGCGAGAGTGGACCGCTCTGGCCTTGGCGATGGAAAAGGCCGATAACACCGAGGTGGCTTAGAGGACGAAGTTAGACGTGTTCGTGCTTAAAAAGCGCAGACGACTGTCGGGCTGTCCTACGTCACTTCGGTTCCGCCCAGCATCATATAAGATGCTGGGCCCCCTTCAGAGAATTTAAGCTCACTTGAATTTTCTGAAGGGGGTGCGATTCACAGCATGTCTCTTCGGAGACGAAAGGAGTTTTGCCCCCCATTTGTTCTTTTACCCAGCGCGATGGTTGTTCTGTTCTGAAGAACGAGAATGCCTATGCGCCGGGTTAATTTTCCAGAGTCGGGACGAGGAGACTCCTGTCACCTCAAAAAGACGATCGGCGTACTGTCCCACTCTACCCCATCCGCCAGGCGGATGGGGTTTTTTTATACAAAATAAATAGACAATTACTTAGCGTAGCTGACAGCTTCGTCAAACTTAATAGATAAGAGTTTAGACATCCCCTCTCCACCCATAGTCACGCCATAGATGATGCCGGCATGCGACATCGTCTCACGATTGTGAGTAATTAAAATTAATTGGGAATGCTTAGCTAAATTCTCCACCATCTCGCCATATTTGCGAGAGTTAGCCTCGTCCAAAGCGGCATCAGTTTCATCTAAAATAAGGAAGGGTGGCGGATTGACTTGGGACATGGCGAAGAGTAAAGCAATAGAGGTCAAAGCTCGTTCGCCACCGGAGAGCATTTCTAGGTCTCTAATTTTTTTGCGAGGCAAGCTAACCTTAATTTCTATTCCCTCTTTCATCTGGCTAGTCTTATTATCATCAGATTGTAATAATTTAGAAATTGTCGAATCTTCATCTCCATCTCCATTTTCTTCGTCGAGACTTACAGTCCTTTGGATCTTTTCTTTAATTATCGCCAAGTTGGCCGAACCACCGCCAAACATGGAAGAAAAGAATTCTTGGAAGTGGTTATTAACCCGAGCCAAACCTTCCATAAACTCTAAATCGATCTTTTGTTTTAATTCCGCAATAATGCGTCCTAAGGTTACGGAAGCTTGTTGCAGATCGGCCACTTCGCGCCCTAGATAATCATCGCGCTCCGTTGCTTCTTGATACTCCTTCATAATATCTCCGCCGTCCACATTCATATCTTCTAGTTTGATCTTGATTCTCTCAATTTGCCGACGTCTATCCTCCTGCTGATCTCGCAATTCTCCATCACTCACATCGCCAACAAATAGCTCACGATAACGTCTGATTTCGATACCAACCAAGACTTCTGCCTCAACTAGCTCGCGCTGAAAATTCTCTTCCTCGATTGCTAATTTTTCTCGTCGAGAACTAAAAACGCTTAGAGTCGCCCTTAACTCACTTTGGCGAGCGCGCCACTCATAAACCTCGCGCTCTTGTTCGCGAGTTTTGGCACTCTCGGCCAAGAGCAATTGATTAAGTTCACTTTTTTGAGCCTGCAATTCCAGCTCTCGCTTAGCCAAAATAGCCAATTCTTTTTCTAGAGACTGATGTTGATTTTTAATTTCAGCTAATTCTTCAGTCTTAGTGTTATTAACATCACCAGACTCTCGCGATTGAAAAAAGTTTTTAACCAAATCACGAATTCTTGTTAAAAAACTTTTAATAGAATCAAGATCAGATAGAGATTCCGCTTGCGTCACTTCGATCGTCACCGCCTCGGTGAAAGCCTTCACTTCGCCGTAAGAAAAACTTCGCTCTTCTTCGGCCACCACTGATTGTAACGCTTCTGATTTAATCTCCATCATCCCTTCCAATCGACCCAATTGACGACCCAATTCATTCTGTTTAGAGAGCAAGCTGTGAGACTCACTCTCGAGAGATTTTAGTTTAGTTTGATAGTCTAAACTTAGAGCCGATTGCGATTCATTTTGATTCTGACTAGATAACCTACCCTCCAAGTCCTTCAATTCCGCCAAGGGCGAGGCTTCTGCTTCCACCAATTTTTGTCTTTCAGATTTTAAATAATTTTCTTCTCGAGTTAAATATTCCAAATAACGACTCTTCAGATCCAGACGCCAACGATCAGCCTGCTCAACTCGCTCAACTTGCTTCTTCAAAAACCGCAAGTGAGGAGCCAGTTCGCGACGCAATGATTCTACTTGGGCCAAATTGGCTTCCGTCTTGGCCAGCTTCTTCTCGCTTTCTTCAATTTTCCACTGATAGAGACGGAGTCCCAAAGCATCTTCAATCATCACCCGTCGTTCTGACTGACTAGCGCTTAGAATACGATCAGCATCACCCTGATTAACGATAAAGTGATCAGAAGTGCCAAGAGAAACTGCTGTTAGTAATTCAATAATGTCACGATAGCGAACCGTTGAGCCGTTAATTAGATAAGCATTACTACCGTCACGATAAACCTCGCGCGTCACAATCACTTCGTCAAAATCGAGATCAAACTTCCTGTCCTGATTGTCGAAAACTAAAGAGACTCCAGCACGATTAACTCGCGCCGTATTGCTCCGCGAACCGCCATTGAAAATTAGGTCTTCACCACTGCCACGCTTAACCCGCAAAGACTTCATTGAGCGCTCGCCCAAAACCCAGCGGAAAGCTTCCGCGCAATTAGATTTACCAGTGCCGTTAGGACCAACAATCGCCGTAATCGGCGCCTCGAAAAGGAAGGTCGTCTTATTGGCGAAAGATTTAAAGCCCGATAATTCTAGACGTTTTAGGCGCATATCTATTTATCCCATCCCTTGGTATTCAAACCAGCGCGCGCGGCTTCTTGCTCGGCGCGTTGTTTGGAGGAACCGGTGCCGGTGGCGATCAAATCCTCACCGATGTATAAGCCAACCTTAAAAACTTTGTCATGATCCGGACCAGCTTCTGATAAGACTCGATAAGCCGGCGTGGTATCCGCAAGCTCTTGCGCCTTGGCTTGGAAATGACTTTTCGCATCCTGCCATAGATTGTTAGAAACAATTTCTTCAGTCAAGGGAAATAAAACTTGGGTCATAAAACTCTTAACAGCTTCATAGCCTTGATCGAGATAAATGGCTCCGGTTACCGCTTCAAAAGTATTAGCCAAAATCGTTTGACGAGCTCGACCGTTATCCTTGGCCTCACCTCGAGAAAGGAGGAGGAACTTATCCAAACCAAGCTGACCAGCCACCAAGCTTAAAGTGTCAGTGTTAACCAGAGCGGCTCGAAAAGAGGTCAGTTCACCCTCATTGCGCTTGGGATACTTAAGATAGAGATGTTCAGTGACAATTAATTCCAAAACTGCGTCACCAAGAAACTCTAAACGCTCATTGTGTTCTAATTTGACTTCCGGATGTTCGTTTAAATAAGAACGATGTAAGAAGGCTTGAGTTAAGATATCAAGCTGATTAAATTTAATATTAATTCGTTCGGCAAATTCCGAGAAATTAGGTTGAGACATGATGAGTTGGTGAATTAAGCAATAATTTAGCGGCTTTAGTGATAAACGGCACAACGTCGTCATATATTTTTAATTCTGAAACTTCAGCCAAGGGGAACCAACGAGCTTCATCCAATCCACCATTGGGAGTCAAGGACAATTGTTCGCGATTTTTAGCTTCAGCCAGGAAATAACAAACTTGCTTTCTAATTTTACCTTTCTGCGGATCAGAAGAAATATACTCATTTTCTCCCAACTTGTCTTTAACTTCGACATCAAGAGACATCTCCTCTTTAACTTCTCGTTTCGTTGCCTCCGGGAAATTTTCTCCCGCAATCACACCACCTTTAGACAAAGTCCAGTAACCAAAAATGTCGTGGACCAGAGCCAAATAAATCTGATCCCCTTCACGATAATAAACCACAGCGCCACCCAATTTCTCAATCGGCATTTGTTCATAAGGAATATCTTTAATTCTCTTTTTCTTAGCCGGAACATCATCTTTACCCGGCTCACCCATTTCTTTATAAACCGCGCCAAGAACGCCGTTGACAAACTTACCGCTATTTTCACCACCAAAAGTTTTAGCTAATTCTATCGCCTCGTTAATTGCCACTCGAGCGGGAACATCTTTCTGATCAGCGAAGAGTAGCTCGTATAGACCAATACGCAGAACATTACGATCAGTCACAGCGATTTGCTCCATCGGCCACTCCGGCGCCGCCTTAGCGATAATTAAATCTAACTTGTCGCGCGTTTTAATAACGCCATTAATTAAAGAAGTGATGAAACTGTCGTCTTCCGAATCGCCGGCGAACTCCTCAACATTGCGCTGAACGATTGCCGACAATTGATTGTCGGCGTGACCATTAAAGTCCCACTCGAAGAGAGACTGGATGGCAATGCTTCTCGATAAATGCCGATTAGCCATTTAGTTTACAAAAATCTTATTGATTCGCTGATTCGAAATGTGACTTACTTTACTTAGCTTTAGCTAATTTGGACTGCTTCGCTGATCGCTTCTCTTGTTTAGCTAAAACATTAACCACCTCGCGTCCCCGGTAAGTACCGCAAGACAAACAAGCTCGATGTCGCAAAGCCATTGTTCCACATTTGGAACATTTGGTCAGCGGTAAAGCCTTAAGCGCGTGGTGAGAGCGCCGATTGGCCGTATGAGCCCGAGTGTGTCGCATTCGAATAACCATGCAGAGATTATAGACGATTTTGTTTAATTACGCAACTATAAACCAGACCGAGACAAAAAAGAACGCCGGTGAATCACCGAGAGACCGTGTTTACGCAATTGGTCATAATGATCGCGGGTACCATAGCCTTTGTGTTTATCTAACTGATAATTTGGATATTGCTTAGCTAGAAGTCGCATGGTGGCATCTCGACTAACCTTAGCCACAATAGAAGCCAAAGTGATAATTGGTTCAGTTTCATCACCACGGACGATGGCCCACTGACAAGAATACTTAAGTGGCGCCACTAATCCGCCATCCAAAAAAATTTGAGTGGCTTGAGGCGACAAGACGAGACGGCGTTCTAATTTATGTAAAGCGCGAGTGGTTGCCAAACGAATAGCTGGAACAATTCCTGACTGATCAATTGTTCTGGCATTAGTCAGACCAACAGAAAAAAAGAGGTGCTTTCTCGCCTGCTCTCTTTTTAGCCACTCAAACCAAATTTCTCTTTGTTTAGGACTTAATTGCTTAGAATCTCGAAGTGGTGGCAAGTGACGAATATCAAATTTCAACTTCTTAGAACTAATGCCAAACACCACCACTCCCACCGCCACCGGCCCGGCGAGAGCGCCTCGACCAGCCTCATCTATACCCGCCAAATAGAGACATTTCTCCACGCCTTAAGATTATCACAAAAAATTGTTATAATCTGCCTAAGATGGCCAATTTCGTTCACCTCCACAATCACTCTAATTATTCCCTGCTTGACGGCCTCTCCCGCTTGAATGAATTGGTTGCTAAAGCCAAAGAATATGATATGCCAGCGATCGCCTTGACCGACCACGGCAATATGTACGGAGCGATTGAATTTTATAAAATCTGTCGCGCGAATGAGATTAAACCGATTATTGGCCTAGAGGCTTACGTAGCAATCCGCGGGCGCTTCGACAAAGAACCGAATATTGACAGTCGACGCTATCATCTGACTTTACTTGCTCAAAATTTAACTGGCTATCGCAATTTAATTAAATTAGTGACCCTGTCTAACTTAGAGGGTTACTACTATAAACCGCGAGTAGATAAAGAATTATTGCGGAAGTATCACGAAGGAATAATTTGTCTCTCTGGTTGTTTGGGGTCAGAATTATCACGCGCGCTGTGGAATAAAGATGAGCAAAAAGCCGAAGAAGTTGCTCGAGAACATCAAGAAATCTTTGGCAAAGGAAATTATTATCTCGAGATAATGCATCATCCCAAACTGGAACGACAATTAGAAATCAAAGAAGAAACGATCAAATTAGCGAAAAAGTTAAACATACCACTAGTGGCAACTCAAGACGCGCACTACTTGAATCCTGAAGACAATAAGGCTCACGACACTTTAATTGCCATCCAAACTAATCGCTTTGACGAATCTCGACGCTTTTCTAATATTGAAGAAAACTTCTCTTTTATTAGCCACAAGCAAGCGGAGGAATATTTCCAAGACACTCCGGAGGCGGTAACTAATACCGTAAAAATTGCCGAGCAATGTAATTTAGAATTGGAATTAGGCAAATGGCGCTTCCCCAACTTTCCTATTTCACCAGGCTCTAGTTACGATCAAGAGTTATCCAAATTAGCCACGACAGCTTTAAATAATTATAAACAAGAAAAGCCAGCCCTCACAGAAGAGGCTAACAAGCGCGTTGATTATGAGTTGGGAGTGATTACAAAAAAAGGTTACTCGCCCTACTTTCTGACAGTTTCTGATATTGTTAATCAAGCGAGAAAAATGGGGATATTTACCAACACTCGTGGCTCCGCAGCCGGCTCTCTCGTTTCTTATTTAATCGGTATCACCAATGTTGACCCTCTAGAATATCGACTACCTTTTGAACGATTTCTAAACATCGACAGACCCTCGGCGCCGGATATTGATATGGACTTCGCTGACAAACGCCGAGAGGAAATATTAGATTATGTAAAACAAAAATACGGCGCCGATCATGTGGCCCAAATCGGAACTTTTGGCTCCATGATGGCGCGTGGCGCTGTTCGCGATATTGCCAGAGCCTTGGGTCATCCCTACACGGTTGGTGACAAACTCTCTCGATTAATTCCGCCAGGCTCTCAAGGCTTCCCCATGACGATAACTAGAGCAATGGAGATGACTCCGGAATTATCAGAATTATACGACGCAGATCCAAACACGAGAGAAATCATTGACCTGGCAAAAAAAATCGAAGGTAATCCCAGACACATCTCGGTTCATGCCGCTGGCGTGGTGATCTCTCCCGAACCGCTTGATTATCACGTGCCACTCCAACTTGACCCTAAGGGTGGGAAGATTATTACCCAATATGACATGTACTCGGTTGATGAAGATAATGTCGGCCTGCTTAAATTTGATTTCCTGGGAATTCGGAATTTATCAATTTTAGAAGAAGCGATTAAGTTAACGAAACAGACAACAGGCAAAATAATCAATATTGAAAAAATCCCTCTAAACGACGAGAGAACGTTCGCGATGCTAGCGCGCGGTGAGACTATCGGTCTCTTCCAACTAAACGGCTCCGGCATGACCAGATGGCTTAAGGAATTACAACCAAGCACTATCCACGATATCAACGCCATGGTGGCCCTCTACAGACCGGGGCCAATGGAATCTATCCCTGAATACATCCGACGCAAACATAATCCAAAGTTGATCCACTACCTAGACGACAGGATGAAGCCGATCCTCGAACACTCCTTCGGTGTTTTAACTTATCAAGACGACGTGATGTTAATTGCGATCCAGCTTGGCGGTTATTCTTGGACCGAAGCCGATAAACTCCGCAAAGCGATGGGTAAAAAAATTCCTAAGGAAATGGCCGCCCAGGAAAAGAAATTAATGGAAGGATTAATTAAAAACGGCATGAGTAGCAAGAAAGCCAAAGAACTTTGGCTACTAATCCAACCCTTTGCCGCTTACGGATTCAACAAAGCTCACGCCGCCAGCTATGGCCGAGTGGCTTACCAAACAGCCTACATGAAAGCTAATTTCCCCGCTGAATATATGACGGCCGCTCTCTCCGCTGAATCTGGCAATACGGAAACAGTGACAGAAATAATCTCCGAATGTGTGCGGATGAAGTTGCCAGTCTTACCTCCGGACATTAATGAGAGTTACGGAAACTTTACAGTAATCAAAGATTCAAGTGGTGACAAAATCCGCTTCGGTCTCTACACGATTAAAAATTTAGGAACAGAAATAGCTGACGCGATTGTGGAAGAAAGAAAGGCGTCAGGTAAATTTGATTCTATCGCCAAATTTCTAGAACGAGTTAAACATCGCAACCTTAATAAAAAATCTTTAGAAGCGTTAATCAAATCCGGCGCGCTTGATAGCTTAAACGAAGAACGAGGGCAACTACTCTATAACTTAGACAATCTCTTGATCTTCCACCAAGACGCGGTGAAAACTGGCGACAATCAATCTTCATTATTTGGTTTAATGAAAGATCCAAGCAGCGCGCCACAACTCAAACTCAAAGAAGGTCCTAAGGCTAGTGACGGAGAGCGCTTGGTTTGGGAAAAAGAGCTCCTGGGCCTCTATGTTTCCGGCCACCCCCTAGACGCCTTCAAAGAGAAAATGAAAAATAGTAATCAAACAATTAAACAAGCCAGGGAAACCAAAGAAGGAACAATGATTATTCTTGGAGGATTACTAGAAGAAATTAGACCAATTTATACCAAGAAGGGCGACCAAATGGCTTTCGCTAAATTATCAGACTACACCGGCACTATTGAGTTGGTCTTCTTCTCTAGCCTTTTCGCTGAACAGAAGAATATTATTCTGCCAGAAAAATGCGTGGCCATCAGGGGTCGTTTGTCGATGAGAAATGGTGATCCGAGTATTGTGGTAGACGGAATTAAAGAGCTGTAAAAAGATCACCCCGCTCTCGATGAGAGCGGGGTGGGAAGAAACGAAACTCGCCTCTGGCAAGGTTCAGGCCGAGAGCAGAAGTGCTGGATCCGACTTGGCGCGGAGATCCTTCAGATACTGACGACCAGCCGGAGTCAGGCGGTAACCTTCACGATCGTGATTCTCGATCAGGCCTCTTTGGGCCAGATCCTCCAGCCAGTCGAAGAGAGTGCAGTGGTTGTTCCAGGGTCCACCTCCACCAAACATTCTAGAGATCATTCCCCCCGACAACCCCCTCATCTTTTTAGCACCAAAGAAAACAGACATGATGCCGTATTCGTCTAGAAAATCGAGGATACGACCCAAGACCGCGAGATCACGGAGGCGAGCCAGATGCTTATAGTGGGACCGGGACACAGCAGCTGCGGACATGGAACACCTGCCTTTCTGTGGTGTTAGATCAAAAAACACTAAGACATACCGAGATACAAAGGGCAACAAGCCAAGCTGTAGCATACCACCTTTTGCTAAATTATGCTATAGTAGTCACATTAATTATGGAACCAGATAAAAATCAAGATAAATTAATTCGCCAGCGACATTCTCTGGCCCACCTCTTGGCAGCGGCAGTAATTGAGTTGTGGCCTAAGGCTAAAGCAACCATCGGACCAGCTATTGATGACGGTTTCTACTACGACTTTGATTTACCGAGCAAGATTAGTACGGAAGATTTGGCGGAAATTGAGGCCAAGATGCGTGAACTGCTTCCCCACTGGGATAAATTTAGTGGTGAAAAAATTTCTCCAGCCCAGGCAAGGAAAATTTTTGCCGATAATCCTTATAAATTAGAAATGATTGATGAGCTGGTTACCAAGAAAGAAGTCATCACAATTTACACCTCCGGAACTGGCAAAAATAAATTTATTGATCTCTGTCGTGGCGGGCACGTCAATTCGATGACCGAAATTGACCCACGCGCTTTCCAACTTGATCGTGTGGCCGGCGCCTACTGGCGCGGTGATGAGAGTAATAAAATGCTAACCAGAATCTACGGCCTCGCTTTTGCTAGCAAACAAGAACTCGATAATTATATCGCTCAGCAGGTCGAGGCCGAGAAGCGCGATCATCGCAAGCTAGGCAAAGAACTCGATTTGTTTACTTTTGATGACGATGTTGGACCGGGACTGCCTCTCTGGCTTCCTAATGGCACAATATTAATTGAGGAATTAGAAAAATTAGCCAAGGAAACTGAAACTAGAGCAGGCTATCAACGAGTATGCTCACCTCATATTGCCAAAGAATCACTCTACATCAAGAGTGGCCATCTGCCTTACTACAAAGAAAGCATGTACCCCCCAATGGAATACGACGGTTCTTCTTATTATCTCCGAGCAATGAATTGTCCACATCACCATAAAATCTTTGCGACTAAGCCAAAAAGTTATCGCGATTTGCCTTTGCGATTAGCGGAATACGGCACTTGTTATCGACACGAGAAATCTGGAGAATTATTCGGCTTGATGAGGGCACGCATTTTACACATGAACGATGCTCATATCTATTGTTCTGAAGAACAATTTTTCGATGAGTTCAAGGCGGTTATTAACCTGTATCTAGAATATTTCCGAATCTTTAATATCAATAAGTATGTGATGAGACTATCCAAACATAGCGTAGAAAAATTAGGAAAAAAATATATCAATGAACCAAAGCTGTGGCTCAAAACAGAAGAAATGGTTCGCCAATCACTCCAAGAATTAAAGGTTTCTTTCGTGGAAGTAGAAGACGAAGCAGCTTTCTATGGGCCAAAGATCGATGTTCAAATCTGGAGTGCTATTGGACGAGAATTCACCTTAGCCACCAATCAGGTTGACTTTGCCGTGCCGGCGCGATTTAACCTCACTTATACTGACGAACAGGGCAAAGAAAAAACACCACTTTGTATCCATCGCGCCCCTCTAAGCACTCACGAACGTCTGATTGGCTTTCTAATTGAGCACTACTCCGGTGCCTTTCCCTTATGGCTAGCGCCAGTACAAGTTAAAATCTTACCAATCAGTGATAAGCACTTAGATTTTTCTAAAAAGGTTCTGGGTGAATTAATACAAAATGAGATCAGGGTTAAACTTGATGAAAGTAATGAAACTTTGGGCAAAAAAGTTCGCCAAGCAAAAATAGAAAAAATTCCTTATCTAGTCATTATTGGTGACAAAGAAACGAGAGAAGAAAAATTAACAATAGAATCTCGCGATCAGGGAAAGTTGGAGGAACTAACGGTCAAAGATTTAATCAAAAAACTGAAAACCGAGATCCGGAACCGAATTTAATCACTCAACATATTTATAAATATTTATAATTTGTAAGGGCAAAAATAAAAACTCTCGCACGCCCCAATGAGAACGCGCGAGAGCGGTGGTTCACCACCATTCAGGCCAGATCCAGCTATTCCGGTTTTTCTTAGTCCGACGAACCTTCCGAGCCATATTCACCACCCCCTTTCTAATTCTTCTCTAAGTTTATCTTAAATAGTTTAAATATCCAAATTGGCCATTTTGGCGTGAGATTGGATGAAGATTTTACGAGGTTCTACTTCGTTACCCATCAAAACAGTAAAGATTTTGTCAGCCTCTTCGACCTCATTCACGGCAACTTGTTTAAGAATACGTTTAGAAGGATCCATTGTTGTCTCCCACAACTCTTCTGGATTCATCTCACCCAAACCCTTGTATCTTTGAGTATTCGATCCATCAGCTAAACCCTTAAGAATTTTAGTTTTCTCTAATTCCGAATAAGCATAGTGAGTTTCTTTGCCTCGACGAATTTTATACAAAGGCGGTTGAGCAATATAAATATAACCACTTTCGATCAGAGGTCTAAAGTAGCGATAAAACAAGGTCAGAAGCAAAGTCCTGATGTGAGAGCCATCAACATCCGCGTCGGTGGCAATAATAATTTTATGATAACGCAATTTACCAATATCGAAACTGTCAACGATAGAAGTGCCTAGGGCAATAATCAATGATTTAATTTCAACGAAGGCTAGAACTTTATCTAAACGATATCTCTCCACATTCAAAATTTTACCCTTCAGGGGCAAGATCGCTTGCGTTCTTCTATCCCGACCTTGCTTGGCGGAACCACCGGCCGAATCACCCTCAACAATAAATAATTCGGCCTCTTCAGCCTTGCGAGTCTGACAATCAGCCAATTTACCAGGCAAAGTTATTCCCTCGAGAGCTCCCTTACGCAAAACGCTATCCTTGGCCGCTTTGGCGGCCAAACGCGCTCGCAAAGCTAAGGAAACTTTGCCAATAATCAACCGAGCATCTTCGGGATTCTCTTCCAGAAAGAGAGCGAGGGCTTCGCCGAAAGCTGTTTCCACCGCTCCCCTAACCTCCACGTTGCCTAATTTAGCCTTAGTCTGTCCTTCGAATTGCGGATTACGCAACTGAACCGACACCACAGAGGTTAAACCCTCGCGAACATCATCGCCAGTAAAGTTGCCGTCTTTTTCTTTTAATAAATTATTTTTACGGGCATAATCATTTAAACTACGAGTAAGAGCGGTGCGAAAACCAGTCAAATGCGTTCCACCCTCTGGTGTAGCAGTATTATTAGTAAAACTGAATTCACTAGGGGCAATGTCGTCAACATACTGAAAAGCGATTTCGATATGGATATCGTTAATTTCTTTTTCCGTATAAAAAATATTTTTGTGAACCGGCTTTTCATTTTGGTTATAAAATTGCACCAAAGATAATAGGCCACCCTCAAAATAAAAAGTGTGTGATGGCGATTCTAACTTAAGTTCGTGTAGAAATAACACCTCATCACCAGCAATCTCACCTTGATAACCACGCAGGTCGATAACTCTGACGCGCAAAGCTTTAACCAAATAGGCTTGACCACGCAAATGATTAATCACTCGCTCCCAATCATAGATTGTCGCGGAGAAAATTGTCGGATCAGGTTGGAAGGTAACAATCGTGCCAGTAATTTTAGAACTAGCAACTTTTTTAACCGGAGATTTCCTCACCCCCCGTTCGTAGCGTTGGAAGAATTTGCCACCGTCACGATGGACGATTACCTCCAGCCAAGTTGACAGGGCGTTAACGACGGAGGCACCAACACCATGGAGACCACCAGCGATGTTGTACCCCTTGCCCTCAAATTTTCCACCAGCATGCAGAACCGTCATGACCGTTTCCAGAGCTGAAACTTTCGTTTTAGGATGAGGCGCCGTGGGGATACCGGCGCCATTATCGGCCACGCGTACCGCGTGGCCTGGCAACAAAGCCACCTCAATCTCGTTACAAGAACCATTCATGGCCTCATCACGAGAGTTGTCAAAAATTTCTACTAAGAGATGCTGGAGACCATCAGGGCCAGTAGAACCGATGTACATTCCAGGTCGCTTACGCACCGGCTCAAGACCCTCCAATACAAGGATATCTTCCGCATCGTATTTACGAGCTTTTTTCTGCAGATCAGCCATTATTTATCTTCTATTTATCTTCTTGAATAATGATTATTATAGCATACTTAGGGTGGCAATGCACCCCCTTCCCGTCAACAGAGAAATCTGGTAAATTTAAACTAAACAAAATGAAAATTATTGCCAAATCACCAGATGAGAAGCGTCTCAGGGAAATTCTAGAATCCCGTCAAGATCAGGAGGCAGCGCGAATAAAGCGTTTTCTAGCCATGACTGACTTGACTCAAACTACAGATCACCCCATCGCCGAATTAGTCAAACGAATAACAGAACTACCAGATTTTGAAAACTTTGACACGGTCATAGCGCCAGAAATTATTCCAGCTGACATTTGCTTTGACTTATTTGATTTTCCTCCAGAACATCCAGCGCGATCCCGTTCTGATACTTATTATGTTGACGACAAGCATATTCTCCGAACCCACACCACCGTTATGTGGTATTACTACTTACAAGAAGAAGCCGTCAGGCAAAACTTAGCTGAAGGTAAGAGCCTCGGCGCTCTCTCTTATGGCAAAGTCTATCGCAAAGACGAGATTGATCGCAATCACATGAACATTTTCCATCAAATGGACGGCTGGTTTCTTTGTCGTCGTGAAGAAAAAATCATCACTAGTGATGATTTGCAAGATATTTTAACTAAAATCGTTAAAGCCATCTTTGGGCCAAACATTAAATATCGCTTCAATCCTGACTCTTTCCCCTACACTAATCCCAGTTTAGAAATGGAAATTCAAATTGGCGAACGCTGGATAGAGGTTCTTGGTTCCGGCGTCGTCAGTGGTAAAGTTCTAGAGAAATTAGGCGTTAATCCGGAAGAATATACCGGTTGGGCCTTCGGCTTCGGGCTCGAGCGCTTAGCAATTTTAAGTTTAGAGTTGCCAGACATCAGACTATTGTGGTCTCAAGATGAGCGTGTTAAACGTCAACTAAAGTTAGGGCAAAAATATGTGGAAGTGTCCAAATATCCACCAATCGTTCGCGATATTTCTTTTATTGTTCCAAGCGACTTTATTCCCAATAATTATTTTGACTTGATCCGGGACTTAGGCGGTGATCTAATCGAAGAAGTTGAATTGTTAGATAAATATAAAAATCCAAGCAAATTCGGTGAAGGAAAAACGAGTTATACTTACAGAATCGTCTACCGCTCTATGGAACGCACCCTAACGGCTGAAGAAGTTAAACCGATTCAACAACAAATTGAAACCGAGACCAAGAAACAATTCCAAGCAGAAATTAGGTAGAATAATTTATTAAAATTAAACCTAAATCTTGAGCCGGCGGAGGGGCTTGAACCCACGACCTACGGTTTACAAAACCGTTGCTCTACCAACTGAGCTACGCCGGCAATTATTCTATTTATTTTATTCTACTACTTCCCCCTGACTAACAGAAGCTTGTTTACCAACACCCTTAATATCAAGACGACTAAGAAAGAAAGACACCTGACCCTTCTGGCGATTGATGTGTTTATTCCGTCTAGTTGTTTCAATCAAATAAGAAAACTTGCGCTCAACACGAATCAAGAGGAAACGGAAAGACATAATCAAAAATCGACCAATGACTAAAGAGTAGAAATAAAGATAATGCAGAAGTTGTCGGAAGAAATAAGAAAATTGATGATAGAAATTATCAACTCTCTGTTGAATTAATTCGCCTAAGGACTGAGTCTTCAACGCAGATACCTCGCCTCGCCGAACAAAGGAAAATTGTCGAGCAAAGATAATTACAACGGACAAACCAGAAAGGGTAGCTATGATAATTAAAATATTAAACATTGTTACTCGCCAACGGCAAACCGCTCAAAGCGCGACAATTCTACTCGTTCACCAAACTTTTGGGTCGCGCCCCGCACTACTTCCTCCACAGTCAAAGATTGATCTTTAACAAAAGGCTGGCCGAAAAGTTCCTCCGTATTGCTTGGCGCAAAGGCGGAGACATGCATAGCTAAATTATCTGCCAAGGTCTTGAAATCAGGATTCTTGGCTACGAAATCAGTCTCACAAGCCAACTCCACCAAGGAGCACAGAGCATTATCAGTGTGTAGATAAACACCAATAACACCCGCCCCCAAGGCGCGACCCGACTTCTTTTCCACCATCGCCATGCCCGCCTCGCGGAGCGCTACCATCGCCTTATCCATATCACCACCGGTAGCTTCCAGAGCCTTTTTGCATTGAGCAATGGAAATACCAGTCTTATCGCGCAAAGTTTTAATTTGTTCAATGCTGATCATAAATTTTAAGCAAGCGTCGGAGCCGTCTCTTCGACTCCAACTTCGGCTTCAGGTAGGGAAGGAACTAACAGTCGCCCCCGCTCATAAGCCATGGCTAATTGCTCAAGAACAATCGCCAAACTGGAAATATTAGCATCATTGATAACAATCGGATAATCAATACCACGCAAATCGTTATCAGAACCAGACAAACTAATAATTGGGATACCAACTTTCTGCGCCTCGGCCACTACTATTCGTTCATGGTCAGCGTCAATAACAACAACAGCGGCTGGTAATTTATCCAAACCATTTAGGCTAGCCAGATAGCGCTCCAAACGAACAATCTCTTTATCAATCATCAAACGCTCCTTCTTGGTATATTTAGCCAATTCACCAGTCTCACGCTTGGTCTTAAGGTCAGCCAAGCGATCGATTCGTGATTTAATTTGAGAAAAATTAGTTAGGGTGCCACCAAGCCAACGAGAGGCCACATAAGGCAAATCCAGAACTTCCGCCGTGCGTTTAACAAGAGCTTTGGCCTCCTCTTTGTTGCCAACCAATAGAAGCAATTTATTATCAGTAGCGATGGTTTGAATAAAATTGCAAGCCCGATCTAGAGATTCTGCCGCCTTTTCTAGGTCAATGATGGCGCTACGGTTTTTGTATGTGAAAATAAAATCCCGAGTTGAAGGATGATTCCGCGACTTGGAATAACCAAAATGGCCACCCGCCTCAAACAATTTGCGGATTAAATCTTCGCGACTTGGTGATGCGATCTTCTGATTCATAAGTAAAAGTCTAGCAAAATAGCTAAATTTTGGCAACCAGGCTTAAATTAAAGCCTGATCTAATGATTGTAAAGACTGGATAATTGGATCTAATTCCCCCATAAAAATCTTCTCCAGGTTGTGCCAAGACTGCTTAATTCGATGGTCGGTTAAACGATCTTGGGGGAAATTATAAGTTCGAATTTTCTCAGATCTATCGCCAGTGCCAATCTGGGCGCGACGAGTACCGGCTTCTAATTTATGCGTCGCTTCTTCTTGTTCAGAAATCAACTTAGCCTGAAGAATAGAGAGGGCTTTCTCTTTATTACGAGCCTGACTTCGCTCAGAAGTAGAACGAACAACTAATCCAGAAGGTTTGTGGAGAACTCGTACAGCAGTTTCAACCTTGTTAACGTTCTGACCACCAGCACCACCAGATCGAGAAAAAGTAATTTCTAAATCAGCCGGATTTAAGGCTGAATCTCTCTGGCGACGAATTGGCAAAACCGCGACTGAAGCTGTTGAAGTATGGATACGACCCTGCTTTTCGGTTGCTGGTATGCGCTGGATGCGATGAACGCCAGTTTCGTATCGTAATGATTCATAAGCACCATCGCCTCTAATTTCAAATGAGGCTTCTTTGTAGCCACCGAGGCTATTGAGCGACTCATCAACGGGAGACCAAGACCAACCGTGCTTTTGGCTAAAGCGTTGATACATTTCGGCCAATTCGCGAGCAAACAAGGCTGATTCATCGCCACCGGCACCCGCTCTTACTTCTAGAATCAACACCCTACTTGAGTCCTCCTCTCGAACTTCATTTCCCTTAACCACAATGGCTTTAATTTGTAATTCTAATTCTTTTTTCTGTGTTTCTAAGTCGGCAATTTCTTGCGCCACTAAATCCTTCAAATCGGGATTAGTCTCCTTCAAATTTTCAGCCTCATTTATTTTAATCACCACCCGATCATATTCAGACCAAAGGTAGGCAACTTTAGGATTGCCTCTAGTGGAATTAATATCGTCCATTTACTTCTTCGGCTTAGTCGCTGTTTTGAGTTTGTCGCTTTTAACTTTGCGTTGCTTGAAGCGTTCTACTCGGCCAGCTGTGTCTAACACCTTACCGGTTCCAGTATAGAAGGGGTGGCAAGCGCTACAAATTTCTACTTCTAATTTTTCCCGAGTAGAACCTACAACAAATTTAGCGCCACAAACACAAGTAGCTTGGGCTTTATCGTGATACGGCGGATGAATGTCCTTTTTCATAATAGCGAGAGTATAGCAATTTATTGAGTATTTAACAAGGGCTCAATCATGTTGAGCTGGATATTCTGCGCTCGAGCCATAACCTGATTACCATAGGAAGAACCGGGACCAGTGGCACAAGTTCGACCAGAGAAATATCGACAAGCAGCATTAATCTCCGCCGTATAACCGCCACCAGCGGCACCATTATCTCGCAAGAGCATAGCTGAGGCAATCAAAGCATGGTGGGGATTCCAAGGATCTGGAACAGCAACGCCAAGGGCAGAAGCAATTGACGCCTTCATCATATTCCAAGTAGAGGGAATAAATTGAGCCGGCCCCATCGCGCCACCATAACCCACCGACATTGGACAAGAAACTGGAGTAACTAGAGGATCACGACCAAGTTGCGGTAAAATAGTTTGCAACAAGGGTAAGTCACGAGTTGGATGAATGCCGTTATTGAAAACTTGTCCAGAATTGATACCTCTCGTTTGACCAGTTTTAAGATCTGTAATAACACAAGAACCAACGTTAGCTCCCAAGTTAGATTCCTGTTGAATAATCGCTAAAAGAAAAGCCGGACGCACGCCGGTCAATCTCTGGGCTTGGTTGGCAAATTCTAGAGCCTGACCAAAGGGAATCGCCGCCGTGTCACGCAAGGCAAAGAGCGCGGCTCTAATTTCCGCCGCGCGCTTCTGGCGTGCGGCTAAGACTGCCTGATAGCTTTGCTCCTGACTCTTACTGATGTTAAGAAGGGTGTTTTTTGCCGACTCATTTTTAGCAATGCGCAAACGTTCTTCTTCAATTATTTTTTGCGCATCAAGTTCATTACTCTTTTTCTGTTCTAAAATCAATTTTTCTTGACGCGACTGTTCTTGAGAATCACGAATCTCTTCCAACAGATCATGCATAGATCTCTGAACTAAAGCGAAGCTATCCAGATCACTAAAGAACCCGGTCAAAGAATTATTATCTAAAATAATTTCCACAAAAGAAGAACTCTCGACATCTCGAGATTTGCGTAACAATTCAGCCAAAGACCCCTTTTCCTTATTAATTTTTTCCTCCAGAGTAACAATATTACTCTCGCGATTTAAAATATCATCTTCAAGGCGAGTAATTTGCACTTTCTTGGCATTAATTCTAGTTTGAGCCTGACGAATCTGACTTCGAAGTAAGTCTACTTCACCCTGAATGGTGCCGGTCTCCCGTTGTTTGGCTTGCAATAATTTGGTTTGTTCAGCAATCGCGCGTTCTTCCGCCTCCAGTTCAGCCTGCAGTCGAGCGCGTCTGGAATCAATATCTTCCGTGACCTGCGCTCTCACCAATAAAACACCAGAAAAAGTAAAAATTAAACCAAGCAAAAAATATAAAAAAACAACTCGTTTTAAGATCATTATGTTTAACTTAATTGGCAGACTCTGACCCTCCAGCTGAATCATTACCTTCAGCTTCTGCCTCTTCTGGCTTCTTACCCTTCTTCTCAACCTCAATCGCCGACAAATCAAGTGGCGCCGTTTCAACTTCTTCTTCTTTGGCAACACTAATTGAAGCCACCACTTCTTCCGGATCATTCAGCACTTTAACATCAGCTGAAATCTTAAGATCTTTAACTAAAATCTGGCTTTCTAAAGTCAACAAATTACCAATATCAACAGTAATCTCACGAGGAATGTGAGTTGGCAAAACCTCAATCTCAAGCTCATGCAAAACTTTAATCAAAGTGCCACCCAAATCTTTCACCGCTGGAGAAACGCCATCAAAGACTAAGGGCACATCAACCATAACGGTCTTAGTCTTATCAACAACATAGAAATCAACATGAATAGGCTCATCGCTAACTGGATGATAAGCAACCTCTTGGATTAAAGTGTCTTTCTTAAAATCACCGGCCTCAACCGTCACAATGGCTGATTCTCCAGCCAAAGTTAAGACCTTTTTGAATTCTTTAGTGTCAATAAACAAGGATACTGGTTGATCTTTGGCACCATAAATCACTGCCGGCAATTGACCGCCAATTCTGGCCGACTTTAAATCTTTCTTGAAGGCTGTTCGCTTTTGGGCTACTAATTTTAGCATCCAGAACAGTATAAACAATTAGACGATAAAGTCAAAGCGATTGAATTAAATTAAATTCGGTGGAGACTGCCCCTCTAAGACAGCGATAATATTCTGAGCAGCCAGGCGAGACATTTCGTCACGAGTAAAATCAGTTGCCGAACCAATATGAGGAGCCAGAACCGCATTGCTCAATTCCGTCAAACCCGAAGCCAGTTGTGGCTCGGACTCGAAGACATCTAAACCGGCGCCACGGATAATGCCAGTTTTGAGAGCTTCAACCAAGGCTGATTCGTCAATCACCGGCCCACGCGAAGTATTAATGAGAATAGCACTAGGCTTCATTAGAGACAATTTAGCCTGATCAATTAAGTGACGCGTTGTTGGCAAGAGTGGCACGTGAATAGACACAAAATCAGACTCACGCAATAAATCATCAAGAGAAGCCTTAAACTCTGCCTCAAGCTCCTTTTCCATCGCTTCATTTTGACGTAAATCGTGATAACAAACACTCATTTGGAAACCATTTTTAGCCTGACGTGCCACGGTAAAACCAATCCGCCCTGATCCCACGATGCCTAATTTTTTACCAGCGAGTTCTGTACCCAATAACAACATTGGCCCCCAACCAACAAATTTTCCAGTCCGAACATATTGATCAGACTCCGGAATACGCCGTGCCACCGCCAACATCAAAGCCAGCGCCAATTCCGCCACGGCGTTAGTTAAGACACCGGGCGTATTAGTCATTATGACTCCCCTAGCCTTGGCTGCCTCCAAATCAAAGTTATCATAACCGACAGCATAGTTAGCAAAAATTTTAACACTCGGTGCGGAAGCCATAATTTGATCGTCGATTTTATCCGTCAGTAAAGACAACACCGCGTCATAAGACTTAGACCGCAAAGCTAATAATAATTCTTCGCGAGTCAAGACGCCGTCTTTCTCACTAATATCAACTTCGTAACCCTTATCTCGCAACAATTTAATTCCCTTATCCGGAATCTGTCTGGTGATAAAAACCTTATGCATGAGTTTATAAATTGTTAAATAATTTTAATTTTTCCTCCACCAGCTTCTGCATTGCCGTTACACCAGCCTTCATAAATTTATAAGGCGCTAGCTCATCCGGATTTTCCTGCAATGATAATTTAATAGCATCGCGATAAGCCAATCGCAATTCCGTATTAATATGCACAATAGAAATACCGGCTTTAATCGCCTGTCTGAAGTCATCAACACTACTACCAGAACCGCCATGGAGCACTAGAGGCACTCCGGCCATTTGTCTAATTAATTTAATTCGTTCGATGTCTAATTTGGGATTAGCAGCAACTCCCTTCAACATTCCATGAATATTACCAACCGCCGGCGACAACAAATTAACCCCGGTTGCTTCCGCAAACTGTTGCGCCACTTCAGGCTTAGTTAAACCCTCACTGCTTAAATCCACCCCAGCCGGTATCTCATCAAGAAGTTTGGAAGATTTACCGATAAATCCAAGCTCACCTTCCACCAACATCTCTGGATTAATTTGATACGCGTAGCTTACACACTCGCGAGTCAGATTAATATTTTCCTCTAGAGTCAGAGAACTGCCGTCAAAAATGACAGCGTCGAAACCGGCATCAACCACTTCTCTAACTCGCTCCACAGAATAAGTATGATCGGCGTTAAGAAAAACCGGGTAATTATAAGTCTCACGTAAACTCTTAACTAAAGCGGAAATCTGTCGCACTCCAATGAAATCTCGCTCACCTTCGGAAACACCAATAATCACTGGTAACTTCAAACCTTCAGCGGAGCGAAAGACGGCCCAAACACCTTCGGTATCAGAAACATTAAAGTGACCAATAGCAACTTTCTTAGTTTCCGCTTCCGCAATATATTCTCCTAAAGTTTTCATCTATTTATGATATACTTTTATCCATGGACAAACAAGACAAGCAACTAGACTTTATCGCTATCGGCGACATTACCACCGACGCCTTCATTAGATTGGCTGACGCGGAAGTGAAAGAGAATGTTAATAAAGAAAATAAACAAATCTGCCTCCGCTTCGGTGACAAAATCCCCTTCGAATCAGTCACGATAGTACCAGCTGTGGGCAATAGTCCCAACGCCGCTCTTAGCGCTTCGCGCCTTGGCCTGCAAGCGGGCTTAGTCAGCAACATTGGCGATGATCGCGACGGCGATGATACTATTCAAGCTTTATCTGCAAATCAAATTGATACCAGTTGGGTTAAACGCCACCCAGGCAAAAAAACAAATTATCACTACGTTCTCTGGTATCAAGACGATAGAACAATTTTAATAAAACACGAAGAATATCCTTATGACTTGCCCGAGATAAGCTCACCGCGCTGGATGTACTTAAGCTCTCTTGGTCATAATTCTACCCCCTTCCATCATCAAATTGCTAACTATCTCAAACAACATCCGGAAATTAAATTAGCTTTCCAGCCCGGCACCTTCCAAATCAAATTAGGTAGCGAAGAATTAAAAGATATTTATCAAGTATCAGAATTATTCTTCTGCAATGTACAAGAAGCGCAACGGATTCTCCACACCCAAGAAACTGATATCAAGCAACTACTAATAAGCATCAACAAATTAGGTCCAAGAATTGTCGTCATCACTGATGGACCACGAGGCGCTTACGCTTATCAAGGTGGCCAAGCTTGGTTCATGCCTCCCTACCCCGATCCCAAACCGCCCCTAGAGAGAACCGGCGCCGGAGACTCCTTCTCCTCCACCTTCACCGTCGCCTTAGCTCTGGGCAAAGAAGTGCCAGAAGCTCTCCGCTGGGGACCGGTTAATTCCATGTCGGTAGTGCAATACATTGGCGCTCAAGAGGGTCTACTAACGCGGGAACAGCTAGAGAAATATCTGGCTAACGCGCCGGCTGATTACCAGGCGAGAGAAATTTAGCAAAAAGAAAGCCGCGGGAAAGTATTGCGACTTTCTCCGCGGCTTGTTGCGCACTGCCTGTGACTCGTGGCTTTAGACTACGGTAATGAGTTTCAGGAATTTCTGCTTGACCCGATCCTCCTCGATTCTCGTCTTGCTTCCATACCACACTCCACAGCAGTAACACTGATCGTGCTCACTGCTGATACCAACACACTTCGAGACGGGCAAGGCGAGTTTTTCGGCAAAATATCTGCCGGTTAACTCTTGACCGAGGCCCAGATCGTGGTCGATAAGAACCATGTCAGGTTGAAACTCCCGAACCATCCTCGCGGCCTCGTCGAGGTCTCTGGTAAAAACACGATTGTCATTGGGTTTGCTAAAGCACGGATCGGGCGCTTCCTCGATGCAGACACCCAGAACTTCATGCCCGGCTTCTTTGGCGATCCGAGACATCGATTCGACAACCCAACCCATGTCTTCAACGATTGCTATTCTCATCTCTTTTCCTTTCCGTCATTAGACGAGTTAGGGGTTTAAGTCATCCAATTGTCGATGAACCACATGTCCACCTGACTCCTCTTATTATACACCCATAATTTTATTTGTCAAGCCTTTGTACAGTTCACGTTGGGGGTAAAATTTGTTTTCAGATAAGGCCCCCACAACCTACCCCTTCCGTTCAATAACCCGCAGAACGGCTGCTTTAATTGAACTGGCACCCAAACCATAATGCCTAACTAATTCCTCCGGTGTGCCTGACTGGCCAAACTGATCATCAACGCCAATCAATTCCATCGCCACCGGCTGACGCTCAACGAAATATTCGGCAATAGCGCTACCCAAACCACCATACTTCTGATGTTCCTCCACGGTAACCACAGCAGGAACGGTCTGCGCCACCCAATCAAGAGTATCAGCATCTAGGGGTTTAATAGTGTGGAAATTAATCACCAGAGTCCCTACTCCCTCACTAGCCAAATCATTGGCCGCCTCAAGAGCATTGTATAAAACCGGGCCACAGGCAATAATCGCTACTTCGGGCTTCTCTGATTGATACAGAACATTGGCTTTGCCAAGGGTGAAGGGCGACTCCTCCGTCGTCATCACCGGAGTCTTCTCTCGCGCCAAACGCAAATAAGCCGGCCCAACAAATTGCGCCAATTGATGGGTCGCCTTCTTCGCCTCAATCGTGTCGCAAGGCACCACCACCGTCATCCTGGGAATCACGCGCGTAATGGCGATATCCTCAATCGCCTGATGAGTACCACCGTCGGGACCAACCGAGACGCCGGCGTGCGAACCAACGATTTTAACATTTTGATTGTTGTAACAAATAGTCGTCCTAATTTGCTCCCAGTTCCGTCCTGGACTAAACATCGCGTAAGAAGTTAGGAAGGGTATCTTCCCCATCGCCGCCAAACCAGAAGCAACGCTGGCTAAGTTCTGCTCGCCAATCCCCACTTGGACAAAGCGATGAGGAAATTGATTACGGAACAAATGCATTTGGGTTGATTCTGTCAGATCAGCACACAAACCAACGATTCTTGGGTCATTTTCTCCAGCTTGGAGCAAACCCTCGCCGAAACCCTTACGCACCGGAACTTGTTCCACTTCGAGTCTAAATAGTCTAGGGTTTAATTTTTGAAATTTATTAATCATATTCTATTCTCCCTCCTAAGGTTCGGAGCTCTTTCATCGCCATGTCTCCCTCCTCCTTGTTAGGTGGTTTGCCATGCCATTCATACTTACGTTCGAAGTCTGGCACACCCTTCCCTGGGATAGTGTGAGCAATAATCATTGAGGGTTTGCTGAAGATTGCCTTAGCCTGCAGAACCGCATCGACAATCGCTTCAAAGTTATGACCGTCGATCTCTAATACTTGCCAATTGAAAGCGCGAAACTTATCAGCCAGAGGATCAAGGGGCATAATATCTTCCGTAAAGCCATCAATCTGAATATTGTTTCTATCAATGATGCCGATTAAATTATGGATTTTCTCCTTACCGGCGAGCATAGCTGCTTCCCAAATCTGACCGCAATCTAATTCGCCATCGCCCATCAGACAATAGAAGGTCCGATCAGAAGAACGACCTCGATCTATCCGATCAGCCAAGGCCATCCCGATCGCTTGAGAGAGACCAGAGCCGAGGGGCCCAGAACTGGTTTCTATACCCGGCAACCATTCTCGATGTGGATGACCCTGCAATCGTGAACCGAATTTTCGCAAAGTTTGCAACTCATCAACAGGGAAATATCCAGCATGAGCCATAGTGGCATACAGAACGGGGCAAATATGACCATTAGATAAAATCAGCCGATCGCGATCTTCCCACTGCGGATTCTGCGGATCATGCTTCAATAAGTGGAAGTAGAGAGCAGTAAAGATGTCCGCCATCCCAAGCGGTCCAGCGGTATGACCAGAGCCGGCTGACAACAACATCCTGATAATTGACTGACGAATTTCGTTCGCCTTGGTTTCTAAAAATTTAACTTTATCGTCGTATAAATTCATGCTACTTTAACTTATTTAACTTTTTTGAAATCAGCAATCGTGGTTGCTAAATTATTACTTTGCCAAATTGCCGAACCAACAACCAGATGAGTGGCGCCAGCTGACACTAATCCTAGAGCATTATTCAAATCAACACCACCATCTACTGCTATTGTAACATCCGGATATTGAGAATGCACGGAAGCAACTCGGCCAACAGTCTCGTTCACAAAAGGTTGGCCATGGAAACCGATCGCCGCGATACTCATCAATTGAACATGCTTAACCTTAGTCTTAAATTTTTCCAAAACTTCCACGGGTGTACTCGCGAGCAGAGCCAAACCTAAACGAGATGAATTATCACCTAGCTGATCGAAGATTTGCTCCAAGCGATCAGTCGATTCGTAGTGAACCAGCACTCGATCGGCCACCTCCAGCCAGTCATTAAGATATTGCTCCGGCTGTTCAATCATCAAATGCACTTCAATTTTTAGCTTGCCATTAAGCGACTTAAGATCATCTGGCCGATTCCAACTCCAATTGGGAGCAAAAATACCGTCAATGATATCGATCTGAACCCAGTCAACCAAACCCTCAACTCGATCGATCTTCTGACGAATCTCCGTGAATTCTTGCCCGATAATTGCCGGAATAATTTCTGCCATATTGTGATTAAAATTCGTTTTCTTCTGTTATTAAATCGTCAATTTTGTCTAGACGTCGCTGGTGACGCGGGTCAGATGAGAATTCCGTCTCTAACCAAATTTGGATCGCCTCGATCGCGTCTGATTCAGAAATAAATCGCGCCCCCAGAGATAAGATATTAGCGTCATTATGCTGACGAGACAGAGTAACAATCTCCGGATTATTATCATAATAAACCACCGCTCGCACTCCTCGATAACGATTAGCTATAATCGCCTCGCCCTGACCAGAACCACCAAAGATAATCGCCTTGTCCTCTAAGGGATTGGCCGAGACCTGCCTAGCAGCAACTTTAACAAAATCAGGATAATCATCGTCAGAATTAAATTGAAAAGCGCCCTCATCATGAACATCATAACCTCGCTCTTTAAGCCAGTGTTTAACCTTCTCCTTCAATTCAAACCCAGCGTGATCGGTAGCTAAAAAAATACGCATAAATTAAGACCCGATTTTAATAACATGACGAATGAGTGTGTTAGCATAGCCTAACTCATTATCATACCAAGCCAGAACTTTAACCAGATTACCGCCAACCACCCTCGTCATCGGCAAATCAACAATAGAAGCGTATGACTCCGACGCAATATCAGAAGACACCAAGGGCTCCTCACTGACAGCAAGGAGTCCTTGCCAACGCGGATCAGTGGCCGCTTTCTTTAAGATTTCATTAACTTCCTCCTTACTAGTTTCGCGTTTGGCAATGAAAGTGATATCAGCAATAGAACCGGTAACTACTGGCACCCTAAGAGCAATACCGTCAAACTTATCTTTAAGATCCGTGATCACTTCTGTAACCGAAATAGCAGCACCGGTGGTAGAAGGAATAATATTTTGAGCCGCCGCTCGACCCCGACGATAATCCTTAGCATCCGGAGAATCCACCAATTGCTGACTGGCAGTATAGGCGTGAACAGTATTGAGCAAAGCCTTCTCTACCCCGATCGCGGAGTGCAAAATCTGGATGACCGGCCCCACAGCGTTAGTGGTGCAAGAAGCGTTGGAAGAAATTTGATAATGTTCCAGATCAGCCTCATTGATACCCATGAGCGCCGTCCCACCGGCAATACCCGGCACCGGATCGCCCTTGACTGGCGCCGTCACGACCACCTTGCGAGCGCCGGCTTCGATATGGCCCTTGGCCTTGTCGTAGCGTTCAAAGACACCCGTAGACTCGACAACCACATCAATCCCCAATTCACCCCAAGGCAAAGTGGCTGGATCTTTAATTTGGTAAAACTTAATTGTCTGACCCGCAACAGTCAACTCGTTTTCCGAGGAAATCGCCAGAGGCAAACCAGATCGACCATAAGCGCTATCGTACTTCAATAAGTAAGCCAGATTAGATAAATCACCCAGATCATTAATCGCCACAATTTGAATCGCCTCCTCCTTGATCGCCAGCTTAAGAAAGGCCCGACCAATCCGTCCCAAACCATTAATCGCCACTTTGATCTTTTTCATTAGCTTTTGCTCTCCATGAGATTAGCAGTGGTTCTAAATTTGACCGCGACAATTTCGCCAGTGGCGCTCCGCAACAGTTCATTTCGTGTCACATCAAAAGTGTTATCACCACCATCAGCGTAGAGCACGGCAAAATAACTCTCGCCATCAAGCGTGGGCTGATTTAGAGCAATACTGCCAACTCGCTCATCAGCAGAAAAGTAACGACGAGCCACGACTGCGCCAGGCGCGCCGACCTCATCTCGCTGGATGGCCACCCAACCACCTTGCGGTAAAATTACTTGGGAGATAAAAATCACGCTACCAGGAAGCTGATCGCCAATAACTAAACTACTAGCGACTAGTGGCGCGTCTGACTCGTCACTATTTAAAGACTCTCCAACCAAAGCCGGCCCGCCAGAACCGCCCGAACGCGAAAACAACCAAGACAAAGCCAGAACAATAACAATTAAAATAATAATCCCAATCACAATATTCCTACTCTTATTATTTTGTGTATCCATAACCTTAATTATACCCACATCAACCAAGAAAGCCAAGCAAATAATTTGTAGCCTAACTTATATTTTATATTTCTTGAGTCTATCTCCCCACGCTTTTAACCCTGCCTCTAATTGAAATTTTCGAGATTGTAGATCGTCAACTAGACGAGATGCTTCGTAATCTGGTTCAACGCCTTGTTGATATCTCTGTCTTGCCAGATCAAGTCTATTTCTCGCTTGATTAAGTTGCTTCTCTAAATCCGCTAAATCTTCTTTAGTTTTTATGAAATCAGCGATTAAAACGAGTGCTTCTTGAGCTTCAGAAATTTTACATTCGAGCATAAAATTCCCGTAAGGAGTCTCTACTGAACTATCAAAATAAGTAGCCTCGTGTGAAAATGGCTCAGCTAGTGGATACAATTCTTCCGACTCGAAACTTCCAAAAATTGGATCCTGCTCAGTCTTAATTGTTCAACAAAAAAACCACCCCTCGCCCTTAGGCGTGTAAGGTGTAGGGGTTTTCGCTCCATAAGTTTTTATTATAAGGGAGTATAACCCACAAGCTCAATATCGTTAAGTAGTTCTCCAGTGGATTTGGTATTTAGTATTTTAATGGAAAAACGATATTTTTCTCCTAACACAAACTGGTTTGGGTGATCCGCAAAGAGAATAATTTTCCCGTCAGACAATCGGCGAAGTTCCAAAAATTGAATGTTCTCTGATATAACGATATTGTCTCGCATGCACTCTTTACAGTAAACATCCTTGGGGCAGGGCGGGCAGGTGTAGATTTTGTCCACATAACCCTCCGTGTTATAAGTGCCGGGGGATAGTCGCCCTCGGTTGATTTCGCTGATGGTATAGAAGGCGTAGTCTAACGCTTTAGGATAAGTTCGTCTATTCGGTTGTTCAGTGGCGGAAAAATAATAAACCCCACTAACAATAACAATCAATGCCACCACAGCAAGAACCAACACAATTATTTTATTCATAATCATATTTTATCTGTTTATAGGACTGGTTTCAATTTCGCTGAATGTAAAACTTGGCGGTGTGTATTGGACGAAGTTCGAATGTATTTCGGGCAAAATCCGCAGGATTTTGACGAATGACACTTGCGCCTCGGCCGCGCTCGACAAGCTCGCGCGGGGCAAAACCCAAAAATTTCCTATCATTTTTATTTGCGGCTCCCCCCACACCCCCCGCCGCGAAGCGGAAAACTTGAAAGGAAGGAAATTTTTGGTTTTGCTGCCGCCG
>CAYNPK010000004.1:0-60786 GCA_964399075.1 uncultured Candidatus Saccharibacteria bacterium | reverse complement strand
ACAAAAATTGAATCGGATTCTAGTTATTGCCAAAATTGCGGGCAAAAAGTTGGGATTGAGCCGGTGAAGAAGAGTCAAGAAAATGATCATATTTCATCTGCAGGAGTAAATTCAATATGCGAAATCTGTTTACAAAATAAGCCGACGCACTATATAGATTTATATGAGAATGTCGGCGCGCTTGTAGTCAGGTATCACAAACAAATTAAAGGATCATTGTGCTTTGAATGTCAGAAGTTTGTATTTTGGAAATTCACATTAAAAACATTGTTTTTGGGATGGTGGGGAGTGATATCGTTTATAATCACACCGTTTATTTTATTGAATAATATTATTCGGTATTCAATAAACTACTATAAATTTAAGAAAGTTTAGAATATGTTTTGCAAAAATTGTGGCAATAAAATAGGGTTGGGAAAATATTGTGGATTTTGTGGTGCAGAAGCAAAGACAAAAAAGGACAATTTTTCTACCAAAACAAAAAGTTGCGCCTTTTGTAAAGCGGAGATAGATTTTGATAGCAAAGAGTGTCCAAACTGTAAGCGAGTATTGATTGAAACAATTCCATCAAGTCAAAAACATGAAAGTCATACTCCCGAATTTCATAGCCCAATCAAAAAAAGTGGTATGGCTAAATTTATCAGTTGGATAAAGAGCGTAAATTATTCAAAACTCGTATTGAATAAATATGTTGCAATTCTTGTTGGAGTAATCTTTATTGTTTGGATAGCGGCTAGTGATGATTCTTCATACAACAGCGGAGGAACAAAAGCTCCTCTTCCTGCGCCAGTTCAGCAAGTTTCTGAAGATATTGTTGAATTTACTCCAACTACTCCTGCTGTTTCGCTTGCTAACGGGACAATTCTTAAAAAGAATACTGCCTATCTCTATGGAGATGGGGAACTGCATATAAAAAATGGAACGAGCTTGGACGCTGTGGCGAAACTTATTCGTAGTGGCTCCTCGGTGTTTACTGTCTATATAAAAGCCAACAGCAACTATACAATAACCGGCGTATCCGATGGAATTTATTGGCTTGCATTTGCACAAGGACTAGATTGGGATTCAACGACACAAAAATTTAGGCGTAATATCCAGTACTCATCTTTTGACGAAACTTTTGATTTTACGACAACCGAGGACTATCAATACATTTACTACCCTGAATTTGAAGTAACTCTCCATCCAGTAGTCGGAGGAACGGCAGAGACAAGCTCTGTAGACCCAACGCAGTTTAACGCTTACTAAATATGTTTTGCAAATACTGTGGAAAAGAAATAAAAGAAGGTAATAAATTTTGTAATTTTTGTGGACAAGTTTTATCACCAGAAATGCCAACAGAACAAAAGAAAAGTTGGGGTAGTTATGCTTGGAAAATCTTACTTGTATTGGCAATCATAGTAGCGGTTGGCTTATACGCATTTACTTATCTTGGTGATTACGCCCCCGAAGATGATTACATATCTTCTTTCCTAGACGAGCTTGACCCCAGTATTCAGCCAGTAGGTTATTTCGATGATCCGAATCTTTTTGAATCAGAAAGTATCAGCGATGAAGAATGGTTCTCACACCTCCAATATTATGAGATTGAAGATGCTAACCCTTTATTTGATGAGACAAAATTTCAATTTCCAAATCAAAGAAAAATATTTAGTTCGGTAGTAAAAGTAGTTTGCGAAGATTTTGATTATTTTTATTTCGGTTCAGGTACTAATTTTGATAGTAATGGTTATGTCCTTACAAACTTACATATCGTTGAAGATGTAGAAGGTAGATGTGTTATAGGATTTCCTGACCCTGAAACTGGTTTGATAAAAGAAGCATATTGGGCAACTCCAATTATTGATAAGGACAATGTTACGGGTCATGATCTAGCTTATCTATCTATAGAGGAACCCTTGTTTGACGAGGATTACAATGTCTATGGATATTATGACAAAATATCAAATGGTTTATTTTCTTATTTTGAAATAACAGAGGATTGTTTTAATACCCCCATTCAGCTTGGAGACAAATTGTTTGTCGTTGGATATCCTCCTCTCAGCGGTGGATCTCTCACAATCACCGATGGTTTAATAAGTAGTTTATATTCTCAAGATGGCTATATTATTACTTCTGCAAAAATTGTTAGTGGCAATTCGGGAGGATTAGCCGTAGATGGTCAAGGTTGTTATGTTGGTGTGCCAACGGCTGTATACTATGAGGAGGGCGACGAATATCTTGGTGAGGTTATTGATGCAGAATTTGTCGATGAATTTGATGAAGCCGTTGCGGACGATATTGAAGGATATCTTAATTCTCTATAATTGCCCACCCGCCGAAAAAAATCGGGCGGAGCCCGAAGAGCAAAAGGGCAAAAAGGAAGGGGGTTGGGGGGAAGGAATTTTTGCCCTTTTGCGATTAAGATTAGAGCGTTTCCGCTTTTCTCTGATTAAGAGAAAACCAAAACAGAAATTTTTTCATCTCCAATTAAAAGAAAAAAATGGGGGGCAGAAAAAAATAAAAAATGTAATGAAAAAATTTCTGTTTTGGTTTGTCGTAGCAAAGCGGAGGCAAGCGGAAACGCACCAACAGAATTACCAGTTTTCTCGGAGCGTAAGATTTCGTTCAGAGCCACCACGCGCTCGGCGCGTGGTCAGTCGGGGTTCTGTTCAAAAAAGGTTAGAATTTCAACCAAAAGGTACCGCCAAAATTGAAAATCGGAATCGGAAGCAAAAATGCGGTCGGGTTTCGGACTGGGGGTTTTCGGAAATTCGGCGGCTACAAAATCAGAAAATACAGATTGATAAAATCCATAATTTTTGCTATCATTGTTTTGTGAGCAAAGAAAGTAATGACTCATATTTCTATACTATCAAAAGTAGCATACTATGGCAACTATATCACAGAACATTAAGCGAATACGAGCAAAACAAGGATTGACGCAAGACGACTTGGCGAAGAAAGCGGACATCAAATACTCTACCCTTACAAAAATTGAGGGTGGTGTTGTTACCAAACCAAGCGTTCAAACAATCCAAAAAATCGCCAAGTCGTTAGGCGTTTCTATTGAGGAATTATTAAAATAACTTTCAATATTTATGCAATCTATTTTCGGATTTTATTATGTTGTAGGACTCTTGAGCCACATGGGTTGGCCACGAAGACGTGGTTTATTCAGCTCGGAAGCTGTGGTTGATAGTCTCATACTTGATTCTGCGATTGACCAAATGATTGATTGGTCTGCAAGTATTGGCGCATGCCGTCCTAACGTTGCTTTGCAAATTATCGCTAGTATGTTCAGAGATATGGACTGGAACAGCAAAGACGCATTGGACATTAGTGCGGAAACAGAAAATCTGAAAAAGCAATGGATTGAAAGAGGAAATAGTAATAATCCAAGAGAGGCCGTCAAACCAGTAAAGTTTTCCAAAACTACCAAAGTGATAACCATGAAGCAATTGAAAGATAAAGACATCCAACATGCGTTAGAAGTATATTGCTATGAAAGTTTAATGTGGGGCTTAGTAAATTCTGATAATTTCAAAAATTATTATTCAGCAAATGAAAAAAGACAGAGAGACCAACTGCCAGAATATCAAAAGGCGGTATTGGCAGTAGATTCAATTCCTACATTGGATCAAATTTTGAATGACGGAGAAGAAATTATAAGAGGATATGAGAAAGAAATCCGACCCTTGTCAGTTGTTCCGCAAAAATTACTAGACGGTGCAATTTCTTTGGGAGTAAAAGTCAATAATTAAATTTATGAACGAAAAATATACTTTTAAAAATTACTTAGGTCGCAATTGGTGGTTTTTACTTTTGGCGTTTTCCAAACTCTTTATCCAATCAGAAAAGGAGAGTGCTTTCGGCTCTTTATTTCTCGATACACTTTTCTTTGGCGGTATATTATTAGTAATAATGTTTGCTTATTGGTTTGTTAGATACGGCCGAAAGCAAAATAAATAAAAATTATATGAGCATATTTGATATGTTAAGTGGAAAAGTTGGTTATTTTAATAGTATTACTGTGCCTGTTTATAACGAAATCAGTCGAAACATTCAAAAAACATGTAGCGGGATGGAGGAATCTTTTTTTGGTGTATTTGCTTTAGAGGGTGTAGCACAAAAAATGATTGATTTGTTTTTCAAACCTGGACCAAATTCACTTATCGGAACAATTAAAGAATATAACCAGAACGATATGAAAAATCTATATTCTATTTTTATGATATGGACACTCCATGATCTGATAAATTCAGGAGTAGAAAATAAAGAAGAGTTAAGGGATAAATTAAAAAATATTTTAAATTTAGAAAATAATAAATTTGATTACTATTTTACAAATCTTCAACATGGCAAGGAGGTTCCTGTTGGTTTAGAAAAACTATGGAAAGAATTAATTTTAATAATTCATAATTTACCAGACAATGAAGAAAATTTTTTAATTTTCAGACGAGAATTTTCTTCAAAGCAAAATCAAGCACTTAAAGTTTTTAGCAACCTAACCAGCGGTGTTTAAAAGTGGATCTTCATTGGGTAAATCGTGCATACATGGAACAATGGGCAGATCCAAATCGTCCATTTAAAAATACAGTGAAAGATAGCCCTTATGTATGGAAGCTTGATTTAAAGACAAAACAAATAAAAAACAAAGATCCAAAAAATATTGCCAATAAGCCAGCTAATTATTATTTATTAGAAGACGATAATGGAAAATCAGTTTATCCTGATCTTGAACAAAAACTTGGAGAAGTTGAGGCAGATTTTTTAAAAATTATTCGGGAGAAAGTAGAAAATAATATAGATTTAAAAGTAGATGACAGAGAAATCATTGCTCTCTTTATGAGTCTTGCGATCTTTAGGAAACCAAGTCACATAGATAAATTTTCAAACTTCGTAGATAAAATTTTAAATGATTCTGTTCTTCCGCACATAAAAAACAAGATTAAATCAAAAAAATACTCGGAAGAAGAATTACAAAAAATACAAAAAGAATATTTGGCAGATACCGGTAATTTAGTTAGCATCGAACAGCTTCAAGATGGAATGAATAATATCGATTCGGTAAATTTTGAAGCCAGTTTAACTAAAAATAAGAAACTTACTGTTGCATTTGGTGAGAACATACATGAGTGGAAACGATTTATCAAAAACTATAATTGGTTATTTCTAGAGGGAAAAAGTTTTGTTACGGGCGATTTAAACTATTTTAGTATGTTTCCACTCACTCCAAAAATTTGTATTGTTTTAACGAGCGACGAATTAAAGGAAAAAAGATTTAAAATTACAGAAGAAAAAGAAAGGGAGATAAACGAAAGAATTTCAAAAAATTGTGAAAGTTTCGTCGTAGCTCAAGACAAAACAATTCTTGAAATTCTTCAGAAATCCTAGCCCGCCCGAATTTCGCTAAAACAAAAAGAGATCGTGGCACGGCTGGATGTGCTTTTGGCAAAAGTCCAAGACCTCCGGCAAGCCCAAACCCACACCGCCTCCGACTTCACCACCTTGGAGCAATCTGTCTTACATCCTTACATCAAGTGTTTAATGTATAATTAAACCGATGAACTTAAACAAACTAACTCCCGAAGAAAAGCGGGTGATAATTGACAAGGGCACGGAGGCGCCTTTTGCGGGTGAGTATGTGAACAATACCTCCCATGGCGTATATGTGTGCCGGCAGTGCAATACGCCACTCTATAATTCCAAAGATAAATTTGAAAGCACTTGCGGTTGGCCGAGCTTTGATGATGAGATAGATGGTGCGGTGAAGCGCACTCTTGATGCCGATGGAATCAGAACCGAAATTACCTGCGCTCGTTGCGGAGGGCATTTGGGACACGTGTTTCTAGGCGAACATCTGACCGACAAAAACATCCGTCACTGCGTCAACTCTATTTCAATGAAATTTATTGAAGGAAAATAATAATATGTCTAAAAAAATAGTTTTAGCCGGGGGTTGCTTCTGGGGACTGGAAGAATCGCTCGGCGATTTTTATGGAAACAAAGAGGAAAGGAAAGAAGCGGAAAATTTTATTGGCGTGGTCAACAAATCCAAACGCTGGAAAGATCTGGTGATGACTTCTTTAGAGCCTTTGGATGTGTTTTATCCGGCGGAAGATTATCATCAGGATTATTTGCAAAAAAATCCGAGCGGATATACTTGCCATGCCGTTTATTTTGATAGTTATCTAAAATAGATGTTATAATAAATTCAATATGTGGTTAGTTTATGCTTTTTTATCCGCTATTGCGGCGGCCCTAGTGGCAATATTCGCCAAGATGGGTTTGAAAAATATTGATCCAACTTTGGCAACAACTATCCGTTCTATTATAATGGCCGGTTTTTTATTTTTAACCGCGTTTAGTTTAAAAAAATTTCAAGGTTTCAGTCTTTCCTCATTTAATCAAAAAGAGTGGCTGTTGATTGCTTTGGCGGGTATCGCGGGAGCTATTTCATGGCTCTTTTATTTTTACGCGCTTAAAGAAGGAATGGCTGGCAAAGTGGCGGCCATAGACAGGCTAAGTTTGGTCTTTGTTATTGTTCTGGCGGCAGTTTTTCTAGGAGAAAAACTTAGTTGGCAGACATCTATCGGCGCAATCATAATGGCTTTCGGCGCTATTTTAATAACAATAAAATAATTATGAAAAAAAACATGTACATAATACTTTTGGTCATCGTCGCCATACTTCTCGTGTGGACAGCGATTAGTTATTTTTTCAATCGCTCAGTAAAGACACCTGAATATACTGTCGTAGAGAAGAGTGAAGGGTACGAAATACGTTCGTATAAACCATACCTCATAGCTCAAGTTGAAGTATCCGGTACTTATGATGAAGCAATGAATCAGGGCTTTCGTCTTCTGGCTGATTATATTTTCGGCAATAACACGAAACAAACTGGTATTGCCATGACTACGCCTGTGGTGGAAAAAGAAAGCGAGGTTTTGCCTATGATGGCGCCAGTAGTTGAAACCGGGGATAATAAAAAAAGAATTATTTCATTTGTTATGCCATTTGAATATACGCTTGAGACGCTTCCGAAACCAAATAATCCCGAAGTGAAGATTGTCCCGCAAGAGGCAAGAAAAGTAGCGGTACTTAGGTTTTCTTGGTTTAGAAACGACCTACGTGTCGCAGGTAAAAAACAAGAATTGTCCAAATTTTTGGAAAGAGATTCTATTAAACCGAAAGGATTACCTGAATACGCCGGCTACAATGCGCCATTTACCGCCCCGTGGCTCTATAGAAACGAAGTAATGATTGAGATTGAATAAAAATATGTTATTTGAATCAATCTGGATAGAAGTTATTGGGTTGTTCATATTCCTCGCCGGTTTTGTAATCGGCCTTGGCGCGGTGACGGTCATTGATATTCACGGTTTTCTTGGACGAAAGTCATCGTATTGGACCGAAGCCACCACGCGCACACACAAAGTGACCAAGCCAATGATCTGGGCCGGTATTATGCTTGTCATTTTAGGCGGCCTGATTTTCTACCGCGCGCAAAGCTTTGTTGGCATTCCGCTCATCCATGCGGTGATCGCGCTCGCTCTCATCTTGAACGGCTATTTTCTGTCTTTCAAAGTCAGCCCGTTTTTATTGAAGCGTGAGGAAGAAGGGCGGTCCGGAGAACTCTTGCCGGCTTCTTGGCAAAAGAAAATCATGGCGAGTCTCATTGCTTCCGACATCGGCTGGTGGGGAGGGTTGCTTCTCTTGGTTGTGTATCTTGTAAGCCGATAACAAATATTTATGAGAAAAAAGACCGTAAAAGTAAACGATAAGTTTCAGAAGGGTTACAAATACCAGCTTACCGAGCCGGTAGGACGGAATTTTCATCCGGATTTCAAACCGGAGCTTACGCCAAAACAAATGCTCGCGCTCGGCGTCTTTGGCGGCAAGTATATGACCGATTGCAAAAAGGAGTTTCCAAAAGACTGGTTTACCCGCGCCAAACTTTCGCCCGAACATCACGACGACACGCTCAACTTTTTCCATAAACATGCCAGCCAGCCGCTGGAAGTCTGGCAGGAAAAGGGATGGATCAATGAGGAGCACGATCCTCGCGGTTGGTTCCAGTGGTATTGCCGCTACTACATGGGCAGACGGCTTCCGGGCGAAGACGAACGACAGATCAAGCGCTGGATTGTCATTTGCCGGCACGTATCGCAGATCAAGAAGAATTGCCGGCCAAAAGATTTAACTTGCCGGCCGACGCAAAGGCAGGCGGTTCTGCACTGGGCGTATGACAGCCGGAAAATGTGACGAATGTGAGCGCTTCGGTTTTGCGCCTTGCAGTGGTGGGGCAATCATCGGTCTTTTCGCTCAAAGAAAGTTCGAACTTCATCCAAAAAACACCGCCAAGAATCACATTTCGAAAAATCAAGGTTGGAAGTAGTATGGTGATGATTTAATAAAGTAAAAAATATGATCGAGAAAATTACTAGGACATTTAATTTTTTCACCCATGCGCGATGGCTAGTCCCAGCACCGAGCGGGCGCCGGCTTTCTTTAGCGCTCGTCGCGCCTCTGTCATTGTGGCGCCGGTGGTAATCACATCGTCGATGACAATCACTCGGCGCCCGCGGACCGTGGCAGGATCGGCGCGGAAGACGCCTTGGAGATTTTTCAATCTTTTAGCGCGCGTGGCGACGGAGACTTGGCTGGGGACGCTCTTAATTCTAGTTAAAGCCAGCGCTTGATAATCAAATAATTTGGGATTGCAATCTCTTAGGGCTTGAGCCAGCTTGCCTGATTGATTAAAGCCCCGCTCTTTCTGTCGGCGAGCATCTAAGGGGATAGCAATCAAGAGCCAGGGATTCTGATCTCCGCCGTCAAACATTTGCCAATCAGACAATTGTTCTAAGAGCATCTCATACAACAATTTCGCGCCCGTTGGCGCAATTGAGTGCGCTCCGCGATACTTCAATAGCCAAATTAATTTTTTAACGCGCTTATCACTATAGTTAAACAAAGCTAGGCTGTTTATTAATTCAGAATTATCAGCCAGGGGGATAGTCGAGGCGCAATTGGCGCACAAATAAGTTTCTGGCGCCTGACAATTAAGACAACGTGGTGGGAAGATCAGATTACAAATTTTTTGCCAACTGTGGATAAGTCTCTTAATCATCTAATCGTTTTCTTATCCTTATGATATACTAAATCTGTCAGCAAGTATTAATTTTTTTTATGGCCAACTTCTTGGGAGATCTTTTTAACTTTCGCAAGCTTGGTCTTTGGCAAAAACAGAATCGCAGTGTCATTGGAGTGGATATCGGAACCTCATCGGTAAAAATTATTCAATTACGCCGAGACAAAGGTCGGGCGATTCTGGAAACTTACGGGGAGATTGCCACCGGACCCTACCGCAACTTAGCCGTTGGACAAGCGGCGGTTTTGTCGCCCGACAAATTAGTGGAAACGCTTAAAGATTTAACTCGCGAGGCTAATATTACGACTAATCAAGCTTCTATTGGTATTCCCTTGAGCTCTAGTCTGTTGATGATTATTGAAGTGCCTAAAGTGAGCAATCAGATGTTGGCAAAGATTGTGCCGATTGAAGCTCGTAAGTATATTCCGGTGCCGATTTCCGAAGTGGCTTTGGATTGGTGGGCGATCCCTAATCAGAAACTTAATTTGGATGAGACTCAAAATGTTTTGCAAGTGCTGGTTGTCGCTATCCACAACTCGATGATTAACCAGTCTCAAGACTTTTCGCGATCGCTTGGTTGGAATACGGACTTTTTTGAAATTGAGACTTTCAGTGCCATTCGTTCAGTCTTTGGCGGTGAGATGTCGGCCACGGCGATGATTGATCTCGGTGCCGCCACTAGTAAGTTAGCAATTATTGATTATGGCGTTGTGCGCCTGTCGCACACGATTGCCAAGGGGGCGCAGGACATTACTCTCGCTTTGTCTCGCTCGCTTGGCGTGGACTTCACCAAGGCTGAGGAAATTAAGCGCAAGGTTGGCTTGGTAGAACGATTTGATGGTCAGGATTTGGCACCGACCGTGAATAGTATTTTGGAATATATTTTTTCCGAAGCTAATCGAGTGATTGCTGATTATCAACAAAAGCAACAGCGCTCGGTGAATAAAATAATTTTGATTGGTAGTGGCGCTCTACTGCGAGGCCTATTGGAAGTTGCTAACAACAGTTTCGAAATACCAGTGGAGTTGGGTAAACCTTTCGATAAGGTTGAGGCGCCAGCTTTCTTGACTAATGTGCTGTCAGAAGCCGGTCCCGGATTCGCCGTGTCCATCGGTTTGGCCTTAAGACATTTGCAAAGTTTTGATTAACATACGATAATATATAGAGAATAAAGATTATGAATCAACCTTCCACTACGTCCTTCATTCCCAAACGAGTTTTAGATAAACCGGAACGCTCTAAACGGCAGTCTAGTAATTTATTATTGATGATCTCTTTCTTGTTATTAATCCTCTCGGGGGCTTTCTTTGGTGGCGCGATCTTTTGGAAGAGTCGCCTTAATCAAGGCGTTTTGGATTTAGAAGCAGCGGTGGAGCGTGAGGAGAAAAACTTGGATCGCGCCACTATTTTGGTTTTCCAGAATTTCGATAGCAAGTTGCGCATTGCTAAAGATTTGTTGGCCGAGCACAACACGATTTTGCCGGCAATCAAAATGTTGGAAGAATTAACTTTACCCACGGTTGGTTACACTCGCTTTAGTTATTCTGAAGATAGTTTGGTGATCGACGGTCAGGCGACAAAATACGAAGATATCGCTGTTCAGAGTGATATTTTTACCAAAGATGAACGTCGGATTAAAAGTTTTATCTTTTCTGATTTGGACCTAGATAGAGAGGGGAATGTTATTTTTAAATTAACTATTATTCCGGAGTCTGACATTTTCTCTTTCCTTAAAAATCAAAATCCATGATTAATTTTATTTTACCTTTATTTATTACCGCTCTCGCCGTTGGTGGCTTCTTCCGATTTACGGATCCGATCTTGAAGGAGATGGACGGTCTGCGCGACCGACAAGCGATTCTTAATCAGGGTTTGGATCATGCCAAGCAATTGCGCCAAGTTCAGAATGATCTCTTGACTGCTTATAATTCTTTTACTACCGCTGATAAAGATCGCCTCAATAAGCTTGTGCCAGATAGCATTGATAATGTTCGTTTGATTATTGATATCAATAATATTGCCCGGCCTTACAATATGAGTATTCGCGATATCAAGATTAAAACCGAAGAGGGTGAGGAGGAGAGTAGTGTGATCAGAGAAGAATCCGCCCAGCGCAAGGGCTCGGTAGTGCTTGGTTTCTCCGTGACTGGCCCTTATTCTAACTTTAAGGCTTTCATGGCGGATTTGTCTCGCAGTTTACGCTTGGTCGATATTGCCTCGGTTAGTTTTTCTACTGCCGAAACCGGTTCTTATGATTACAATGTTGAATTACAGACTTATTGGTTAAAATAATTATCATGTTTAACAAAAAAATCATCAGCAATTTAATCTTGGTCATCGTTGTTATCGCCACCCTCTTCTTTGCTTATCGCCAGTTTATCGCTCCGGATGATACGGAGGAAACGGCTTCAGAAGGCTTGTCACCGGTGGGGTTCCTTGCTTCACCCGGCCAAGCGGAGTCGCGAGATGAATTTTTGCAAATCCTGTTAAGCTTGCGCAGTCTGGAATTCAAGACGGATATTTTCCCCATCCTGACTAATTTGCGGGACTTTAGCACAGTGTTGCCCAGCCAAACTCCGGGACGAGCTAATCCTTTTGCAGAAATTAATCCGGCGGAGAGATCAGTAATAGTTACTAACGATGAACCGGAAACTGAAACAGGACCAGACACCCCACTCCCACCGCCCCCACCTCCATCTCCGTCACCGTCACCTTCGCCTTTACCGAGAGATCTTTTAGATTTGTTGTAATATTTTTTGATTATGGATAGTGTCACTGATGTCCCAGTCGCTACTTTAGAGCCGAATCAGAAGATTCCGCCGGAGGTTCTTAAATATATTCCGAGAAATTCGGCGGCTTATTATAGTTTCGTTCCGCTCAAAATTAAAGACGGCGTTTTGGAGGTGGGAATGCTTGATCCGGATAACATCGACGCGCGCGACGCACTCCAATTTATCGCTTCCAAAATCGGTTTGCCGTTCAAGATTTTTTCTATTTCGCAAACCGATTTTGACGAGGTGTTGAAGAGTTATGAGGGTCTGACGAGTCAGGTGACTAAGGCCTTATCAGATTTAGATTTAGAAATTCAGGAGGAGGAGAAGCGTCCGGAGAGTGAGCGGATGGGGATCAAGCCGGAGGATGTTAAAATTGTTGAGGACGCACCGGTGACTAAGATTGTGGCCGTGATTCTCCAACACGCTTCTTCTGGCAACGCTTCTGACATTCACATCGAGCCCGGGCCGGAGAACTTCAAGGTTCGCTTTCGGGTTGATGGCGCTCTATACACCAGTCTCTTCTTGCCTTCGGCCGTGCACGACGCTGTGGTGGCTAGAATTAAAATCTTAACTAATATGAAGTTAGACGAACGCCGGAAACCACAAGACGGTCGTTTCTCGGCTCGGATTGAGGGTCGCAAAATCGATTTTCGTGTCTCAACTATGCCGACTTATTATGGCGAGAAGGTGGTGATTCGTATTCTCGATCCGGAACGATCGCGCTTGGATATGGATCGGATTGGCTTAACGCCAAGCAATCGCGAAGCGATTGAGCGGGCGATCAAACGTCCTTACGGGATGATTTTGCTGACTGGTCCGACTGGTTCGGGTAAGACTACTACTCTGTATGCCATGCTCCAGGCTCTTGATCATGAGAGCAATAATATCGTCAGTTTGGAAGATCCAGTGGAGTACAGCGTTGAGGGCGTTAGCCAATCTCAAGTGAGACCAGAAATTGATTACACTTTCGCTAACGGCTTGCGCAGTATCTTGCGTCAAGATCCGGATATTATTATGGTTGGTGAGATCCGCGATTCGGAAACGGCCAAGCTGGCGATTCAGGCCGCTTTGACTGGTCACTTGGTGCTATCTACTCTCCACACTAATAATACTGCTGGCGTGATTCCCCGTCTGATTGATATGGGCATCGATCCCTTCTTGATTGGCGCAACTCTAATTATGACTGTGGCTCAACGTCTAGTGCCAACTCTCTGTGAGGAGTCTAAAGAGTCCGTTCCTCTAGACGGCTCTCTCCAAGCTTTGATTGAAAAATATTTAGTAGAAGTACCGCCGGCAATAAGAGAAAAAATTGTGTTACCCGGTGTCGTGTATAGGTCCAAGGCGACTCCTTCTTGCCCGGGTGGTACTCGCGGTCGGCTGGCGGTGATGGAGGTTCTGGAAATGGATAAAGATTTTGAGAGTTTGTTGTTAAAAGAGCCGACGGAGGAGGCGATTTACGCTCTGGCTAGACAAAAAGGTTTTCTGACCATGAAGGAAGATGCTCTACTGAAGGCGCTCGCCGGTCAGATCGCCTTTGAGGAAGTGGCCAAATTGTAGACCTACTTTAGTAGCGGTGTTATACTATAAATACTATGAGTTACAAAATTTTGATTGTTGATGACGATAAGTTCTTGTTGGATATGTATGCGCTTAAATTTAGCGAGCGTGAGTTCGAGGTGACAACGGCGGAGAATGGCGAGGATGCTCTAGGGAAGATTGAGGCCGGCTTGCGTCCCGATGTTTATCTGGCTGATATTCTGATGCCCAAGATGGACGGTTTCCAATTGGTGACTTCGATTAAAGAGCGGGGATTAGATAAAACAGCTGCTGTTATTATTCTCTCCAACTTGGGACAGAAGGAGGACGTGGATAAGGGTTTGAGTTTGGGAGTGGACGGTTACATCATTAAAGCTTCGGCTACCCCTTCAGAAGTGGTTAGTCAGACTTTAGAAATTGCCACTCACAAACTAAAGCCCAAAGCCTAATTATTTTTTATTAAAGTATGAAAGATTATAAACAAGAACTAGCCGAGCTAATCAATATTGTCACCAAAGAGGGTGCTTCTGATCTCCACTTTACCGCCGGCCGTCATCCAACGATTCGGATCTCCGGCGACCTTATTCCTATCGTCAAGAAGCCGGTGCTCACCGCGGAGGATACGGCTGGCTTGGTGGCGGAAATTATTTCTCCGGCTAATAAGGAGCTCTTCTATCAGAACAAAGAATTAGACTTTTCTTACATGACGGCTGATGGCACTCGCTTCCGTGGTAACGCTTTCTTCCAGCGCGGGGTGGTTGGCGCCGCTTTCCGTTTAATCCCGAATCAAATTCGCAGTCTTGATGAGTTAGGCTTGCCTCCCATCTTGGCCGAATTCACTAGACGCGAGCAGGGTTTCTTCCTCGTCGTTGGTCCGGTGGGTCAAGGCAAGTCTACCACTCTTGCTTCCATGATTGAGCTAATCAACCGCGAACGCTCGGAACATATCGTTACCATCGAGGACCCGATTGAGTATCTATTTACTTCCAATAAATCAATCATTGATCAGCGCGAAGTACGCTTCGACACTCACGATTTCCAGTCAGCGCTCCGCTCGATGTTCCGTCAGGATGTTAATGTGGGAATGATTGGCGAGATGCGTAGTCCCGGTACTATTGCCACCGCCGTTACCGCCGCTGAGACTGGTCACTTGATCTTCTCCACTCTCCACACCAACTCGGCCTCCCAAACCATCGATCGCATCATCGACTCCTTCCCCGGCAATCAGCAAAATCAAATTCGGATTCAATTAGCCGGTAGTTTAATTGCCATCTTCTCTCAACGCCTCTTGCCCCGCATCTCCGGCGGTTTGATTCCGGCTCACGAATTGTTAATTAACAATAACGCCGTGGCTAACTTGATTCGCGAGGGTCGCACCGCCGAGATTGATGTCGTCATCGAGACCAGTTCTGACGAAGGGATGGTTAATCTCAATCACTCGCTCACCGAGATGGTTCGCTCCGGCGACGTCAGTCAAGAGACCGCTTATCGCTACTCGCTTAATCCCAAAGCCTTGTCGCGAATGTTGCAATGATTTTCACTTATCAAGCCACCAGCAAAGAAGGTAGTACCCAAGAGGGGACTATCGATGCGCCTAATATTGATTTGGCGATTAGCTCGCTCCAGCGTCGGGGTTTGATTATTTTGGATATCAAGTCTGCCGAGACTAATTCCTTCTGGGACATGCGTCTGGCTTTCTCCAGGCGAGCTAAATTCAAAGATGTGGTGATTCTCTCACGGCAGATTTCTACTTTGTTCGAGGCCAAAGTCTCGGCTTTGGCCGCTTTCCGTCTCTTGGCCGCAGAATCAGATAATCCGATTTTACGCCGAGTTCTGGTAGCGGTGGTGGATGATATCAACTCTGGCGTTCTAATTTCCGAGGCTCTCTCTAAACATCCAGAGGCCTTCTCTGATTTCTATGTCAACATGATTAGGGCTGGTGAGGAGACTGGTAAAATTTCTGAAGCCTTCCGTTATCTGGCCGATTATCTGGAGCGAACTCACGCTCTGGTTTCTAAAGCTCGAAACGCACTTATTTATCCGGCTTTTATTATTTTCTCTTTCGTTGTCGTTATCATTTTAATGCTCACCTATGTGATTCCTAAATTAAGCGAGATTTTGCTAGAAACTGGTCAAGAAATACCGATTTATACCAAAGTTATTATCAATATTAGCGACTTCTTCGTTAATTACGGCATTTTCCTCTTGCTCTTTGTGATTGCTGGCGGTTTCCTCCTCTTCCGTTATATTCGCACCGGTCCGGGCAAGCTCGCCTTGTCACAATTTAAATTATCTGTGCCTTACTTCAGCAATCTCTACGAGAAGTTATATCTCTCGCGCATTTCTGATAACTTAAGTACCATGCTCACCTCTGGTATCCCGATGGTGCGTTCTCTAGAAATCACCGCCGATGTCGTCGGCAATGAGGTGTATAAAAACATTTTGAAAGACACCAGCGAGGGAGTTAAATCCGGTGGGAACATTTCTTCTATTCTCTACAAATATCCGGAAGTTCCCGCCATCATGATCCAGATGATCAAGGTGGGCGAGGAAACCGGTAAGCTCGGTTTCATTCTAGAAACTCTCTCGCGCTTCTATCAGCGCGAGGTCTACAATGCCGTGGACACTCTAGTTGACTTGATCGAGCCAGTATTGATCGTCTTCTTGGGCTTAGGCGTTGGCCTCTTGCTAACGTCCGTTCTCGTGCCAATTTATAACTTGGCTTCCGGATTCTAGTTATCCCCAGTTTCTTTAATTTTTCGCCATTGGCTAACCTCGCTGGCTTGGTTTATAATCAAGTCCAATGGCCGAAAGGAAATCAGTTAACAAAATGACCTTGGATAAACTAGCTCGAATGGTTCAGCATGGCTTTGTGGATTTGCGAGATGAGATGGAAACGCACTATGTTTCTCTTCGTAATCAGATTCTCGTCTTCCAGAATGAAACCGGGGAAAAATTTGAGAAGGTTAATCATCGCTTCACCGCAATTGATAGACGGCTTGACACCATGGCGACTCACGAACGGCGGATTAGTCGTTTGGAGAAACAGGCGGGGGTTGTGGATTGATTGGTGAGGAGGGTGTGTTATAATTGGAGGGTTATTAAATAAAGTCGATAGGTTATTAATTTATTAGAGATAAAGATAAAAGAAAAGATAATATGAAACAAAAAGGTTTTACCTTAATTGAGCTCTTGGTGGTTATCGCCATCATTGGTATCTTGTCCGGTATTGTGTTGACCAGCTTAGGCACAGCGCGAACAAAGGCAAGAGTCGCCGCAGCCCAAGCTACTTTAGCTGGTACAATTGCGGGTGCTGTGATGTGTACAGATAATTCAACGCTCACAACTCCTGTTGTTGGTGATGACATGTGTACTCTTCCTATTAGCGCATCTTGGCCAACATTACCCACTGGTTGGACTTATGGTTCCACTGGTTTTAATGGTACAGCTGGCGCTTTTAGTTATTCGGCTACCAGTACTGGAGATTCAGCTACGATTACTTGTACCATCTCTGGTTGTGTCAAATCGTAATCTATTTTTCTAGTTTCTCTGCAAAACCACCCCCACCGATTGGCGGGGGTGGTTTTCGGTGGGGCAAAGATTGCTTGCTTAAGAAGACGATTTGCGTTAAAATGTGCAAATGAATCAGATTTTAGAAAAAATCTATAAAGAAATCCAATCTTTGCGCCAAGACTTGGCTGTTGTCTTACCTCCGGAATCAATCAATGAATACCGCAATCAAAAGTTGATCATCCAAGCTTACAAACAGGCGATAGGCCAACATCCTAATTTAGCACTTGCTGATAATGAAGATAATTAAAACTGAAGGCTTCCGCAAACAGTTAGCAAAATTACCAAGGGAAGTAGGCGTTCGTCTCTCCAAACAAGAAAAGATTTTTATTGGCAATCGCTTGGATAAGCGACTTCATTTGAAGCGTTTGGTGGAATTAGAGGGCGCTTATTCTTTCCGTTTAACCAGTCGCTATCGTTGCCTTTTTTATTTCCAGGATAAAACTATCGCCGTTTTCTTTGCCATTGGACATCGTAAAGACATTTATCGTTTCTGATGTGCTATAATAATTCCAATGATTATTGAATTGCCGATAGTCTTAATTTTTATTCTCGGTGCGATCATTGGCAGTTTTCTCAATGTCGTCATCTATCGCTACCACACCGGCCCCAGCCTCTGGCAGGCGCTCGGCGGACGATCCCAGTGTCTATCTTGTGGCCAAACTTTACGTTGGTTTGAACTCCTGCCGGTGTTTAGTTTCTTCTTCCTCCTTGGCAAATGTCGGCGTTGTGGCAGTATCCTCTCCTGGCAATACCCCTTGGTTGAGCTTGGCACCGGCCTCCTCTTCGTTTTCATTTGGAATCTCCAATTACCTTTACCTAACGCTATTTTGTACTACCTTAGCTTCTGCCTCTTAGTAGTGATTACTGCTTATGACCTGCGTCACAAAATTATTCCTGACGCCTTCGTCTTCAGCTTCATCGCTCTCGCCCTCCTCAATCTCTTGATACAGACAGTTTCTTTCTCACCACTCTCTGTGGCTTGGTTGGCTCTCAGTTACGGGCTCTTGGCTGGAGCGATTCCGGCCCTTTTCCTTTGGCTTCTCTGGGCCTTGGGCCGAGGTCGGTGGATGGGCTTCGGCGACGTTAAGTTGGCCCTCGGCGTTGGTTTATTCGCCGGTCTCAATGGTGGCATTTCGGCTCTGGTCTTGGCCTTCTGGCTTGGCGCCATCGTCGGCCTGGCGCTAATCGCGGTGGCTAAGTTGAAACCACGCGGTTTAGCCTTCGGCTTCAAGAGTGAGGTACCCTTCGCCCCGTTTATCATCGCCGGTCTGGTCTTGGTTATTTTTTACAACTTCCATGTTTTACCCTTCTAAAGCTAAACAAACTCAAACTCAATCCGAATCTGGCTTCACCCTCATTGAGATGATGGTGGTCATCGCCATCTTCGTGATCATCACCGCTATTGTTCTCTCTTCTCTCCCGCGCTTCCGGGAGCGGACTCGTCTAGATCTAGTCGCCCAAGAGGTCGCCCTCTTGGTGCGCCAGGCGCAAACTTTCACCACCAGCACTCGCGCCTTCGGTAGCGCCACCAATTTTCCCTCCTACGGGGTTTATTTTAAAAAAGGTGACCCTGACCCCGATACTCTAATCCTTTTTGCTGATAAAATTGTAGATAAAAAATATAATGGTACCGCTTGCGGTCAAACAAATTCAGAATGTTTAGAGCAATTTACCTTACCTAAATCTATTAAGATTGCTAAAATTATTAGCCCTAGTCCTAATTGTCCTGAACAAGATTATGTCCACATTTCTTTTGTCAGACCGGAAACTGACGCCTATTTTGTTTCAGGTAATGCCCCTCACTGTTCCCCCAGTTCTTATGAAATCACTCTTCAGAATAATGAAAGTTCAGATCCGGCCACCAAGACTATTCATGTTTGGAACACTGGCCACATTTATGTGGATTAAACTCTACCACAGCCTCCTGTGGATAAGTTTGGTGTGATTTTAGTCGTCACTTGTTACAATGTAAGGATTAGCAAAACTAAATTTTTATGAACCACAAAACAATTTCAATTTTCCTAGGCGCCTTGGCCCTGACTCTCACGGCTTTTTTATTAACCCCTTCTCTGGCTATCGGAGAAGTCGGAGATTTACCGGTTCGGGGTTGGGCTTGGAGTTCTAATGTTGGTTGGATTAGTTTGCACACCCCTCAAGATGATGAGGACGCTCCCGCCTATGGCGTGTCTAAGACAGCCGACGGCTCTCTTGTTGGTCACGCTTGGAATAATAATATTGGTTGGATCAAATTCGGCGGTTTGTCCGATTTCCCTTCCGGACCGGGGACTTCTGCTAGTAATGCGAAAATATCAGGCGATAAGGTTATTGGTTGGGCTCGGGCTCTAACTGGAGCTGCTGGCGCGAGCCAAGGCTGGGACGGCTGGATTAGCCTGTCTGGCACCGGCTACGGCGTTCATCACGCCGACGGCGTATTGTCTAGCGATAAGTCGGGAAACAGCCACAAGGCTTGGGGACCCATGCTCGGCTGGATAGGTTTCAACGCCACGATTGACGGTACAGAAACTCTAGCTGTTAATTGTGAAGCTCAAGCAACCGATGACAATCTTGTGGTTCCAACTAGCGTAACTTGGGAAGTCACTAGCGTATCTAATGGTACTGGGCCTTATAATTTGACTTGGAGTGCTGATGGCGTTTCTGAAAGAACTGTTTCTAATTTGACTTCTTTCCCCTGGAGTTCATTGTCAGTAAATTACACAACAGCTGGAAATAAAACGGCTACTTTCAATTTAACTGATAGTGGTGGGCGAGTTGGTACTTGTAATGCGAACATAGAATTACAATCAGACCCAGAACCGGCTGAATTGAGTATTCAATGTTTAGGCGACGGTAGTTATAACACTACTCCGGGTGCTAATATTAATGTTGGAGCCAAGGCCACTGGCGGTGTTCCAACTTACACTTTTAGATGGTATGAGCCAAGAAATACCTCATCTAGTAATTGGAAGGGGTCTACTTCTGACATTGACTCGGATGATCCTACATTTATTCCTCGTTCTTATTCTACGGTAGCTACATACTTAGGCTTAATTCAAGTTACTGATTTTGATGGTGTTACTGATTCTTGTAATTATGTAGTTACCGTCACTGATGAAGAAGAACCTGGCGATGAATTTAGTCTCGTGATAGAAGGTGACTCTAATATGTATATCGATGGCCATTTGCCAAATCTTTATTCTGCTTGGTCAGTTACTGAAGGTGACTTGTCGCTGTTCGTTCGTAATGATGGTGTAGAAGCGGTTAGAAATATCAAGATAATCTCCCCGGAACTTGATGCGATTAATTTCAAATCAGACAAACCACCTTATTGCGTAACTCAAATCGGAGATTCGGATACCCCAGACAACCAACCCTGCGATGATGTGCAGGTAACTCTTAATCCAGACGAGATCCTTAAGTTGCGTATTGCTGTTCCAGAGCCAGAAAGTCGAGCAGACTTAAGAAGTGCTAGCCCAATGACAATTACGATTGGCAATGACGTCGTGAGTGTTCCAGCTAGTCTTTTCTACTCCGCCCCTAATTGGGATATTGAATAGATCAAGTTAGATCTTGTGCTATAATTAAATAATGGTCAAACAGTCTCAAGACGGCTTTACCTTGGTGGAGATTATGGTAGCGATTTCTATCTTCGTCATCGTGGCCACTATCTGTATCGGCGCTCTCCTCACTGCGCATCGAGTTAATCAACGCGCTCAAGCGATCAAGCTGGCGATGGATAATCTCAATTTTGCCCTAGATAGTATCTCTATCAAAATGAAGCGCGGGAACGCTTATGCTTGTTTAAACGGTGGAGTAGGTGTTACTTATCCAGGCCCTGATGGTAATTGCAGTGATCAAGGTGTTACTTTCAAATCTGAAGATAATCAGGATCTTTATTATTGGTTAGGCGGTGTTGGAGGAGCAGATAAGTTGATGTATAGGAAGAATAGTGAAACAGCAAGACAAATTATTGCGGATAATATTGAGATCTCTGATTTCAGTGTCCGTGTTTTTGATTCACCTAATCCTTCATTACCGCCACCTTCTCCTGAGTTGCGTAGTATCCCCCGAGCGTCTATCTCTGTCACAGGTGAGGCTCAGGTCGGTCAAGAGAAAGTACCTTTCTCAATTCAAACTGTTATTTCAGCGCGCGTTGGAAAATAATTATTTATGTTTAATTTTCGTCATCTTCCAAGTCATCAATCCGGTTTCACTCTAGTTGAGGCGATGGTGGCAATTACTATTCTCTTGATTGGCGTTGTCGGACCCCTCTCTATTTTGGGTCGGGGTATTGCCGATGGCTTATTTGCTCGCAACCAGATTGCCGCCAACTTTCTAGCTCAAGAGGCTTTGGAATTAATTACTAATTTTAATCAAAATAATATTTTCGCTGGTAAATCTGGTTTTGATGGTTTTGATTGCGATACTGATGATGGTTGTGACATCAATATTGATAATTTAACCTTTAGCGATTGTGACGCCTCTCCTTGTTCTTATGAACTCAACGGTATTAATTTTGGTCGTAAAATTTTTATTGAAATGGTCGGGACTCATCAAGCTAAAGTAAGAGTTCAGGTTGATTGGTATAATAGATTAGCTTCTCGTTCTCTAATTTTGCAAACTTATTTGTATAAATAATTTATGTTAAGACAAAATCATCAACAAGGTGTCGCCATCCTCTTCTCGGTTCTTCTCGTGAGCATTGTTCTCACCATTAGCCTTTCTCTGATGAACATTACCTACAAACAAATCCTTCTCTCCCTCTTGGCCCGAGATTCTCAACTGGCCTTCTACACCGCCTCTAGCGCTGCGGAATGTACTCAATATTACAATAAACACAAGCTGCGTTCTAAATTAGGAAACCCCTTTGGCTATTTTGGTACCACGGTATCAAGTCCAGCTACATCAGTGTGGACATTGCCGGACACTGCTGTTTCTGTAAATTGCGGAAATTCAACAAGCGCTCCTGAGTACAGCGAGTCTGGGGATTATCAAATTACTGCATTTACGGTTGTTTATAATGATTCAGATAGATCAACTTGCGCGGAAGTAACAATTAAGAAAGACACGAAGGCGGATCTTTATACTATCACTGCTGATGGTTATAATAATTATGACGATTCTTATCCCGATGAACATTGTTATCCGGTTTCTGATAGAACTATCCAAAGGACTGTGACGATTGGCAATCTTTAAAATAATTGGTGATGAAGTCTAAAACTGAAGCCAAAAAGCGGATTGAGAAACTGCGCCGGGTGATTGATTATCATCGGCATAATTATCACGCCCTCAATAAGCAGGAGATCTCGGCCGAGGCTCTTGACTCGCTCAAGGATGAATTAGTTAAGCTGGAGGAGCTCTACCCTGATTTGATCACTTCCGACTCGCCAACCCAGCGCGTGGCGGGTCAGGCGCTCTCGGCTTTTACTAAAGTTAAGCACGAGGTTGCCCAGTGGTCCTTCAATGACGCTTTTACACCAGAGGATATGCTGGCTTTCGACACTAGAATTAAGAAGCTTTTGGCCGGCGCCAAGCCTAGTTATGTTTGCGAACTTAAGATTGACGGCTTTAAAATTATTTTAACTTACAAGCGAGGTTTGCTCTGGCGCGCGGCGACTCGTGGCGATGGGCGAGTGGGGGAGGATGTGACGGCTAATGTTCGGACGATTGAGTCTATCCCTCTCCGCCTCACCGAGCCGGTGGACGTGGTGGTGGAGGGTGAGATTTGGTTGGGGCAGAAGCAGTTTGAGCGAATTAATCTGGCGCGAGCGAAGCGAGGTGAGGCGCTCTTTGCCAATCCGCGCAATATGGCCGCTGGCACTATCCGCCAATTGGATCCGCGGATAGTGGCCGAGCGAGGTTTGGATAGTTTTATCTACGACTTAGCCAAGGCTAGTTTCCCCCTCCCCTTAACTCAAGTAGAAGAATTGGAGCGCCTGGTTGACTTGGGCTTTAAAGTTAATCCGCACTTCCGTGACTGTCGTGATCTGGAGGCAGTGGTGGCTTATTGGCGGGAGTGGCAAGAGCGTGGTCGAGGCGACAAACTTGATTATCAGATTGATGGCGTGGTGGTTAAAGTCAAAGAACGAGAGTATCAGGAGCGTTTGGGTTACACTGGCAAGGCGCCACGCTTCGGTATCGCCTTCAAATTTCGGGCCGAGGAGGCCACGACTGTGGTGGAAGACATCGTCTTCCAGGTCGGTCGTACCGGCGTCGTGACGCCGGTGGCGAAATTGACACCGGTTTTCCTAGCCGGTTCCACGGTCTCGCGCGCCACTCTCCACAATGAGGACGAGATCAAACGCTTGGATGTGCGAGTGGGCGATACAGTAATCATTCGCAAGGCCGGTGACATTATTCCTGATATCGTTCAAGTGTTGCCGGAATTGCGCACTGGGAAAGAAGAAGTTTTTGTTTTCCCCACCTCTCTGCTGGCTTGCGGTGGCGCGATAGCGCGTATCCCCGGGCAAGTGGCGCATCGTTGTGTTAATCGCCACTCTTTTGCTCAATTGCAACGGCGATTCTATTATTTTATTTCCAAATCAGCGTTTAATATTGATGGCTTGGGACCGAAAGTGATTGACCAATTGTTGCAAGCTAAATTGATCCTAAACTTTGATGACATTTTCCAACTTCGACGAGATGATTTGCTTAAGTTGCCTCGTTTCGGCGCTAAATCTGTTGATAATCTACTCCAATCTATTGCCAAGCGTCGGCAAATTAGCTTGGCGCGATTTCTGGTTTCTCTGTCTATTCCTCAAGTGGGCGAGGAGACGGCGGAAGATTTGGCTAAGCGCTTTGGTAGTCTAAGCCGGATTAGAAAGTTAAGAACAGTAGATTTAGAACAAGTTTTCGGTATCGGGACAATTGTTGCCACTTCGGTTGTTAATTGGTTTAGTAATTTAGACAATCAGAAATTAGTTGATGCTTTATTAAAGTTTGTGAAAATTGAATCACTTTCTCCTTTATCTTCATCTAAACCATCCGAGGTAAAGAGCCAAATTTTTACTAACCAAACTTTTGTTTTAACCGGTACTCTAGATAAATTATCCAGAGATGAAGCTAAGGCGCTGATTAAAAAATTCGGTGGCAAAGTCTCTAGCGCGGTGTCGGCGCGGACTGATTATGTGCTTGTTGGCGCCGAGCCGGGCTCCAAGTTGGATCGCGCCAAGGCTTTGAATCTTAAGATTTTAACTGAAGCCGAGTTTTTAAAATTGGTGAAAAATGCTAGGATAGAGTCATGATTGATCGGGAAGACCTTAAACACCTTGCTTCTTTGGCGCGCTTGGCGATTTCCCCGGCCGAGGAACTTAAGCTGGCCAAGGATTTAGAATCTATCGTGACTTATGTTTCGGAACTCACAGAAGCGCCGGTTTCCGCTTCTAATTCTGGTGTAGATATAGACAAAGAAGCTGATGGTTATTTAGCGCGCAATGTTTTGCGCGCCGACAATCTCACTCAGTCTCAATTTCAAGCTGAGGCGGAGAGGGAAGCCTTGGTACGATCAGCGCCTAAAAGTCGTAATGATTTTATTGTGGTAAAGAAAATCCTATGACTATTGCCGAGGCATCTGCTAATCTACAATCAGGCAAATTAAGCGCCAGCAATTTGGCGGAAACTTATTTGGCTAAAATTGCCGTCAATAATCCTAAACTCAACGCCTATTTGGAAGTTTTCCCCGATGTTCTGGAACAAGCTAAATTAGCCGATGAGAAATTAAAGCGAGGAGACAAATCGCCTCTCCTGGGTGTGCCACTGGCGATTAAAGATAATATTTTAATCAAGGGTCGTCGAGTTTCCGCGGCTTCCAGAATGTTGGAGAATTACGAAGCAAGCTATGATGCGACCGTGATCAGGAAATTGAAATCGGCCGGAGCGATCTTTCTCGGTCGGACCAATATGGACGAATTTGCCATGGGTTCCTCTACGGAAAATTCCGCCTACGGACCGACTAGGAATCCCCATGACTTGGAGCGAGTTCCCGGTGGTTCTTCTGGTGGTTCGGCGGTAGCTGTCGCCGCCGATTTGTGCGTCGCTTCTCTTGGCTCCGATACCGGTGGTTCTATCCGCCAACCGGCTAGTTTTTGCGGAGTGGTTGGTCTCAAACCAACTTATGGCGCCGTTTCGCGTTCTGGCTTAATTGCGATGGCTTCGTCGCTAGATCAAATTGGCCCTCTAACCCAAACCGTCGCTGATGCTGAAATTTTATTTAAGATAATTAGTGGCCTTGATTCTCTCGACGCTACCTCCGTCGAGTTGCCAACATCAACAACTGTTCCCAAATCTAAACTAACAATCGGCGTGCCTAGGAGTTTCTTGAATCAGGGTGTTGATCCGGAAGTCTTAGCCAACTTTGAGCTTAACCTCAAGAAAATAGAAGCTCTTGGTCATCAGATTGTAGAAATTAATTTACCAGCCTTCCAATATTCTTTAGCTTGTTACTATGTCATTATGCCCGCGGAAGTCTCTTCTAATTTAGCGCGGTTTGACGGTGTTCGTTATGGCCTGCATCGAGGAGGAGATAGCTTATTAGCTGATTATTTGCAAACTCGTGGTGAGGGCTTCGGTGCGGAGGCGCGGCGGCGGATTATTCTCGGCACTTATGTCTTGTCAGCCGGTTATTATGACGCTTATTATGCTAAAGCTAAACAAGTTCAGAAATTGATTAAACAAGATTTACAGCGCGCTTTTTCGCAAATCGATTTGATCATCACTCCTACAGCGCCGACCACCGCTTTCCGTTTCGGCGAGAAGACGGCTGATCCTTTGCAAATGTACTTGGAGGATATCTTCACTGTGCCGGTTAATTTAAGCGGCGTACCGGCCCTATCTATCCCGAGTGGGAGAGATAAAAACAATTTGCCTTTTGGTCTGCAAATCATTGCTCCACATTTCCAAGAGGAGAGATTATTTTCCCTTGGTAAACAACTTTTTGATCATGTCCTTTCTTAATTTAGAATTTCTTTATTTCAAAGCTTATCAATTGCTTGTTGGCGACTGGTCTTGGCTCTTCGTTAAATTAAAAGCGCTTGGTGTCATCATCATGGTCGGCCTGTCTCTTCTGGTTCCTATCTTTCTCTTTGGCATTATTCGCGTCTATCGTCGTTTAAGCAAATTAAATCGTGAGCAGAAAATAATTGCCGATCATAGTCTGACTACTAACATCCCACCGCCTAACGCTAACCGCCAACATTGGGATAGAATTTGCGAACAGATTGCCTCTAGCGAGTCCTCTGATTGGAAGTTGGCTGTGTTGGAGGCCGATGCTATGCTCGATGAGATGATTGCTGGTCTCTATCCTCATTTCGGTGATAATTTAGGTGAGAGGTTGAAGAAGATAGAGCCTAGCGATTTCCCCGATCTTGATAAGGCTTGGGAGGCGCACAAGGTGCGTAACCGGATCGCCCATGAGCCCAATTATGACTTAAGCGCCCGCGAAGCTCGCCGAGCCATCCAGTATTATCAACGGATTTTCGAGGATTTCCGTTATATTTGAATAATTTTGCCTTTCTTGGTATAATAAGGATATCTTCTATCGCGGGGTAGAGTAACAGTAATTCGCGAGGCTCATAACCTCGAGACCCGGGTGCAAATCCCGGCCCCGCAACCAGTTTAGTCTTTATCTTCTTAGAGCTTTTTGCTACAATAATTTGGCGCCGGTGTAGCTCAGTTGGTTAGAGCGTGGGACTCATAAGCCCAAGGTCGGTGGTTCAATTCCACCCGCCGGCACCGGTCTTTAATTAGATTAATATTGCGATCGTAGCTCAACTGGTTAGAGCACTCGCCTGTCACGCGAGAGGTTGCCGGTTCAAGTCCGGTCGGTCGCGCTTGTTAGTGAAGGAGACAAAGCCGATGTAGCTCAGTTGGTAGAGCACTCCCATGGTAAGGGAAAGGTCCGCAGTTCAATTCTGCGCATCGGCTCCATAGGTGTCAGGCCACCTTAGCTCAGTTGGTAGAGCACCACTTTCGTAAAGTGGGGGTCCGCGGTTCAACCCCGCGAGGTGGCTCCAAATCTCGGGTAATCTCCTGGTTTTTCAAAACATTTTGATAGTGTTATTATGTGGTTATGGAAAAAATACCTGAAGTAAGTCCGGAACCAGAAAATCCGACCAATTTTCATGAGGTTTCTGAAGAAAGAAGGGAGTTCAGAGAAGTTATTTCTGGACTTAAAAATAAGATCAAGGAGGGGAAGTTGAAAAAATCTTCGGGAGAAATTCTTGTCGCCGATGAGATTGATTCTTTGGAAGAAAAAAATAAGCAAGCGGATGCTTTTAAAGTTGCTGATTATGGTGGGTTAAGTGGGGCAAAAACTTTTTTAAATAAACAAAAAAGTGAATATGAACAGAAAATCTTAGACGAATTAAGTGGTATTGATTACGATTCTATCTTACAGGAATCGCCAGAAATTAAAGAGCCGAAAGATTTATTGGCAAACATCGCTTCGTTAAAAGATTATAGAGTGCAAATAATGCTAGAGATTTTGAGTTCGGACACATCACAAGCTAAGAAAAAAAGACACGAAGGGCGTTTAAAGAAAATAAATGAAGAAATCGAAAAAAGTGAAAAAGAATTATCAAAAGTGGACATGGTCGTGCTACGTCAAGCTGAAATTGTGGAATATAAAGAAAATTTGGCGCAGAGTGGTCACATTTGCATTACGCCAAGTGTGGAAAGAGACTTAGAAGCAATCGGCGATAGAATGTTGACCGGCAAACCGATGTTTCTGCATGGTCCAACCGGTACGGGAAAAACTTCTTTGGCGCGTTATGCCGCCAGGCACTTCACTGGTAAAGATCCGGAGATGGTATTTTGTAATCCGCAGACTAAAGAATCAAATGTTTGGGGTAAGACCGGTATCAAGCCGACTAAGAGTGGAGCGATAGAAACGGTGGAAATTTATGGACCTTTGGCTAAGGCCATGGCAGAGGGTAAGACGGTTATTTTCGATGAATTTACGGCTTTGCCGAAAGAGCAAATGGTTTTCATCAAGGGTGTTTTTAACGCCAGGGTGGGCGATAAGATAAACATTGTTGGTAACGGTATAGTGGAAATTGCCCCCGGTTTCCAAATGATCTTCACTGCTAACTTGAAGTCGGAAAAGAATCCCGAACGACAAGATTTACCACCCGAGATCGCTCGCGAATTCGAGCAAAACAATTTGGAAGTTAAATATACCCCTCCTGATGAGGCCTATGACATCATACTGGCTAGACTTCTGAATCGCGACGGCTCTCTTGATATGTCTTTTCACGATCTCAACACGACACTTCCGAATCTTTGCCGAGTGATGTCAGAAATTCAAGAAAGTTATACTAATGAAACTGATAAAGAGGTGGCAAGACGGTCGGGGGCAATGGATGCTTCCGGCAAGATGTATTCTTTGAAAAAGTTTGTGATGACCCAAGGTTCGGTGGAGGCGATATTGTCTTCCTGGCTTATCGAAAAACAAACTGGTAAAAAAGAGAGAAGTTTCGCCGAATTTCTAGATGAAAGATTTAAGACTGCTTTGACTTTTAAGGAATATCCAAAAGAAGATAGAATCTTAGTCGCTAAGATTCTGGCCTCGAAAGGCTTTTTGCTGACTTTAGATGCCAAAAAAGATTTAGATTTACCGGAGGACATTTTCCAATTCAACACGATCAAGAGGTTGAGAGGCGCCGAGGCCGTAGAAGAGCTCCAAGCCAAATCTGGTGACACCAAGCACCTCTCGCTTAAGGAGGTGGCGATGCTTGATCCCTTCGGTCGGAGAGCTAACTTATTAAGAGACCAAGCCGAAGCGCTTCTGGGTAATGAACAAGTAGGCGGTGTTGATGACTTCAGTCGGTCATTGAGAGGAGAATTAGGGGTTGTTGAGGACCCCACCATTGAATTTACCCCCTTTCTTAAAGAAACTTATGGAAAATGGGGAGTAGAGGCTGATAAAATTAACAATGTCACTATTAAGACGGAAATTATCAATCCAGACACTATAGACTATCCAACTCGTCAGGCTGATGTTGATATTTCTAAATTTGGAGAGTTTACCATAAATCCTGATACCCAGAACTTAGATTGGGAGGCGCTTAGAGACAAGATTTACATACCGGACCTCTCGGCTCTTGAAGGCGAACCTCTAGCAGAAGTGGCTAAACATCTGATTGATACTTATTCTGACAGATATAAGTTGCCCGGGATTGAATATTGGAAGTTTATACTAGAAAATCCGGATAAAGTCCCCACCCAGTTTAAAGATGGAAATTATTATTACCAGTTCGGTTCTCTCCTCCGTGGCTCCTATGGCAGCTGGGATGTGCCTTACGCTGGCTGGGGTGGGTCGGCTTGGGACCGTAGCGCTCGCTGGCTCGGCAATGCTTGGGATGCCCATGGTCGGGTCGTTCTTCTTGAAAAAATATGATCCCAGAATCCCTCCACCAGCTGGCTCAAGCAAACGAGAGAGAACCTCAAACTCAAGAGGCTCTCCGTCAAGCTCTCACTCAACGCATCGCCAAGCTCCGTCAACAAACTCTTGCTAGATTGGATATCTATGATGAGAAACTGGCCCAAGGTGAATTCGAAGACCAAGAAGGAGAAGAACCAGGCAGTGGTGAAGCGAGGAAACTCCGCCTGCAAGGAGAACTCTCGAGAGCCGACCACCGTCTCGACAGTCTCCAAGCTACTCTAGACTCTGGTGAGGAGCTACCTCAAGAACCAGAGCTAGACCTTGAAGCTCTCAATGAGCAATACCAAGACGACCTCAAGATCTTCGGTACCCCAGAAACTGGCTTTACTCCCACTCTCATCAAACCCGAAGATCAAGACTACGAGACGTTGAAAACAGACATAGACAAAACCAAATTCGGTGAATACACCTTAAACCCCGAGACTCAAGCTCTGGACTTCGAACAAGCTAAAATCTTCATTCCCGATCTCTCTGCTTACAATGGCAAACCACGATCAGAAGTCTTCCAATATATCACTGACACCTACGCCAACACCCACCACTTGCCTGGAGTAGAATACTGGCATTGGCTAGAGAAGAACCCCGACAAAACTCCAGACATCTTAAAAGACAAAAGCTCTTGGTTCTACTTCCCTGGTTCTCTCCTCCGTGACTCCTATGGCAGCTGGTGTGTGCCTTACGCTTACTGGAATGGGTCGGCTTGGCACCGTAGCGCTGGCTGGCTCGGCAGTGCTTGGGGTGCCGATGATCGGGTCGTTCTTCTTGAGATTTGAACCTTGATTACCACCCCAGCTTCCTAAGCTGGGGTGGTTTGGGTTTGCTGTGTTTTGCGACGATTTTTGTTAAACAGAATAAAAAGAGTAAAATAGTCACATGGAACAACCAAGCGGTATTGAGACAAGGGAACATGCTGAAGCGGTGGCTCTAGTAGAGAAACATCGAGACTTCTTTGAGCACTATGCTCGAGGCGAAATTAAAGTTGAGCCAGCACCGGCGGGGTTAAATACTTTTGCTTTTGATTTAGAAAAGAACACTATCTATGTCAATTCCATGTTTTATGCCGAGTTTGGCTTGTCGGAAGAGAAGACGGTTTTCGCTATTTTGCACGAGTTGGAGCACTTTATGGAAAAGTCGCGTCTGTTGTCGGAAGATGGTGGGGAGAAAGTGTTTGAGAAATTTCTTAAACGGATCAAGACTTCTAAAGCTTTTTCTCTCATGGATAATTGTGTCGCAGATGTTAGAGAAAATCGAACCGTGGTGGCTAAAACTAATCCGGGCATGGGTGAGTTGGAGACGAAGATTTACCAAGAAAATTTATTTCCCGGGACTGATTTTAGCGCCGAGCCCAAACACATTCAATTTAGCCAGGCGCTGTTGCGCGAGGCGCGAGTGCCGAGCGAGACTTGCCAGGTAGCGCCGGAAGTAAGACAAGCGCTGGATGAGGTGGCCCAAGTGGAGGGTTTGCTAGACATTATGACTAATCCGGAAACGACTATGTCTATGCGTCTGAAGTTGCAGGATAAATATATCTGGCCCAAGGTGCAGGCGCTCTTGGAGAAGGATCTTGAAGATAGGCGGAAGCAAAAGGAAGAAGAGCGGGAAAAGCAAGAGTCAGAAAAAGGTGAGGGTGAAAAAGGCGAAGCTGGTGGAAAAAAAGTGGAGGACGAAGAAACTGACCCTAATAAAATTTTCGCGAAGGAATATGCCGAGGCGGAAAAGAAATTTCCCGAAGCGATGCCGGTGGAGGAAATAGAGAAAGCTTTCAAAGAATGGCAAGAGGCGCAGACTGGAGAAAATAATGCTGACCAAGCTGATCAGGATTATGCTAGCAAGATTGGCGTGGAGAAGCAGGATTTGCAAGATTATCGGAAGATGGTGGAAAAGTTGGACAAGCTGGTTAATCCAGAAACGGACGTGAACATTCTTAAAGAGTTAAGAGATCTGTTCTCGCGGATTATTTCTAAGAGACTCAAGCAAATGTTGGCGCCGAAGTATCCCGTGGAGGAGGGCGATGACTTGGTAGATCCGGCCCAATTGGTTGCGGAGGTGAAGGCCGGCAATCTCCAGCCCAAAGTTTGGGAAGATACGGAAATTAAGGAGAAGCGGGGTGAGAAATTTGGCGAGGTAGATATTACTCTGGTGTGCGATAGGTCTGGCTCTATGGCGGCGGACGGGGGCAAGAAGGCGGAGGAGCAGAAGAAGTCAGCCGTTCTGATGATGGAGGTGCTTAAGGAGTTTGCTGAATTATGCGAGGCGGAAAAAATAAATATTGATAAGCCACTGGAGGTTAGATCGGAGATTTACGGCTTTGGTGCCGGCGAGGATAGGACGCCGATGAAGAAAATGTCCGCCGAGCTTGGCGAGGCGGAGAGGGTGGAGGTGTTGAAGAGTTTGGGGCATTTGCCCGGAACGACCACCGATTTCAATTCTCTAGAAGCTATTGACGCCAATCTAGATGACCAGACGAAGATAAAGATAAAAATCGGCGAGCTGAAGAAAATTGTGATTATCTTCACCGACGGTGGCAGTGATGATCCGACTAGAGTCCAGGCGGTTTTGAAGAGTTTGCGAGACAAGGGCGTGGTTGCTCTCGGGGTTGGTCTGACTAGTGGTGGTTCGCCAGTCTTATCAACTTATGCTCCTAATGCTTTGGTCGTCGAAGATGTCTCCAGATTGCCCTTGGCGTTGGGAGAATTATTAAAAGAACATTTACAAGATTTATAGATTTATAATATGATCCCAGAATCCCTCCACCAGCTGGCTCAAGCAAACGAGAGAGAACCTCAAACTCAAGAGGCTCTCCGTCAAGCTCTCACTCAACGCATCGCCAAGCTCCGTCAACAAACTCTTGCTAGATTGGATATCTATGATGAGAAACTGGCCCAAGGTGAATTCGAAGACCAAGAAGGAGAAGAACCAGGCAGTGGTGAAGCGAGGAAACTCCGCCTGCAAGGAGAACTCTCGAGAGCCGACCACCGTCTCGACAGTCTCCAAGCTACTCTAGACTCTGGTGAGGAGCTACCTCAAGAACCAGAGCTAGACCTTGAAGCTCTCAATGAGCAATACCAAGACGACCTCAAGATCTTCGGTACCCCAGAAACTGGCTTTACTCCCACTCTCATCAAACCCGAAGATCAAGACTACGAGACGTTGAAAACAGACATAGACAAAACCAAATTCGGTGAATACACCTTAAACCCCGAGACTCAAGCTCTGGACTTCGAACAAGCTAAAATCTTCATTCCCGATCTCTCTGCTTACAATGGCAAACCACGATCAGAAGTCTTCCAATATATCACTGACACCTACGCCAACACCCACCACTTGCCTGGAGTAGAATACTGGCATTGGCTAGAGAAGAACCCCGACAAAACTCCAGACATCTTAAAAGACAAAAGCTCTTGGTTCTACTTCCCTGGTTCTCTCCTCCGTGACTCCTATGGCAGCTGGTGTGTGCCTTACGCTTACTGGAATGGGTCGGCTTGGCACCGTAGCGCTGGCTGGCTCGGCAGTGCTTGGGGTGCCGATGATCGGGTCGTTCTTCTTGAGATTTGAACCTTGATTACCACCCCAGCTTCCTAAGCTGGGGTGGTTGAGATTAAGAATTTTTGATAAAATTAGGGTTATGGAAAATCCTGAATTAGATTGTTATGGTGAATAAGCAAGAACTCACGCAGAAAATTAAACAACTGGAACAAGAAATGGGCTTGCCCGGCTTCTGGTCTGATAAACGCGAGGCGCAGGAGAAGGTGGCCGAATTTAATGAGTTGAAACGGCAATTGGCCGGTGAGGGGAAATATGATTCCGGTAATGCGATTATTACTATTTTTGCTGGCGCCGGTGGGGATGATGCGGAAGATTTCTCGCGTCTCTTGTGCGAAATGTATTGGCATTGGGCCGAGAAGGCCGGTTTGACTATTGTTTTGCTTCACCAGAATCAGAATGATCATGGTGGTTATCGCAATATCACTTTTTTGGTGCAAGGATCTAAGGCTTATGGTATATTAAAGGGTGAGTCGGGAGTCCACCGGCTCGTGCGGATCTCTCCCTTCAACGCCAAGAAGTTGCGTCACACTTCTTTTGCTTTAGTCGAAGTCATTCCGGAGTTTAAGAAGGGTGAAGAGGTCACTATTGACCCCGCTGATTTGAAGATTGAGTTCTCTCGCTCTAGCGGTCCCGGGGGGCAGAATGTCAACAAGCGGGAAACAGCGGTGCGGATTGTCCACCTGCCAACCAATTTATCCGCTCATTCCTCCAATGAACGCACTCAAGAGCGTAATCGTGATCAAGCCCTAGTGATTCTGAAGGGCAAGTTGTACAAACGACAGGAGGAAGAGAGATTGGCTAAAGAGCAGGGCATGTACATCAGTAAGACGACAGAGATTGAGTGGGGTAGTCAGATTCGTTCTTACGTTTTCCATCCTTACAAAATGGTTAAGGATCATCGCACCGGTGTAGAAACTCATGATGTGGAAGCGGTGATGGCTGGACAAATTGACATTTTTCTAACTGCTAAAATTTAATTAAACCAAATGATTTTTTTTGATAAAGTTTCTAAAGTCTATCGCGATCAGTCTGTCGCTCTTGATGACATCACTTTCACTGTTGAGCCTCAGCAATTTATTTCTATTGTCGGCCATTCCGGCGCTGGCAAGAGTACACTTCTCAAAATGATTCTGGCCGAGGAGAGGCCAAGTTCCGGTAAAGTCTTTTTTAACTCTACAGATATTCATTCTTTGGCGAAGAATCAGGTGCCTCGTTTACGTCGTCGGATTGGGAGCATCTTTCAAGATTTTCGCCTCTTGCCGGCTAAAACAATTTTTGAGAATGTCGCCTTCGTGATGGAGGCCTCCGGTCGTAATGATGAGGAGATTGAAGCCGATGTCCCTCATGTCTTGGATCTGGTTGGCCTAAGCCACAAGATGTGGAGTTTCCCCAGTGAATTATCCGGTGGCGAGCGTCAGCGAGTGGCGATTGCTAGAGCGATTGTTAATCAGCCAGATTTATTATTAGCTGATGAGCCGACTGGTAATCTTGATCCGATTAATACTTTTGAAATTATTGAAATTTTGCGTAAAATAAACGAAGTCGGCACCACGGTGATTTTAACCACTCACAATAAGTCAGTCATTGATTCTTTGGGCAAGAGAGTGATCACTTTGGAGAACGGTCGTATTACTCGTGATAATAAAGTTGGTAAATATATTTTGTAATTTTTATGTTGCTAATTAATCTTAAAAGAATTTTTCGTTGGGGGTTGCTTAGCTTCTGGCGTAATCCTATTGTTTCTCTAGCTTCTATTGTGACGATTACCGTAACTTTGTTTGTCATTGGTGCTCTCATTTTATCTGGCGCTTTCTTTAATTCTTCACTGCTGGCGATTCAAGAGAAGGTCGATATTAGTGTTTCTTTCTATCCCGAAGTGCCGGAGACCGAGGTCTTGGAGTTACAGAAAACTCTGGAGTCTTTGGTTGAAATTAAGTCAGTTCACTACAGCTCGCGCGAAGAGGAGTTGGCCGACTTCCGTCAGCGTAACGAGAATAATAGTTTAGTCATTCGTTCACTAGATGAGATTGGTAACCCCTTTGGCGCTCGTCTCAATATTATCTCAACTGACCCTGGGCGTTATGAGAATGTAGCTAAGTTTCTCGAGAGTGATAGCTCCCGTTCTTCTAGTGGCGAAATAATTATCGACCAAATTAGTTTTAAGAAAGACGTGATCGATAGATTGATTAGAATTATTAATACTTCTAAAACTGTCGGTTGGGCAATTGCTCTGGTTCTCATTTTCACTTCTATTATTGTTACCTTTAACACTATTTCTCTGGCCATTTATATTTCTCGCGAAGAGATTTCTCTAATGAAGTTAGTTGGCGCTGGTAATAATTATGTCCGAGGACCCTTCATTATTGAGGGAGTTATCTCCGGGTTTATTGCTTCGATTATTGCTGTTGTCTTGCTCTATCCAGCGACGATTTGGATTCGAACTAAAACCGCCGGCGTCTATGGTGGCATTAATCTAACTTCTTATTTCCTTGAACACTTTGCTTCTATTTTCTTGATCTTGTTGGTGTCGGGTGTGGTCTTGGGCATGGTCGCTAGTTTCCTGGCCATTCGTCGGCATCTCCGAGTCTGATGTCAGCAAGCAAACATAAATACATTTTTATTATCGGTGGTGTAATGTCTGGCGTTGGCAAGGGCATCACTACCGCCTCTATCGCCAAGATTCTCCAGGCGCGTGGCTTGGTTGTTAACCCGATGAAGATCGATCCTTATCTCAATGTCGACGCTGGGACGATGAATCCAATTGAGCATGGCGAAGTTTTCGTCTTAGATTCCGGTTTGGAGTGCGATCAAGACATGGGCAACTATGAGCGTTTTCTTGGTCAGAGTATTCCGCCTGAGAATTATATGACCAGTGGGATGGTTTATAAGTATGTAATCGATAAGGAGCGCGCCTTGGGTTATGGTGGTAAGTGCGTCGATCCAGTGCCTTACATCTCTGCCGAGATCTTGCGACGCATCAAGGCCTCTACTGATCTAACAAAAGCGGATGTTACTTTGATTGAAATCGGCGGAACCGTTGGCGAATATCAGAACGCCATTTTTATTGAAGCAGCTCGCATTCTAAAATTAAGACATCCGACTGATGTGCTGTTTGTTCTGGTTAGCTATCTGCCGGTGCCGTCTAAGATTGGGGAGATGAAGACCAAGCCAACTCAATACGCCGTTCGCTCCCTTAATTCTTACGGTGTGCATCCTGATATTATTATTGCCCGCAGTGATAGACTGATTGACAAGAAGCGCAAAGAGAAAATTGCTCTCTCCAGCAATGTGCCTGTTGAGCACATTATTTCTGCTCCCGATGTGGATAATATTTATGATATTCCGCTAAATTTTGAGGCTGATAATTTGAGCTCGACCGTTTTGCGTTTACTCCAACTCAAGACTAATCAAACTGACATGAAGGAGTGGCAAGCAATGGCGCTCAAGATGAGGCGAGCCACCAAGCCGGTGCGGATTGGTATCGTTGGTAAATATTTTAAGACTGGCGATTTCGTCTTGTCGGATGTTTATATTTCGATTATTGAATCGCTTAAGCACGCCACTGGTGCCCTAAATCGTCGTCTAGAACTCGATTGGCTTGATGCTGGTGACTACGAGTCTTCCGCTGGTCTGAAGCAACTTAAGAATCTCGATCAGTATCACGGAATTCTAGTCCCTGGCGGTTTCGGCGAGCGTGGTGTGGCCGGTAAGATCAATGTAATTAAGTATGTTCGCGAGAGAGGCATTCCCTATTTGGGTTTATGCTATGGCATGCAATTAGCGGTTGTTGAATTTGCTCGTCACGTTGCTGGTTTGCCGGATGCACATACTACAGAAATTGATCTGGAAACAAAGTCTCCGGTCATTGATCTGATGTTAGAGCAAACGGAAAATGTTAGTAATCAGAACTTTGGTGGCACGATGCGCTTGGGATCTCAACCAGCCCTTATTAAGCGTGGCACTCTGGCTTATCAAGCTTATCGTCAGTTGCAAATTAACGAGCGTCACCGCCATCGTTACGAAGTTAATCCAAGGTTTATTCAGTTGCTTACCTCTGCCGGTTTGGTGTTCTCGGGGACTTCGCCGGATGGTCGTTTAATGGAAATTGTTGAGTTGCCTAAGTCGATTCACCCCTTTTTCTTAGGTTGTCAATTTCATCCGGAATTTAAATCGGCTCCGCTTAAACCTCATCCGCTATTCTTATCTTTTATTAAAGCTGCTATGAAAAATGTAAAAAAGAATGTTGTGGTATCAAAAAAAGTTAACTGAAGTCTATCAAGATCTCCAATCTTCAGAAGTTGGCCTGACTCAAATTGAGGTTGCAAACAGACTTAAAGTTTATGGTCCGAATTCTTTGCCGGAGACGCCAGTCGATTCAATTTTCAAAATCTTCGTCAAGCAATTTCAGAGTTCTCTGATTTATGTTTTATTGATTGCCGCGATAATCGTTCTGGCTCTTGGCGAGTGGGTTGATGGCGCGGTGATTGTTTTTGTTTTATTACTTAATGCCACTATCGGCTCAATCCAAGAGGGTCGGGCCCAGCAAACCTTGCAGGCTCTACGTCGTTTTGTTTCCACTCGTGCTCGGGTAATTCGCGATGGTCGAGAGTACGTTCTCGACGACCGTGAGTTGGTCCCGGGTGACATTTTCTTATTAAACGATGGCGACAAAGTGCCAGCTGACGCTCGCTTGATTGAAGTTACCTCTCTCCAGATTGACGAGGCGGCTTTGACCGGCGAGTCTGAACCAGTTACTAAAATTATTGATGACTTAGAACCAAAAGAGCTGTTACCAGCGGAACAAAAGAACATGATCTTCCGTGGCACTTATGTTCTTGCTGGATCAGCCAAGGCTCTGGTTGTTTCGACTGGTCAACAAACAATGATTGGTCAAATTTCTAAAGCTCTTGAGCAAATAGATGCCGAGATGCCACTTAAGGCGAATATTCGTCAATTGTCTAGGCTGGTGATGATTCTAGTTGCTATTTTTGGGGTGATTATTTTAACCTTAGGGTTATGGCGGGGGATTGACTTGGCCGAAATGTTTATTATTGTCGTCGCGGTATCGGTTTCTTTAATTCCTGAGGGTTTGCCAGTGGTGATTACGGTGATTTTAGCCACCGGAGTTTGGCGAATGAGCAAGCACAATGCTCTCGTTAAACGTTTGCAGGCAGTTGAGGCACTTGGTCAGGCTAAGGTTATTGCGGTTGATAAAACCGGCACTATTACCAAGAATCAAATGATGGTTAATCGTCTATATGTTGGTGGTCAATTATATAAAGTTAGTGGCAGTGGTTACGCGCCAGAGGGCGATATTACTTTAGAAGGCAGGGCAATTAATTATCCTGATCATCCAGACCTATTGTTGGCTGGGAAAATTGCTACCCTGTTGGCTAACGCTAATATTGCTTATGATCCAAATGAGAAGGAGTGGCAACGACAATTCGGCGATCCCACCGATGCGGCTCTCTTAGTTTTTGGTCAGAAGTTAGCTTACGAGCGTGATCAGCTTCTGCAAGATAATCCGCTCCGTCTCGAGCTCTCATTTAGTTCAACGACTCAATATCACGCTATGGTTAATGAGGACAATCACGGTCGAGTTATTCTGTCTGTTGCTGGAGCTCCAGAGGTTATTTTGGCCATGTGTCATACCTATTGGTCTAGTGGTCGTCACTTGTCGCTTGATCATAACACTAGGTCACGATTGCGGGAGACTCTAGAGTCAATGTTAGCCGCTGGCGATCGAGTTTTAGCCCTAGCAGTTGAACACGAGGCTCATAAAGTTTTGAAAACCAATAAGCCCGGTTCCTTGTGCCTGGTTGGTTTTATCGGTATGAGTGATGTAATTAGGGCTGAAGTTGCTGAAGCCGTGGCTAAATCACATCAGGCTGGAGTGCGGGTGGTGATGATTACTGGCGATCACTTGATTACCGCTAAGGCTATTGGAGTTCAGGCTGGTATTTATCATGAGGGGGACGAGGCTATTACTGGTGTGGAATTAATGAACATGGATATACCAGAATTAGCTGCCAGATTGGATAAGGTTACTATTTTCGCTAGAGTAACTCCGGAACATAAATTAAAAATTATTGAAGCTTATAAGTCTCGTCGGGAAATTATTGCTATGACTGGTGATGGGGTTAACGATGCTTTGTCTCTAGCCGCTGCTGACTTGGGTGTGGCGATGGGGAAGATTGGTACTGAAGTGGCTAAAGAAGCTTCCGATATTATTTTATTAGATGATAATTTGGGTAGTATTGTTGATGCGATTGAAGAGGGACGAAATATTTATCGAACGATTAAAAAAGTTGTTCTCTACCTTTTTTCCACCGGTTTGGGTGAAGTCTTAACTATTGGTGGCGCTATTGCTTTGGGTTATCCGATACCTTTAACCGCTAGTCAGATAATCTGGTTAAATTTGGTAACCGATGGTTTCTTGGTTTTAGCTTTAGCGGCTGAGCCAAAGAGTCGTCAAGTGCTTGATAGACAATGGCAACAGACACAAGGGTGGTTAGTGGATAAGTTAATGTTTGGTCGGATGGTCTTGATGGGATCAATTATGACCATTGGCGCTCTCACTTTGTTTAGTTTGTATAATACCGTTGATGTGTTGAGGGCTCAAACCGTTGCTCTAACAATTCTGGCAGTTTTCCAATGGTTTAACGCCTGGAATTGTCGATCGGAATCTCGGTCCATTTTCAATCGTCAGTGGTGGTCTAATCGGTGGTTAATTATTTCTAGTATTATTGCTGCCTCTTTGCAATTGCTGGTTGTTTATTGGCCGCCGATGCAAAGCGTCTTCCGTACCGTTCCGCTTGATCTAAACGACTGGTCTATTATTGTTGGAGTTGCTCTGATGATTGTCGTGACTGAAGAGATTAGGAAGTTAATTAGTAGACTAAAGCAAACGCCCTTGATTAAGAGGGCGTTTGCTTGGGGATCCCCGGTATAATTCTATAGCACTTAGACTGATGCTTCGTTCTTGTTTTTACCACCAAATAATTGATAAATCGCTGACAAACCAACGAGGACGTAGATAATTCTTGGCACGATGGCATCCATGCCACCTAATAGTGTGCCAATATCCCAATAACCAGTTATGCCAACCAAAAGCCAGTTTAGACCACCAATGACTAAAAGAACGAAAGTTATTGTACCTAGTTTCATAATTGTTTAATTATTTTTTTATAATCGACCGACTCTCTAAGTATGAGTTAAAAATGATTATTGCGCCACTTAATTATCCACATGTGGTAAGAAGAAAGAGAAAGTGCTTCCTCGTCCTGGCCCCTCCGAGCTGGCTTGAATTTTACCGCCGTATCGCTCGATAATATCTTTAGCAACCGACAGACTCATTCCTTGACCACTATCACTGATAGCCACTGATCGGGTTGGTATGTATAAGCGATCGAAGATGTGCTCCAAATCTTGTTGGTTGATGCCGATGCCATTATCCGTAACGGAAAAGATTAAATTCTTTTTGTTATTTTTGACAGAAAAATTAATTGTTCCGCCAAGCGAGGTGTAGGTCTGGGCATTGTCCAGAATGATTTCCAGGATCGTTTTTAAATAGAAGTAGCTCATCGTTACTTTGGGTAATCGTTCGGGTGGCACTTCAACCTTGAAGTTTAGGTTTTTATAAATCATTGTCGGCCGAAAGTCATTAACCACTTCGTGGATAATTTGCGAAACATCTGTTAAGTCAAAGTTACTTGTTTGTTCATGGCTGACTACTTCAGAGAATTCCAAGAGGACCGTAGTACCTCGAGTTAGGCGATTAGTATCAGTAAGAATTTGGCGCGCCAATGGTTCGAAATTTTTCTGCTGTTCCGGCGATAAACTGACGATTTCATTGAGTAGGGAAGTGGTGGCGAAACGAATTCGACTCAAGGGTGTTCTTAGGTTATGGCTCACCACGCTAACTGATTGTTGGCGTGATAAGATATCTTTCTTTAGCTGTTTCCAGCGGGCTCTAAAAATTATTGCTGTCACTAAAGCAGTGCTTATTAAGATGAGGCAAATAATTACTAACCACAAATTTATAGTCATGTTGTGAATTATATCACGTTAATATTTAATCCGTCCGACAGTTATCTCCCCACAATCCGGCTCCTGCATTTTTTGCCTCTATTTGTGCTCGCTTAAATTGCGCTTGGTATTTATACGGCGTGTTATAAGTATATTCATAAGCGTAGCCCTCCTCGATCATGCGGAGGTTAAAATTAGTGCCATCTTCCAGAAAGACGTATCTTAACAATCTATTATATTTATCGCGTTCACCTTGTGAAGGATCGCTTTCTAAAGAAACCAATTTACCATTCAACAGTTCTTTAGCTCTATTAGACGCTTCGACGCCGAAGCATTCTACCGGTTTTCTGGGGTCAACTGTCTCGGGGGTGTTTATTCCAATCAATCTTAATCTTTCTATTTTACCATCAATAGACACATCAATAGTGTCGCCATCAATCACTCGCGTTACCATGAAGAGTGGATTTTCAACTTTTTTTATGATTTTTTCTTCCACAACAACTTCCTCAATTTCTTTTACTATAATTTCTTGTTGTGGCAGTGGTTCACTTTTGTCGGAATAAAAAAACACCTTTTCAGTCAGAAATAACACAAAGCCTAAACAGACCAAGATGATGATAGAAAAAATTTTATAAATCTTCACGATAGTTATTGCTCTATTTCTTCTTGCCAATTTAAAATATTTTTTGCCACCTTGTATCGAATTGATGGAGTCCATTGTTTGAGTAATAGAATTTGTCCGGGTAGATGCTCTTGTCGTGCGGTCGGTAATTTTTCTCCTCGGAAAAGTCTGGTTGCGATCATAAGATATTTTTCTCGGGAACGGTCATTTAATTCTCGAAAAAAGTCTCTGGGATGCTTAGATATATCTCCAGTAGTAGCCTCTAGAATATCACCGCCATCAATTTTGCCATTGATATAATGTATGGTTGTTCCTATTCGTTGTCGATCATTGTTCAATAGCGCGTGCTGGTTGGCGCGAGCTCCGCGATAATAAGGACAATATCCAGAATGAAGATTGATTGCTTTTTTAGCTGTCGCGACAATTCTAGGTTGCAAAATGGTGCTTCCCCAAACAACCATTAAGTCAGGTTTAATTTCTCGAAGTATCTCGTGCACCTTATCTTCATTAACACATTCAACCTCTAATACTTTTGTGACATAAGATCCGGATTTTTTAGAGACGCTATTTTCTCTAAAGTGTTCAAGTGCTTGTCTAAACTTCTTTTGGAGTCTCAAGAGGATGGCGTACCAAATTTCTTTTGGTAAATTCTTCAAACTAGTTCCTCGATAGAAACGTCGGAGACGTTGAATAAGAGAATAACGCTTTGGTTGTTGGATGATTACCAAACTCACGCCATTATCCGTCTTTTGATGCAATAAATTTGCAAACTCCCGTTTATCATTGCCGGGAATGGTAATGAAAACTATACTCATATAACTACTCCGTATTATAGCAGATTTTAATATGGCTGCCGGGCTAGGACTCGAACCTAGATACCATGATCCAGAGTCATGGGTCCTACCATTAGACGACCCGGCAAGATATCGGTATCATACCGCTTTTGGGGGTAAAAATCAAAAAAATATTGGTTCTTGTATGTTTGCCTCTATATAGATATAATTAACAAATGAATGACAAAATAAGAAATTATCTGGGCTATGCCCTGATTGTGGGGGTGTTATTAACCGCCTTTTCCGTCTTGGGTTATGTACGAACTTATTCCAAAATGGTTGAGCCGGGGAGTTATCGCAGTTTTACCGTCAGTGCCGAGGGTCGCGCTAGCGCTGTGCCTGATGTTGCCACTTTCACTTTCAGTGTTGTGACCGAGGGTGGGAAAGATTTGGCCGAACTTCAGAAGCAAAATTCGAATCGGTCTAATCAGGCTATTGCTTATCTCAAGGGCGAGGGTGTGGTAGATGCTGATATTAGAACGGAAAATTATAATATCGAACCGCGTTATCAATATAGTAATTGTCGGTTTGTTACGGCTAGCCAAGTTTGTCCACCGCCGGAGATTATTGGTTACACCATTCGTCAGAGTGTCGCTGTTAAGGTGAGAGATTTCTCTAAGACCGGTAGCTTACTTTCTGGTGTAGTTAATCAGGGCGCTAATACCGTTTCTCAACTTAGCTTTACTGTCGATGATCCAACCATGGTTGAGAATCAAGCTAGAGCCGAGGCGGTAGCTAAGGCTAAAGAGAAAGCCAAGGTTATAGCTGAATTTGGCGACTTTCGTCTTGGGCGTTTAATTTCTATTAGCGAAAATGATTTCGGTCCCATTCCTTATTACGAGCGTTCGATGCTCACCCCCGGCTATGGCGGTGATGCGAAGTTGGCTGCCGAGCCACCATCCATTGAACCTGGCTCTAACGAGGTTGTGATCGGTGTCTCGCTCCACTTTGAGATTAAGTAGCTAGTCCAAGTAGACTTAATAATTCAAGCAATTCTCGTCCGATTATCGGGCGAGTTTTGTTTATTGGTAAATTGTTAAGAGTGATATTGGCGATTCTTAGGCGCTTGAGATTAATTACTTGATAACCAATTGCTGCCACCATTCGTCGGATTTGGTGGCGTTTGCCCTCGATTAGAGTAATGCGGAAATTATTAAGGTCTTCTAATTCTACTTTGGCTGGTTTGGTTTTGTAACCTTCTATTGATATTCCACGGGCTAATAATTTAAGCAAACCTTGTTTGAGAGATTTATCAACCGTGACTAAATATTCTTTCTCGTGTTCGCGCTTTGGATTAAGTAGTCTATCAGTTAGACGGCCGTCGTCAGTTAGTAACATTAAACCGCTTGAATCTTTATCTAGTCGGCCAAGGGGAAAAAGCTTTTGGAGGTATCTTTCTTTAGTTGGTTCGCCCACAGGTTTGTGATAGGCCAAGTAAGTGTAAACTTTCGGCCTAAGAATGTTTAAAACAACCAAATCATTTTTATTTACTAGCTCTCCCAGTTTAGCAATTTTCTGATTGATTTTAACTTTGCCATTGGTGATTAATTGGTCAGCCTCTCGCCTGGTGGCTAGACCTTTCAACGCTAGATAACGATTGATTCGGATTGGGTATTTGATATCATCAGTCACATGCGTCATCCTATGCTAAAAACCAATTTTTTTCAACGTCCGACCTTAATTGTGGCGCGTGATTTGCTCGGTAAATTTCTGGTGAGGAAGCATCAAGGTAAGATAACTAAATATTTAATTACCGAAGTAGAAGCTTATGACGGAGTGGCAGACTTAGCTTCTCATGCTTCTCGAGGCAGGACGAGGCGGACGGAAACCATGTTTCAATCTGGTGGCGTTTGGTATGTTTACTTATGTTATGGCACACACTGGATGTTAAATATCGTGACAGGAGAGCGAGATTATCCAGCGGCGGTGCTTCTTAGGGGAGTGCGGGGGATTAATGGACCGGGCAGGTTAACTAAGATTCTCAACATTACTGATGAATTAAATAACCAGCCAGCTCATCCCAGTAGTGGTTTATGTTTCGAAGATAGCAGGATTGAAATTCTAAAATCTGAAATTGTTACTTCGCCTCGAGTTGGCGTGGCTTACGCCGGCCCAATTTGGAGCCAGAAACCTTGGCGATTTAGGCTTAAATAATCAGCTCTTGACTTATTTAACACAATAGTATATAATAAGAGAACAATAGCGATTGTGTCGCTGTTGGGAATCTGGTCTTTAAGTCAAAAAAGAGGAGAATATAAGATGAAGACCTTGGGTCAAGTTATCATCGCACTCGTTCTCATGGGTTTCGTGATTCTTATCATGGACGCGCTTCATGTTCCTCCGGGTCCAGACAGGGTCGCTAAGATCATTCTCTCCCAACTCTACGAGGCGGAGCCGGGCGACCTGCTCATCTATAAGTATGGAGAGTCAAATGGTCCAGACTGGGAACATCTTGCGGTGATCGTTCAGAGACCATCGCGGGAGCTTATCTGTCTCTTCCAGTCCTCGGACCCCGAGTCTTTCCCCTACCCGCGCGAGGTGGAGAACATCGCGCCGCAGGTGTTCGGGGTTGTGCGACAAAACGACCCCTCTCTGTATCTGCCTCATTGTACGAGGGTAGTACAGGCCTTGGCACGCCACTTCAGAGAGATGGATTTGACCCATCCCGCCACCCTGCCGGCGGAAGCGTCTTCCACCGGGCCTTGATCCTTCCTCACAAGCCAAAAAACAAAAACCGCTTGATGGTTATCAAACCACCAAGCGGTTTTCTCTTTTTGTTTTTTAAAAATATTATCCCAGCAATTCTTCTACTATTGCCTTAACTTCTGTTCCATCGGCTTGACCTTTCAATTCCTTCATCACGGTGCCGATAATTTTGCCAACATCAGACTTGGTGGCGCCTGTTTTGTTGATGATTTTTTTTACCGCCAACTCCACTTCTGACCGTTCCATCATCTTAGGTAGGTAACTTTCGATATAAACCAATTCTGCTTGCTCGCTCGTTGCCAAGTCATCTCGTCCGCCGTCTTTGAACTGCACAATAGAGTCCTTGCGCTGTTTAGCCAGTCGCCTAATCACTGCTAAAGTCTCTTCGTCAGTCAGAAACTGGTCAGGCTTATGACCCTTAACCATCGCTTCGTTGGTAAGAGCGGTAATTAGTCCGCGGATAACTCCCAGCTTGACTTGATTCTTCTCTAGCATGGTTTTCTTTAATTCACTTTTGATTTGTTCATGTAATGTCATGACACTATTTTAACATAAAATTTAACTAACTAAAGCTCTTGACAGAATCTAATATCTAGCCATACTCTAAGAGGAGTAACTGGTCTTTGGAGCCAAGTCGGAGCGATGTGTTATCGCAATGAGGAGGCCCAGAAAGGATGTGTGCTATGAAAAAGGCGTTGGATTGGAAGGCGGTGGGGCAATTCGTGTCGGTGTTGGTCAACCTGTTCACGATCGCGCGTGACACTCTCGCGAGCCTGGGCGTGGATCTGGCCTTCATTGGCTGGCTCTGCGAGGCGGGGAAGGAGTCTTTCGTTAAGACTTTGACATCCCTCGGCCAAGAGTATCTCGCTACTTGGACCCACCTCATCGACCTCGATGCTGACCCCTTCATCCCCGAGGGCTGGAGAGTAGAAGAACACCAGAAGGGCGGTGTCCTGAAGTGGGATCCGGCCAAGATTGCTCTCTACCTCGACAAGGGACAGCAGAATGGTAAGGTCATCAGGGGCCACAACCTGCGTCTGGCACTCAAGAACCAGAGAGTCTTGAGTACCAACCTGCTCGACTTTCTCTTGAAGCACCCCTGGCTCATCCCCGAGGAGTGGAAGAGCAAAGCCGTTTTCTTCTGGGGAACCATTTACCGTGGCCGGGATGGCAGTCTCTTTGTTCGTTGCCTTTGCTGGGGTGGCGGTAGGTGGGGCTGTGGCTATAGTTGGCTCGATACCGGGTGGGGTGAGGTCAACCCTGCGGCTGTGCGTGTAGCGTAGTTTTGTCTCTCTTGAGCCTCGTATTTTTCTGTTTAACCACAGAGAGATACGGGGCTCTCTTTTTATTCTAAAATAGCGGTAAGCTGATAATTTCTGATAAAATAGGCAAGTATGTCTAAGGCAACAGAAGACAAATTTCTCACCCATTACCGGAAGCTTAATCCGGCTCAACGAGAAGCGGTGGACACTATTGAGGGGCCGGTGATGGTTATTGCCGGACCGGGCACTGGCAAAACCCAAGTGCTTACTTTGCGAATCGCGAATATTTTACGTTATACTGATACTCCGGCTGATGCTATCTTGGCTCTCACCTTCACTAACGCTGGCGTGATGGCTATGCGCAAGCGCTTGGTGGAGTTAGTTGGTAGTCGTGGCTATCGGGTGCCTATCCACACCTTCCATAGTTTCGCCAACGAGGTGATTAGCAAGTATCCAGAGAAGTTTCCGCGGATTATTGGTGCGATGAATGCTTTGCCTATTGATCAGATTAGTATTCTTGAAGAAGTAATTACGGCTGGTGAATTGGAATTATTGCGACCTTATGGTGATCCATTTTTCTATCTCTATCCGGTCGGGCAAGAGATTGACCGCTTGAAGCGAGAGAACATCTCGCCTAATAAATTAGAAGAAATTATCACCGCGGAAGAGAGTAAGATTGAGGCAATAGAGGATTTGCGCCACAGCAAGGGTCAGCGCGCTGGTTTGATTAAGGGTAAATATCAAACTTTGTTGACGCAAGTCGGCAAGGCCAAGGAATTACTGACAATTTATCGCGCTTATGAGGCGGAGTTGGCTAGTCGTCGCTTGTATGATTTCGGCGACATGCTCTTGGAGGTTAACCGCGCACTCAATACTGATGCGGATTTCCGTCTGCAACTTCAGGAGGAGTATCATTATATCTTGGCTGATGAACATCAAGACGCCAATCAATCGCAGAATAGTCTCTTAGAATTATTGGCCAGCTTCCATGATAACCCTAATCTCTTTATTGTTGGCGATGAGAAGCAGGCGATTTTTCAATTCCAAGGGGCTTCTCTGGATAACTTCAATTATTTTCAAAAGTTGTTTCCCCAAGCTAAATTAATTACTCTGGTTAATAACTATCGCTCGACGCAAATTATTCTTGATGCTGCTAGATCAGTAATTAGTCGGAGTGCGGAATTGTCTCAAGTAAGTTTAGTGAAGCTCCAAGCCTCGGCAGTAGCTAGTGCCCAAACGCCTATTATGATTAGAGCTTTTACTAAACCGGAGCACGAGTTGCTCTTCTTGGTTGAAGATCTCAAGGCCAAACATACGGCCGGTACGCCCTGGTCTGAATTGGCCGTGCTTTATCGCGACAATAAAGATGCTGGACCAATTATTGACTACTTTGAGCGCGCTGGCATTCCTTTTGTGGTGCGATCAGAGTCAAATATTTTAGAAGACTTAGAAATTCAAAAGCTCTTGCTGATCTTCCGCACGATTGATAATTATGGCGAAGACAAATATTTATTAGAATTTTTACATCTTGATTTTCTCAATTTCGAGATTTTGGAAATCTATCGCTTGATTGATGACGCTCGAGCTAAACGAGTTTCCGTCTGGGAATTGCTTAAGGCGAGTCGCAAGCGGAAATTGAAGAAGTTATATCAATCACTGGAGCGTTGGACTCGTCTGGCCGCTAATCAAACTTTTCTCGATCTGTATGGAATCGTGCTTAAGGAATCAGGTTTTTTGGATCACCTCCTACGCTTGCCGGAGGCGCGAGAGGGGCTTAACAAACTCCACGCGCTCTACGACGAGGCACTCAAATTGACGCGCCATAATCACAATTTTCGTTTGGCTGACTTTATTAATTTTATTAATACTCTAATTAGGCACCATCGGACTATTCCCTTACGACAAACTTATGGTGAGCTGGGAGTTGAATTGTTAACAGCCCACAAAGCTAAGGGTTTGGAGTTTGATTATGTGTATGTTGTGAAAGCTTATGATGGTCATTGGGGCAATAGACGTAGTTTGCAATACTTTCGGATTCCCACTCGTTCTGGTATTTCTGCTTATGGTGATAAGAATGATGACGAACGACGGCTCTTCTATGTGGCGCTTACTCGGGCGCGTTTGGGAGTGACTATTAGTTTTGCTAAAGAGGGTGAGGGGAACAAGCTTAATCTTCCTAGTCAATTTGTAGAAGAAATCGACGATAGTCTGATTAAGCAGGTTAGTTCTGAATTATGGGAACAGAGTTTGGGCGATAAGTCTAATATTATTTTTTCCCCTCGAGTTCATCAGGGGGTGAGGATTCTTGATCCGAATTTTATCGCTGATCGTTTCCGTGAGCAGGGTTTATCAGCTACTGGACTGAATGCTTATTTGCTTTGCCCTCTAAATTATTTATTTACTAACCTGTTGCGAGTAATCCAGATTCGCAACAAGCACATGATGTATGGCACCGCTATCCATAAGGCTCTGGAGGACTTCTTCAATCGCTACCGCGGGGGCGAAGCGCTTGGGAGTCAAGACCTTCTGGCTAATTTTAGTCGTTCTCTAGCTTATCAACCTATTGGCGAGCGAGATTTTGAGGCTTCATTAAAGCGCGGTGAGCGCGCTTTAGTCGGTTGGTATCAGAATTATCACACCACTTGGTCTAAGACCATTCTTAATGAATACAAAATTCCCGGTTTACATTTATCAACTAATTTGAAACTGGTTGGCAAAATTGATAAGTTGGAATTCTTGAGTGACAAGCAAATTCAAATGGCTGACTATAAGTCGCGAGCGCCGATGAGTCGCAATGAGATTATGGGTAAGACTAAGAGTTCTACTGGCAATTACTACCGACAGTTGATCTTTTATAAATTATTGTTAGAGCGATTTGAAGCGGGGAAGTTCGAAGTGTTAAATTCTATTATCGACTTTATCGAACCAAACGATCGGGGAATTTACAAACAAGAGATTTTTGAAATTGCTAATCAAGAAGTAGTAGAATTAGAAATCAAACTAAATGAAATATCAGACGAAATTGTTTCTGGTAAATTCTTATATAAAGGTTGCAATGATTCTGACTGCCCCGGTTGTCGTCTCCACAAAATGATGAGGAGGTAAATTAGCTAGATGGGATTACTTCGTATCTTTAAGGCGACTGGCGACGATTAAGGCTAGTAGAACAATTAGACCAAGTACCAGGAAAAGGAAACGAAAGGAGAAAAAGAAGAGGAAGGGCGAAAAAATTAAGGGGGCAATAATGTAAGCTAATGGCCAATTATTTCTGGAAATAAAAATGGTATTAATATCACCATCGTCAATTTGTTTGAAGAGGTAAGACTCCTTCATTATTTCTATTGAGGCGGCGCCAATTCGGGTGAAGAGGAGGACAATAGCCCAAATTATTGGGCTAGGAGTGCTAATAAAAGACAGAGCAGTAGTCGATAAGCCGGCGATGCTTAACCCAGCAATGAGAATCTCTTTTTCGCCCATTAATTTGTCCGCCGTATGGCCCAGGCCAAGTTGTAGGACAACATAAGGCGCAAGCATAACAGTAAAGATCATCCCGATAGTGGTCCAATCAAACCCTAAGACTTGATGAAGATAAATCGGACTATAAATAACCATTGTGGCGAAGAAGAAATTGAGAATAAAGTCGATGGCGAGAATTGCTCGCAAATTTTTGGTTTTTTCCAGTTGCCCACTCCAGATATGTTTGAGAGTTTGAATTATCGTGTTACCGGTGTATGGTTCAACTTCTACTTTTTTAAGTCGGCTAATCAAGAAGAAGAAGGGGATTAGAGCTAGGACGGCGAAAACATAAACAGCGCGGAAACCATAGAGGTCAATCAATCTTCCGGCGATTAAGGGTGAGAATAGCCAGGCTAAGTTGACAAGAGTTAAGAAGATTCCTCTTACGCCACCGGTGGTGTCATCGTCAGAGTTTTGTTCTAAGTATAAGTCTAAATTAACAGTTAAGAGGTAATTGAAGATTAGATAGAGCATTATCAACAAGAGAGCTATTGGATAAGCAAAGAGGCTTAGGGTTAAAATAAGAATGCTGATAATCGACAGACTAAGAATAGTTAAAGTGCGTTTACTGCCAATTTGATGAACCAGCTTATTAACAGCAAAGGCTCCAGCGATGCTTAAGATTGAAGATATAACGTAAAACAACCCGACTATTTTTGGGTCGACGAAAGTTTCGAGAAAAGAGGAGTTGATGTAGGCCGTGATTGAAGTGTTGAGGGTCAAGAAGAAGCCGGCCAGATAGACGATTTGTCGAAGTCGTTTCTTTACACTTACACTCAAATTAGTATTCATGAGTTAATTATACTTCAATCAATACCGGTAGGATAATTGGACGGTTGTGAGTTTTCTGGAAGAGGTATTTACCCACTTCTTCCCGAATAATGTTTTTCACATAATCAAAATTGATTGGATGCATTTGAGTTGTTGCCTCTTCAATTTTGCGCTTAGTGATAATGCGGACTTGTCGCAATAAGTCTTGTGATTCTTTGAGATAGATAAAACCTCGAGAAATGATATCAGGCGATTTGCGGACTTTACCAGTTTTAACATCGATCAGAGTAATGATGACGAAAATTCCATCTTGGGATAACATTTGTCGGTCGCGAATGACCACTTCTTTAACGCTGTCTGATCCCAGATTGTCCACCATGATTAATTTGTTGGAGGCGGTTTCCTTCCGGGCGGCGATTTTTTGTCCCTTGTCGGTGATCTCCACAATCATACTGTTGTCGGGTACGATGATGTTTTTTTCCGGAATGCCGTTCTCGATTGCCAGATCGGCGTGAATGCGCAGACGATGATGGTTGCCGTGAACGGGGATAAGGAAGCGCGGTTTCAAACGCTTGTGCAACCAGCTAATTTCTTCACGGTTGCCGTGGCCGGATGAGTGGATATAAACTTCGGAACTGCGGTAGTGAATAATCTTGGCTCCTTGTCGGGCGATGTTATCTTTAAGTTTTTCTACCATTTTGTCGTTACCTGGAATGATTGATGAGGATAAGATAACTGTGTCGCCCTTGGTGAAGCGCAAAAATTTGTGAGTTTTGGTGGCCATTCGCATCATGGCGGCAAATTCTTCTCCTTGCGCGCCGGTTGCTAACACTAATAGTTTGTTATCTGGATAATCACTGGCTTCTGAAGAGGCGACGATAGTGTCTTTCTTGGTTTTAAGAAGTCCAGCTAGGATTGCCACTTCAATATTCGTTTTCATGCTTCGTCCCTCTACTACCACTTTACGTCCGTAGCGTTCGGCGATTTCAATCACTTTAATAATTCTTTCTAGTTGTGAGGCAAATAAACCAATAAATAAACGACCCTGAACTTGTTTGATTATTTCTTCCAGATTTTTGTGGACTTCTTTTTCGGAAATAGAAAAGCCCGGGTTCTCCACATTGGTTGAGTCAGTCATTAGGAGCAAAACTTGTTCTTTGTCGAAAATTTCGTAACTTTTTTCTTCTCGATCAGTGGGGACACCATTCTCGTGCTCGAGTTTGAAGTCGCCCGGATTCACAATCAGGCCATAGGGCGTTTCCACGATTATACCCATCGCGTCGGGAATAGTGTGGGTAACGTTAAAGAAGCGCAAAGTTAATTCTCCTAGACGAACCTTATCTTCATTTTCCACAATATTGAGTTGAAGTTTAGGTAGATGGGGGAATTCTTCTTGGCGCTTTTGAAGCATGATCCCAGTTAAATTTCTGGTATAAACCGGCGGATTGCCAATTCTTGGCAAGATATAGGGCAATCCGCCGATGTGATCTAAGTGTCCATGAGTAATAACTACTCCGCGGATTTTTTCTTTATTTTCTTCCAGATAAGTAGTGTCGGGTATGAGGTAGTCAATGCCTGGCGTATCCTCATCAGCAAATTTTAGACCAGCATCGACGATGATAATGTCATTACCGAATTCGATTACGGTCATATTTTTCCCAATCTCTTCCACGCCACCGAGTGGAATAATCCGAATATCGCCAGTGGCTAGTGGCGGAATTTTCATTACTGTTGTTTGACCAGGCTTACTGTGGCCAGAAACTGGCCTTGGTTTGGTTGAACGTGGGTGCATATTTTTTATTTTGTTTTATTATTTTCATTAACGAACAATTTCCAAACTCGATCAGTATTGATGTACCACTCGTGGACAGCAAGGAAGCGATCGGCTGGATTATTAATAATAGGAACGGCTATCTGTTTGACTTTTGTCGAAGTGGCATAAAGAAAGTGAGGGGAATACAGAAAGATGGCGGGAATATCCTGATTAATTTTGTTAATAACTTCTTGATAATTTTCAACTTCAGTTTCTTCGCTAGTTGATCCGCGAATTTCTCCTAGTAATTTATCAACTTGACTGTTGGTGTAGAGGGCGATGTTGAGTCCGGGGTCTAGTCTTTGACTTGAATGCCAGAAGGGGAAGAGATCCGGTTTCTGTCCGATGATTTGTCCGAAGAGGAGAGCCTCATATTGTCTAGTTCTGATGATATTTAAATTAAGATCGCCAATCTCATAAATATTTAAAGTAACTTTCACTCCTAATTCCTCCCAAATCTCTTTAATCATTTCTGCTGTTGCTTTCAGTTCCGGTGTTTCAGCGGTTGTTAGAGAAATAGCCAAATCGGTAACACTGCCATCTATTTCTTTTTGCCAGACCGCTTCGTCCTCGTTCCATTCCCAGTCTCGTCTCTGGAGTAGAGTCCGCGCTTGTTCCAGTCGCTCTGCTGTTGTTATTTGTTCTGCCTCGATTTCATTATTCTCATTATCATAGAGTGGCAATGGCCCAGTTAGTGGTTTGCCATGACCTTGGAGAATCTGATCTACGATCTCTTGTCTGTCTATGACTAAATCTAAGGCTTCGCGCACTTCATGATTGGCTAGGATTATCGCCTTGTTTTGGTTTAAGAAAATCGCAAAAGTTCTTGGCAGGATAGATTCAACGATTTTTGTTCTGGTGTTATTTAATACATTAATATTTTGAGCGGAAACAGAGCTTAGATTATCTATTTCTTTATGTTGGTAAGCGTCCATTAGGGCTTCTTCGTTGGGGTAAAAACGTAATCGTAAGCGTTCGATCTTGGGTTTTCCTAAAGCAAAGCCGTCAAATGGTTCTAGGTCGTAATAATAAGGAATACCTAAATTGTTTAAAGCGATTTTTTTGACCTGATAAGGGCCGGAGCCGATTGGCTGAATGTTAAATTGACTGACCGTGAAGATATCGGTTGAGAGGTTGTCCCAAATGTGCTTAGGCAAGATACCAATCGTGGTATTCTCCAGAAATAGAGTATAAGGTTGAGAGAGTTTAAATTTAATTTCTTTAGAGCTGACTTTTTCTATTTCAACTCCTTCCCAATTGCCTCTCCGCGGACTTCGTAAGAGCGAGTCTTTGGCTTTAGTAATAGTAAATTCAACATCATCGGTCGTTAGAGGTTTGCCATCATGCCAAGATAAATTCTCGCGTAGATAAAAAGTGTAGGTTAAACCATCTTCTGACACCTCGTAACGCTCGGCTAAATCTGGGATTAAATTATTGTCACTAGAGACGCGCATTAGTCCGGAATAAATCAGGGTTGTTAAATCGCGATCAGCATCAGCACTGGCTAGAAGGGGATTAATAAATCTTGGGGTACCAATTATTCCTTCTGTTAGTTTGCCACCTTGTCCGGCAACTGTTTCGGAAAAGTTGAGACTGAATTGGAATAATATTCCCAAAAGGGCAACGATAAAAATTAGCCCAGCGATAATTAGCCAAGCCCTGTGTTTCTTGGGTAAGGTCTGTAGGGTTAGAGCTACCTCGTTGCTAGTCGGTAATAATTTCACGATGTTTTTTGTTATTTAATTTAATTTAATTTATTTTATTAAAGAAGAAAGAAAATAGAATCGGTCAAGTAAAATAAAGTAAAATAGTTAGATAATTAGATAAACAAGACAATAATGCTAACCGTGACAAATAAAAGAGCTAAGACAATCGTCGCGTGGAAAAGTTGTTTTTCTAATCCTCGTTTCGCTCGAGAGAAGTCCCCACTGGAACCGCCGAAGGCGCTACCCAAGCTGGATTCGTTTTGTTGTAATAATATTGTTGTTACCAGAAGGACTGCAAAGATTATTTGCAACCAAGGTAAAACACTGGCGAGGATGTTCATAAACAGTGTGATTTTTTTGTCTTAAACTTGCTGTCAATAATAACAAATTGTAAAAACAATGCAAGTTTTGCTAAAACTCTTATTGACACGGTCATTTTTAGCATTATAATAGAGGCTCATTATTAGATTAAAATATATTGCATATTCATGAGTAATACAAGTAAAAAAACTTCTATTAGGCCCCTCGGTGATCGAGTGTTGGTGGAGGTGCTTAATCAAGATGAGAAAGGCAAAACCGCCAGTGGGATTATTATTCCGGAGACCGTTAATAAAGAGAGAGGTGAACAGGGCAAGGTGATTGCCGTTGGCCCGGGTCGTTTGACTGATGATGGCAAATTAATTCCAGTTTCGGTGAAAAAGGGCGAGACCATCATCTTTTCTAAGTATGGTCCGGATGAGATTAAGGTTGACGGTAAGGAGTATTATATTATTAGCGAAAGCAATATTCTTGCTGTAATTGAATAATAATTATTTTAATTTTTAATTATGTCTAAACAAATTATTTTCGGTGACACGGCTAGGCAGGCGCTAAAGCGGGGCGTTGACGCCGCCGCTAACGCCGTGCGAGTGACCATTGGTCCCAAAGGACGCAATGTTATTTTGGATAAGGGCTACGGTTCGCCAACTATTACTAACGACGGTGTTTCTATTGCTAAAGAAATTTCTCTGAAGGATAAGATTGAAAATATGGGCTCGGAAATTGTTAAAGAAGTCGCTTCCAAAACTAATGAAATTGCCGGTGACGGCACGACCACGGCAGTAATTCTTACTCAAGCGTTGATTAATGAAGGCTTCAAGAAAACCACTCTTGGCGTTAACGCCATGGGGGTTAAGTTGGGTATTGAGGCTGCTGCTGCCGAGGCAGTGGTAGCGCTTAAGTCTCTAGCTAAGCCAATTAAACAAAAACAAGAGATTAAACAAGTGGCCACAATTTCAGCCGAATCCGCTGAATTTGGCGAAATTATTGCCGAAGCGATTGATAAAGTTGGCAAAGACGGCGTTGTGACCGTGGAAGAATCCCAATCATTTGGTGTTGAGTCAGAATTGGTAGAAGGGATGCAGTTTGATAAGGGTTACGTGTCGCCTTACATGATTACTGATGCCGAGCGGATGGAGGCGACTTACCGCGATCCTTTTATCTTATTAACCGACAAGAAGATCTCAACAGTAAAAGAAGTTTTGCCTTTGTTGGAGAAATTAGCCAATCGCGGTCAGAAGGATTTGGTTATCATTGCGGAAGATATCGACGGCGAAGCTCTAGCCACCTTGGTGGTTAATAAAATTCGAGGCACCTTCAACACTTTGGCAATCAAGGCGCCGGGCTATGGTGATAAGCGCAAAGAAATGTTAGAAGATATTGCTATTTTGACTGGCGGGCAAGTTGTCTCTGAAGAGGTTGGTTTGAAATTAGAAAATGCTGAAATAAAAATGCTTGGACGAGCGCGACGCATTGTGGCGACTAAAGATAACACCACGATTATTGGTGGCAGTGGCAAAAAGTCTGACATTGACACGCGGATTACCCAGATTAGAGCTCAAATTGAGCGGTCAGATTCTCAATATGACAAGGATAAATTAAAGGAACGTTTAGGTAAACTCTCCGGTGGGGTGGCGGTAATTAAAGTTGGCGCCGCTACCGAGGCGGATATGAAATACAAAAAATTAAAAATAGAAGACGCTGTGGAAGCTACCAAGGCGGCGATTGAAGAAGGTATTGTTACCGGTGGCGGAACAGCTCTGGTGAGAGCGAGCGCCATTGTGTCCGGTAAAACTCTTAAACCGCCATCAGCTGATATTGCCGATGAGTTTCAAGTTGGTGTTAGAATTTTGCTTAAAGCTCTAGAATCTCCCTTGCGTCAGATTGCCATTAATGCCGGCAAGGACGATGGCGAAGTAATTGTTGATCGGATTAGAAATGGCAAAAATAATGAGGGCTATGACGCTAATGCTGATAAAATTGTAGCTGATATGTTTACGGCTGGCATTATTGATCCGGTTAAGGTGGCTAGGACGGGGATTGAGCGCGCCGCCTCCGCCGCCGCTATTCTCCTCACCACGGAAGTGGCTATTGTTGACGATCCTAAAGAAGACAAGCCAATGCCCAGTGGTATGGGTGGGGGAATGCCCGGTGGTATGGGGATGGACTATTAGAATCTCCTAGATTCTCGTGCTATAATTAACTAATGATAAAACAATCAGGTTTGGTGGGAGGGTTAGTTTTATTAGTTGTTGCCGTGCTACTTCTGGGTGGCAGTACTTATTATTTTCGTTCGACTGAACCGATTGAACAAGAAGAAGAATTACCGATTCCGGTAACACCTCCCGGTGGTCAAGTGGTTACTTTTGATTCAGTTCAGATTCCACTTTTTACGGAAGGTGGCGATATTGTCTGTGGGGTAAAATTAAACTGGCTTACTCGTGAGGTAACGCCAAGCATCTCGCTTATCGACGCTACTCTGATGGAGCTTTTTTCTCTACCTGATCCGGTATCAATTGATGGCGTCTCGTATCAGAATCCTATCGGTTATCAGATTACTAAAACGGAATTTCCTCCCCTGCGTTATCTCCAGGCAAGTATTGAGAACGGCGTCGCTTCTATCTACTTAGAAGGTTCGCTAACTGGCGTTGGTACTTGTTACGACCCATTGCCGGCGATCCAGCTTGAGGCGCTGGTCAAACAATTTGATTCCGTCCAGAGCGTTCGCTATTTTCTAAACGGCGAGTCTTTTGATCCGGCCAGTATTGCCGATCAGTGAGGTTGATTTAAATTATTAGTTATTTAATAGTTAATTATTATCATGACTTACATTATTTTAGGTATCGTTGTCGTTGTCGTGTTGTGGTTCGTTTTTACTTATAATCGGTTTATTAGTCTTAATAATCGCTCAACAGAAGCTTGGTCTGATATCGAAGTTCAGATGAAGCGTCGTTATGATTTGATTCCCAATTTAGTTAACACAGTTAAAGGTTACGCCACTCATGAGCAGGGTGTGTTTGAGAAGGTAACCGAGGCCAGATCTAAGGCGATGCAAGCTCAAACTCCGGCCGAGCACGGCCAAGCGGAAAATATGTTAACCGGAGCTCTCAAGTCGCTATTTGCCGTTTCCGAAGCTTACCCGGATCTCAAGGCTAATCAGAACTTTCTTGAGCTTCAGCGCGAGTTGTCTGATACGGAAAATAAGATTCAAGCCTCACGACGCTTCTACAATAGCAATGTTCGTGATCTTAATATCAGGGTTCAGAGTTTCCCGGACAATGTGGTGGCTAACATGTTTAAATTCAAGACTCGGGAGTTCTTCGAATTGGAAGAAGTCGCTACTCGTCAGCCTGTGGAGGTGAAGTTCTAGTTCTAATAGATGACCCTCTATACGCATCAAGATCAAAATATTCGCAAAACTTGGTTGCTAATGACTATCTTTCTAGTCTTAGTAATTGGTTTGGGTTGGGTGATTAGCGAGATTTACGAAACTCGCGCGATTCTCTATATTGCGGTTATCTTTAGCCTCTGGATGAACTTTTTCAGTTATTGGTATTCGGATAAAATTGTTCTTAAACTAACCGGCGCTCGACCAGCCGATCGGCAAGAATTCTTTGATTTCTACACTGTCGCCGAGAATCTCTCCATCACAGCCGGTTTGCCGATGCCTAAACTTTATGTTATTGATGATCCATCGCCGAACGCTTTTGCCACCGGGCGTGATCCCAAGCATGGCGTGGTGGCGGTGACCACTGGCCTGCTCCGACTGCTTGATCGCTCGGAGTTGGAGGGAGTGGTGGCTCATGAGCTTGCTCACATCGGCAATAGGGACATGCTCTTGCAGACAGTCGTGGTGGTCTTGATGGGCATGGTAGCAATTCTCTCTGATATCTTCTTGCGGTCGCAAATTTTTGGCAGTCGAGGTCGGAGTGATAGCAAGGGTGGTGGAGCAATTTTGATTATCGGCATCGTCTTGGCGATTTTGACTCCGATTGTGGCGATGTTGATTCAGTTAGCGATTTCTCGGAAGCGCGAATTTCTAGCTGACGCTTCTGGCGCTCTCTTGACTCGCTATCCAGATGGCCTAGCTTCCGCTTTGGAAAAAATCAGTGGTCAAAATATTCCACTTAGAAAGGCTTCCAATGCCACTGCGCACTTGTTTATTTCTAACCCCTTCGGCTCTTCTGCCCGACAGGGTCTGCATAAACTGTTCTTGACTCATCCTCCCACCACCGAGAGAATAAAGGCCTTACGAGGGATGTGATGTTTTGGAGTGGTTCATAAAAAAAGGAGGGTTCGCATAGCGGTCTAGTGCGCACGCTTGGAAAGCGTGTATGTCGAAAGGCATCAAGGGTTCGAATCCCTTACCCTCCGCCAAAATTGGAAAACGGAATCAGAAGCCGAAATGGGGTCGGCGCGAAGCGCCGACACAAACGCATTCCCGCCAAAAATTCCTGAATCCAAAAAGTTTTTCCACGCTCCGCGTGGCTCAAAAAAGACGGTTCGATCCTTAATTTGAAAGTTCGAACCGACTTTTTTGTATAAATGAAGTTTTTCTTCATTTATACACTCGTTTGCCAATTCCACATTGAATTTCAAAAACTTTTCGGTAAGTTCGAACCGATTATTCGCTTTTTGCTCAAAAGCCGATAATTTCTCTTTGAGAAGCTGTTTTTCGTTCACAAGTTTATTTTTCATATCTCGATATTCTTCAAGCGACAACGCACTTTCAAGATACGCATTCATCAGCTTCTCAATCTTGGAATCCAAAAGAGAGATTTCGGATTTTGTGTTGTCGGCAAAAAGCGTAGACGATTGGGCTTCCACCAATTTGTCTTTTTCATTTTCCGCTAACATCCATTTAGCCCAATCGTCTGGCAAAGAAACTTTTTTGATTTCCTTTTGAATTTCGGAAGTGATGATTTCTTCACGAGTATATTTTTGTGAGCAAGGATTTTTCCGCTTGGTGCATCGCAAATAGTTATGACCTTTCTGCGTCTCGGTGGTAATGAAGCAACCACATTCTCCGCAACGGAAAAATCCGCGATACAAATATGGTTTCAATCCGCGAGACTTCGGTTTAGATTTTCTCATCATCACTTCCTGAACAGAATCAAAAAGTTTCTTTGTGATAATCGGTTCGTGCTTTCCCTCAAAAATCTCACCATTATATTTCATCAATCCGGTATAGATAGGATTTTTGAGAAGTTTTTGATAATTCGACACCGCAAGTTCCTTTCCGCTTTTTCGCTTCAATCCAAGTTCGTTAAACTTATCTCGTAGTTGTCGCAAAGTGAAATTACCAGTTGCATATGCCTCAAATGTCTTTTTAATAAGTGGAGCAATTTCAGGGTCTGGCACAATACGCTTGTTTTTATTCACATAGCCAAGTGGCGACATTTGAGGCCATATTCCTTCTTTCACTTTGTTTCTATGTCCACGCTTAATATTTTCGCTCAAATTGTCCACATAATACTTGGACTGCGAAAAAGCGATTGAAAGCATAAACTTGCCTTGCGGTGTCGGATCAAACCAAAAAGTTGGGAATTTCATTTCTGAAATGACACCAGTGTCAACGAGGTAGATGACTTTTCCTCCATCTACCGAGTTGCGAGCAAGTCTATCGGGATGCCACGCCAAAATACCAGACGCTTCGCCTTTTTCCATTCGCTCCAACATTTCACCAAACACCGGGCGACCTGGTATTTTGGCGGTCTGCTTTTCGACAAAGACATCTACCACTTCCAGTTGTTCTTTCAACGCTAACTCTTTTAACTCTGAAAGTTGGTCTGCAATACTGCGGACTTGTCTGTCTTTGTCGTCCGTAGACTTGCGAGTGTATATGAAAAACTTTTTGGTTTGATTATTCATAGAATTGTATTGGTAAACGAGTGAGCCACGCGGAGCGTGGAAAAACCTTTTGGATTCAGGAATTTTTGGCGGGAATGCGTTTGTGTCGGCGCTTCGCGCCGACCCCATTTCGGCTTCTGATTCCGTTTTCCAATTTTGGCGGTGTGTATTGGACGAAGTTCGAATGTATTTCGGGCAAAATCCGCAGGATTTTGACGAATGACATTTGCGCCTCGCACGCTCCCTTCGGTCGCGATCCCAAAACCAAAAATTTCCTTACAATTCCTTTTTCGGCGGGGGGTGTGGGGGGAGCCGGCAAAAAATGGAAAGGAAAATTTTTGGTTTTGGTTCCGACGCTTCATT
>CAYNPK010000003.1:0-72428 GCA_964399075.1 uncultured Candidatus Saccharibacteria bacterium | reverse complement strand
AAAATTGCCCAAGCGGAAAGCTCTTTCGCCCAAAAAGCGAGAAATGAGCTGGTAGAGATAGAAACAAAACTTGATCGCTTGCTTGATTTGCAACTGGACGGCAATTTGTCGCAAGCGGAATATACCGCTAAAAAGTACAAGCTCATTCTCGCTAAAAAGGATTTGGAGGAAAAAATCACCGCTTTTGGGCGAAAGAGCAATAATCGGTTCGAACTTGCCATTGCCTTTCTAAAAGACGCCAACCAAGCCGAAAAATACGCTCAACAAGAAAATCCCGAAAGGATTCGGGATTTTCTCAAAAAGATTGGTTCGAACTTCCGCATTGCCGACCGCACTTTGGTTTTGGATTTCAAAAATGCCTTCAAAATTGCGGAAAAATACCATGCCGAGGCGCTTTGCGCTGAGGCAACATCTTTCAATTTCGCTGAATGTAAAACTTGGCGGAGGGGGTGAGATTCGAACTCACGGTACCCTTTCGGATACTCCGGTTTTCAAGACCGGTGCAATCGGCCACTCTGCCACCCCTCCCTACTTATAACCTTAACTCAAGCAAGAATACTAGTCTAGCGCAACAATCAAGAGTATAATTAAAAGATAATGAAAATAGAATGGGAGGCGCCGGAATATAATCACTTTGAGAAAGAGAGCAATTGGTATTGGGCGGTTGGTTTATTGGCCTTTGCGATGATTCTCTTGGCGATGGTGCTTAAGAATTTCCTCTTCGCGATTATTATTCTGATTGGCGCTTTCACGGTAATGCTCTACGCCGCCAGAGCGCCGGAATTAATCAACTTTGCCCTAACGCCTAAGGGTCTGCGAATCAAAGATCGGTTGTACCCTTACGACAGTCTCCACGCCTTCTGGATTAGCGACGAACACAATAAGCGCAAAATTATCATTGATTCTGATCGGCTATTTCTCCCCCACATTATCGTGCTTCTGCCTGACGTGGTGAGCGACGACGAGGCGAGAGATTATCTACTTCAATACTTGCCAGAAAAGAGGTTAGACGAAAGTTTAATCGACCTTTTGAGCGATTATCTGGGCTTCTAATATTTGCAATCTATGTTAGAGTAGAGGCAGTTTGTTTTGGCCCCGTAGTTCAACGGATAGAATGCAAGATTGCGGATCTTGTGATGCAGGTTCGATTCCTGCCGGGGTCATCTGTAGGTACTAGACTAGACTAGGAGGAACGAGCGAGGAGGGCGCTTAGACGAGATTTCTTGCGGGAGGCGGTATTAAACTTAATTACACCGCGCTTGGAGGCCTTATCGATAGCTTGATAGAGGGAAGGAATCAGCTTCTTGGCTTCGTCCAACTTCTTGGCTTCAATCAGCTTTTTGTATTGTTTAACAGTCTCGGTGAGAGTCTTCTTGCGACGCAGATTGAAAACCCGCTTGCGAGCGGAAACTCTGATGGCCTTCTTAGCTGATGTGGTAATCGCCATAAATTAAAGTAATTAATATCCTAGCACTAAACTCTAATTCGAGCAACTCCTTGTCGATTAGCGGGTTTAACCTTACACTTAATCTTAAATGATTGGAAAATTAACTGGCACTATTACGGATCGCGAGGGGCGCTATATTATTCTGGAGGTTAATGGCGTAGGCTACAAACTATATGTTTCCACAGAGACGGCCAAGGATCTGGCTAGCGCTGGCAAGAAGGATAAGCCGGTGTGTCTATGGACTTATCTAGCGGTAAGAGAAAATGCTCTAGATTTATACGGCTTTAGCGAGAAAGTCGAGCTTAATTTCTTCGAGCTTCTATTGTCAGTCTCTGGCATTGGACCCAAGAGCGCGCTGGCGATCTTATCTCTAGCGCCTCCGGCGACGCTGGAGAAGGCGGTTCTGGCTGGTGATAGCGCTTATTTAACTAAAGTTTCTGGCATCGGTCGCAAAAGCGCGGAGAAAATTATTATTGAACTGCGAGATAAATTAGGGAGCCTGGCCTCCACCTCATCCGGCGACCAATTGCGAGGCGAATCAGAAGCAATCGAAGCTCTCCAATCTCTGGGTTACGGACTGCGCGAAGCGCGCGAGGCCTTGCGTCAAATCCCGGAGAGTATCACCGACATGGGAGACAAGATTAAAGCGGCTTTAAAAATTATAAGTAAGCAATAAAATGAAATGCTAATGAAATACTTGCGTCCAATTTATCACTTTCTGCTGGCGCTAATCGCCGTCTGGCGCTATCGCTTTCCTTCTCGTCAGCTCTATGTGATCGGCATTACCGGCACCAAGGGTAAAACCACCACTGCGGAATTAATTAGCGCTATTTTAGAAAAAGCCGGCCACCGAACGGCCATCTCTTCCACCTTGCGCTTCAAAGTTGGCGACCAATCCCAAGCTAATCTAAAGAAGATGACCATGCCAGGGAGAGGCTTCGTCCACAAAATTTTAAGACAAGCGATTGAGGCCAAGTGTACCCACGCGGTGATTGAGATGACCAGCGAGGGCGCGAAACAATTCCGTCATAAATTTATTGCCCTCGACGCGCTCATCTTCACTAACTTAACCCCAGAACATATCGAGTCGCACGGCTCTTACGAACGATATGTTGAAGCCAAACTTAAGATTGCTAAAGCTCTAGAACGCTCGCCTAAGACTAACAAAATTCTGGTCGTTAATACTGACAGCAAAGAAGCGGACAAATTCCTCGCCACGAGAGTGGTGAACAAAATAACTTACGGTAAGAATAAAATCGAGGACTGGATGCGCGTCCTGCCCGGAGAATTCAACGCCTACAATGTGTTAGCGGCGGTTACTCTGGCCCGAGCGATGAAGATTAAAGAAGAAATAATTCGCCAAGCGATCAGCGAGTGTCAGAGCGTCCGAGGGCGAATGGAGAAAGTGATTTCCGAACCATTTGAAGTAATCGTGGACTACGCCCACACGACGGATTCGCTCCGCCAAGTTTATCAGGTATTCAATCCCAACCCCCTAGCCACTAGAAACTACAAACTAATCGCTGTTCTTGGTGGCACCGGTGGCGGACGAGACAAGTGGAAGAGGCCAGAAATGGGCAAAGTCGCCACCCAATATTGCGATCGAATCTTCCTGACTAACGAAGATCCTTATGATGAGGATCCGCGACAGATTGTGGAGCAAATAGCGGCAGTAATCCCCAAGGATAAATATGAAATTGAGATGGATAGGCGCCTAGCGATCAGGAAGGCCCTCACAATCGCCCAACCCAAGGACGTGGTTATCATCACCGGCAAGGGCACTGATCCTTACATTATGGGGCCAAGGGGTAGCAAAATCCCCTGGGATGACGCAGAGGTGGCGAGAGAAGAATTTCATAAAATACATGCCTGAATTACCGGAGGTGGAAACCCTCAAGCGAGAACTAGCCAAAGCGCTGGTGGGTCGCCAAATTAAAACCCTAGAGATAACTTGGCCGAAAATTATCCAGACGCTCAATCTGGATGAATTTGTTAGACAAATAATTGGCAAAAAGATTTTGGCCATCCAACGTCGGGCCAAAATTTTGATTTTAGAAATCTCTGGTGAAAAATTTCTACTCATCCACCTTAAGATGACCGGGCAATTAATTTACCAACCAAAAATCGGCTCAAAAGAAAAATTAATTATCGGCGGTCATCCGGAAGATCCGACTAAATATACCCGAGTGATTATTAATTTCGCTGACGGTTCTCAACTCCGCTTCAATGACCTGCGCAAATTTGCCTGGATACGCTTGGTGGACAAAGAAGGTTTGGAAAAATTATTCGATAGGCATGGACCAGAACCGCTCGATCGTAAAAATTTTACTCTAGCTCACTTCGAGCAGATCTTAGCTCGTTATTCTAAGCGCAAAATTAAAACTCTATTGCTTGATCAAACACTAATCGCTGGATTAGGAAATATCTACGTTGACGAAAGCTGTTTTCTGGCGAAAATTCTACCAGATCGCTTGTCTGGAACTTTAAGCAAAAAAGAGAGATGCAATCTGTACACCGCAATTATTGAAGTGCTAACATTATCAATCAAGAAGAAAGGAACCTCCTTCCGTAACTATCGACGCTCCGGCGGTCAGCCGGGAGGCTTCGTCCCCCACTTATATGTTTATGGTCGACAAGGAGAACCTTGCAAACGTTGTGAAACTAAGATAATTAAAACTAAATTAAACGGCCGAGGGACTCACTTCTGTCCCCGATGTCAAAAATAATTAATCCAACCAGCGGAAGAGAGCCACAGCGCTAGCGATAGCCACATTGAGTGACTCCTTCTGACCTCGGAGCGGAATCTCCGCCACCGCAGAACAGGAACCCAAAATCTCCGGAGACAAGCCAGCCACTTCGTTACCTAGAATAACCGCAGTGAGATTTCTGATTTCAACATTTTTATAATCAATCGCCGATTTTGCCTGCTCCAGAGCCAAAACGTAATAATTTTCAGTTTTTAGTTTCTCTATTAAAGAGAGAACATCTTCAACTTTTTCCCACTTAATATTTTTATCCGCGCCTAAGGCTGTTTTTGCAATTTCTTTGTTTGGTCTAGCAAATTGATCTACTGGCGCCGGAGTATAACCAGTTAAATAAATTTTAGAGACGCCAACGCAATCGGCGATCCGAAAAATAGCTCCGACGTTGTGAGAGCTCCTAAGATTGTGGAGAATTAATTCAACTTTCTTTACCGACTGACTCATGTTAAAATGCTACTATGATTCCAAGTGTTTTTCCATCACTTCTCACTTACGCCATGGTCGGGACCTTCATCTTACGCCTCGCTCTTGGTCTTTCTCTCTGTCGCCTCGGCTATCAATTGCTGGCCCAAAAAAGCCAACAAACCCCGTGGACTAAGGCGCTCGGCTCAACCACCTTGGTGGCCGGAGTTTTGCTAACCATCGGTCTGTATACTCAAGTAGCTGTTATTGTAGCCATTATTCTGGCTTTAATCTCAATCAAATTTAAATCACAGAGAGAAAACAACCTTAATTTTTCCTTACTACTCATAACTATTTCTCTAGCCCTCCTATTTCTCGGTCCGGGAATTTTCGCCATTGATCTGCCTTTATAATCCACAGAGTGGACAATTCGGTGGCAAGAAAGTATAGTAAACAAGATTAGATCCGCCCATAGCTCAGGTGGTAGAGCAGTTGCCTTTTAAGCAAACGGTCGTAGGTTCGAATCCTACTGGGCGGACACTGTAGATTTTTATTCACAGGCTTAGAATTAATTTCTCTAAGCCAATGGCAAAATCGCAACCATTCTCCTCCTTAGATTCATGCCAGAGAGCGAGCAGGTCACCGGATAATTTTTCCAACTCTTCGGTCTGGTAATTTTTGCCATAACGCCTTGCTTTATCAGCCACAAAAGGCTTAACCGTTTTAAGCGATTCAGAAGATTTAGTTTTCTTAACCAACAGCATCATCTTAGTTTGCCAAACCAATTTCCAAAATATTTCTTCAGTGCTAATGTTAGCATCTAAGGCCTGCTGGTAATTTAGCCACAACGCCTTCTTGTCACGAGCCCCAAGCGCGTCAGTTAGAGAAAAAATGTTGAACTTATCTTGATTAGAAAATTTAGCAAATTTAGCTGAGCTAAGATCAAGGCGTTCGACTTTAGCCCCGCACCCCTCTATCTTCTTAACCAAATCGCTCTTGAGCGCGCCTTCCAGAAAAGCAAAAACGGTTTTGGAATTAACCAAACTGTTCCACAAATCAGTCAGCGAATTAGCAATCTCCGGATCTCCCAAAACTTGATCAATTACCACCAACCTCTTTTCACCAAACAAATCATGAGAATGAATTAATTCTTCAAACGAAGAACGGTCGAATCTATCTGTGGCAAAACGGAAGATTTGCCCGGAAGGATATTTGCTAGCAAAAGCGTTAATAACCTTCCGCCACTTCTCTCGCGATTTGCTAGTATCTGTGCCGTAAAATAAATAAATCATAATTCAATCTTGATCCCCACTGGCGCATGATCCGAACCGATAACTTGATCGAGAATAAAAGCGTCTTTAACTTTTGAGGCCAGTTTCTGGCTAACCAAAAAGTAATCAATTCTCCAACCAATGTTTCTATCTCTAGCATAATTCCGATAACTCCACCAAGAATACTGAATCTTGTTGCCATGAATCAAGCGGAAAGTGTCGACCAAGCCAGACTCGACAAATTTGTCGGCCCAGGCGCGTTCTTCTGTGGTAAAGCCGGGATTGCCGACATTCTCCTTGGGTCTGGCGAGGTCAATTTCTTCGCGAGCGACATTGAAGTCTCCACAGGCGATAACGGGTTTGGTTTGCTCTAGTTTTTTAACATACTTTAAAAAAATCTCATTAAAATCCTCTTTAAATGGCAAGCGCGAGAGCTCGTGATTGGCGTTAGGAAAATAAATATTTAGAAAATAAAATTTAGGAAATTCCAAAGTCTGCAATCTCCCCTCCTCATCAAAGCACGCCTCGTCCACCTGATTACCTATCGACAAGGGCTTTATCTTAGTCAGCGTCGCGGTGCCACTGTAACCGGGGCGTTGTGCCGAATGCCAATATTCTTCGTAGCCGGCAAAATCAAATTCGGTTTTAGCGCGCGTGGTAGCGTCAATTTTTATTTCCTGCACACCCAAAACATCCGGCTGATATTGTTGAAGAAAATCACCGAAGCCATTTTTCACCACAGCCCTGATACCATTAACGTTCCAAGAAATTAGAGTTAGCATAATTTTTTAATTTTTTGAAAATCTTTAGCTAAATCAACGCGCCAGGCTTGATGATAAATCGTGGCTGCCGGATGATATAAGGGTAAAATTTTCAGTTCGCCATAAGAAGTCTTAGCCAAGAAAACTTGACCATGAATCTGAGTAATAGGGCCAAGAGCGTCCGACAAACCATATTTCTCCATAATATACTTCATCGAGAAACGTCCCAGGGTGACAATCAAGCTTGGCTCCAGAATCTCAATCTGACGCTCCAGAAACGGAGTATAAGCCTCGATCTCCACCGGTTCCGGATCACGATTACCCGGGGGTCTATCCTTCAAAATGTTAGTGACATACACTTGTTGACGTTCTAAGCCGATGCTATTTAACAATTCGTCCAAGATACGCCCCGCCGCGCCACAGAAGGGTCGACCAGTCTCCGCCTCATTCCGACCGGGCGCCTCACCAACAAACATCACTCGCGCCTGATGGTCACCCTCACCGATAACCGGAAAATATTTATTAGCTAAACGATATTGATAAAGTGGTGATTCCGTAAAGGCTAAAATCTCGTCACGAATCTGTCGTAGTTTTGCCGTTCTTTCTTCCACGGAGACATTAGGGTTTCGGGCCAAGACTAATCCCGGCGCGAGATTCCATATAACGCTCAAGGTACCACAAGACAGTGAACACAAATAGAGTAATAATCGCCACCAGCGTAGCGAGTACGTAGAGTTTGAAGCCGATCGCCATGCCAATGCCACAAGCTACCCACAAGCCGGCAGCAGTAGTTAAACCGCGTAACTTATTCTCTTGAAAAATAATTAAGCCAGCCCCTAGGAAGCCGATACCAACAATTACTTGCGAGGCAACACGCAAAGGATCGAAAGTTCTAATACCAAGAGCAATATAATCCGCGGCCACAATTTGCGAGATTGCCACGAACACTGTAGAACCAAGAGTAACCAAAGTGTAAGTTCTCATTCCGGCCGTTTTACCAGCTAGAGATCGTTCCAGACCCAAAGAAGCACCCAAAATAACCGCAAAAACTAACTGAACAATCAAGCCCGATTGAATAATTGATTCCATAATTTATTTAATTAATTATAACACTATTACTCAAACTCGCGAACCGCCTGACGATAAAGACAATAGTCACAATCAGGCGCCGGGTCCGGCAAAGTAGTCGCCAACAAACATTGATGAGCTTCTACTATTTTACCCTCCACCCAAGAATCATCGCCAACGTAAGGAATAATTTTAATATCAAACTCTAAACGACCATCGAAGGCTTCTCGATCACGCTGACCGTTGACGTAAACAAAATAAGCAACATCAGATACTTTAAGACCATTATGACGCAAGAGCCATTGATAAATTTCCGCTTGATTCTTGTAACCCTGTTGCCACTCGGCATCTAAGGTTACTTCCGAATCTTTGCTAGTAGCCTTGTAGTCAACCACATGTATTTCCGATTGTTCGTTAATCCACAAGTCATCAACAGCGCCAAAAATTTCTAAATTGGTTTCTGAATGGAGATAAGAGACGCCCTTAAAGTTTTCCCGCCAAATATTTATCTTGGGATGATCAAACGGAATAGCTTTGATCTCATAAGCACGCATCAAGGGGTGAGTAGTCTTGCCAGCTCGATGGAGATCAAACTCTTTTTTTAATAAGTGATCAACGGCCGCGTTGAGTGCGAAAGGGAATCCCGGCGGTTGACCAACTCCCAAACGGCGGTCGAGATAGAAACAACGTGGACACTTGAGAAATGATTCTATTTTGGTTCGACTTAGACGAAAGGGCTCTGTGGACGATGGATTATATAATCCTCTAGTTCGTTTACCAGTATAATATTCCGACATAAGGCCAATTGTAGCACATATTGACAAATTAACCAAAACTATGCTAAGCTATTAGAAGTGTTCGAGTGTTCTTCTCTCGTTTCCCCTAGCCAAGAAAGGGTCAAAAAATGAGATTGAGTGACGGAGCGCTACCCGGCACTGACAGCATGACCTGGGTCACTGAGCCCCGGAGATGCAAGGGACAGAAGAAGAGGGCGAGGTTGGGCCGCCAGGCGCGCCAGCCGACGCTTGGTTCTAACGGCCCTGGCCGGAGCTGCGGTTCTGGTCCTTCTCTCGCTCCCCTTGGTTTTCCGGATCATCTGATCCGAGACCGATGAGAAACGAGACGAGGCAAACCGCCGACTACGTGTTGTGGTCGGCGGTTTTTTTATTTTAAACTAATAACCCAATGGCACCACTTCCTCTGGGTTATAGGTTGGCACACCAAAAACAGCCATCCCCCAGTGGTCATATATTTTCCCAACAGAATCAACATCGTGCCAATGTCTTTCTAATTGCTCAAAAGTTAAAAAAGTGCGTCGATTACAAGACGGATCCTCAAAATAAATTTTCTTCTCATCATAACCAATCGCCACCACATAATGACCGTTGATCCAATTTCTAGCCCAGTCACCTATCGACTGATCTGACCAAGCTTGGATCGCTAAAATAACTGGCACATCCTGATCGAGAAAGTTCTTTAATTTATCTTGGGTCAGCTTACCACTCTCATGCCTTAGGCCGAAATGTTCCACTGTCGTCTCGAGTCCAGTCGGAGTTGTGCCGGTTTGATTTGTTCCGGCAACCTTCATGACTTCAGCCTCGTTTACATCAATACCATAATAAGCCAAAACAGATTGCAAAGCACAAGCTCCACAATCAAACTTATCTGATTGGCGATATTCAGGAAAAATTAACATTTTATTCATATTTATTCATAAATAAAAGATAAAAAAATAAAATATTCTACTCCGCCTCACCCCAACTCCTCCCCTGCGAAGCAGAGACGGTAAAGGGAATAATTTTATTATTAATAATCTCTTCCATTACTTTTTTAATAACCGGCTTAACTTCAGAAACCAATTTATCTTCAACTTCAAAAATTAACTCATCATGAACTTGGAGCAATAAGTGGGCTTGATTACTCCACCCCTGCCTCCTTATTTCCTCATCAACTTTCCGCATCGCAATTTTGACGATATCGGCGGCCGTGCCTTGGATTGGCGCGTTGACGGCCATTCTTTCGTTCATCGCCACAATATAAGGCAATCTAGCCTTGAGTCCGGGGAAATAACGCCGACGGCCAAAAAGAGTTTCGGTATAACCCTTCTGCTTGGCTTCTGACTTAACTTTATCAAAATAGGCGTTAATTTTAGGAAAGGCAACAAAATATTGATTATAAAATTCCTGCGCCTCCGCTCGAGTGGAATTCAAATTTTTCTGGAGCGCGCTAACTCCCATACCATAGACGATGCCGAAATTAATCACTTTTGCTCTACGCCTCATCTCCCGAGTCACCTCTTCTTCTTTGACCCGAAAAACTCTAGCCGCTACAGAAGTATGAACGTCAGAGCCAGTTTGGAAAATTTGGGTCAATTCCGGATCAGCCGAGAGCAAAGCTAACACTCGCATCTCAATTTGCGAATAATCAAAAGCAAGCCACTGATGTCCGGGAGAAGCCAGGAAGGCTGATCGAATTTTATCACCATGATTCTCATCAGCGGGAATGTTTTGCAAATTAGGCTCGGACGAAGACATCCGGCCAGTGCTAGTGCCAGTTTGGTGGAGATGGGTATGCAGACGATTGTTTTGATCAAGTAATTTAGGAATTGCATCAAGGTAAGTTGAAACTAATTTCTGTAATTCTCGATATTGCAAAATCTCCGCAATAATCGGGTGAACATCTTTCAGTTTCACTAGCTCTGATTCGCGCGTTGAACGCGCGCCACCGGCGGTCTTCTTCAAACCCTTTGCCGACAATTGCATTTTATCAAACAGCACTTCAGCAAGTTGCTTGGGTGAATTAAGATTAAATTTCTCCGTTGTCGCTAATTGCGCCAATTGATAGATTTCCCGCTCTAGATTAGTTAATTTTTTGTGATACTTTTGCGATAAGTCTTTAAGTTGAGCCACGTCAACCAAAATGCCACGTTCTTCAGCTTGTTTAATAATCGGAATGAGAGGCAATTCAATTTCGCGATAAACTTGCTCCAAATTTCTTTCTCTGATTAATTTTTCTAAAATATTTCTAGCCTGTTGCGGTTCTTTAGTTTTAGTTACCGCCATCAGATCATCCCAAGTTGGATTAGTCAGGTCAGAATTTAACAACCAGATGGCGATAGCTAGATCTCTTGGCAAAATATCACCAGTATTGTCAGCGTCATCAAGATCACCAGCAAGCACTATTGAAGTCTTTTCTCCCAGTCCAGCGCGAACTCTCGCCCCTAAAGTCCGGAAGCCGAGCTGGGCGAAAAGTTCATCAATTTTCACCAAATCAAGACCCTGGCGCCACTCCACAGTTGGTAAATTAAATTCCTCCAGAGCATCGAGGCGGATAGTTGCTAAAGTTTTAGAAAACATCGCCTCTTCCTCATTTTCTATTAATAATTTTACAATTCGTTCTTTGATCCCCGCTTGTAATAACTTCTGTTTATCTTTCTTTAGCGTTTGATAAATCTCTTCAATCGAGCCAAACTTAGTAATTAATTCTGTCGCTGTTTTATCCCCAATCCCGGGAATGCCAATGATATTATCAGAAGGATCACCACGCAAACCCTTGTAGTCCGGCAAGAGTTGGGGAACAAAACCGAACCGCTCGAGCACGGCTAATTCGTTATAAGTAATCGTCTCACTAAGACCTTTCTTGAGAGTGTAGACCACCACCTTGTCGCCACTAACTAGCTGAAGAGTATCCATGTCACCAGAAGCAATAATCGTTTGCAGTTTCTTATCTCCCTTTACCTTATCCACAATAGTGCCAATAATATCGTCAGCCTCAAATCCCGGCTGATCATAAATTGGAATATTAAAAGCAGTAAAAATATCGCGGGAGCGAATTAATTGAGCCACCAAATCATCATCAGTTTTCTGACGACCGGCCTTGTAATTATCGTAGAGTTCTTTACGGAAAGTGGTGTCAGGCAAATCGTAACAAGCAATAACATAATCCGGTCGCAATTCACCCAAAATTCTAATTAACATGGTGACTAAACCATACAAACCACCAGTTGGTTCACCCTGAGGGGAAGTAAAGTCCGGCAAGGCATGATAAGCGCGATGGAGGATAGCGTGGGCGTCGAGTAGCACTAATTTTTTAAGCTTAATTACCATGAGATTTCACGCGTGGTTAAATCAATAAAGCGAAAATGTATTTTAAGATGACGAGACGGAAGAATTGAGGCCACCCGGTCAGCCCACTCAACCACAATTAAATTACCCTTATCGCGAATCAATTGATCCCAACCAAGTTGCGATAATTCTTCCGATTTATCCAATCGATAAGCATCAATGTGAACAAGACGATTAAAAGCCTGATTACTTAGAGGATAAATTTTCTCCAACACAAAAGTCGGACTAGTAACCGACTCGGTCACTCCCAATTCTTGAGCCAGAAGTTGAGTAAAAGTGGTTTTACCTGATCCTAGATCACCAATTAAGCCTAAGATTGTAGCAGAAGAAGAATCCGGCTTCAGAGAGCCAAGAAGAGTCTTAACCACTCCAAGAGTTTCTTGTTCATTGTGACTTAAAGTCTTCATCTAAATTATTTTAGCAAAAAAACACGCCCACCGCTCGAAAGCAGTAGGCGCGTGTGTGACAGCGAGACCTCCCGGCTCACTAGTCATCAATCTCTTCAATCTGGCCAAAGTCGTTGTATTCGACCTTGACCTCCCTCCCATTGAGCCATCCCTTGATGTAGTCGAGACGGCCAGTGTCACCACCATGTTTGTGGTAGCGCCGACCGGTCTCAACGAACCCAGCAGGTGGCGCCTCCACCTGATAGGGCGGAGGGGGTGCCGGCAGGGGCATGGGCGCGATCATCGTCGGCGAGCTCTGACGGCTAACGGCGACAATGTCCGCCGCACCACCAAGAGCAACGCCAACGATGCCAGCCACTCCCTCTAAGGTGGTAGGCCGATGGTGGTAAACCACCGGCACCGGACGGACCACCCGCACCATCGGCGGAGGGGCGTAGTACACCGGCATCGGTCTGTAGACCGGGCGCCGATGCACCACCACGGGAGGGCGGACTACCCGCACCACCGGTGCCGAGCGAACGAAGACCGGCCGATGGCGGTGGCTTCTCTCACCAGCCGAAGCCGTCGAAGCCGTTCCCAGAATCATCGCCACAATCACCAAAGAAGTGAGCGTTTTCATCTCATTCTCCTTTCTGGGGACGAAAGTCCCCTCATCACGTCAGTACTCCGTGACGTACCAACCATAGCCGTAATTGTACCAGTTGTAGTTCCCATCATTGTAAATGACAGGGATCGACTCGTACACACGGCCACCAGGTCGGAACTCCCAATCGCAACCAGTAGTGATCGCCACCAGCACCATCACGATCAGAAAAGAAATCTTTTTCATCGTAGTTTCCTTTCTGGGAACGAAAGTCCCCTCGAGTCCCCTCGTCACCACCAGTAGTCGTAGTAGCCGTAGTCGTACCAACTGTAGTCGTAGACCACGGCCGGCTCGTAGTACCCATAGTCGTACACGACCGGGTACCCACCCCCACCGCCACCGGCCTGGATCACCAGGTCGCATCCGGTGCTAGTGGTCAGGAGCAATCCCACGACCAGCAGAAACAGACACAGAACTGTCAAAGAACTCTTCATGATTTTTCCTCCAAAAAAGATTTGACTCACAACTTCTCCCAATGAAACCACCAGCAACGCGCTGATGATTTCAAAAAGGAGGAGGAGAACGAGAGATCGTTTTTCGATTCTCTCTCGCCCTCCTCCTAAAGAACTACTTCATCTTCTTCATCCTCGCTTGAGCAAGTCGCCCAAGCAAGTGCCGAACCGCGGTTCGGCGACTTCCTGGGCGGTCTCGAAGGGCGGGATCTCGGTCTCCGTTCCTGGAAGAACTGCGACCGACACGGCGTAGTAACCGCCGTGCATACCAGCCGAGTGCTTGACCGAGAGAACGGTGCCGGAGATTCCGACGACCGTGATGTTGCCCTCGCTCCAGCCCTTGTCGGAATCCTTCAGTCGGATCTCCGCGGCGTATCCCGGGATGCCCTTTGGCCACTCCCAGTATCCCTCGCGGATGGCGCGGTTGGTCGGCGAGCCGAACGAGACGGTGACGATCACGGAGTCAGTTTCCTGCTCGGAAACTTCCTCCAGTTTCGCCAACGACTCTTCGACCTCATCCAACTTCTCCGCGGCCCCTGGCCGCCACGCCCGCAGGAACTCCATCGTGCTCGGCACCGAAACCCCGAGCGCACTGGCTGTGTCCGCCCACGTGTCGGGCGTGGCACAGCCAACGGCAGAGCCGAGGCCTTCCACGAACCGGCCAGTTTCCCAGCCGTTGCGCCCGGCGATGTGCCGCACGCTGTCCGCGACCTGAAGCCGGTAGGTGGTGTGCGACCACTTACCGTTCTTGGTGTAGTCCGTTCCTCGGACCACAACCACGCCAGGGATATCCATTCCGCTGAACGGAATGATCTCATCACCTTTAACGAACAGGAGCCACGCACCCCGACCGCGGGAACCGATCTGATCCGACCATTCAATATTCTGCATTATACTTTCCTCCATTCTTGCCCGTGGGATTTGGCCTTAGCCGTTCCCGTGGGCGTGAAATCCCAATAAGTCCACGAACTACATCGCTCATGAACTTAAAAAGGGAAAGATTTTTGATGAGAATCTTTCAGCAAACTCTAACCTCCTTTCTAATACGGATAGACCGGCTGATTGCGCCAGTCTTGCACCTGCGCCTGCGTTGCGCGGTAAGCGGCGCAAGCCCTTTGGGCCTCCAGAATCGCCGAATCAAGCTCGGCGTTCCCGTCACCCTTCGGAACGAGGTTTGCAATATCCATCGTCCCGACGTTCTTTGTCGAGCTGGCCTCCTTTCTTTTTTCTTTTTTCAATCGTTTTCCCAATCAACTCACCACAACACGTGATGAATTGAATAAGGGGAAGAACAAAATTTTTAGGCTCTGTTCTTCCATGTTTGCAACACTGCCGTTGCCGACTTACCATTCTTTTGCCACAGAGAACGGTAACAAGAACTGCTGAATTTTTCTGATCGACTTAGTCGATCAGGTCGCCCACGACGTAGGCGGGGTCGTGGCTGATCGCCACGACGTACTTCGACAGCTTGGGGTCGAAGCACGCCACCGCGCCGTACAGGTGCGCCACCTTGTGGGCGATCACCATCGCGACCGGGAGCGAGGCCGGGCCGTTGACCCGGATCACGTCACCGCCCGCGAGCTCGCCGGTGGAGATCATCTCGTCGAGGCGCGTCTCCGCATCCTTCACGATCTGATCGTTCTGGGCCGGAGCCCCGAACCCCACCTTGAGCACGCCATCGGTCAGGCTGATGTTGTACGTGGACATGGGACACTCCTTTCTTTTTCAAGTGGTCCCAAACCTCTCAATGAGTTCTCAAGACCTTCTCAAGAACTCAACAGAGAGGAGAAGAATTAGATGGGCTTCTCCAGTTTCCCATGAGAGTTTTTGGCTGACTCACAACCCTGGCGAATTAAATCGCCAGCAAATGGTCTGCGAGAGCTTTGATCATCGGACGGTCGGCCACTACTTCACCTCGTTCGAGGTGGTGAACCGACCCGCGAAGGATACCGTCGGGACCAACGCCCTCGACGCCATCTTCCGTGCCGTGGTAATCCGAGTGAATCTCGGCCACCACAGTGAGCCCGACCTTCCGAGCAAACTCCTGCCACTCGGCGACATTGCTCATGTCGCTCGCGAGAATGACAATGTGCGTCGCCGAACTGCAGATCTCCTCGTTTTCAACGGAGGTGATACCTCCAATGTCCACGAGAGTCAGCTCGAGCGAGCAATTGCGGACGGAGTCCGCAACCCGCTTCACGAACTCCGGCGTGAACTTGGCCTTGTAGGCCGCCTTGCACGCCGCCGCCAGCTCTGGGTCGTTGTTCACAGTTTCCTGGAACCACGAACCTTCGCCGTCGGGGCAAGCGGTGATCACATACGGATACACCGCGTTGCCGGGAATCGCGCGAATGGCCTGCTTCAGCCCTTCGCGCACACAGCTCTTGCCAGACCGAGGCGGCCCGGCGAGAACAATCTTTTTCATGTTGCTCTCCTTGCCACTTCGCCATCGGTTGGCGGGAACCAAGAACCGCAAACATTGCGATCCCTCAAATCTGAACAAGGTTAAGGTTTTTACGCTATCTCTTATTCAGACGTTGAGGAATAACAATAGATTTCTCTATTTTTACCTCTTCATCCTATTCGATTGTCAAAGTCCTGGCCAAACTTCAGTAACTCCATACAGTATATACCTTTTGACCTCTCTTGTCAAGTCCTTCTTACTATCCCTCTCTATCACTTTGAACACTATATAGCTTGGCATAGTCTACTTATTTTGTCAAGTGGGCGCAATGGTTCAATAGCTTGGAACCACTTGGAAGAGTAAAAAATAATATAAATGAAAAATACTCTCGATTGTTTAATGGCAAAAATTAATTAACAAAAATTTGTCAAATAAATACAAAATAAAAGTCTGGTCAAGATAGCTTTTTCTGAAAGTCGTGCTAGATATGATATTATAGTTAAGAACATGTTGATGTTTGATGATAAAACAGAAGAAAAAAAGATTACCGAACTTTATAGTGAGGAGGCGGAACAGCTGGCGCAAGTTTTATCAACCAAATATCAAGTCCCCTACATTGATCTCTCCAAGTTTGCCATCAACACTGACGCTCTGCGTCTAATTCCAGAAATTGAAGCTCGCGCTGCAAATGTTGCAGCTTTCAAAATTACCGGGAAAAATCTCTTTCTCGTTACTCTGTCGCCTCAAAATCCCAAGACTGAAGCTATTTGTAAGGACCTCAAGAATAAAAACTTCAACCTTAGTCTCTATCTCGGCTCACCGGCCAGTCTGGAGCGAGCCTGGTCTCGTTATCAAGAAATTTCTAAGGCTTCCCGAACCCACGCCGGAATTATTGATCTATCTTCAGAAGAAGTTAGCCAATTAGTGGCTAAATACAAAAACTTATCAGAAATTCAAGATTCTCTGGACCAAGAGGTGCAATTGGCGATCAAAGAGGGTGGCATTTCTGGCTTACTAGAAATTATTTTGGCTGGTAGCCTGGTAACTGAGGCTTCGGATATCCATATTGAACCTCAAGCCGAGCAAGTGCGGATGCGTTATCGCCTAGACGGAGTTCTCCATGACATTAACGAATTTCCCCACAAAATCTATCAGGGGCTATTATCGCGAGTAAAATTAATTTCCGGTTTGAAGTTAAATATCAAACAAAGCGCTCAAGATGGTCGGATGAGTATTAAGATTGGCGAAGACGAAATTGAAATTCGGACTTCTATCTTGCCGGGCGCTTATGGCGAATCAATTGTTTTACGAATTCTCAATCCTAAAGCAATTCAAGTCACTTTTGAAACTTTGGGTATTGAGCCTCACTTGTTTACTATCATTGACAAAGAAATTTCTAAACCAAACGGCATGGTGTTGCTGACTGGTCCCACCGGCTCGGGTAAAACGACTACTCTGTACTCCTTCCTACGCAAAGTAAACTCATCCGGCACAAAAATTATTACCATTGAGGACCCGATTGAATATCATCTAAAAGGGATCAACCAAACTCAAGTCAATCCGGAAAAAAATTACACTTTTTTGACTGGACTTCGCAGTGCTTTGCGCCAAGATCCGGACATTATCATGGTTGGCGAGATCCGTGACAGAGAAACGGCTAAAATCGCCATCAATTCTTCTCTGACTGGACATCTGGTCTTCTCGACTCTGCATACCAATAACGCCGCGGGAACCATTCCCCGCTTGATAGACTTGGGAATCGAAGCCAAAATTTTAGACTCAGCAATTAACATCACTATTGCTCAACGACTAGTGCGCAAGCTATGTCCAGTTTGCAAAAAAGAAGAAGCGCCGACACCAACTGAACAAAAATTACTAGAAGCGATAGTGGCCAGTATCAAGAAGAAGCGCCCCGATCTGGCTGTCCCCGAGACAATAAGATTGTGGCGCGCTACTGGCTGTGATCAATGTAATCAAACCGGCTTCCGAGGCAGACAAGGAATCTTCGAGGCGGTGCTAGTTGATCGCAGTGTTGCTGATTTAGTTAACACCAATCCGAATGAACGCGAAATCAGAATCAAAGCCGAGAGCCAGGGCATTCTGGATATGAGACAAGACGGGGTGTTAAAAGTGCTAGTTGGTGTAACCAGTTTGGAAGAATTAGGCCGAGTGATAGATATCAACGAGGAAATTTTGTAAGTTCTTTGACAATCGAGAGCATAAACCTCTAAGCAATCCTTTTCATTCAAAATGAGAAGTTAGGTAAAATCACAAGGATAAAGGAAGCAATCGCATGTAAACACAAAAACTGCCTCGTCCTTCCGATTAAACCCGATTAAGCCCGTAAGCTTAGTTGCTTAGAGGTTCATGAGCTCGATTAAGATTACAATTAACTACCTCGATCGTATCATATCATAACACAATATCAATGTCAAGTAGCAATGCACAAAAAAGAGATGAGCGCTTTCTAGATAGTTCTCTACGTCCGACTATCTGGGAAGAATATATTGGCCAAAAATCAATCAAAGACAACCTGAAAATCTTACTGAAAGCGGCCCAACAACGCAAACACTCGCCCGAACACTTACTTTTCTATGGCCCACCGGGCTTAGGTAAAACTACCCTAGCTCACTTAATCGCTAAAGAATTGGGGGCTCAAATGAAGGTGACCTCTGGTCCAGCAGTGGAAAGAGTTGGCGATCTGGCCTCTATTCTGACTAATTTATCGCCAGGAGACATTCTCTTTATTGACGAGGTCCATAGATTAAATAAACTAATAGAAGAAGTCTTGTATCCCGCTATGGAATCGGGAACTCTCAATATTATCATTGGCAAAGGACCAGGAGCAAGAGTAATCCAATTAGATTTGCCACCATTTACTCTCATTGCCGCTACCACCCGAATGGCGATGCTCTCCTCTCCCCTAAGATCACGGTTTTCCGGTGGCACTTTCCGTTTAGAATTTTATACGGAAGAAGAAATTAGTGCTATCATTAGCCGTTCGGCAAAAATTTTAAACGTTAGTCTTGATCAAGAGGCGGCTCAAGAAATCGCGGCTCGCAGTCGGTTTACTCCACGAATCGCCAACCAGTTCCTGAAGCGTTGTCGTGATTACGCTCAACTTAATAACACAACCATCAACCGCCAAGTTGTGCGAGACACCCTCCACCTCTTGGGAATTGACCAATATGGATTATCGATAGCTGATAGAGTGGTTCTAGAAACAATTATTGATAAGTTTAATGGCGGACCAGTTGGTCTGGGAACTATCGCTACCGCCACGGCTGAAGAAGAGGCGACGATTGAAGAGGTACATGAACCATATTTGATCCAATGCGGATTCTTAGAAAGAACTCCCCGGGGACGCACGGCAACCAAAAAATCGTATGACCATCTCGGCTTTGATTATCCTAAAAATCAACAAAATAATTTGCTATAAAACATGGCCGGACACAATAAGTGGACGCAAATAAAAAGAAGAAAGGTAGCTGAAGATATCCGCCGAAGTCGGCGCTTTTCCTTATTGGCGAAGACAATCACGATGGAAATAAAGAAGGCGAACGGCGATCACAATCTACCTACTGTCCGCCAGGCGATAGAAAGGGCGCGAGCAGAAAATATACCCAATGACACCATCGAGAGAGCAATCAGAAACGCTAGTAGTGACAATAAAAACAACTTAGAAGAAGTTATCTATGAGGCTTATGGCCCAAGCGGAGTGGCTCTAATTATTGAGGGCATCACTAATAATCGCAATCGCACCGGGCAAGAAATTAAACATCTACTGGCAATTAATAACGCCAGCTTAGCTACACCAGGCGCGGCAATTTGGTTTTTTAAAAAAACTGAAGATGGCTGGCAATCTATAACGACAATTGAAGTAACTAATGATGATATTAATAAATTAAGCAGCCTAATCGAGAATCTAACCAAACATGAGGATGTTAAAAACGTTTGGACTAATGCCTCAAATCTCGAGGTCGAAAATAAAGATGAATAAAACAAAAGATTCAACACGCGTACTAGCGATAGATCCCGGATATGAGCGCCTAGGGGCCGCTGTGGTAGAGAAAAACTTATTAGATGAAAAAATTGTTTATTCAACCTGCATTATTACTCCCCGAACAAAATCTTTCGCGGAACGCCTAGTAATCTTGGGCGATGAATTTGAATCACTAATCAAAAAATACAAACCACAATTAGTGGCGATCGAAAAACTATTCTTTGCCTCAAACAAAAAAACTGCCAGCGCAGTTAGTGAGGTAAGAGGAATGTTGCTGTATCTAGCGAGCAAGCATGAGCTTCCAATTATTGAATATACCCCATTGGAAATTAAAAGCACTATTACTGGTCACGGCCGAGCCGACAAAAGCCAGGTTACAGAAATGGTTAAGCGGATAGTTACTCTAGAAAAAGTGCCGAAGTATGATGACGAATATGACGCCATCGCTCTTGGGCTTACCACCCTGGCTCGTTTATCCACAATATTAGAATAATTCTATTGCAAAAAAATAGCAGTGTGCTAAAAATGGAAAGTCTCTAGAGTATTGAGACAAGGGTCGGCACAATCTTTAAAAATGATTTAGCAAAAAGTATGGGCAGAGATGAATTAGATGACATCACCCCTCCTGGTGATGAACTAGATTTGGGTGACGGTGATGATACTTTTGGAGAAGACAGCGAAACGGAAGAAGTTTTTGGTGACGACGATTTTTAGATAACCCAAACAACAAAACTCCCACCCAATGGGAGTTTTGTTGTGAAATATGCTAGGATAAAACTCAATGAAGAAAGGGCTAAAATTTAGGTTGTATTATAAAGAGATCATTTTGATCATCTTGATTTGCATCTTAATCATTGGTGGTATCTTTTCTTTATGGCTAATTTCTCTTGATATTCCCTCTTTTGATTCATTCCACCAGCGCGTGGTGGCCGAATCTACTAAAATCTATGACCGAACCGGTAAAATCGTTCTGTTTGATATTCACGAAAACATCAAAAGGAGATTAATCCCATTTGAAGAGATCTCGCCTTTTCTTAAAAGCGCCACTCTAGCCATTGAAGATGATAAATTTTATGAGCACAGTGGCGTCCGACCATTGGCAATGTTTAGAGCTATTTTTGGCAATATTCTCCAAAATAAACGTCCGGCCGGTGGCTCTACAATCACCCAACAAGCAATTAAAAATACTCTTTTAACTCGCGACCGGACACCAACTCGCAAAATAAAAGAATTGGTTTTGGCTCTGAAACTAGAACAAACAATGACCAAAGAGCAAATTCTAACCATTTACCTGAATGAAACTCCCTACGGAGGTACTATTTACGGAGTTGAAGAAGCCTCACAAACATTCTTCGGCAAAACAGCCATGGATGTTAGCCTCGCAGAGGCAGCTTACATTGTGGCCCTAGCCAGGGCGCCAACATTTTATTCACCATACGGAGAAAATCGCGATCGACTTGAAGAACGAAAAAACGTGGTTCTCCAACGAATGCTAGATCTTGGTTACATTACCGCCGAAGAAGAACAAGCTGCGAGAGAGGAGGAGGTGGAGTTTATGGATCCCCAAAACGGAATTATTAAAGCCCCCCACTTTGTGATGTTTGTTCGTGATTATTTAATAAAAAAGTACGGTGAAGAAATATTAACCACTCGTGGCTATCGTGTTATCACCACTCTAGACTGGGATCTCCAAGAAACCGCTGAAGAAATTATTAAACAACACGCCGAAGAAAATAAACAAAAATTCCAAGCTGGTAATGCCGCTTTGGTTGCCATGGATCCCAATACTGGTCAAATTCTGACAATGGTTGGTTCTGTAGACTATTTTGATAAAGAAAATGGAGGTAATTTTAATGTCACCACCGCCCACCGTCAACCTGGTTCAGCCTTCAAACCCATCGTTTATGCCACCGCTCTAAGTAAGAATTTCACGCCAGAAACTGTTATTTTTGACCTCCCGACGCAATTTGATACCTCTTGTGGTCGATCCGGCGGTAAGTGCTATTGGCCATCAAATTATGATGGAAACTTTAATGGTCCGATGACTTTACGCAACGCTCTGGGTCGCTCAATAAACATAGTCGCAATTAAAGTTCTCTATCTCGCCGGCCTGAAAGACTCAATCGAGATGGCAAAACGTTTAGGAATTAATAGTTTGGAAGATTGGCGACGTTATGGCTTAACCTTAGTGCTGGGTGGTGGTGAAGTCTCCTTACTCGAATTAACGGGCGCTTACGGTGTTTTTGCGGCAGAGGGTGTCCGCAACCCACCAACAGCGCTAATGCGCATTGAGGACAGTAATGGAGTGGTTTTAGAAGAGTTTAAACCCAGACCCGAGCGAATCTTATCAGAAAACGTTGCTAGACAAATTTCTGACATTCTTTCTGACGACAAAGCTCGACAACCAACATTCCAACCAGGGTCATTACTAAATGTCCCCGGATACCAAGTGGCAACTAAAACCGGCACCACAAACGACTACAAAGATGCCTGGATTTTGGGCTACACACCCAATTTGGTGGTGGGCGCCTGGGTGGGAAACAACGACAACACTCCAATGGTCAGACGAGTGGCTAGTTTAATCGCCGCACCAATCTGGAATAATTATATGCAAAAAGTTCTAGGCACTAGACCTAAAGAGTATTTCCAAGAACCAGAACCAACGCCTTCAAATCTGGCGCCTTACTTAAGAGGATTTTGGCAGGGTGGCAAAAGTTATTTCATTGACACTGTTTCTGGGAAACTAGCCACGGAACACACTCCGGAAGATTTACGAGAAGAAAAAGTGATCACTCAAGTCCACTCGATTCTATACTGGCTTGGTCAACAAAACGATCCACAGTTTTCTCTATGGGAAGGACCAATTAGAACTTGGGCAAAATCTCAAAGGATTATTGAGGAAACCGAAGATGTAATCCCAACCGAAACTGACGACATCCACCGTCCGGAAAACAAACCAAACTTTACTGTCGACCAGCCGACGCCAGACAGTATTTATACAACAAACGAAGAAGTTAACATTTTAATAAGCAATTATCGTGGACGATTTCCCTTGGGGCAAATAGATATCTTTTTAGACGAAACCTACTTAGGAACAATTAAGAGCCAACCTTACACCTTCTCATTCAAACTTGACAGCGACAACGAAAGCAGATTAAACAGCGAACTTAAAATTGTTGTCTATGATTCAGTTCGCAACAAAAGCGAAAAGGTTATCCCCCTTAAAATCGAAAATTAGACTAACTCCCCCAAAGATCGATCGAGTTTTTCTTCCAACTGCTTAATAATCTCCTGGCGATGAATAAAAATTTCCGCCTTAATGACTGATCTAGCTTTAATAAAAACTGTCTGCCCTTGGAAACTAATAGATTTTTTATCAAGCTTAACACCAACCACATCGGAAACAGTTTGGATGATTAATTTCTTAAGATCAGTATCAGGAGCCTGTAGTCCACGAAAGCGCTCTAAATATAGCTTAATCGACTCCACAGCAAATAAAATTAACGATTAAGTGGCATAATCAAATAAGTAAAAGAAGAGTCACCGACTCCAGCGACGACAATTGGTCTGTTGTGGCTATTAAAAGACAGGGACACTTTTTCAGTATTAATTGACTGGAAACAATCAAGAAGATAGCGAATATTGAAACCAATTTCTACATCCTCACCACTTAAAGTAGCCGAGAGTTTGGTTGTATTCTCACCAACATCGCCATGACGAGAGTTTATTTCAAACAAATTATCTTTGACGGCAATCTTAAGATGAACTTGGTTTAATTTATCAGCAAAAATATTAGACAACTTCAAAGTATTCAACAGATCAGTCTTGGTCATAATCGCCTTAGTTTGATTGTTGGTTGGCATAATTTGGCGATAATCAGGAAAGGTTCCACCCACTAACCGAGAAACAAGATAAATCTTATCAGTCACAAAAGCTACCTGATTACCATCCCAAGACACCTTAACCAACTCATCCAGCCCATCCATAGCCCGAATTATCTCAACCACATTCCTGGCAGGAATAATCAAAGAGGGTGGTTTGGCTGACTGGTTATCAACGCCAAGATTAAGCCTTTTTTCCGCCAAACGAAATGAGTCAGTGCTCACAAAAACCAAATCACCACTCCCCTGATCTTGATAGAGATAAATACTGGCAATTTCTGGCTTAATATCTGAAAGAGAGGCAGCGTAAGAAACAGATTTAAGACCAGAAACTAACTGCGAAGAAGAGATGGTGACAGAATAATTGTCATCATTATTTAGTCGTGGAATATCTGGAAAATCATCAATGGGATAAGTTTTAATTACCGATGAGGTGTTGTCTGAAGAAACAATCAGATTTTGTGAAGTTGTTTCCAGAACAACCCTCTCCCCACGATAAAGATTAGCTAAAAAATTACTCAAAACAGAACCATCAACCATCACCCGGCCGATCTCCACTACCTTGGCAGGCAAAAGAAGTTCCACCCCCACATCAAGATTTGTCGCTTTAACCTTAAGGACATGCTGATCGGCTTCAAGCATAACTTGTCCTAGGGTTGGTAAAGACAAATTTTTACCAGTCATTTTTTCGGCAATATTGATGGCCCAACGCAACTTATCTTTTAGGTATTCAACTCTCATAATAGATTAAGATTATAAATTACTAATACTATTAGGTCTGGGGATAGTGGTGATAAGTTCTCTGGAGGTTATCATCTCAAGCTTTTTGTAAAAATTATTTCTGGATAAACTTGTGGATATGTTGGTTTTATTTTTTTTGAAAAACATCTTTAAGTTTTTTGATCTCTCTAGTTCCCTATTTATCCACCACTTCATCCCCACCTTATTCACTCATTATACAACATAGCACGAATTTGCTCGACCTCTTGTGACAACATCGTATCGTCCTTTAGATCGTGTTTTATTTTTTCGTAAGCGTGGATTACTGTGGTGTGATCTCGACCACCCATTTTTTGTCCGATATAAGGGTAAGAGGTGCTGAAATCTTCTCGTAATAAGTACATCATTACTTGTCTTGGTTTCACCACTTCTTTTTTTCGAGTTTTGTCGTAGAGGGTTTTCTCATGAATGTTGTAGAAATTAGCTATTACATTAGCCACTCCTTTAATTGAAACCAGGCGCTTTGGTTTGATGTTGTTTTTAACTAACGTTTTAATCTCTTGGAAGGTTAGATTGCGGTTTTTTAGTTCGGATTGGCAAATGATAGAGTTTAGAGCTCCCTCTAGCTCGCGAATGTTGTCTTGAATAACATTTGCTACGTACTCTAATATCTCTGGTTCGGGACGGAAGGGGTGGCCCTTGGTCTTACTATTTAAGATTGCTAGTCGTGATTCATAGTCTGGTTTAGCTACATCGACGATCATCCCCCCCTCGAAGCGCGAACGGAGGCGTTCTTCTAGGTTTGAGATATATTTTGGCGCTTTATCAGAAGAAAAGATAATTTGCTTATTGTTTTCGTAAAAATTATTAAACAAATGGAATAATTCTTCCTGGGTTCTGTCTTTGTTAGAAAAGAATTGGACATCATCCATGATTAAAACATCATATTTGCGATATTTTTCTTTAAATTGATTGCCGTTACCGCGGTTGTTTTGGACTGAATTGACATAATCAATAACAAATTGTTCAGAGGTGACATAAAACACTTTTTTTCCTGGGAAACGCTCTTTGACATGGTTGCCAACGGCTTGAATTAGGTGGGTTTTACCCAAACCAGTTCCGCCGTAAATAAAAAGTGGGTTATAAATTGCCCCAATTTTGTTGAGTACCGCTTGACTGGCGGCGTGAGCAAGTTCGTTAAATGGTCCAACAATGAAAGTTTCGAAGACGTATTTGGGATTAAGGTTGTCTTCGCGGTTGATATAGAGCTCTGGTAAATTCAACTGACTGTCGATTCCATGCTTGTGTTCGGGCCTAAATACTTGATTTTTATTCAAGTCTTCGTTTTTTATCACCACATATTCTATGGCTCTAACCTCTGGATCTAAATCTCGTAATGACTTCAAGATAAGTTTGTGGAATTTATTCAAAAGCCAGTCTTTCACGAAAGTATTTGGCACACCAATATAGACGGTTCCGTTGTCTTGTTTAGTGATTTGAGTATTTTTAAACCAGGTGCCAAAGTTGGCCTTAGAAGTATTTATTTCAATATCTACTAGAGCACGCTCCCATAGTTCTTTGTTTTCTAACATTAGGATTATTATATGCTTCTCTTTAGCTTTCCGCTATCTAGTCAATACTGTGAATAATCAGTGGATTACTTAAGATTTGCCCTCAATTGATTTTTAAGTTATACTCGTGAAATGTCTGTAACTTATCAGCCAAAAAAACGCAAGAGGGCTAAAACTCATGGTTTTTTAACTCGTAGCAAAACAACGGCTGGCCGTAAGGTGGTTCGCTCGCGTCGGCGCAAAGGCCGGAAAAAATTGACGGTTTAGCGCCGTTCATGTTGCCACATCCAAATCGCTTAAATAAAGAATTATTGTCTTTGGTTTTGCGTTCCGGTCACGTCATTAGCTCTCCTCCCCTAGTTGCTCGTATTATTCCCAGAAAACCTAGTGGACCAACCCAAATAGCCCTAGTGATTTCAGCCAAAAAGGTTAAAAAAGCGGTTACGCGCAACTTTATTAAGCGTCGTGCTCGGGCGATTTTAATCAAATTAAGACAGCAATTAAAACCCAATTTTAGAGCCGTGGTTTTTCTCGATCCAACTTGGTCAACTGTTTCTTTTGTTGAATGCGAGAAACAATTGGTGTTTTTACTCCAAAAAGCTAAAATGTTAAATACATAACAAATAACAAATGAAATTTCTTTTTAATAATTTGTTTTTTGAACCTCTATATAACGCCCTGGCTTGGTTAAGTGCTATTGTTCCTGGTCAAAATATTGGCTTGGCGATTATTATTTTAACTCTCTTGGTGCGTTTAGCTCTTTTTCCCCTACAGCACAAAATGTCGCGTACTCAACATAAGATCAGGGAGTTAGATGGAGAGATCAAAAGCCTAAAAGATAAATATAAAACTGACCAAGCCGAACAGGCTCGCCAAATTATGGCTCTATATCGCCAGCATGGGGTAAACCCCTTCAGTGGCTTCTTGTTGTTGCTGATTCAGTTGCCTATTCTCTGGGCCTTGCTTATGGTTTTTCGTGGCAGTTTCAGTTTTGATCCCGATTTAATTTACTCTTTCATTTCTGCTCCGGAGCAGGTTAATACTATTTTACTTGGCTTAGATGTCAGTGAGCGTAGTTGGTTGATTGCTATTTTAGTCGGGTTTACTCAGTATTTCCAAATAAGTTTTTCTATGCCACCTCTGGCTAAAAAGTTGCCTAATGCTACCCCGTCTTTAAAAGAAGATTTAGCGCGCAGTATGCAAGTTCAAATGCGTTATATTTTGCCAGTGATGATTATGTTATTTTCTATTGGTTTACCAGCAGCGGTGCCCATTTATTGGCTAGTGGGCAACTTGTTTTCTATTGTTCACGAGTTATTTGTCAGATCTAGGGCTAAAAAGTTGACTGGAGATCTAGTTCCCACAAAGTAGCGTCTCTTTTGTTTATTAAATATAAAGCACCTTCAGTCTTGTCGGGGGTTAGATTAACCGCGTCGATTTCTCCACTGCCACTAAGTTCTGGATTAAAAATAATTTCACCGCTACCGGTTTGAGTATTAATTTTCCATAAGTTGTCACTGAAAGAGACTTCGCCACTGTACCAATCTTCCGGGTAATCATTAGCTGGCAGTGTTTTGGGAATACCACAGTAGATGGTTATATTATCCTTAGACCAGGTGCATTTATCAGCTAGGGTTCTATTAGGAAGCCTGTCAATGAGATCTTGTTTAATGTCGTAGAGGGCAATAAATGGGCCAGTGGCGCTACTACTACCACTGTAGAGCACTTTAGACCCGTCAGGGCTTACTTTGGCTGACAAGCCGGGCACTTCTCCAATCAGACGCCTTAGATTTTTGGTTTGTAGATCTACCACATAGAGTAGGCCCGGGAGTTGCGAACTTGGTTTGGTGGTGATCGCTACAGTTGAGTTACTTGGCCAATCAAGTTGCCACTCTGTAAGTGGGTGGGTGAAGATGGTTTGACGATCAGTATCATCAAAATTGGCCAGAATACCGGTGGTTCCGTCTCCGGATTGGTTCAAATAGAAAATTTTATCTTGTTGAGGAGAAACAGCTACTTGTGACATGGTTGAAGTTAAGAGAATTCCTTCTACTTCTCCCGGTTCTTCTGTCTCTATTTCTGTTTCCGTCTCTACTTCAGTTTTAGTTTGTGTTCGTAGTGTGCCAGAAAAGTTTTGTAGTCGGCCATCTTTTAGATAGCGAGCAATCAAGCGTAATTGTTCTCCACTTTGACCGGCAACTAATTCTAAGACTTTAGGGATAGTGGTGTTAGAAAGGCGTTTAGCAAGCCCCATTTCCCCCACCGAGTAGAGGTGGCCGGTTGCTTTGTCCAGATAAATAATTTGACTGGTGGCGCCATCGCCAACTTGGACGACATTAACTACCGGCTGGCTTGAAATTTGCCGAAAGCGGTTATCTAATTGCGGAATAGGCAAGGGTTCTCCGTCGGTACCATCAGGAATATCTATTGGCGCTGGTGGCACAATGACCCGCGGATCGCCGGTTGGGAAAAATCTATTAGGCAGTGGCGCTTCTTCCGGAACAGTAGTTTGTTCTGGAGCTCTAGTAATAGTTTTTTGCAACAGAGACCACAATTCAGCCGGTGATCCAAGGAGACGGATGGCAAAGAAGCCACTTAGAATTAAAATTAAAGCAATAATACTAATGATTGTCAGATTTTTGTTCATGATGTAGGTGGTGGCGTTGTGTTAAAAAATTCACCAAATGACAGATCCTTGAAGATATTTGGATTGATAGTTTTTAAGATTAAATAAGCACCCAATAAAACTAATATTCCCACCAAAATATCAAACAAACGCTCTTTGCTAGCCGCTTTCATCCCCGGAATATTGCTAGTAATATATTTTAAACCCCACCAAGCGAGACTCAAAACGGCAATCAGAGCAACGACCCTAATAATATTTTGATAAATTGCTTTCAGATACGCGGCAATATCCGTAAAATTATTTGTTCCTGCGCTACCGATCGTGCCATCACCAGTTATGGTTGGCTCGATTAATGTAACCGTGTTTGAGGCAAATACTCGGGTGTAGAGTGTGATGTAGATTAGCTCACTTAGTTTTTCCCAAATTGTTAGCATGATTTTAAAAAATAAATTCTGGTTGTAAACTAATCGTTAAGGCTTTTTTAGCTGTTTGAATAAAGTTAGCTAAATTACTAGCGGTAACTTGAATTTGATGATCAGATATTCCCCCCTCCGGAGCAACGAAAGTAACTAGTCTTTGGTCGTCTGGATTAGTCACAATTTTTTGATTGTTTACTAGCCACTCAAAGTTCAGAGTGTTATTTAAAACAGTTGCTGTGGGGAAAAGGTAAGGTTCAGCCAGAATTGTCACTTCTGGTTTGTTTAAGTGGTAAATATCGCTGATTGCTTGGCCGGTTCGTGTTCCTGTCAGGGGATCTTCTTCGTAGAGGACAATTTTGGGAGAATTAATGGGCACACTTAAACGCCGATTGGCTTTCTCCCGTCCATCCAAAGTCTTTATTATTATATCAATTATATTATTACCCCCAGTATCAGAAATATAGGTGATTTTATTCTTGCCTTGGCCGGAAAAAGAGCTTAATTTTCGACCGTCTTTAAACCATTCAAATATCAACTCTTGATCAGGCAATTTTTTATTGTTCGTTTGGATTTGTGGTAGGGCGATTACTTTAACTTGCTGACCGGGGACAACTTGACTATGTCCTTGATAAAACAAGGGTACATAAGCACTAGTTTCCCACGCTAAATCCACAAAGTTTTCTGTGGTCGCTGTTGCTTGGGTAGTGGCGAGAAAAATTAAACTGATTGTAATAATAATTTTGCCCATTTATTTTTCGATAGTTGATAGTGGTATTTTGATTCCTGTTTTGTCTTCTAATTTTATCATAATAATGATCACAATAATACCAAGAGTTAACCCCGGTATGATACTTAAAATGGGTACTAATTCAACAATAAAGCTAATTATTGCTGGAAGTGCACGCTTAATGGTCATAAATCGAACTTCTAAAACCGCAAACCAAATAAAAAAACAAAGCCAAGCTGCGATGGCGGTAAACCAATTAACGACAGGGATAATGCTTAATATGTCAAAAAAGATAGCTAAGCCGACCATTAACATCGCAGTGGTGGTGGTGATTCGCTCTTTTTGTTTATCTTTCTTGCCGTCCGTGTTCGATGTTGAACGCCCACCCTTTTTTTGTTGCTGGTTTTCATCTTTCGTTGGGGTCGCTTGCCTTCTCAATCTTTTTTGATTGTCCGGCATTGCTCCACGGTCATTTCTTATCACATCTGCCCCCATGTTGCGGTTCCTCCTCTCGAGGTCTATGTGTGACTTTTCTGTATCTCCTTCGGAAAGTGATCCGTAGTTTTCGCCAAAATTATTATTGGCCATTATTTTCACCTAAAGCTTCTAAGTCTTGTTTGGCTTGTTTAATGGCTAAAATTTGAGATGGGTCAGAGGTGATCACTTGATCTTCCGTATAAGAAGCGATAATTTTAATAGCTACGTGCTTTAAGCCGGCGAAAAAGATTCCCTCACCCACACTTGATTCTAGGAGTAGAAACTTTTCTTCGTCGGTTAATTGGAAAGTTTGTTGGACCAAATCAATAGAAGCCGGTGACTGTTTAAGTAGTAATTGGATTGAGGAGTTGGTAATAATTGGCAGGCCATACTCGGATTTTAAGAAGTCGCCCACGTCTTGGGTAATAGTTGCCACTCCCAGGTAGTATTTTCTTCCCCTTTTGACTAAAGAAAATAAGAAAGAGGCCGTATCTTTAGACTTCATCATCCACCAAGCCTCATCGACTACCAATAATCGTTTTTTTAGATTTCGTCTGATTGAGGTCCAGATATTATGCATAACGATATACATAGCAATGGGCTTAAGCTCGTCTTCCATATCTCTGATGGAGAAGATAATTAGTTTTTTATTGATATCAACATTGGTTGGCTTGTTCATAAAGCCGGCCCAAGTGCCTCGGGTATATTTCAGTAGTCGTTGGGCTAGGGATTCTCCACCTTCCATTCCAGCTAAGACTAGTTCCAAGTCAGATAATAAAGGTGGCGGTTTGTTGGTAAAGTCGGTGTCTGGAGTAATATCTTTAAGGGCGTAAGTTTCTGTGATGGCATTGTCTATGATTGCGTCTTCTTCTGGTGTTAAACCCCCCAACATTAAGCGGAAAAGGCCAACCAAGTTAATAATGTTAGAACGCAAGACATCAGCCGGTGACTCGTCTTCTCGTGGGAAAGGCAGATCGAAAGGATTGATATGATGTTCAGAAGTTAGAGAAATATTAAAGTAACGCCCACCAACAGCTTCGGCCAAAAATTCATATTCTCGTTCTGGGTCAATGACAATAACATCGGTGTCGAACATCAGGCTTCTTAGAATTTCTAATTTTGTTGTATAAGATTTACCGGCGCCGGATTTGGCAAAAATCACCGAATTATAGTTTTCCAGAGAAAAGCGATCAAATAACACCAGAGAGGAGTTGTGGCGATTGATGCCGTAGAGGATCCCCTTGTTGGAGGTTAGATCGAAAGAGACGAAGGGAAAGAGCGATGACAGTGGCGAGGAATTGAGTTTGTAAGTAATTCCCAACTCATCTCCGGCTAGAGGCAGGACACTCTTGAAGCCTTCGGCTTGTTGGAATAAGGCTGGCTTGAGATAAACTAATTTGGCATCCAGAATACCCTTAACTTCTGACTCGGTTTTGTCTAACTCATCTTCCGTTTCGCCATACAGGGTGATATACAAACCAACGTCGAAGATTTTTTCCCTAGCTTGTTGTAGGGAGTCGCGCAAATTTTCTATATCTTCGTAGGCAGTATCTAGTATCGGATCTCGAACCATCCCCTTTTCTTCTCGTAAAGTAATTTGGCTTTGGACTTCGGCCACCTTTTTCTCCAATTGGCGTAGGGCAATAGAGCTATCAATTGGATTAACAAAAATAGAGACGTCAAATACTTTATCTAGGTTAATAATTGGTGAAAACCAATCACTAGTTAGAAATCGCGGGTAAGAAATGGCATAGAAAGTGCGGGCCAATTTGTCGCCAAGATTTAGAATTCTAGGGCTGATTTTAAGCGCCGAGGGAGCAATGATATCTCGCAACTCTAGGGTTCCCATCTGGTAAATGTCTTGAGGGAGAACCGGCGTGATTGGGTTAGTTTTAGTTTTGTTCCAAAAGGCCATAGTAATTATTAATTTAATTTGATTTAAATTGTTGGAATATCTGTTTCGCCCGGATTAAACATTTTGAAATAGAGCTCGACCAACTCTTCCGTCCCCAACTCCGCCACCCTTAGACCCAAACGACCTAGCCCTTGGGCGATTACTCCCGCCCTCTGCTCCAATTGCATTCGGTATTGAGAAAACTCGTCATGCTCCGCTTGATTTCTGATCGCTTGATCTTGCTTTTTGCCTGGGAATAAACGAGCCCAGGGTCCGGACTTCTTAACGCTGGTTAAGACCGCCGGGTCGTAAGGGATCACAACGAAGAAGCTTTTAGACATAATGTCAGTCGTTTCCGTAAATTTTTTGATAAACTCGATATATTCTCTGGTTTGCACTTTCAATAAGTCGTTAGTTTGAGCGGTTAATCTTTCCTCCAGAACCCGTAAATATGGCTTAATATCTAGCCGTCGCGATTGAATAAAAATCTGAATATGGAAATCAAGCGAGTTTAAGAAGTTTTGAAACTGCAATAACAAAGCCGTTTGCTCATCGTCTGACTTGAGAGCGAAGTTAAGAGAAGAAACCAGCAGAACTAAGCGCAGACCATTGTCCTTGAGGATGACAATGCCATCACGGATCTCGCGAATGGGAACAAAGTCTTGAGTCGCCCTGGCCGAATTTTTAATCGCCGTTTGCATCATAATGATATTGTATCATCTATCTTACTTAATTGTCTCTTTCACATCCAAACTCCAAGACAAATCTTTCAATTTACTCTCTGACAATTTAGGAATTTTCATCATCGGGCGCGCTTGGGTTTGATCGGTTGAGTTTTCCACCTTTTTTAATTCCGGCTGTCTTTGCCAAATGTAGAGTTTGTGCGTCAGAGCGTAGCGCAAACCGGCTTCTAGGGCTAGAATAAATGGCCTGTTGTTTACTTTGTAGAACGCTAGAGCCAGAGCAAACGCAATAGTGGGGATGACAAACAAAATGCCGATAATTTTGAAGGGGATGTAAACCCATTCCATAAAGGCGATACCGGCTCCTCCGGCTAGATAAACAAATTGTTTGAAGGTCAGAGGGCCGAAAATTTTGTCTTCAATCTCAATAAATTGTGGTACTTGGAATTGCATGGGTAGGTTCTAGTGTTTAGAGTTTAGGTTCTAGTTTACCAATTAAAGTATTAAGCATTTTCATCACCTCAATCAATAATTGGTTGATCTTATTATAATCCAGAGAGTTATTAAAACCCAGCCGTTTGGCAATTTCCGCCTGTGTTTCTAGTTCGGCGCCAGATCCATAAGCGATATGGAGAAATTGGCCGTAATCTCTCCTGGTCTTACGGGCGCTACCTTCAGCGATGTTGGATGGTATGGATACGGCGCATCTTCTCATTTGCGAGGTTAAGCCGTAGATTTCCGTCTTGGGAAATTTGTCAGTAATTTTGTATATCAAAGTCACTAAATCCATCGATTTTTGCCAAACTATCAGGTCTTTATAAGAAGTAATCATTTTTCAATCTCCAACCCCCTCCTAACAACTAATCCCTAATCCCTAATCCCTAATCCCTAATCCCTAATGCCCCCTACTCTATCGGCTCGTGGTAAGGGTCTGGAGCTTCTTCTATCGCCTCTTCCGCTGGTTCCTCTTTGGGCAAACTAAACATTTGACTCATTTGTTGATCGAAAATGTCACCAGTTTTTTCTGTTTGTTCGTTTGGGGTTTGTTCTCCTGTCGTTTCTTTAAGAGCCTCTCTAATAGGTAAGAAGATTTGTTCATTAATTTCTTTGGCGATTTTTTGAGCCGTGTCTTGGTCCAGACTTAGACTAATTTGAATTTTGTCAGTAAAGACAGAAAAATTACTCAAACCAAACACTACCAAGCCAACCTCGTCAGATAGTTTGCCTAATTGATCAATGTGCAAATTAAACTGTTCAGCTATGCGTTTTAATATCTCCAATGAATCAATATTTCCAATTGCCTCCTTAAGTTTGAGGGGTAATTTTCTGTAAGTTTCTGCTAATTGTTCTTTAGTGTATTCCATAATATTTAATTAGTGCCCAAATGTTTTGCCGACGAAATCATTATCTAACCAATCTTTAGCTGCTTGTTGTTGAGGTGAAGCTCCAAGATTCGCTACGGCAGTTTCTATCGCAGTTCTAATAGTCCTTTGATCAGCTGTGCTCAACTCATCAATTGCCTTAAGTAAGATGCGGGGAGTAAGATTTCTTATTACTTCAATATTTGTCAGGATGTCTTTGGAGAGTTTAGCAACATCTTCCGGTTTCCTTCCAGAGATTTCAGTGGCGATGATGGTGGCATTATTTCCGATGGCAGTGGCATTATTTCCGATGACAGCAGCACTATGTCCAGCAATGGCGTCCATTAATGGTTTGATGTTGGCCTCTTTAATATCATTCTTTTGTTTGGGGGTTAAATCTTTTCGGTCACTAACGGCTTTCATTTGCCCGCCCTTTAACTGTGGCGCAATTTTCATTAGGATTTCCACATCCATATCAGCGATTTGTTTATCGCTAACTTTATCTAAGATTGCTTTAACTTTGGCATTATCTCCAAGAACGGCCTTCAGTTCAGACTCATTCTTGCGGAGATCAGCCCTTTCTTGTGCTTTGCGATCTTCCTCAAGGGCTTTTGCCAGCTCTCTTTCTTGGTCTTTGGTTCGACCAAGAGGGGCAACTTCTACTCCGTAAGGTTTTGTTGCTTTGGCTATTAGTTCGTTGGCCGTTCTAAGTGGGCTTGTAAGAGCCTCTCTCATTCTTTGCCCACTTCCGACTAAGCCAAATTCTTCTCTTACAACACTGGCCGCCGAACCAACCCCAGCTCCAATTCTCGATCCTCTAAGTGATCCACCCCATCTTCCAAGTGCTCCACTAACTCTTCCTACTCCAGGCGCATTGGCCATTCTTCTACCTACCCACCCCCCCGTTTTTCCAGCTATTCTTTTACCAACACCCAGAGTTCCTCCTATCATACGTCCACCAAACTTTGTTCCTGCATCTGCCCCAGCCGCACCAAATTTTTTGGCGACGATTATTGAGCCGATCATCATGCCGTTAGCAAAGGCGAAGCTTAGAACTAACGCAGCAGCACTTGTTACCCACTCCCCAATTCCCACCTGTAAAATACTTTTCATCTGACTGGTTGGTTTCATTGGGAACACCGTAATAAATTTAATACTAAGAAAGATCATGAACATGAAAGCTGGCGCCCAGAGGGCCTCGTTAATCAAGGTTTTGTACCAAGTTTGGGCTATTTCTCCCATTCGGCCAGATAGAGCAAAGCCCAAGAAGGCAATGGGTGAAAAGACGATGACCAATAATAACTTAATGACTCGGATCAAGAACATCACTGCTCCGGCCAGAAGGACCAACATAGTTACCAAAACCATTATGGATTGGAAGAATTGGGAAGCAATGACTCCGAAGAGGCTGTGAGCTCCTTTTTCTGTGCCTGGTGGCATGTCGGGAACATTGCTAAGGGTGCTTTGCGTGAAGTCCATCATGAAGGCGTCTCGGAATTTACCACTAAGATTTGGTGATCCGCCAGCGGTTGTACCACCACCGGCGGCAACATAGAATTGGTTAGCGATTACATTAGAGGCGTCAATGACGATGTGGGTGAAGAAGGCGCTGAAGTTAACCAGCATCGCCACAATAATTATATTGATCACTAGGCGTTTGCCGTCCACCTTAGAGAGGTCAAGAATAATTCCCAGAGCTGCGTACACCAGAGCGAAAATTAGAGAGAAGTTAACCACATCTCGCATTATTGTCCAAGCGTCCTTCACTGCCCCCCTTTTGGCAAAGTCACTAAATTCCCGCACAGAGAGATCAACCACCTTATTAAATAATTCGTTAACTATCCATAATAAGACGGTTAATACCCAAACAAAAATTGACAGTATCCAAGCAACAACCTCTACAACAATATCAGCGATTTTACCAAAAATTGATTGTGCTATCAGTTCCCCGGCCCCTGGCCCACCACCAAAATCAGCTGGGTTTTCTACTCCCCACCACCATCGAGCCATTGTGGCACCCAATGCATTATGTAGTAGTCCACCTCCATCTTCATTTCCATAGACTTGGGCCGGAATCATTAAGCTTGTTGTGATTACCAACAATAGCATCAGGCCCGTAATTATTTTTTTGCTAGAGAAAGAGTTCATTCTGTTGTTGGCACTGGGTTGGGATTAATAGTAATAGTTTCTTCGTCATAATTGGAAAGTAGCCAGTTATAACAACGGAGAGTGTAAGTTCCTGCCGGGTTAATTAAATTAACATTGCCAATAGTGTTTAATAATTTGAAGTTCTTAATCTCAATCTCGCTACCAGTCCAGTCATTGCGAGCTTGGCAGACTGAAGCCCGGTTTGCTCTCCACTCCAATTTAGTTTGCCCTTCATTTCCCAGCACTTCTTCAAAGCGCTCAATTTCAACATTCAGCCAGTCGAAGGTAATAGTGTTATTTGTCCCACCGGGTCTATTAGCTGGAGTTGACCAATTGTTGTTTAGTGGATTCCCCCAGGCCGGGAAGCTGGTGCCATTGCTTGGCAATCGGAATCCTTGCCTATTCCAATCCTCTGACCAATTTGGCCAACCATTGGAACCCGTTGTTGAGGCTGGCGGAGTTATTGGATGACCGTCTTCGCCAGGTGTTAATTGTGGGCCTCCAGCCCTATCTGGTCTATCTCTCCAGTCATTTGGCACATCAGATCCGCCGGGACCGGGTCCCTCGCCAGGACCGCCACCTCCACCACTTCGATTATCATTCTCCATTTTCTGTTGCGTTTCTTGATATTGTTGTTCTAGAGCTTGTTTGGCGCTTTGACCACCACCCCAGCCTGGTTCTGGGCAGGGTTCAGCGCCCGTACACTTCTCTTCTGGGGTCTCATTTTCTCCGGTTGGGTCTAGGAAGAGCTTAAGAGATTTGGCCATAATATCTTTCGCGCTATCTTCTTGGAAGCTATCAGCATCAGCTGTTAGGTCAATTATGGTTTTCTTGTTAAAGGCTTGTTTAAGGGCGGCGATATCACTACCGTTAATGACAGTTTTCCAGCCTCGACAAACCTCTTTAGTACTTACTGGATCTTCCGCCCAACCACGTTCGCAAACTCTTACATCCTTATAGCCTTGATTGGTAGCATATTTCACCTTCTCATTTTCAGCCGCCGTTTGGACCATGTCTCTACGGACGCCTAGCGCTGTGAACAGGGAAATATCTAGACCATTGCCAGGTTCTTGAGTTTTGAGAAAGGCGCTGAAAAACTTGGCATTATCACTGGCGTCTCGGCTTGCTCCCTCGCCTCCGCCGTACAAGACCGCTTTATCCTCGTCAGTTAAGGTTTCTTTTAATACCGGAAAGGTATCTTCAATAAGAGCGACATTGAAGAGGGCACCCGCCTCGTTTTGGGCCATAACCACATCCTGTTCTATTCCTGGTGAGTTGAGGGGCGATTTGTTAGGATCTCCCCCTTCGCCTTCGGGGCCACTGACACCGGTGTTGACTGGTGATTCAGATCGACCTTCTTGAATGAATTTACGAAATTCTTCCGCCGCTTCGAAGGTCAAGGTAATAGCGGCCTTGCGCGCATTTGGATCGTGAACAAAAAACTTTTCCTCCATGGCCAATTGGACTCGGCGGATTACTTTGAGGTGGGTGCAGGCTTGGATTTGCAGACTTTTAATTTCGTCGGTTAGATCTCTAGTTTCGTGAGCAACTTCGTTAGAGTCTTCTGTTACTTCTAGGAGACTTTTGGTGGTATTTAACAAATCACCCACTTCGCGAACCGGAACAGCCATTATTCCGCTAACTCCTGGTAATCCGCCAGGTAATAATGATTCTAGGCCTGGGAAAGAAGCCAAGAGAGTTTCTGTAACTCCATCTAAACCCATGGTGTCTAACATGTCGCTAAAATTTTCTACTCCTGGGATAGCCTCCATAATGCCTCCAAAATTTTCACCAAGCTTGCCTAATTTAGACAGTGAGTCTGACAATTTTGACAGATCAAGAGAGCCTAATCCATCGAGCTTTCCGAAAACTGAACCAATGTTGTCAAAGCCTGGTAGTATTTGGTTTAGATTACCACCAATTTTACTAATGTTGCCCAGCGCTCCGGCGATATCGTTAAAGTTACCAATACTAGAAAAGGAATTAAGTGCATTGCTGAAACCGTCTACTCCTTTAAAGATGTCATTGAAGCTACCCCCTAAGTTTCCAAGTTGTCCTAGAGATTGAGTTAGGCCATTTAAGTTGCCGATATTTCCGAAGCCGTTCATTAAGTTGCTCATGTTGCCGAACCCTTGAAGCATATTGCCAAAATTGCCATCCAAGTTAGTTAATTGGCCAAAAGAGTTAGCTAGTCCATTTAAATTTCCAATCTTTGATAATCCCCCCAAAACTTGATCAAAGTTTTGGTAGCCACTCATTATTTGACTAAAGTTTCCACCTAAATTATTAATTTGACCGAATACTTGAGTTAAATTTCCCAAATCTTTAGTTCCGAATTCATTAAGAGACCTAAATAAACCACCAGCGTTATCGTAACCACCAATCAATTGATTGAAATTGGCCCCCGAGTGACGTAGTTGAGCTAAAACATCACCTGTTTGATTAAGATTTGGGATACGAGCCAAGTCTCCAACGGTAGCATAGCCACTACTAAGTTGAGGAATAGTCCCGTTCATCCCTCGGACTTGTTCCAGGACGTTAGTTAACTGGCGAAATCCACCAGCTTGCTGCAATTCTCTAGTTAGACTGCCAATATTTGAGAAACTAGATAAGTCACGTGACAAAATGTCGCTTTGGGCGTGGACTTTAATATTTAAAAATGAGAAGGCCTGCCTCCACGCATTATTATCCTGTGTCATCATCATTGACGGATCTCCTAGTGCCACAACTATTCCTTCTGAGGGTGGTTTAATTGGTGGCGGTGGTTTAATTGGTGGCGGTTTGGAGCCTCCTAAGGCGCTTTCACTATATTCTGCTTCGCACTGCTGTTGATCTTCTTTCCGTCTTTCTTCTAGATCTTCAATCGTATTACCTGAAACATTAGTAATTCCAGTAGATGTTAAGATTATCAAAATTAGTGTGACGGCGCTTATTTTGTTAAAAATTTTTGTATTCATAAAACATGCAGATTAAAATTGACTGGGTATCATAATTGTATCAGTTGTATCAAAATTTACCTCATTATCTCGAAAGAATTTATTTAATTCAGTTAATGCCCAGTTAAAGGCGATGGTTCGGGCGGGGTAAGAACTAACATGTTCCAGGGCTAAAATTGGTTCTGTTAAAACATTTTCCATGTGGAAATTTGATTCGGCTAAATTCAATATTGAGTTAATTAATTGTAAATGATATTCAGCGACTATTTTGGGCGTTGGAATGGTTGCTAATTCTCTGGTTACTGTTGCGTGACGATTGCGCCAAATTCTAATTTTGTCGAGTGAGTTACCCGTTTCGTTTTCTAGAGCGTCTAGGGTAACTTTCATGGGATTTATTTCCGGCATTCCTTCGTAGAATTTTAAAATGAGGGCTAATAATTGGCCGTAATTTTTAAGAAATTCTCTGTCTTTAGTATCAATGATTACCAGATTATTTAGACGATAGCGGTGACTTGGTACATAATCGGGATTTTTAATATTTGGGTCGGCCAAGAGTGCCCCTTTCTTTAGGCTAGCCTGGTAAACTAATGAATTTAACCGCTTCTCTAAATCAGTCAGATTTGGATCATCTTGAATAGTTTGCTGCCACTTGGTAAGACTTTCTAATCCTGATTCGTTTGGAGTCGCAACGGAAGTTTGGTTAGACAACACTCTTCCGCCAACTAGCCATAGCCAGCCTAAAAAGCCAAGGCTTATGATTATCACCATTAAACTAATTTTTTTTGCCACGATGGTGTCTTGTTATTATAATGCTTCCGTCTAATTTGTACTAGAAAATAATCAGATTTGAGGTGGATAATTAATTGTGGGTATTTTGTAGTATAATAATTAAATGCGTCGATTTAGTATTTTGATAGTGATTGCGGTTTTATTTCTTGGCTCAGCTTTTTCTGTTAAGGCTTCGCTTCTTGCCAGCCAGGATTCTCAGAAATTTTTAGCTAAGCAAATTCAGCAATTAGTTGAAGCTTTTTCTCGTATGACGCAAAGTTTCGAATTAAGTAGAACAAAGTCAACACCTCTTGCCCGACCGCAAATTGATAAGATTACGCCAACACAAGGAGAGCCAGGCACTTTAGTTACTTTGCACGGACGCGGTTTTAGTACTACTGGTCCCAATGTAATTTATACTGGCTATGGCCAAGTTGAAGTCACTTCTCGTAATGGAACCACTTTATCTTTTGTTTTTGATCCTCCTTATTTGCCTAATAACTTAGCAATGATCAAAACAGTTGATTTTCCAGACCTCTTTTTTTATTTCTATGTTAGAAATCAACAAGGCCAAACTTTAACTCCAGCTAAATTTAATCTTAATCTATAGTTTATGAAAAAAGCTCATCGTTTTTTTATCACAACATTAATTGCTATTATTTTTGCGATTTCTCTCATCGGTTTTTCTTATTGGCACACTAATTTTGTTCAAGCTGTTTCTACTCCTCTCCTCTTAGGTGGGAAAATTATTTGGGTGGATTATTGTTGTAACGGTATAAATTTAACTGTTGGTCCACCAAATCCGGGACGTTTTTTGTTTACTACTGGATCAACGTTATATGAGTATTTCAATATTTATGAAGCGGGACCTTGGGTTCTCGGTACGGCGTCTCCTGGCGGATTTTGTCTAAATCCATTGTTATTTTGCGCTCCTGTGCCTGTTGATGGAACAATTATTCAGGTTGGAACTTCAGAATTATAATTTCACCGCTTGAAGTGGATAAAGTCGCCGATGTTGATATTGTGTTGCTTGGTCCAAGTGGCGTTAACTTCTAGGGCGTAAATAATTGGCGCGTTTGGTGAATAAATTTGAGGGAAAGTGTTGGGCGAAAGGTTGTGTTCAATGCCAATGATTTGCTTCTCTTCGTCGATCCAAATAATATCGATGGGGAAACGCATTTCCTTCATCCAGAAGCGCGGGATAGTTGGCTGATTGAAGACAAATAATAGGCCCTTATCTTGAGCCAGAGTGGCTAATCCGGATAAACCTCGCGCTTGCTCCATTGGGGTGTCGGCAATCCTGACTTTAATGACCGTGTTGTTTATCTTCAGATCAGAATATTTTAATGATTCGGTTGCTTGATAGAGAGTGATCGCCCCTAATAGAGCCAGAATTAGTAGAACTAAGCTGATTTTGGGTTTAATTTGGAAGTGAGGCATTGCCATTGATTTAGAGTTAATTCTTCAGCTCGCGCCTTGGGTTTGATTTTACATTCTGCTAATAATTCTGTCGAACATTGGAGGTTACTAGTTAATAATTTGCGCTTGTGAGCGAAGCCGAGTTTGATTGTTTGGAAAAATTCTTGCTCTTCTCTCGTTTCTAATTGGCGTAAATCCGAAATTAATAAAATCGCCGAATCAACCTTAGGTGGCGGGGTGAAGGCGCCAGCCGGCACCTTCTTGATATATTTCGGAGTGCCGTAAGCCTTAACGCTGATAGACAAAATACTTTCTCGTCCATCGCGGGCGATAATTCTTTTAGCCACCTCGTTTTGGAGCATCAACACTATTCTGACTGGTTGCCTGCCGGTGAGAAATTTTCTCAACACTTGTCCAGTTACATAATATGGAATATTGGCGACTAATTTATACTTGCCTAGATCTAAATCTAAATTTAAAACATCATCATGAATTAATTTGAGCTTGCCTCGCTCTATTTCTGTTTGGAATTTTTGTTCTAAGTCACTTATCAATCTGTCGTCTTTTTCTACAGCAATTACTCTAGCGCCGGTGGCTAACAGTGCCTCGGTGAGGAAACCTTCTCCCGGACCGATTTCTAAGATTGTGTCACCCGCTTGCAGTTTTGCCGTGGCGATAATAGATTCTCTGGCTGATGCTGATCTTAGCCAATGTTGTCCTAAAGATTTTTTCGCTTTCATATTTAATTTAAAAATCGATAAAACTTTGATCCAAATAGCTTTGTTTGGGCCTGTCTAGCAATTCTTCGCTGATATCAGTTAAGAATTCTGATGGCGTGTTGACTTGTTGGGAGCCAAAAATCGTTCTAATTTGGGCGTAGCTCAAGAAGAGCTTCTCTTGAGCTCGGGTGAGAGCAACGTAAAACAGCCTCCGCTCTTCTTCGTCATCGCGATTGGCGTCATTCTCGCGCGGGGCGGAAGGAAACAGGTTTTGTTCCAGTCCGGCAATAAAAACATAAGGGAATTCCAAACCTTTAGCGGCGTGGACCGTCATTAAGCTTATTCCTGATTGCGACTTTTGAGGATCGTTCAGACTATCTTGGTCAGAAACTAAGGCCGCCTCTGTGAGTAGTTGCCACAAACCATCTTCCAGCCCGTCATATTTGACCGCCAAGCTGGCTAGTTCTTTAACGTTGGCTAGTCGTTCCAGATCTTCTTCGGTCCGACTGTTTTGAAACATCGCTTCAATCCCACTGTGACTGATGACGAATTTAATTAATTGCGAAGGCCTTAACTTCGTGGCTGATTCGGCAATCACAGCTAGCATTTTCTGGAATTCGCTGACTTTGCTTAAAGTCGCGCGCGGTAGCGCGCTTGTTTGTTTCGTCACCATTTTAGCCAAAGTAACTTTGCCAATACCGCGTGGTGGCACATTAATAATTCGCTTTACAGATTCGACATCTTCGGGATTCAGAGCCGCTTTGATATAAGCTAGAACATCTCGCACTTCTTTCCGGTCGAAGAAGCGAGTTCCCAGAACGCGGTAAGGCAAATTTTGCCTAAGGAAGGCTTCTTCTAGAACTCGAGATTGGAAGTTCGTCCGATAGAGTACGGCAATCTCATCGGGTTTCACTCCGTCTCCGATTAATTTCTTGGCTGTTTCGCCAATAAGGTGGGCTTCTTCGCCCTCATCTAGGCCAATAATAATAGTCAGCCGTTCCCCGTCTTTATTGGTGGTAAAGAGATTTTTCTCGTGTCGTTTTTGGTTTTTGCTAATTATTTCATTGGCTGCCGCTAGAATATTTTTAGTTGAGCGATAATTTTGTTCTAAGGTTATGACCGTAACATCAGGATAATCCTCCTCAAAGCGGAGTAGATTACGATAATCGGCCCCTCGCCAACTATAAATTGACTGATCAACGTCGCCAACCACGCAAATATTTCTTCTTTTCGCGGCCAAGAGTTGGGCCAATTCGTACTGAATTAGATTAGTATCTTGATATTCATCAATATGGAGATAATGCCAGCGATCTTGATATTGAGCTAGGATATCTGGCTGGCGACGGAATAGTTCCGTTGCTTTTAACAACAGATCGTCGAAGTCAAGAGCCTGACGTTTAGCTAGAGTGTTCTCGTAGTGTTCCCAGATAGTTAAGGCTAGTTTGCCTAGGTAACTTGTTTGAGCTCTCCCTCTGTCTTTGTATTGAGCGAGAGTGGTGCCGGCGCCTTTCTCTCTAGAGATGATTCCCAAGATACGGCGTGGTTCAACACTTTTGAGCTCAATTCCTTGCTCTTTCATCATATTTTTCACTATAGCTAGTGATTCATCTTTGTCGAGAATGGTAAAATAGCGAGTTAAGCCGAATTGTTTAGCGTTTTCCTTGATAATCATCGCTCCTAGAGCATGAAAAGTGCTAACAAATGGGGTGGGGCCAACTTGCCACTCTTGTCGTTCGGCCAAGGCGGTTAGTACCCGTTCGCGCATTTCTTTGGCGGCCTTGTTGGTGAAGGTGATCGCCAGAATCTTCTCTGGCGCTACTCCGGATTCTATTAATTTGATAATCCGACTGACGATGGTCTTAGTTTTGCCGGCACCGGCGCCAGCCACAATCAAGAGTGGTCCTTCCCGATGTTCAGTTGCCCGAGCTTGCTGGGGATTAAGATCATGAGGAGAAGTCATCTGGGGATTTTAGCATAAAAATAAGTTATCCACAGGGATCAAGCTTGAGCTTGAAATTAGTTCTCCAATAGAGTAGAATATGGAAGTTGCTGAATTGATTTGTAAACCAGATGGCTTAGTTGAGCCATTTGATTCCTGAACGGGTAGGATCTCTTTGTAAAACTTATTCATTCTAAACTCACAATACTCGGCTTCCTTAATGTCTCGTGCCGAGTAAAAAAAGGGCTAAGGTCCAAGCTTCTTCTTAAGAGGCTTATTTTGCTTGTTGGGGTAATTACGGTTTTTTCTTCTTCCGTTGCTTCTTCGGCAACGCTTTCTGGTAGCAATATTCAACAAATTGGTCTATTACCGTCTCAGGGCCTACCTCCAAGCACCTCGATTGGTGGTGGCGAAATTACCATTGTTGGCTCCGCTCTTTTGCCGGATACGGAATCGAGTCATAGCGTTGCTGATTCTAATAAATCGCTATCTAATGATCAGATTAGTATTTATGTCGTCCGTCCCGGTGACACAGTGTCAGAGATTGCGGAAATGTATCAAGTCTCTGTTAATACGATTCGTTGGGCCAACGAGCTTTCACCCAAGGCTACGATTAAAGAAGGCCAAGTCTTGGTAATTTTGCCAATAAACGGCTTGCGTCACACTGTGATTAAGGGAGACACCCTTGCTAGTCTGGCTAAAAAATACCAAGGCGATGCGGAAGAAATTGTTAATTACAATATTTTAACTAACAGAACTTTAACGGTTGGCAGTACGATTATTATCCCCGGTGGTATAGAGCCACAAGCTGTGGTTAAACCGTCTGTTACTCCCAAGGGATCTAAGGGGTCTTCGCCGTCTGGTGGTGCTAATCCAGTCTATGTGGGTTACTATTTGCGACCAATTAATGGTGGTGTTAAGACCCAAGGTATTCATGGTTATAATGCCGTAGACTTGGCCTCACGATCTGGTACGCCGGTAATGGCCTCGGCATCAGGCACAGTAATCATTAGTCGCCAAGGTGGTTGGAATGGTGGCTATGGTAATTACGTTGTGGTTCAACACTCCAATAGCACTCAAACTTTATATGCTCACTTACTTCAAACTAATGTTTCAACTGGTCAACGAGTGGATCAGGGTCAAACCATTGGTTTGTTGGGTAGTAGCGGTAACTCTACCGGCCCACATGTCCACTTCGAGATTCGTGGAGCTAAGAATCCATTTTAATTAGTCTGATTTAGCTAATGCTTTAAGTGAAAATAAGTGAAAACTCGCCACAGTGTTAGCTGGGGCGAGTTTTTTTGTTTTGATCAGGCACTTAAGCTTGCAATTCTTTTCTTAAGGGCGTTTAAGCCACGTCTTAACAAGCATTTGGTTGTGGAAAAATCAGAAAGACTGGAAAGAATGCGATTGATTCCCGCTCTCAATCCAGAAAAGTCATTAAATTCTGCTGGTAATTGAGCCGCTTGAACTTCGATCTCGTCGATCAGTTGGCAGATCTTTTCAATTCTTGGCTGCAGGCTATTCAATCTTTCCAATTCAGTCATTATTTTCTTCCCTTCTGATCTTGGGTCAAATTGGATCAATGGTGGTGAACGTCACCACGCCTATTTGATTGTAACCTAAATCAAGCTCTTTGGTCTATATTGGAGGGCTTCGATTAAATGGCTTTCTTTAATATTTTCTTCGTCAGCCAAATCGGCAATAGTTCTGGCGAGTTTAATAATGCGATGATAGGCGCGAGCGGATAGATCAAGCCTTTTTGCAGAATCATTGAGAAGTTTGATGCAGATGTCAGACAGAGGAGCTAGCTGTCGCAGTTCTTTATTAGTCATTTCTCCGTTAATAAATTTTTCCGAACGTCCTAGGTTGCCGAAGCGTTGTCGTTGTCGATCTCTTGCCTGGCAAACTCGTTCTCTAATTTTGACAGAACTTTCTTCTTCAATATCGTAATTAGATAGCTTTTCCGGATCAATTTGGCCAACTTCTAGCCACAAATCAATCCGGTCAATAATCGGGCCGGATATTTTTCGGCGATAACGAATGAGGGCTGATTGCGAGCAAATACATTCTCGTCCTCTTAAACCCTGATTGCCACAAGGACAAGGGTTGAAAGCGGCCACTAGAATAAAATTGGCCGGGAAAGTCATGGTTCCGCGAGCTCTGGCGATATTAATCACTCGATCTTCGAGAGGTTGTCGCAAGGACTCAATCACTTTTTTATCGAATTCAGGAAATTCGTCAAGAAAGAGAATTCCCCTATGAGCTAAGGTAATTTCTCCTGGTTTTGGCCAGCTACCTCCGCCGACGAGTGAAACATAAGAAGAGGTGTGGTGTGGCGCGCGAATTGGCGGATGAGCAATTAAAGTGCCTTGCAATAATCCGGCCGCGGAATGAATGCCCGTAATTTCTAAAATATGATCGAAAGGTAGGGGTGGTAAAATACTGGCAAAAGCTTTAGCTAACATCGTTTTGCCAGTTCCCGGTGGGCCATACATGGCAATATTGTGTCCACCGGCGGCGGCGATTTCCAAGCCTCTTTTAGCGGTTTGTTGGCCTTTAATCTCTGCAAATTCTCCCACCGGCTCTCGCTCTTTGTAATTAATTTGAGTGGCTGGTTGGGGAGTTAGCAATATTGGTGGAGTAGAAATCGTTAGATGATTAACTAAATCTTTCAGTTTGCCACAACCAAACACGATTAGATCTCTTATTAACGCTGCTTCCTCCGCATTGGCTAGGGGTAAATAAATTTCTTTAAAGCCGGCCTCTCGCGCTTGGCGGGCAATCATTAGAGCTCCCTTGATTGGTCTTAAACTGCCGTCTAGAGCCAGTTCACCAATAAATAATTTATCACTAGAGTCAAATTTAATTTCTTGATTGGCTGTTAGATAAGCTATCGCAATCGCCAGATCAAACACCGGACCCTCTTTTTTAATATCCGCTGGCGCGAGAGAAACAATTACTTTTTTACTGCTTTTCTGGGGTGACTTAAAGCCAGAATTTTTAATTGCAGCCGTAATTCTGTCTTTAGCTTCCTCTACCGCCTTGTCTGGCAGGCCGACTACGGTAAAAGAGTGCAGGCCTTTACCAATATCTATTTCCACATCAATAATGTCGGCCCGAAGGCCGACGACTTGAGCGGAATGAACCTTTGCTAACATTATTCTCGGTGAGCTTTGCAGGTTCTCGCTGAGGGATTGGCTTCTAGTCGGTCACTCTCAATTGTTTGATGACAAATTTCGCATTGACCATAAGAGCCGTCAGCCAGAGCGTTTAGAGCCCGAACAATGTTGCGGTAACGCTGTTCTAGGGCCACTTCGGTTGCTTCGCGCGTATCAAGCTCTTCTATTTGATCGCCAACTTCATCACGAAACTCAATTGATTCGGAATCAGTTGAGGGTGTTACTTCCCAGTCGCTAGCATTCTCCGGATTGATTCGGCCAATCTTCTTTAGTTCTACTTCAAGTTGTTGTCGTTCTGTTTCCAGAGCCTCTTTCAGTTTTTTAGTATCCATAATTAAATTATACTCTAGTTCCCGGGAGTCGTAAACCGATTGAAGACTTCAATAAAAGTTTCTTCATTCTGAGCAATTAATAAGGTCTCTTTGTTCAGAAAGGCGTAGAAGATAATCGTTTTGCCATCTTTGTCACTTAAGTAGCGGGTATCGATGTTTAGAATTAATCTGTCTTTGAAAACTCCACTTGTCTGCGTGCTTGTCAATCGACTGCCTTGGAAGATTGGCGCCAAGTCGCTAACCAAATCAATTTCCCAATTTAACATTGAGGCGTAAGCTTGTTCATAAGAACGTGGCTTAAGAATAATGAACATCGAATTTGAATTTGAGCCAGAAGCTTCGCCGTAAGCGCCAATCATAAATGTCTCGTTAAGAGTTCTGGCCAGCAAGTCCGGTAAGCGCAGTCCCAGTCGCTGAACCAGCTCACTCCAAGCGATTGAGTTTTTATTATTAACACTATTCACAACAGAGAGGTGTCTAATTGCTCTTCGGTTTAAATCACCTTGTTTTGCTTCGGTCATTAATCTTTGACTTAATTCGTCCGAGTCAATTATGCCGGCAATATCGAAAGTCTTTACCTGATCAGCAAAAACGAGAGACGTTGTTTGGGAAGTTGTTGGCGTAACGATATCAGTTGGCCTAGTCCAGAGTTGTCGGAAGTCAAAATAGCCAGACCATTGGAGAATAGCTCCCCCAGAAATAGCAATTAAAATAATTATTAAAGCGACAATTCTGTAAACGCCAGGCTCTGGCTTCTCTTGGTTAGTTTTACCCAATCGTCTCCGAGCCTCTTCACTCGTGGCTATTTTAGAAATGGAAACTCCTTCTTCTTTTACTGCTCGCGCCATGTCCAGCTTTAAAGTTCGGAGAGGGTTTAGTTTTGACTCTCTAACTTTCAGCTTATCAATTAGTTCTTCAGACTCGTCAATCTGTGATCGCTTACGCTGACGCGCTTTAGTTTCTGCCTCCTCCGCCTTGCGTTTAGCTTCTTCGGCTTCTTGTTTCGTTCGTTCTTGCGCGGTTAGTGCTTGGAGTTTAGCCTCCTCCTCCGCCTTGCGCTTAGCTTCCTGATTGCGCTTGATTTTATTTTTCGATTCATGACGTCGACGTTGGTCAACACTTTCCATTGCCGCTCTGGCTAGCTCCCTCTTTTTAGCCAAGGTTTGAGTTCTGGTTTGGCGCTTTTGACGGTGTTCTTCAGTTTCCATTGCCTCTCTGGCTTCCTCGCGACGGCGATTTAGATTGGCGCTATCGTTCATTGTGATTTTAATTGCTCTAGCTCAATTAAGATTTTATCTTCCTCGTCAATTAGCAGACGGTATTTGGTCGTGTTGACTTCAATATTTTTTTCAATAGCGATTAATTTTTCTTCTTCTCGCCATTTCTTTTGTTCTGAGTCTCGTCGTTTGGTTTGGATTGCCCAACGTTGTTCTTCCACTTTATGTTTCTCCTCTTCTACTCCAATAGAAGCTTCCTCTGTTTCTAATTTAGATTCTTCTATCTCTAGTTTTTTTTCTTCCTCAATAATTGGATTAAGATTAACTCGAATAGCCTTGCGAGTACTATCCAAGTCAATCCAAGCTAATTCTAAGACTTCTTTATCTTTTGCTATTGTTTCTAATCTTTTTTCCAGAGCTTCCCGCCTAGATTGAACCGCTTGAGCTTTCTCTTGTTGCTCACGTTTGGCCGCATGCTCCTCACCTTCTAGGGCGCGTCGCGCTTCTTCTAATTTGGTTTGTAAATCATCATTGGTGTCAGGCATAATTTACCATTTATTATACTATAAAAGGCCCTTAGCTTACTAGTCTACACTAGTCTAGATTATTAAATCTTATCTTATTTTGTTATCTTTTGTTTTTTTAGACAGCGTTAGTTACTTGTTCACTGTTTTTTGTCTTAGATCCGGAAGCACCTGCTCGTCGACGTCGACGAGAAGAGCCATTGTTTGATCCGAGTAAGTATTTTCTAGGATTATCACCTAGGTCAATAAAGTCATCAGCCACTTCTTTAAGTCGGCCGGAGGTGCTTTTGCCAAAAGCGATTATTTCTACTTGAGTTCCGGCGTGAATCTTTAAGTAATCAACTAGTGGCACAAAGTCGCCATCGCCGGAGGCGATAATCACCGCATCAACCTTAGAAGCCACTTTGATCGCGTCAACTGCCAAACCCACATCCCAGTCTGCTTTCTTGGCGCCACCAGAAAAGATTTGTAAATCTTTGGTTTTTACCTCTATCCCCATTTTATGGAGAGATTCTAAGAAATTTTTCTCTTCCCCGCTTTCTGTTGTCACCATATAAGCAATAGCTCGAACGAGATTTCTGTCAGCTACAGCGTCTTTCAGAATGGCTGCAAAGTTAACCCTAGCTTGATAAAGGTTTTTCGCGCAATGATATAAATTTTGCGTGTCAATAAAAACCGCAATACGCTGGCCTCGATGTTTAATTATTCCCATGTCGATAAAAACTAATTACTAAAGTTTAGCTTTTTTGGTAGCAAGATATTTTTCGTGAGAACGTCGTTTGGCGACAAGCTTCAACAATCCGCGTCGAGAATGCTCGTCTTTAGGATTCTTTTTCAAATGTTTGGCTAATTCGTCTATCCGCTCGCTTAAAATAGCTACTTGCACCGCCGAAGAACCCGTGTCCTTTTCGTGAACCCGAGTTTTTTTTATTAAAACCTGCTTTTTCTTGGTTGCTAGCATTGTCTCAAATGATAGCATATCCAGTTTAAAAAGCAAGGTCCAAACCAGATTGATACGGAAAACTTTGAATTTGAAAGTGGGGAATAACCTTCTTATAAACTATTTTTTAGGTCGTTAATTATCGCCTTCCTGTCCTCTTTTGTACGACCCGAAGGATACTCATCTGGTAAGTATGCTTGTACTGAAAAATAATAAAACGGGTCATCATTCACCTTGCACATCTCTACAGAAAAGCCTCTCTCGCAGAACGCCAATGCCTCATTTGCAGCTCTAAGCTCATCTCTTGCCTCGGCGTTTTTAATAAGACCTTTATCAGTTGAAAGATCTCTAATCAATAATCCAAGTTCATCTTGGTCGATTTTTCTAAAATCACCACTGCCATGTGCCCCTGGGAAGCCGTAGTCACCGAGAACGATTTCCGTACGAATTTTGTCTGGGCCAGGTATGGTCGCGGGATGTGTCTCTTGTTTAGGCTTTTGTTTAGATTCTTCATATTCGTTAAGTCCATCCCTGATATCTTTTCTCGCGTATTCTGGATCTCCTGAATTATTATGAAAATTTTCTAACATAAAATATATTAACTTATCTTATAATAATAAATATAATGATAACACTTTTTTGTTCGCTTACAAAAAGCCCAACATTTCATAACCCCCAACCCCCCTTATCTTAAGGGGGCAATCGGATGCTACAATTATAGGTGTCCGCATTCCCCCTCTTAAGGTAAGAGGGGGTCAGGGGGAGTTATGAAAATCAAGATTCTCTACAATAACAAGATTTTACGAGACCGTCGGCGAGAACTCCGTCGGAATCAGACAGAACCGGAAAAAGCGCTTTGGCGGGAGCTCTCGAATCGCCAAGTAAAAGGTTTAAAATTTTACCGTCAATATAGTGTTGGTCCGTATATTCTTGACTTTTATTGTCCCAAAATCAGATTAGCAATTGAACTTGATGGCAAAACCCATGATTCGGTTGATGCTAAGGTGTATGACAAAGAAAGAACTGATTTTTTGAAAAGTTTAAATATTGCTGAAATTAGGTTTAAAAATGAGGAAGTTTCAGGGGTGGTTACTGATATAATAGATAGATATGGAACTAAGTAAACTTAAACGCGATTTTTTGGAATATTTAGAGATCGAACGTGGTCGTAGTTTGAAGACGGTTGTGAATTATGACTATTATCTAGGCCGTTTTTTGGACTTTGCTCAAATTAAGCACCCAGAGAGTATTGATGATGATATCATCCGCCAATACCGCTTGTGGTTGAATCGTAAAGGACTTAAGAAGAATACCCAGAACTATCACTTAATTGCCCTAAGAACCTTTCTTAAGTACCTAGAATTACGAGCTGTCAGCAGTTTGCCGGCTAATCGTATTGAATTGGCTAAAACTAGCGCCAGAGAGCTCGATTTAATCGATGAGGATGATTTGACTCGCCTTCTAGCTATTACTGCTAAAGGCAAAGATGAGAAGTCTTTAAGAGATAAGGCGATGTTAGAACTTCTCTTTTCTACTGGTTTGCGGGTTTCTGAGCTTTGTAATCTAGACAGAGATAGTATCAACTTCAATCAAGATGAGTTCACGGTGCGTGGTAAGGGCGAGAAGATTAGAGTCGTTTTCATCTCTCCCGAGGCTAAAACAGCCCTAAAAAGCTATTTAAATAGCCGCCAGGATCTGAACGAGGCGATGTTTGTTAATCTGAAAACTAGAATTAATGAAGGATCTGAACGCGGTCGCCTAACTCCCAGAAGCGTTGAGAGAATCGTTAAATTTTACGCTATTAAGGCTGGTATTTCTAAAAAAGTGACCCCTCATACTTTGCGCCACAGCTTCGCCACTGATTTATTAAGCAATGGCGCTGATATCCGCTCTGTTCAATTAATGTTGGGGCACGCTAATATTGCTACTACTCAAGTTTATACTCATGTTACTGATAAACATTTACGAGATATCCACAAATCCTTCCACCGTCGCAAAATAAAATAAGTTATCCACAACTTCATCTTGTCTTTTAGTTTGTCCGATAATATAATCTTATCAGACATGATCTGGTCCATATCGGTAACGCCTCCGGTGTAGAAAATTTTTATCCACTATATCTCTACATCTTTGAGTAGCGGCCACGGCGTCCCCCACTTTCGGCGGACGCCTTTCGTTTTTATAAATTATTTCACGTGGAACTTATCTCGAATCTTTTTTAATTCGGTTTCTTCTATCTCTTGTTTCTTCTCTCGGCCCTTTTCTCCTAAATTTTTTAAGTCTTGATCTTCTAGTTTGGCCATTTCTTTAACGCGTTTCACAAGATACTTTTCGGTGTTTAAATCTGGTTTCTCCAGGATTTCTTCCAGTAAAGCGTGCAAAATAAAGCCTATTTTGGGTCCCGGGTTTAAGCCTGTTTCATGAATAACTTGTTTTCCATCTATTTTTAGCATTCCTACTGAAGTTGGATCTCGTAAGGCTTCTTCGATCATTGATTGGTATTTGCGTAGGCGATAGGGGCTTTCTTTCGGTCGGCCCATGCCAATTCGGTCACAAGTTCGCACTTCCATTAATTCCCAAATATGTTCTCGGCCAACATTGCGAATAATTCGTCTAACTGCCGAAAGGGTAATTTTATCAATATCACTGAAAAACATATGATTACGGACCAAGTTATTAACATTATCAATCGTTTTGCCAGGAAACTTGAGTCTCTTTAGAATTTTGTCCACCATTTTAGCGCCTACCACCTCGTGGCCGTAGAAAGTCCAATCTTTCTTTTCGTCGCTCCATTGTCTGGTTCTTGGCTTGCCAATATCATGAAACAGAGCAGAGAGCCTGACTTCTAGTTCATAATTTTTAGTCGCTGAATGTTGCAAGGCGCGTAAAATATGTCCCCAAACGTCATATTTATGGTCGCTATTTTGGTCTATGCCTATTCCTTCTTCTAATTCTGGAACAAAATGCTTCAGAAGACCCAATTTTTGGCTTAAAATAAGACCCAACATTGGCTCCGGTGATAAAATTATTTTAATAAATTCATCTCTAATTCTCTCTATAGATATCTTTTTAATCAAAGCAGCCTGTTTTTCAATCGCCTCAACCGTCTCGTTGTTAATCATGAAACCAGTTTGTGAGGCTAAACGCACCGCTCGCATCATCCTTAGGGGATCTTCATCAAATCTTTCACTAGGATTACCAACCGCCTTGATTAATTTGTTTTTTAGATCCTCCTGACCCTTGAAGAAATCTTCTAGTTTATTACTAGTCGGATCATAAGCCAGAGCGTTAATCGTGAAATCTCGTCTCTTGAGATCATCTTCTAGATTATCACTCCAGAGCACTTCATCCGGGTGACGTCGATCAGAGTAGGTGGTTTCTAGTCGGAAAGGGGTTACTTCCACGAAACGGAGATTGGGTTCTGTTACATCTTCATTATCAATCGTGACTGTACCAAACTTGTTTTCATAAAAAGTTTTAGAGAATAAACCCATAATCTGGGGTGGTGTGGCGTTGGTCGTAACATCCCAATCTGCTGGTTCACGGCCTAAAATAAGATCTCTAACGCAACCGCCAACCAAATAGGCAGAAAAACCACCCTTTTGTAGGGTTTCTGTTATACGTGAAACGGGGGAGGGGATATCGAGTTTAATCATATTTAATTATAGTTAACAGTTAACAGGTTGTTTCGGTGCGGGTAGGGAGAATCGAACTCCCGTCTCGTCCTTGGCAAGGACGTGTTCTACCACTAAACCATACCCGCCTTAAATTATCTAAATTATCTAATGGCTAGTATTATAGCAATAACTTTAAGAATTTCCAATCTTATCTAATGCCTCCGGCAGGATTCGAACCCACAATAACGGTTCCGAAGACCGTTGTGATATCCATTTCACCACGGAGGCGTAGCTATACAATACAATAAAGTGCTAAACTTAGGAAATTCTGGGGATAACTCTGGGGATACTGTGTATAAAGGACACATTTAACCATGTCTCAAACTGCCAAACAACTAATCGGACAAAAAGGGGAGGACTTAAGCTGTGACTTTTTAAAGAGACAGGGTTATCAGATCGTGGATAGAAATTATTGGCGCAAATGGGGAGAAATAGATATTGTCGCCCAGCGGGGGAATGATTTACGCTTTGTGGAAGTTAAAACTGTTGTCCGTGACAAACTAATTTTGGCCGAACAGGCTCATAATCATGGCGATGATTATGAGCCGGAAGATAATCTGCATCCCTGGAAGCTCAAACGCTTGCGTCGAGTGATTGAGACCTATCTGATGCATAAGGACATTGATGATGAGATTGATTGGCAAGTTGACGCAATTTGTATCTATCTTGATCGATCTGGTGAATTATTAAAGATAGAAGTTCTAGAAGACATTGTTTTGTAGCTGTGAAAACTAAAGAGCTTGGATTGATCCAAGGCGACCACCGTAGTTCAGGGTTACGAAGTCGTTGAATGCGTCTCATCTACTATCCTCAACATGATCATTTCAGAGGTGACTAGCGTTCAAATAAGAATGATTGAGTTAGTTTGTAATTTGGGGCAATTTTAATGGCATAAGTCTTTTTATAATCTCGGCATCTTTTTGGTCAATAAGGTTTTCTGGTAGTCCATTAATTGGAAACCATTTCCATTCCTTAAATTTTTCTGGTTCCATAAGTTGAGGTTTCTCAGAGATCTTACATTCAATGAAATAAACTCTATCTCCTTCTTTTACTCCGTTTTTTTGGCCAATAACCTTTACAAATTCAGGATTTTTCACCCCAATTTCTTCTTTTATTTCTCTTTTCAATGATTCCAGCATTGTTTCTCCGGGCACGCTACGACCGCCAGGATATGTCCATACTGGGTTATCTTTTCGATACTCTCTAAGTCCCATTAGTATTTGGTCGTTTTGTTTGATTAGGGCAAAAAAACACAACTGTTCTGGTATAATTTTGAACTTTGAAAGCAGATGTTTAATGTTTGAATAATTAGACAGCATCTCAATACTTGGTAATCTATTTGGTCGTTTTCTTTCATACCCATATAACCTAATAAGTTTTGATTGTAGAATACCAATATAATACCAAGGGCTAGACTTAAAAAGTCTGGCGATGTTGTGTGGATCTTTATAATTTAGGAAAATCTTGCCACTTTGATTATCAATCTTTTCATCATAGAATATACCCTTCCATGACTCCATGTAGATTTTTTTATATTTCTCTTTTTGTGTACTATTTTCTTGTCTAATCTTCATGCCCGAAAAGTGAAAATGTTCAACAAAAGATTCTTTGCAATCAATGATTAAATAGCCCGACCTCCAAAGTTTTAAGGAAAGATCCCCATCTCCGTAATAGAAGGGATATTTTTCTTCCTCGCAGAAACCGACCTCTTCCAAAGCTTTTTTCAAATACATACCATGATTTATTGATAACTTATGTCCAAGAGTTTGACGGACGTAATATATTTTTTCATACGGTAGATTTCTCCAATAAAAGGCTATTCCGCCAACTTTATTTCCTTGCCTCGTCTCACGTTCAAAGAGATTGTAGGCATTCATAATTGATCCGGAGACGATGAGGCAATCATCAGAAACCATAACAACATATTTTCCATGAGTAGCCTGAAAAGCTATGTTCATGTAATAACCCCAGTTTCTTTTTTTAATCTTCTTCCCTTTCCAAAAACCACGATTATGTTGAATTATCGTTACTATGTCTTTTTGGGAAGAAAGATATCGAACGCTTCCGTCAGTAGATCCGCCATCAATGACAATGATCTCGAATGGAACAGAGATCTCATTTTCCCTTATTGTTTTGATTGTTTTTTTGAGGAAAGATTTTCTGTTGTAACTACCTAAAACGATGGAAATTAGTGGCTTGGTCATGGTTGTTGTGATAATTGACGAGTATACCATAAGCACTTGATACATCTCAACATTTATTGTATCCTCTTTATTGGAAAGGAGGGTCTTATGAGACTCATTGAAAATTCAGACGCTCGAGGGTGTTCTTCGGGCAAAATAATGGTTTTGGTTCGGCATGGTGTAGATGTGCCAGTTCTTTCTCAAGATCTTAATCAGCCACTTACTGAGGAGACAAAATTCGACGTCAAGATTCTCGGCAAGGAAATAGTCAAATTATGTCGCACGGTTGGCGCGTCAAAAATCTGTGTTCAACACAGTGGTCGTCTTCGAGCGATTCAAACGGCGACTATCGCAGTAGAAGAATTTTTTACTGCGAACATTCCCACTGAGATGTGTGAAACTACTGGCGTGCGAGAGATCTATCAAGGTGATTTCGTCATCAGAAACCATGTCCAAGGCAATGAATACAAGCCGCTCCTTGATGCCTGGAAAGCTTGGCAACAAAAACTGGATTCGTGCAAATTGTTGTATAGATTTGGCGATCCTGTTATTAACTCCGACGGGGAAGCCGAGTATCCAGAGTTGGTTGGCTGGTTTAACAAATTGGGAGAGCATCAGGGGGAGTTTTCCCTGCGGCTCTACCTCTTGCTCAAGAGTATGTTCGAAAAAACTGGCAACGAGCTCCAAATTATCATTGGTCATCAGGCATCTTGCTCACGAATCCAGCGAATTCTTAGTGCTACGGCCAAGTTGTCTAGCATCGATGAGTTCAGGCCTGGAGACTTTGTTAAGTACCTCGAAAAGGAGGGGTCGCGCCAAAATATCGAGCCAGCCCATGGAATCGTTGTTAGAAAACCAGAGCGAGATTTGATCATTGCGATACTCCAAAAAGAAATTGCATATCTAAGGAGTATCATGTGAGGACCCTGTTAAAACAGGGTCCTTTTTATTATACTTACAGATAATATGGGAAAATACAAACTTATAGAAACGAGGGAAAAGGATGGCCAAAAAATAACCTACGTCTGGCACCCCAGGACAATGCCCGAAGGAATTCCTGTTCAGCAAGTGTATGGCTTTGTTAGCACAGAAGATAAGCTCATTGCTTTGGTAAGGGAAAAAGGCGGTAATAGCTTTACGCCTCCTGGTGGCGGGGTTGAAGATGGCGAATCTGCATTCCAAGCTTTGAATCGGGAATTTATGGAAGAGTTGCAGTGTATCCCTGAGCAAGTAAAACTACTCGGATCATTAGAGGTAATTAACGATAGTGCTACTGACCTGATCCAGAAGCATAATTTACAAGTCAGATTCGTATGCAAAATTGGCAAACTGGACACCTTCATTCCTCTCAAGGATAACGAGACCGAGGAAAGAATTTTTGTTTACTACAAAGACTTGCCTAAATACGTTGGTTTTATTGAAAAATATATCACTGGAAAGGTTCAGTATGAAATGTATTGTGATTATTTAGAGAAAAAAATTAGCTTATGAAGATAGCAATTATCCAACCTAGAACCCCTTATCATATAGCTGGATCAGAAAAAGTTTTCTTAAAACACGCGGAATTTCTTTCTGGACTCGGGCATGTAATTGACTTTTACACTTCAATTCCAAAAGGATTAGGGGACACGGGTCTGTTTAAAGAATTTATCGCCAGAAAATTACCGAGAATAAATTTATTTAGATTTGATATTTCGAGCTCAGTTCCAGATCTATACAGAAATGATCCAGATGTGGGGCACGTACGTTGGGTGACTGAATCGCTCGCGTTTAATGAAAGGATTTTTGATGAACTGAAAAGTAACAGGCCGGATGTTATCTTGTCTTATTATTTACCAGACAGTATCTTAAAACCATCTGGTATGCCAAATGTTATATATTTATCAGGGTACCCATCGCAACCCATACCTTGGTATAGGGCATTTATAAAGTTCTGCGATGCGACTATTTCAATTAGTTCAAATGTCGCACAAAAGTGGATCGAGGAATTAAAAGAAGTAAAGTTTAATTATGTTCTTGGTACTGGGGTTGATTATCCGTTGTTGATTAAGTCAAAGATTGTTTCGAGGGCGAAATATAATTTAGTGTACGCGGGTCGGCTTATTAAACGCAAGGGAGTACTCACTCTTCTTGATGCGTTTAGAAAAATTGTCACAAAAAATAACGACGTTCATCTTTGGATTATTGGTGATGGTGAATTAAATACTGTCTTGCGAAATAGAATCGTCGATTTTGGTTTGAATGATAATGTGACTATGACCGGAGTAATAGATAATCCTTACGATTATTTTGCATTGGCAGATATTTGTCTTTTTCCCTCCCACGAAGGTGATGGGCTGATGGGTACGGTCTTGGAGTCAATGTCTGCTGGAAAGCCGGTGATTACCACAACAAACAATGGAAACGAAGACGTCATCTCAAACGGAGAAAGCGGTATTTTAATAGAACCAAAAAATATAGAAGCAATTGTTTCAGCTGTAAATGGTTTGCTTGATAATGACACCCAAAGAAAAGTTATGGGAAAGAAAGCGCAAAGTTTTATTGCCCAAAATTCAACATGGAATAAAAATGCGAAACAATTGTCGAATGTTTTGGTAGACGTGGTTGAGCGAGCAACAAAACGCCTCTGAATTTGAAAAAAGTTTAATCTGGTCGGGCTGGGGAGAGTTGAACTCCCGTCTTACCCACCCCATGGGTAAATACTACCGTTATACTACAGCCCGGGTCTTATTGCTTAAGGACGGTGACATTGTAGCTTAAAAATGTTAGAGTGGCGAGTATGGACGGAGTGTGGTGTAACGGCTAACATACCCGCTTTGGGAGCGGGCGACTCCGGGTTCGAATCCCGGCACTCCGAAACAGCGTTGAGGTTAAAATTAAAAAGTTAAATTGAAAAATATTAACTGGGATCTAATTGTGATTGGTGGTGGCGCCTCGGGAATGATGGCGGCCTTGGTTGCCGGCGAGCGCGGTCGGCGAGTCTTGTTGTTGGAAAAGAATTCTGCCCTTGGCGAGAAATTGAAAATTACCGGTGGTGGAAGATGTAACATCACTAATGCGGAACCAGACGCGCGCAAGTTCTTGCAGAAGTATGGCAAGGCGGAAGCTTATCTCTATTCACCCTTCTCGCAGTTTAGCAATCAAGACACTTTCAAATTTTTCGAGGCGCGTGGTTTGCCTCTGGTTGTCCAGGCGCGTCAGCGCGCCTTCCCGCAAACAGAGCGAGCGGTGGATGTTTGTAAGATGTTTATTAAAGCTCTCCAGAAACAGCAAGTGATAGTTAAAACAAATTGTCAGGTGAGAAAAATAATTGCCGGAGAGGGGAGTGTGTCGGAGGTGGTGACCAATCAGGGGAACTTCAGCGCCAAGTCTTACGTGCTCGCCACTGGTGGTCTCTCGCATCAAGAGACGGGGGCGACCGGTGACGGCTTCGCCTTTCTGCGAGCGCTTGGTCACACGGTGACGGAACCGACACCCTCGATTGTGCCACTCCAAGTCTCTGATGAGTGGGTGAAAATGTTGGCTGGAATTTCCCTCTCTTTCGCAAAAATTACTTTCTTTCTGGAAGGGGAAAAACAATTTTCTAAAACTGGAAAAATTTTGTTTACTCACTTTGGTCTCTCTGGACCGACAATCTTAAATAGCGCCAGCCAAGTTGCTGATCTCCTCCGTTCCGGTCAAGTGAGGGCGAGATTAGATTTATATCCCCAGACTGATCTTGGAAGTTTAGAAACAAGAGTTATTAAAATTTTTGACGCTAATAAAAATAAAAATCTACGGACGATTATTAAAGAATTTGTGCCAGCTGGTTTAGCTAAAGCGATTGCAATGATTATCGAAATTGATTTAGATAAAAAAGTGCACAGTGTTACCAGAGAAGAAAGAAAACAAATTGTTCGTCAGCTTAGAGCTTTGCCAATGACGATCACTGGTCTGATGGGTTTCGAGCGTGCGGTAGTCGCCGACGGCGGTGTCTCTCTCGATGAAGTAGATTTGAAGACGATGTGTTCGAAAAAATATTCTAATTTATATGTCACCGGTGATTTGCTCAATATCAATCGCCCTTCCGGCGGTTACAGTCTCCAGCTGTGTTGGACGATGGGTTACATCGCCGGTAATCAAGCCTAGTTTAGTTATATTAATAGCCGTTTCACAGCTTCATGTTAGTTATCTTCTCTCGCCTCTGGCTTACCTCTTGCTGGTATCGATAACTAATTAAGCCAAGTTGCGAAGTTTGATTGGCGAATGAAACTTTAATTGCTAACATGTATTAAATCAGATGCTTATCAAATATATTATTTTAATTCTCGCAATTTTTGTTTCCTGGACTAATGTTCAGGCCCAAGAAGTTTATGAGGAATCTCCGGAAATTTGGCGCGCTAAGGTGGTAGAAATTATTTCCGATGAGGCCCGTCAATTGCCCGGTCTCCCTGTCGAAGCTAGAGTTCAAGAATTGCGAGCCGAGTTGCTTGATGGTCCGCAAGCGAGTGAAACAATAATTTTAGAAAATGATTTCTCGCCACTTAAGGTTGGTGACAAATTTTTTCTCGCTCGTGTTATCACTGTCGATGGTGATGAGCTCTATCACTTCCGAGAGCCGGATCGGCGGGGGATTTTGCTCTTCTTCGCTTTAATTTTCGTGGCGGTAGTTCTATTTTTTGGTCGGTGGCGAGGATTGCGTTCTCTGGTGGCGCTGACTGGTAGTTTTTTAATTCTCTTTTATTTTCTCTTTCCCCAATTGATTGCTGGTGTTTCACCTATGTTGGTGAGTTCTCTCTTCGCGATTGCGATTCTGATTTTTGCTATTTACACCACTCACGGTTTCAATTGGGAGTCGAGCGCCGCCTTGTTCGGAACAATTGTGACAGTCTTGATCACCATTGTCTTCGCCAACTTGGCTGTTAGTTTAACGAAGTTAAGTGGTTTCTCGGAAGAGGCTAGTGTCTATCTCAACATTCACACTGGTGGCACTCTAGATTTCCGCGGTCTGCTCTTGGGCGCGATTATTATTGGCGTGCTTGGGATTCTTGATGATGTGGCGATTACTCAAGCGGCAACAGTTAAAGAATTAAATATCGCCGCGCCACATCTGTCACGCAAGGAAGTTTACCGTCGGGCTCTGCGAGTTGGTCAGGAACATGTCGGTGGGATGGTTAACACTTTGGCTCTAGCTTATGCCGGTGTGGCTCTGCCATTGCTTCTGTTTTTTTATCATGCCGAAGCCTCACTCCTCTTACTCAATCGCGAGATTTTCGCGACCGAAATAATCAGAACTATTGTTGGTAGTACCTCGATTATTTTAGCCGTGCCTATCACCACTCTCATTGCCACGATCTTGCTCGTGGCGCGAGGGGAGAAGAAATAATCAAAATATTTTAAAATAAAAAAACCCACCAATAATCTTGCGACCTGGTGGGTTCGGGCCGAGCGTGGAACTACTCTGACTTCATCCCTGCCACCGTGAGCAGGTTTTCTGGAATTGCCTCGCAGGGTACTGTGGCCATAGTCTTACCCTTTCCAATCCAAGAATACGCGAAGCACAAGTCTGTCCGTGGATCCTTAATGTATTGGATTTCACTGACGACATGGTTTGTCTGCAGTTGAAGTTGTTGTGTCCGGCGATTTGCCGTTCTCTCTGCCATTTCCTGACTCGTTGGGAGTGACGAAACGAGATAAAAAATAGTGAAACTGATAACCGCAAAGACTATTGACACCCAAATGAAATTCTTCATTTTTTGTCTCCTCTTTTGTGATTTTATGTCCATTTTGATCGAGCTAACACTGCTCAATCACTCTATTATTATCATAGCATAATGGAGTTTAGCTGTCAAATTTGTGCGGGATGGGAGAATCGAACTCCCGACCGCGGTTTGGAAAACCGCTATTATACCATTTAACTAACCCCGCTCTCTACTTCGTTCATCTTAGCAAATTTTTCTTAAAAACAAAGTATGGTAAGATTATTTCTTAATCATGATTAATCAAAATTACTATTGCTATTTTGCTGGCAAAATTTTGCCACTCAAGCAAGCGCGCTTGCCTCTGACTGATGTGGCGGTCTTGCGCGGTTATGCGGTTTTTGATTTTCTGAAAACCGTTAACGGCAAACCATTCTTGTGGCGAGAACATTGGCAACGCTTTGTTAAGTCGGCTAGGGCGCTTAATTTGCGAATTCCAATGGGGGAGAGTGAGGTTCTAGAAATTATCACTAAGCTGTTTAGCAAAAATAAGTTACGCGACGGCAGTATTAGATTATTACTCACCGGTGGTGTGGCTTCTGACGGCATGAGTATCGGCACGCCTGCTCTGGCGATTATTGTTGAGGGCTTACACTCTTATCCGCCGGCGATTTTTCGGGCTGGAGCCAAGGTGATTACTCATGAGTATCTCCGCACTATCCCGGGAGCAAAAACCACTAATTATATTTCCGCCTTGCGTTTGCAAGCAGAAAAACAGAAGCGTAACGCCCTAGAAATTTTGTTTACTCATCGTGGCTTGGTGATGGAGTGTTCTACGAGCAACTTTTTCTTAATCAAGCGAGGGAAGATTATCACGCCAGTTGATGATATTTTGTTTGGTACTACTCGCGGTCTGGTGATTAAATTGTCTCGCACTGGTGGTTTCGTCCTTAGAGAACGGGCGATTAAGATTGCTGAATTGCGCACGGCTGATGAAGCTTTCTTAACCGCCACCAATAAGGATATTATTCCTATTGTTTCAGTTGATAATTTTAAAATAGGTGAGGGCAAGGTTGGGCCAATCACGCGCCAGCTGATGGCTAAATTGGGAGATTATAAGGCCAACTATTAATTTAATTTTACCAAAAACCCCCGACCAAAATTGGTCGGGGGTTTCGGAGAACACAGTGGTGGTTCTTATCTTACGGCGTCCTTCAGAGCCTTAGCGGCGCGGAACTTGGGTACGCACATCGAGGGAACTTGGATCTGCTCGCCGGTTCGAGGATTACGGGCGGTGCGAGCTGCACGGCGCTTGGCTGAGAAGATGCCCAGGCCGGCGATTGACACTTCACCTTCTGCTTTCAAAGTATTGATGATTGATTCAATGATAGTGTCAATGGCCTGCTCGGCGGCGATTTTGGTCCCACCGATTTTAGCGTGAACGGCATCAACTAGAGCTGCTTTATTCATAGTAATATTCGGGTTGGTTTTTTAATAGCTCGACCTCTTTCCACTACAGCTATAAGTATAGCCCTATAATCTTGTTTGGCCAAGTTGACAAGACAAATTCATTGTGCTAAACTAAATACAGTGTTCGAGATGTTTTGTTTAGATTTGACTGTTCCTTAACAAGTGCCAAGAGGAACAGAAGGGAGTTGGGATGATTACGACTCTGCGGGAATTGGAGAGAATCAAGGACGATCAACAGGAGCTCATCCTGTCCGTCAAGTCGGAGGTGGCAGAATCAGCTACCGTGACGGTAGCTTGGTGCCTGTCCAAGGTGGCGGCTTTGGGTTTGGTTGGACGAGATTTGACGCGCGGCAGTTGGTATCTGGACCGTCTCCTGATTTCCGTCCAGAACGGTAAGGAGGAAACCAGTCGGCAACTGGTTCCTTTGCAGGATGGCTTGGCTCATGTCCAATTCCATCGCCCGGGCCTGAACATTATCCATGCCACGATCGTCCGGAATTGTTCTCCTGATCGAGAAAATGATTTGCTCACGAAGCGTCAGTTTCGGGAGTACAATTACCTCCTTTACGATCACTCTGGAGAATTTCGAGCCAATTTCGTGGATGGTTTTGCCACTGGCTCGGTGGGTGTGGAGGTGCCGGAAGGCCTCTTCGCCAAGAAGCCGGCTAGCTGGGTCTGGCGTTTGGTCAATTGGTGGTGCGAAACGCCGCCAGTGGATCAATGTCAGTTCCGGCGACGAGCGATCTTCGCCTTGCCGATGGCGATTTTCTGGGGGTTTGCCTATCTGGCGCACCTCCTCGTCGCACTTCTTCTGGGCCTGCGCTGGAGTCGGATCGATTGGCTGTGCAGAGATGGTTTGCCCACGAGCTATCTTGACTGGGAGGATAGCTTCTTCCTTTACCGGAAGAAAGAGTCCTGGACTCATCGAGAGAAAAGAGAGGAAAGATACCCAGCTTATTGGCCCCTGATCCCGGCTTTCCCTGCTGGAATCTTCCTGATCGGTTGTGTCTTCTGGTTTACTCGGGGGTTCGTCAAGGAAGGTGAGGTGAAATGGTTTGTTGAAAACTTCTGTTCACCTCGGCAATTGTGGTGGGAGAGTCTGGCTATTGCCGGCGCCTTATCACTCTTGATCGTCTTGATCCACGGAGTGACGATTGCTTTCTGTTGCTTGTTTTATGCAATCGACTGGTTGGCGAAACTGGCCCGGACCCACCGTATGTTGGCAGTGACGAGCCCGGTTATCGCTCTCCTGAAGAAGATTTACGGAAGAACCTTGGGAGGAATGCTTAAGGCAAGGGAAGCAAGACGATGGCAACAGGGCAATAGAGAGTCAGATCGCCGTCAGCGTTTGCGGACGGCGATTGATGAGAATGAGCTCATTGCGCTTCTACCGACGGAGATATTGCCACCGGAAGTTGCGGAGTTGGTCTGTACTGGCCAGCCGAGACCGCTCTCCGTTAAGGAGTTGTCACCTCGTCGCCGGACAGTCCGCCTGCGTTTCTCGGCTCTCAAGAGTCAGGTCTGCAGGCCCTTCGCTTGGTAATTTGATCTTTGTTTGTTACAAAAACCCCGTTAGTCCATAGGACTAGCGGGGTTTCCTTTTTTATCCCTATTTTCTATCTCGCGTATTCTACTACTCTGGTTTCTCTAATTACGGTGACTTTAATTTCGCCTGGATATTTAAGCTCTTTTTCTATTTGGACGGCAATATCGCGGGCGATTTTCTTGGCTTCTAGGTCGTTAATCTCTGTTGGCCTCACAAATACCCTAATTTCTCGTCCGGCTTGAATGGCGTAAACTTTTTCAATCCCTTTTATTTTACCTGCTAAATCTTCTAATTCTTTGAGGCGCTTCAGATAATTCTCAATACTATCGCGTCTGGCGCCCGGTCGGGCGCTAGAGATAGCGTCAGCTGTTTGAACAATGATTGATTCTAGAGTTTCGTAAGGATATTCCTCATGATGCGCTTGCATCGCCTTAATCACTTCAGAGCCGGCGCCGAATTTGTCTAAGATTCTTCGGCCAATTTCCACGTGAGTGCCGGAGACTTCGTGATCAACCGCTTTGCCGATGTCGTGCAAGAGAGCCCCGGCCCGAGCAACTGTTGGATCCGCGCCCAATTCCTCGGCTAACATTCCAGCCAAGTGGGCCATCTCCACGGAGTGTTGCAAAACATTTTGTCCATAACTGGTTCGGAAATAGAGGCGACCAAGGATGAGGATGATTCTCGGATCAAGGTTGAAGACTCCTGCCTCGTAAGCTGCCTGCTCACCCTTTTGTTTAATAATTTTAGAGACGCTCTCCTTAGCTTTCTCTACTTCTTCCTCAATTCGCGATGGTTGGATACGACCATCGGCGATTAATTTCTCTAAAGCTACTTTCGCAATCTGACGTCGGACCGGATCGAAAGAAGAAAGCACAATCGTTCCCGGTGTATCATCAATGATAATTTCCACGCCGGTGGCTTTCTCGAAGGCGCGAATATTGCGTCCTTCTTTGCCAATAATTTTACCCTTAACATCATCTGAGGGGATTTCCACAACCGTGGACATAATCTCTGGAACCGTAGAATTAGCTAGGCGTTGGATTACCGAAGTGAGAATTTTTTTGGCTTGTTGTTCTAGGGTTTCATTATTTTCACTTTCCAGTTTGCGTTGGCGCGCTACCAAATCATCCTGATATTGCTTTTCCGTCTCTTTGATTATTTCTTCTCGCGCTTGTTCCGGAGTCAAGTTAGCTAAGCGTTCTAGTGCTAGACGCCGTTCTTGTTCTTGCTTTAACGCTTCTTCCCTAAGTCGCTTTACCTCATTACTCTTGTTTTTGATGTTTTCTAGTTCCGTGTCTATATCTTCTTGACGCTTATCCAAGAGATCTTCCTTTTTCAACAAACGATTTTCTTTCTGTTTCAATTCTGTTTCCTTCTCTCTTTCCTCGTTCTTGGCCTCTTTTAAGACCTCCTCGGCTTGTTCTGTCGCTTTGTCAATAATTTTTTGCGCTTGATCCTTGGCCTCAAGCATTGTTTGCTTAATCGAGAGCTCGATTGAGCCTTTTTGTCCCAAAGTGATAATCCAACGGAGAAAGTAACCAAAGACGATTCCGCCCAAGGCCACAGTGCCGGTAATAAAAATCAGAGTTGCTAGGTCCATAATGGTTTGGACCGCTTATTGTCAATTAGATGCTATTCGAGTTGAGTGAATTTATCGTCTATAATATCTATAATAATAGTACCTAATTCCAATAAGTGGCTTGATAAAATTAATGATTTTGGTAAAAGTGTCAATTTTTTAATCGTAAAACTTAGTGAACACTCTTAAGATACCAAATTTTAATTACTTTGTCTATTTGTTTATCCGGTTGTTTATCTGGGTTAAGTTTCAGTTTTTGGCCTTAATGATTTCGTCAATTAGACCGTATTTCTTGGCCTCGATGGCGGTCATGAAGTAGTCTCTGTCGCTGTCTTTTTCTACTTTTTCTTTAGCTTGACTGCTGTGTTGAGCTAGAATGGCGATTAAGCGCTCTTTTAATCTTAAAATGTATCGCGCATTGCGTTCAATATCAGAAGCTTGTCCTTGGAAGCCGGCGCTCACTTGGTGGATCATAATGTCAGCGTTAGGGAGAGCGAAGCGCTTGCCCTTAGTCCCGCCGGCTAAGAGGACGGAGCCCATAGAAGCGGCCATGCCAATGCAAATGGTTCTCACATCTGGCTTGATGTGTTGGATGGTGTCATAAATAGCCAAGCCAGCCGTGACCGAACCGCCGGGTGAATTAATATATAAACTGATATCTTTCTTCTGGTCTTCTGATTCGAGAAACAATAGTTGGGCGATGACAATGTTAGCGAGATTGTCATCAATAGCATCACCTAAGAAGATAATCCTATCCTTAAGTAGACGAGAATAAATATCATAAGCCCTCTCGCCTTGGGGTGATTTCTCCACCACCATCGGCACTAAAATATTATTTTTTGGTTTTAACATGGTGGCAATATATCAGAAAATGATTAAACTGGCAAATAAATAAGCGCCCCCAGCTGGCATATACCGGGGGCGCTGAGGCGAGTGGGGATCTAGATCCATCTCCAGCTTATCAGCAAAGCGCCAAATAGGCAAGAGCAGTCAAGATCCCGATATTTGCCTCTTCCCTAAGCAATTCCCACAAACGCTCTTTCATCCTGGTTCTCCTTTCTTATTTAAGACTAGCACACTTTGCTCATCGTGTCTAGGGATAGAGCTTGGCTAGTTTTTCAAACCTTCCAATAGGCGTAGGGTTTTTTCGTTAACAATAATGTGCTCAATATAAGCTCGGAGCCGCGCTTCGCCGTCCTTATTGTCGGCCAGATTGGCTTTCTGATGATGCTCTTTGATGTGTTTAAATTCTTTTTCTATCTCTTCTTCTGTCGCTTCGATTTTTTCTGTAGTAGCAATTTTACTAAGAACAAGGGCTGAACGCACCCTCTTGTCTGCGTCGTCACGCCAGCCGGCTTTCAAATCTTTTTCTTCTTTTTTGAGGTGTTTCAAATAATCTTCTATGGTTAAACCCATAGACTTAACTTGTCCACTCAATTCCTCAAACATTTTTTCTATTTCAGACGTAATTAAAATTTCTGGCAGGATAACAGTGGTTTGTTTAATAATTTCATTAATAATTTCTACTCGCCGTTTATCTCTCGCCTTCAGTTCTTTTTCTAATTTAAGATTTTCTTTAATTTTGTCTCGCAAGTCAGCTAAATTTTCAAATTGTCCCAGAGATTTGGCGAAATCATCAGTCAATTCCGGCAGGGGCGCATTGGGTTTATCTCCAGCTCGACTTCGTCGAACTTGTTCGATGACTCCATCAACCTCTGTTTCTTCCACCTTTGGAACTTCGGGCGGTTTCTGGTTTATTTCTTTAGCGATTGCCTGATAATCCGGCAATTGAAATTCGGGATAAATCGCTGTTTTAATCTTAAAACCCAGAGGATTATCTTTAGCTAATTTGGTCAAAGTAATTTCTGGTTGACCAATGGCGTCAATTTTTTGCTCGGTTAAAATTTTTGGATACCACTCTCGCAGAGCCAGCTCCGCCATGGTTGTTAGAATCCGGCTATCGCCGACGGTGTCCACTAGAACCTTCTCCGGAATATGGCCGGGTCTAAAGCCATCAAGCTTAACCTCTTGATTAAGCTTGATGAGAGCTGGCGAGCGCCAATCAGCAAATTGAGCCGAAGCTAATTCCCCGGCAATCTCTACTTTAGATTGCTCTAATTTGGTAACAGTAACCTCCATTTTTTTAGTTAATTTTTCTTAAGGAATTAATTCGTTTCTATTGTCGTCTGGAGGCAGATCTAATTCAGCCAAATCTTCCTCACTTAATGGTTCACGATAAGGTGGCTCTACTTCTTGGAGTAAGTCGGAGGCTGGAGATCCTTCAAGTTCCAATGTTCCATCCAGCATGATGTCTGGCGTCTCTAAGGGTAGGCCTGGCTCTGTCTCTGGGGTTATCTCCGGTGGCAGTGATTGAGGTTGATTGGCGAAGAGATAAATCGCGCCGGCGATGAGAATAATAATGATAATAATCGCGCCGATCATTGATCCCTTGCCGTTATTGTTGCTGTTGTTGTTTAAGATTTCTCCTTCCATAATCAAGTTAATTTATTGATTAATTAATAATTATTAAATTATACTCTATACTTTTTCTGGTACAAGTCTAGGCCACGCTCGAAGGCGTTTTTAGCGGCTTGAGCGCCCTGGAAGCCCTTCACCAACACTTCTTTGTTTTGCAGTTTTTTGTATGTGTTGAAGAAGTGCCCCATTTCTTTAATCGTGTGAGGGTTGATGTCAGCCAAGTCTTGCACCTTTTGCCACCGTGGATCATCTATCGGCACGGCAATAATCTTATCATCAGCGTCACCGTCATCAACCATATTCATCAGAGCCACTGGCCTAACTCGCACCAGAATCCCCGGCATTAGAGAGTGGGTCGTCAAGAGAACTACGTCTACGGCATCATTATCATCCCACAGCGTCTGCGGGATAAAGCCGTAATCAAAAGGATATTCTTGGGCGCTGTAGAGTACTCGATCTAGAGCGATTAGACCTGTCTCCTTATCAATCTCGTATTTATTTTTTGAACCCTTATTAATCTCAATAATAACATTGACTTGATCGGCGGTGCCGGGAGCAATGTCGTGCCATAAATTTGCCATAATAGTTTTATTCTACCTTAATTTCCTCTGTAGATTCAATCCCCGGCGATTTAATGTCAATTTTCCAACCGGTTAATTTGGCAGCCAGGCGAGCATTCTGGCCTCCTTTGCCGACCGCCAGAGAGAATTGATCGGCATCAACTTCTATTTCGGCTCGATTTTCTTCCTCGTGTAAGGTAACTTGATTAATTTTTGCTGGCGATAAGGCATTGCTAATAAACTCAATTGAATCTTCTGACCACTCAATAATGTCGATTTTTTCGCCTCCTAATTCACTAATGACCGTGTTGACCCGTACGCCTCTCTGGCCAACGCAACTGCCTACTGGATCAATATTGTTGTCACTAGAGCTGACGGCGAGCTTAGTTCTGGAGCCGGCTTCGCGAGCAATCGCTTTAACCTCCACCGTGCCTTGAGCGATTTCCGGAGTTTCCACAGCAAATAATTCCTCCACAAATTTGGGGTGAGAACGAGACAATCGTAGGTTAATACTCCTCGGGGTGTCTTCCACCTTGTACAAATAAGCTTTGATTCTCTCGCCTTGGCGGTAATATTCACCGGGGATTTGTTCCTCACGCGCCAATAAGCCGGTCGCTCGCCCTAGATCAACGAAGACATTGCCTCGCTCCATCTTCTGGACTTTGCCGTTAACAATCTCGCCTTCACGATTGGCATATTCGGTCAAAATTGACTGTTTTTCTGCTTCGCGAATGCGTTGAATAATCACCTGCTTGGCTGTTTGGGCCGCTATCCGGCCGTAATCTTCTTTAGTTTCCAAAGGAAAGGAGATTTCTTCTCCGATTTTTATACCTTTTTTGATTTTTTGCGCGTCGGTGAGCATAATGTGTTGCTCTTCATTGAAGTGGATTTTTTCCACGCCTGCCACCCCTTCTTCTCCTTCTTCTTTTTTCCCTTCCTCTTCTTCTCCTTCGACTAAGAGCATAGTTTCGTCAACCGCAATCTTGATTTGCTGGAAGTCAACTTTGCCACTATCGGGGTCAAATTTAGCTTTAATAATCTGGCTTTTTTTGCCGTAGTCTTTCTTGTAGGCGGCCACCAAGGCGTCCTCAATCGCGCTGAAGATTTTTTCTTTCGGTATGCCCCGTTCCTCTTCTAGTTGTTCCAGGGCGGATTTTAAGATTTTTAGATCCATCATAGTGAAATATGGTGAAATAATAATATTTTTGCTTGTAAAAAATGTCCGTTCCCTGGCCAGGTTCCGGACATCTACCTTCTTCTATCTTCTCTCCATTATAGCTTATCCACAGTTGTTTGGCAACTTCGTTGTTTAGAGACTTCAAGTTGGGTATAATTAAAGCGAAATATGGAGCCCTCATCGAAGAAGACAAAAGTTTGGATAATTGTTATTCTCTTCATTGTTTTACTTGGCGCACTAGTCTTAAGTCGTCAATTTACTGTTGCTCCCGTGGAGAATGAGCAATCAGAATTTGATCGACTGTATGGCATTTCTCCTGATACTCCGCCACCGACGGAAGAGGAGAGGTTAGAATTCGATAGGCTGTATGGTGTTCCCGAAGATACTCCGCCACCAACAGAAGCAGAAATAGAGGAGTTCAATCGATTGTATGGTATTTAATAATTTTAAATTTAATATGACCACCAAAAACACAATTTTATTTGCTTTAATCGCTGTCGGCCTTCTAGCAATGTCCACTGTCTGGGCTAATTGGACACCACCACCTGGCACTCCACCCGATTGTCCTGATACTAATCCAGCTTGTCATGTCCCGATCAATGTTTCTTCTTTGGGCCAAATCAAATCTGGCTCATTTAATATTAGTTTTGGTAATTTTGTGGTTGGCCCTATGAACGTACCAGTTTTTTCTGTTCTTTCTTCTGAAGGCAAGGTCGGCATTGGTACTGGCTCACCAACAGCTCAACTTGATGTTGTTGGACTTACTCGCTTCAGAAGCAATGTCGGCATTGGTGATGTTATTACTCCCCGTACCGCCTTAGAAATTGGCGGTGATAACAGCGGTATTTTGGCCACTGGAACTTTGGCTAGTGGTTGGGATGGTGGGAGTTTGGGGTCTGGGTCACGATTGATGTGGATACCAAGCAAGGCGGCTTTTAGAGCTGGTCGTGTTTTGGATAATCGGTGGGACTCCAATAATATCGGTAACTATTCTGTTGCTATGGGTTACAGAACTCAAGCTTCAGGAGCTCAATCTACAGCCTTTGGCATAGCGAGTACTGCTTCGGGGGATAGTTCAACCGCTTTTGGTGATACGACTGCATCAGGAATCTTAGCTATGTCATTGGGTGCTAAAGTTGTGGTTCAGGGGACACGCTCTGTTGGTGTTGGATTAGATGATACTTCCAGAACTATCACCCAGCCCAACACTATGGCGATAGTGGGTGGTAATGTCGGCATTGGCGCGGTGTCGCCCACAACTCAACTCCACACCACCGGCGGTGTGCGCTTGGCTGGTGTAGCTGAAAATACCACTAACACTAATATTATTACTAGCGATAACAATGGCAATTTAGCTTGGCGATCACCGGGCGCTTGGACTGGTAGTAGCACCGGTAACGGCGACATTAAACAATGGAAATATGTTGGGGCTACTCCACAAAGTTACAATGGACAGCAGGTTGGCGGATATGACGGCGGTGATGCCAAATGTGGTGTCCAATATTCAGGAAGTAGAATGCTGTCCGCAGCTGATATGGCCAATGGTAGGCCTAATAGGGCCGGGTGGTATAACACCTTTACTTATTCTGTAGATACCGACTTTAGTGGTACCGTAGCCACTTATATGCTTGATTGTCAGGGCTGGACCTCTGTTCGGTCTGGAGATAATGGTGCTAGATGGGATTCGGCTAGTGGATTTCCCTCAAGGTCTGATTGTTCCAGTCCTCGTCCCATCCTGTGCGCCTCGCTCCAGTAAACTAATCCCTCACTTATCCACACTTTATATTTGTGGTGATGTTTAATCATTTCTAATTTTGTTATAATTTAAACCATGAAGTCTTCCCCAGGGAACG
>CAYNPK010000002.1:0-86217 GCA_964399075.1 uncultured Candidatus Saccharibacteria bacterium | reverse complement strand
TCAGTCGGGGTTCTGTTCAAAAAAGGTTAGAATTTCAACCAAAAGGTACCGCCAATTTACAATTTCAGAGTTTTCGGAAGATTTACGCACCTGCGGTGCGGTCGCCTCGCCTGCGGGCGAGGCTGAAAGGGCTGATTTTGCAACGGTTTGCCACGCTCCGCGTGGCGAAAAAGAAATGTTTTGGATTTGGAAGTTTGTTTTGGCGAAGCCAAAGTCCCGCAGTGGCGGGACAACCAATCTTTTTTTGTTTCGCCTTTGGCGAAACTTGGAAGCGATAATTTTTAATAATATTTTGACTTATGACAAACTCAAATAATACAAAAGAACAAACCAGAAAGTTTTTCATCTACGCCCGCAAATCTACTGATTCGGAAGATCGGCAAGTGCGGAGTATTGGCGACCAGATTTCTGAATTGCAAGAATTGGCGAAAAAAGAAAATTTGGAAATTGTTGATACTATCGTGGAAAAACAGACCGCCAAGAAACCTGGTCGCCCTTTGTTTGCCGAAATGTTGAAAAAACTTGAAGCGGGCGAAGCTGTGGGAATTTTAGCTTGGCACCCCGACAGATTGGCAAGAAATAGCGTTGATGGCGGACAAATTATTTATCTTGTGGATACTGGCGTTATCCAAGAGCTAAAATTCCCAACTTTCTGGTTTGATCCTACACCGCAAGGCAAATTTATGCTTTCAATAGCTTTCGGACAGTCAAAATATTATGTTGATAATCTTTCGGAGAATATCAAAAGAGGACATCGGCAGAAATTGAAAAATGGCTTATGGCCTCAAATGGCACCTTTGGGATATTTGAATAATAAAGAAACAAAAATGATTTATGTTGATAGAGAAAAATCGCCATTTATCAAAAAGGCATTTGAGGTATACGCCACTGGAAACTACACTTTGAAAAATCTCCGAAAGATTATCAACGGCTTGGGACTTGTCGGCAAGAAAGGCAAAATGCTTTCCGTTTCAAATTATCAATATCTTTTACAAAATCCTTTCTATCATGGACTAATTCGCTATGGTGGCGAATTTTACGAAGGAAAGCATAAACCGATTATTTCAAAGAAACTTTTTGATGAAGTGCAAGAAGTGATGAAAAGAAAATCTAAACCGCAAAAGGTGGAAACGATGAAATCTTTTCTTTATCGTGGATTTTTCAAATGTGGTGAATGTGGATTTACAATAACGGCAGATAATAAAATCAAGAAAAGTGGCAAAGAATATATTTACTACTATTGCACCAAGAAAAATCCACATCACCAATGCACGCAAAATGTTTTTACAAGAGAAGAGAAAATTTCATCTCAAATTAAAACCGAACTTCAAAAAGTTTCTTTGCCTGATGATTGCGCTGATTGGATGATTAAGGAATTGAAAAAAGAAAAAATCCAATCAGACACATCATCAGACTTTTTTGTTCAAAAGACGAAAAAGGAACTTTCAAAACTTGATGAGAAGTTGGAAAAACTAATGAATGCTTATTTGGAAAGTGTTTTGAATATTAAAGAATACCAAAAAGCGAAAAATGTTCTCATCAATCAAAAACAAGTTTTGAAAGACAAATTGAAGTCTTTTGAGCAAAAAAGCAATAATCGGTTCGAACTCGCCGACAAGTTTATAAAAGACAGTAAACAAGCCAAAATTATCGCTTCCAAAGAAAATCCCGAAGGGATTCGGGATTTTCTAAAAAAGATTGGTTCGAACTTCCAAATCCAAAACCAAAACATTTCTTTTTCGCCACGCGGAGCGTGGCAAACCGTTGCAAAATCAGCCCTTTCAGCCTCGCCCGCAGGCGAGGCGACCGCACCGCAGGTGCGTAAATCTTCCGAAAACTCTGAAATTGTAAATTGGCGGAGAGTGTGGGATTCGAACCCACGAGGGTTTTAACACCCTACCTCGTTAGCAGTGAGGCGCTTTCGACCACTCAGCCAACTCTCCATTGCTACAAATTAACACATTTCCTCTTATCTTGCCATCAATTCTCTCAATTCTTGAGATACTTCTTTTTCTTCAATTTATCAGGCAGGAGATCCTCTCTAGTATACTGCTCATAACCTTTACCATAATTTAATTCTTTCATCAATTTAGTCACCGGATTCCTAATCTTAAGCGGTACTGGCAGATTACCAAACTTCTCCACATCAGCAAGAGCTAACTGCAAAGCCTCATAAGCTCGCCGATCTTTCTTGCACCCCGCCAAGTAGGCAACGCCATGAGCCAAATTAATCCCCGCCTCCGGCAAACCAATAGTCTCCACGGCGCGGAAGACGGCGTTGGCCACCACTAGAGCCGTCGGTTGCGCCAGGCCAATATCTTCACTGGCGAAAATGACCATCCGTCGAGCGATAAATTTGGGATCCTCACCAGCCTTAATCATTCGCGCGAGATAATAGATGGCGGCATCCGGCTGACCAGCGCGCAAACTTTTAATAAAAGCCGAGATAGTATTGTAATGCTCATCGCCCTTCTTGTCGTAACGCAAAGTCTTAGACTGGAGAGTCTCTCGCAAATTTTCCAGATTAACTTTTCCGTAAAGTTCTTGAGTCGCCTGGAGCATCGAGAGCGCCTGGCGCGCGTCACCTTGAGCCATGGCAATCAGCCAGTCGCGAGATTTCTTGTCTAGTTTAATTTTCGTCCTAGAAATTATTTTGACCATTTCTTCTTCAGATAGTTCGTTGAGAACAAAAACGCGACAGCGAGAAAGCAGAGGTGCAATCACTTCGAAACTGGGATTCTCCGTCGTGGCGCCGATTAGAGTGAGAACGCCGGACTCCACATAAGGCAAGAGGAAGTCTTGCTGACTTTTATTGAAGCGATGAATCTCGTCCAAGAAGAGCATCTTGGGTTTAAGCAAAGCTCCGGATTCCACAATCCGCCTAATATCGTCCTTGCCGGCCGAGACAGCAGAAAGCTCAAATAGATCAACATCCAGAGATCGCGCGTAGATTCTAGCCAAGGTCGTCTTCCCCACCCCGGGCGGTCCCCACAAGACGAAAGAGAAGAGATGTTTAGTCTCTATCGCCACCCGCAGAGGCTTGCCAGGGCCAACTAAATGGCTCTGGCCAATAAACTCCTGCAGATTTTTGGGCCTAATTCGCGCCGCTAGGGGTTCCATCTTTTAAGTATACCGCTATAATATAATGATGCTATACGCCATTTTTCATAATTTATCAGAAACGGATAAGAATCAAGCGATTGAGAAATTGATCAGCCAAGGCAGTCCGCGTTTAGACTTCTTCCTGATGACAGTATTAGCCTTACTAATGGCCACCCTCGGCCTCCTTATTTCCAGTAGCGCGGTGATTATCGGCAGTATGTTAATCGCGCCAGTCTTGTATCCCTTCTTGAGTTTAGCCCTAGGGATTACCAGCGATAATTACTCCTTAATGAAGCAAGCCGGGAACACGATTCTGAAAACGATCATCATTGGAATTATCGGCTCAACAGTATTAACTTTATTTTATCTGCCAGAAAATTTACATCTTAATCCAGAAATTCTCGGCCGGATCGAACCCTCTCTAACTTATGCAGTGATCGCCATCATCTCCGGACTCGCCGCCTCCTTCGCCGCCCTTAAACCAAACTTGAGCGCTAGTTTCTCCGGCATTGCTATCTCTGTTGCTTTAGTGCCACCACTTGCTGTGGTGGGGATTGGTTTAGCTAGCTTCAGTTGGACTATCGCCTCCGGCGCTCTAATGCTCTTCATCATCAACGCCGTTGGCGTAGTGTTGGCCAGCATGCTGGTGTTCTCCCTGATGGACATCGCCGCCAAACGACAGATTGTTAAAGATGCCGTGACAACGGAAACCAAAATTCTGGCCGCCGAACACGAACTCTCGCAACATCAATAAACGGCATGAACCCTGCCGACCCTATCACCAAGTATCTCCGTCCCAACTTAATCCAGAAACGAGCGCTGGAAAGATTGGGGCTAGAAACAGTCGCTGATTTAATTTTTTATTTCCCCACCCGTCACGGACAACAATTAGCGACCAAAACTATCGCCGAGTTACAAGCCGGTGATCAAGTAAAAATCTACGGCCAAGTGATCGCCAGTAAAATCAGCAAAGCTTGGAAAAAGAAAATTCCCTTAGGTGAAATAACCATCGAAGATCACACTGGACGCTTGAAGGCGATTTGGTTCCACCAAGCCTTCTTGGCCAAGAAAGTGCCTAAAGGTATGTCAGCTTGTCTGTCCGGCAAGGTGGCCGTGCGACAAGGCACTCTGTATCTGGCCAATCCGGAAATAGACCGAGCGGAAAATACTATTAGCGCTAGTGGTCCTCTATTTAATACTAGCGACCCTGATAACAGCAGTGGAGAACTCGACACTCTTCTGCCAATTTATCCAGAGACTAGGGGGCTATCTTCGAGCTGGTTCCAACACAATATCCAAAAGCTTCTCAAACCAGATTTAGAAAAAAATCTCCTTGATCCGATCCCTCCAGAAATTCTCAAGAAATATCACCTACCGTCTCTGGCCACGGCCTTGATTTGGATCCACGCGCCCAAGAGTCCAGAAGACGCTCTCGCCGCTCGTAAGCGCTTCGCCTTCCAAGAAATTTTCCTCATTCAATTGGCGCGATTACAAACTAAAGCTAAGTACGAACAACTTAATTCATTCAAGATCGCCAACTCAACTCAAGAAGTAGAGACCTTCATCAATCGCTTCCCTTTCAAATTAACAAACGCTCAAGATACGGCAATTAAGCAAATTCTGAAGGATTTTGGCACCGGCAAACCAATGACCAGATTATTGGAAGGCGACGTCGGCTCCGGCAAAACTGCTGTCGCCGCCGTTACGGCTCTGGCCACGGTCCAAGCTGGACTGGAAGTGGCCTACATGGCGCCAACCGAGATTCTAGCCCGCCAACACTTTGAATCTTTTATTAACTACTTCAAATATCTGCCAACAATTCAAATCGGACTAATCACTGGCAAAGAATGTCGTAAGTTTCCTTCTAAATTAGATCGAGACAATCACACCAAAATTTCTCGTTCGCAACTTCTCAAGTGGGTAGCCAATGGCGAAATTCCCATTCTGATCGGTACTCACGCCCTCATTCAAAAAACCGTGATCTTCAAAAATTTAGCTTACATCATTATCGACGAACAACACCGCTTCGGCGTCCAACAACGAGCTACTTTGGCACGAAAAACCGAGCGCGCCCCCCACCTCTTGAGCATGACGGCCACGCCTATCCCCAGAACTCTGGCTCTGACTCTGTACGGCGATCTCGATCTCACCTTGCTTGATGAGATGCCGGCCGGCCGGCGACAAATAATTACGCAAATAATTGACGAGGCCAACCGCGAAGCGGCTTACGAGAAAATCCGCCAAGAGCTACTCGCCGGCCGGCAAGCCTATGTGATTTGTCCGCGGATCGAGGAGCCCGACCCGACGAAAGAGCTAGCTCTCCAGGCCAAGTCGGCCAAGACTGAACAGAAGAGATTGCAAGAAAAAGTCTTTCCTGAATTTAACGTTGGCCTAGTCCACAGCAAATTAAAACCGGCAACCAAAGAACAAGTGATGGCCGACTTCAGCAGTGGGGAAATAAATATTTTGGTTGCCACCTCGGTAGTGGAAGTCGGCGTCAACGTACCTAACGCTACTATTATTATTATCGAAGGCGCCGAACGGTTTGGCTTGGCTCAACTACATCAACTCCGTGGAAGAGTTTTGCGTTCTAATCATCAAGCGTACTGCTACCTCTTCAGTGGCAGTCGAGGAGCCAAGACTCGCGACAGACTCAAGGCTCTGAAAACTGCAAAGAATGGCTTCGAACTAGCCGAGCTAGATCTTAATCTGCGAGGCGCCGGAACTCTCTCCGGTCAAGCGCAGTGGGGAATCTCTGACATTGGCATGGAGGCAATAAAAAATATTAAAATGGTGGAAGCAGCTAGACTGGAGGCCCAAGCAATTATTAAAGCTGATCCGGAATTACAATCTCATCCCCTCCTCCACGACAAACTAAGTCGCTCAAAAAAAGATATTCACTTTGAGTAAATAATCAATTCCGCCACCTTAGCCAGCCGGGATACTTTTGGGCAAAGCCAACTAGAAGCAGGGCGTAGATCAAATGTTGATCAAGAAAAGGATTGTTGGCCGGCCAGATAGAACCTGCCAAGTACATCAGGATCATCATCAGCGCTCCGGCATAACCGCCAAGTTTAACCAACACGCCAAAGATTAGTGAGAGACCAACGGCTGCTAAACCAATCATAAACAACCAATCAGTAATAGGATTACCAGCTAAGTTTTGGAAAAAATCAACAAAAGGGCCTTTAGTAGAATTGGTCAAAAAGCCAGAGGTTGGCGAACCACCATTAAGCCAAGCATTATCACACAGGTAATTAACTACGCCCGTCGCCCGATCACGACAAGTGGCGAAGCCTAAACCAAATAATTTATCAAGAAAGCCCCAGAGGAATAACCAGCCCATCAAGACTCGCAACCAAAACCAAACTTTTTTTGTTCTATCCATAAGTCTAAGTGTAACAAACCAGTAAACAACTGACCAGTGGAATTCCCCCACCGATTGAGCTATAGTTGAGATACAGCGCGCGTGTAGCTCAGCTGGTTAGAGCACCGAGCTTATACCTCGGCGGCCCTTGGTTCGAATCCAAGCACGCGCATTGAGAAATTTATATTTTTTAATTCTCTATTTTAGGTAACGTCGAAGTAATTGCTTCAACACTAATTCGCTCTGGAGTTTTGGGTTTAATGCCGTTAACAATTAGAAGTTGCTCAAATTCATCGCGATCAATGGTTTCTCGTTTAATTAATTCTAGAGATAGATCATCAAGCGCTGGACGATGTTCGGAAAGTAGCGCTTCAGCCCGCTTCAGAGCCCCACCCATTATTTGCGAGACTTCCTCATCGATCATTGCCGCGATTGCCTCAGAAGAGTAGCGCTCTTGGCCAAGACTTTGGCCAAAATATAATTTCGCCGAACCGCCTTCAAAAGCGATGGGGCCGAGCTTCTCACTCATGCCATATTTTGTAACCATATCTCGCGCCAGAGCAGTCGAGACAGCAATGTCATTAGAAGCGCCGGTGGTAATATCATTGAAAATCATTTTCTCGGCCGCATAGCCACCAAGCGACACCACAATATCATCAAGAAATTCGCGCTTGGCTTGTAATTTGCGCTCCTCGTCCGGCAATTTAAGAGTATAACCGACAGCGTGACCGCGAGAAATAATAGAAACTTTGTGCACCGGATCAGCGTACTCCAGCACACTAGCCAAGAGAGCATGCCCGATCTCGTGATAGGCAGTAATGCGCTTTTCTTTTTCTGACAAAATATGACTCTTGCGCTCTGGACCAAGCATCACCTTCTCGACTGAACGAATCAAATCATATTGAGTGATAGTTTTACGATTTTCTCGCGCCGCTAGAATTGCCCCCTCGTTCATCAAGTTGGCCAAATCCGCGCCGGAGAAACCAGGAGTGCGTTGGGCAATAACCTTCAGATCAATATCCTCACCAAGAGGCTTCTGTCTGGCGTAGATTTGCAAAATTTCTTCTCGATCTTTAACATCAGGATTCTCCAAGATCACTCGCCTATCGAAACGGCCTGGACGCAAAAGCGCCGGATCAAGAACATCAGGTCTATTAGTCGCCGCCATCACAATCAATTTTTCGTTCGGCTCAAAACCATCCATTTCGACTAAAATCTGATTGAGAGTCTGCTCGCGTTCGTCATTACCGCCACCAAGACCGGAACCACGATGACGACCAATAGCGTCAATCTCGTCAATAAAAATAATCGACGGCGCTAACTTCTTAGCCAGGCGGAAGAGATCACGCACTCGACTAGCGCCAACTCCGACGAACATCTCCACGAAATCCGAACCAGAGAGATACATAAAGGGCACATGCGCCTCACCTGCCACGGCTCTAGCCAATAAAGTTTTCCCTGTACCAGGAGCGCCCATCAGAATCACTCCCTTAGGAATACGCGCGCCGATATCAAGAAACTTCTTGGGACTTTTAAGAAAATCCACAATTTCTAATAATTCTTCTTTAGCCTCTTTCACTCCAGCAACATCTTTGAAAGTAATTTTCTGATTAGTGTCATTGGGGTCAATAATTTTAGCCTTTGATTGACCGAAGGTGAAAGCCTGCATGGTCGCCCCTTTGACTTGTTTGGAAATTAGCCAAAACAAAAATAAAATAAAAGCCACCGGCAATAGGAAAGGCAACAAATTTAATAACCAGAAACTAACACCAGTCGGACTTTTGATATCAATCACAATCAGCGCCAGAACTTCCGGACTGACACCGTAGTTAGCGAGAGATTGAGAAAGTGAAGATTCAACTTCTTTTTTAGAAAAACGTTTTTCACCGTCAATTAAAGTCAACTCCAGATTATCACCACGGACCTCAATGCGCTCGATTTCCCCCGAAGTAATTAAACTAGAAACTTCTGACAATGGAATCTCTTCTGTCTTAGACTTGTCGTCAGAAGTGAAGAGCGAATACAAACTAACAATGATCAATAAAATCAAAATAGTAGATAATATCCGACCGCCAAATTGATTAATAATTTGCTGACGCTTGCGGTTATTATTGTGTTTATTCTTGTTTGATTTAGTAATAGGCATTCTCGCTATTATAAAGAAAACACCGCCAACAGTAAAGCCGACGGTGTTTGGTGAATCCTCCTCTAGTCCACCCAGGACTAATCTCTTTTCTCTGGATGTCGAGGTACTCGCCTATCATTATTCGGTGGCTCGTCAGGCCTGGGATCAACAACCTCGACCGGATGACAAAAACCGCGAGCGTGGTTAGGCTTGGGTGGAGACTTAGGTGGTAAATAAGACTGAGACTTTGGCTGTAGTCTGCGTGAGGGTGGTAAGTGCTGGCCCGGGAGACAATAGATGTCGTAGGGACCCACAGGAAATTCCTCATCTTCGTCAGTCACCCGCACCATGTCGGGTGGTGGCTTGTGGCCACGAACACAGACACAGGCCTCGGTAACCCGCGAGAGTCGGAGTCTCAATCCTTTAGGGACAAATACTGGATCAAAACAATCGGGATCCTGACAACCGCAGAGCAACCTTTCAGTCTTGCTTGCTCTCACTAGTCTTCCTCCGTAACAAAGGTCAAGAAAAAATGAACGACGCCAATAGGTATTCAAGCATTAAGAGGCCAAGAAATCAACTACTGACATCTTAAGAAGCGCGCTCTAATTTGATAACAATATTTTTTTCCCGACCCTTACTCAAGATCTTAAGATTAACAATATCGCCAATTCTCTTCTGGCGAATCAATAAACCAAGTGATTTGCCCTCTTCCAACTTAACACCGTCTACCTCTAAAATAATATCATTCTCCACAATCCCCGCCTTGTCTGCCGGCGAGCCGGGAATGACGGCTAAATCTTCGCGAGTTTCTCCACGAGCGACTAAGACCCCATAATCAACTGTTAAATTATTTTTTTCTTTAAGAGATTCGGTAATTTGAACATAACGAATACCAAGATAAGGACGAACAATTTCTCCATATTCAACAACAGAAGAAACAACGCCGCTAACAATATTTGCCGGTAGGGCGAAGCCGATATTTTCCGCACCGCGCGAGGTGGCAACATTAACGCCAACCACCTGTCCACGCAGATCAAGAAGCGGACCTCCAGAATTACCGGGGTTAATAGCCGCGTCAGTCTGAATCACCTCTTCCAGAACTTCCGACCGGCCTAGCTGATCACCAGCTACAATAGAACGAGAAAGGCCGGAAATTACACCGACCGAAACCGAGTTTCTAAATTCCCCAAGAGCGTTACCGATGGCAATTACCGTTTGGCCTAATTTAATTTTATCCGAGTCGCTAAATTGTAAAAAGGAAGTGTTACGAGCTTTAGTCTTAAGAACAGCAATGTCAAGAAGCGGATCAACAGCCAAGACTTCCGCCTCGTACTTCTTACCGTCGTTAGTGAAAACTGTATATTCCGCCTCCGAATCAGCGACAACATGCTTATTGGTTACTACCAGACCATCGTCAGAAACAAAGAAGCCAGAACCGCCACCAATCTCTCTTCGTTCGGTCTCCCCTTCACGCACCCGCGGAATCAGAAAGTTAAAACCGCCACCACCAAAAGGATCAAGATATCGCTCAATAGTCGGTACATCCTTAGTCACCACAATAGAAACTACCGCCTGATTGGCCTCATCTATCGCCTCAATAACCATTGCTTCATGAGAAAAAACACTTGACTCAATTTGCCCATCTCTACTGTCAACGGAATTAACCTGATTTTCTTCAACTTTTTTAAAATTAAATCCAAGTATGAAAATCAAGACAATAATAAAACAACTAAGTATAAAAATGGCAACACCAAGAAGTGCTTTATTTTTTTTCATGTCGATATTTTATCATTTAAATTTTTCCGCTTCAATGCTAAGATAAACTAATGGAAAAGCCGCCAATTAATGAGAACGAGCCAGATCCCACTCGTCAATTTATTGAAGCAAATCAAGAATTAATAAACCAAGCTCAAAGGTGTTTCGGAGCCGAAACTTTTACTAAATTTCTAGAGCTTAAACCGGCCTTGTTAGCTCTGGCGGAGAAATACAAACGTGACCTCTCGCCACGATTAATCCGAGAAATTGTGGGCGACGAATATACCGAAAAGAAAGAAGACGAATTACGCAACCTATCAGCAACAGAAGGCTTGTACTTACCTCTTGATCAAGTCGGCGGGGGTGACTTCTGGACCAAGTCAGAAATTAGTGGCGAGGTCGGTGAGGTAGAAATAGTTGATGCCATGGGACACGGTGCCACCGCGCTCTATCACAAAGAACTAATTACTCGCTGGTTGGAATTGCGTCGCGAGACCCCCCTCTCAACAGATAATTTGTTTGTCGAGTTGGATAATTTCTTAAACGGCCTGCCTCTGGCCTCGCAACTTGATTTAATGAGAGCCGAAGTCTTAACCGAAAAGGGAGAAGAACCCAAATTAAAAATTGAGATGTCTGGCAATTTGGAATTCTTCATCCGCCACCAAGATGGTTCGGGACGCGTAGAATATGGCGTCGTGCCAGAAACAGCGGAAAGATATCAAGATAAAAATGAAATTCTCTCACCGCTCGCCATAGAACGCCGACCTGTTCTTGGTTATGGATTATTAGAGAATCAACCCTTCGCAGTGCCAATTGTTAACTTGCCACCTAATGCTGATATTTATTTAATGTCTGATGGCTTATTCGAATCGCTGGTTGACGGAGAATTTTTCCAAGACTTATTTCCAGAATTTTGCGAACAACATCGCAATCTATCTTCCGAGGATTTCCAAACAGAACTATTCGCTATTGCCGAACAACAAGCCAGCAAAGGCAAATTAGAAGACGACATCACCGCGCTAGTCATCCGCGTCAGGCAAAACAAAACAACTTAGGATTTTAGAATTAAAAAACTAGAACTTGAAATACTTAGACAAGTGACCGATGATCGGAAGCGGTTTCTCTTGACGCTGGACAACATTAACGATACCAATAATAGCGAGAATGATGACTGCTAAATTAAGAATGTTCATCAACATCCAGAATTGCCACAAGAAAGAGCCAATCAACCACAACACAACCTCAATGGCAAACAACACCGCGCCCTGCTTGACGTGGAACTTCACAAACGGAATCTCTTTCCCCATCATGAAAGAAACAATCACCAAAGGACCAATGTACGACAAGATACCAAGCAGGGTGTGATTATCAACACTCGGCTCAACCACGGGAGTACTAGGAACATTTTGATTAACTTCGTCTGGATTCATAATAATTATAATTTTATACTAAACCAATAATAGATAAGTATAGCATAAGCATATTAGCAAATTAAATTTAATAAAAAAAAGAAAAGCCCCGCAGGGCTTCTCAAGACAACTTGTGCTTCGGTGACGGAATACGTCACTTACTTACATTAAGCTCCGCACAAGATTTACATCAATTTAAGTATATGCGAAGTGTATTACGGAGTCAATAAGCTGTTATCCACAGGTGGTTTTGGGGCAAATTTACTATATGGAAACTTAATAGATTCGCTAATGGTAAGTTTTCTATAAAAATGATCCTTTCCGTAAGTGTATTTCGCATAAATTGCATTTGAAACAATGTCAGCGGCTTGTACAATTTTTGAATTTTTTGAATCGACATAGAAAATATTCAGATCGTGTGTAAAACCCCATTGTGTAAAAGCTTTGATTTTGATGTAATCAGCCAATGAGTTTATGGATTTTACTTTTGTGGAGTGATTATCAAGTAACAGAGTGATGTCCTCTTGAGTGCTTTTGATGGTTTTCTTCACTAAAAAAGAAAAAAGGTAGTTATAGCACAAGTTTTTATCCTCAAGTATTTTTTTGTTATCAATGTTTAATTTATCGGCAACAATATAGAAAATATTATAGTCATTAGCACTGCATAGCTTATTAAAAATAAACTGCTTTTGCGAAAAAGAAAGCTGACTTGCTTTTACTTCTTTGAGAAAATTCTTGGCACAAAATTTACGCATAAAATTATTTATGCGTTTACTTTTTTGTGGAGCAAGCAAAGTAATAACAAAATACCTACCCTTGCTTCCCAAATTTCCTGATTCATCAATAAAAAATGTTTTCATTCTTGCGATTTTATTTTCTGACTATTGAGAAAAGCTTTCCAACCAAGTTTGTAATAATCATTAATTTTCTTGAATCCTAGTATGTTTTTCACTACTTCAAATGATTCCTCGGTTACATATTTGACGTTATGGATTGTGTGCATAAAATTAGCTATCTCGGCCTTTCGTTCGTCTTTTTGCTCGTGTTGTCGATTTGTAATTTTGGATTATGAGCGAAAAAGATCTAGGATTTACACTTTTTACCTTGTCCTTATTTGTATCACTATAAACCAACCGCGTTAGCCCCATGCTCTGCTTGTGCTTGCGTGAATCCCTCATATTTTAGCTGTTCAATTAAACTACCGCGTGAAAAAGCTGAATATTCCATGTACGATTTGGCCTTTTTGACTGCTTGTTCATTCCAATTAGCACCAGAATTATCTGCACCATAAATCGCGTCAGCGTGTGAAAATTGTTCGTACTCCAATTGAGCGACCAGCCCATTGTGAGAAAAAGCTGAGTAACCCAAGTAAGATTTTGCTTTTTTAACAGCGTTTTTTTGACTAGTTGTCTCGCTTGATATTGGTTCAGGTTTATCCTCGATTTTAACGGTAATTGGGGTTGGTGCTTGTGTTGTTGTGGGGGTTGTTTCTGTTTTTACTGATGCAGGTGGGATGCTGGTCTTTTCTATAACAGGTTGCGTGGAGACTTCGTTGTTATTTTTTGAGTTATCATTAGCAATACCAAACAAAACAAAAGAAGCGACTATTGCAATTCCAAAAATTGTAATTATTTTTTTTCGCGTTATTTCACCTTTAATAAAACGAGAAAAAGCGGTTGGCCTTATCAAACCGACAACCAAGGAAACAAACGAAACAAAAAATAAAATTAAAAATAGGTCGTCCATGGTCATTATTTTAACTTATTAATTTACCAACGTAAACATCCAAAAACAGAAAGTCAAAAACACCCGCTTGTGGCAGGTATTCTTGTGGTGCTTGCACCGCGTAGCTCCGAGTATCCGAGGAGCGAAGTGGTGGAGATGGCGGGAATCGGTCACACATAATTTTCTGCTGAAAATTTGCGCGACCCCGCCTCACCGCCTCTTCGGCGGTTCCGGCTTTCGATTCCCCCAACCCGCTCCAGCAAGACACAAAAACAGCCACCGTAAAGGTGGCCATTTTTGGTCTAGTGGAGATGGCGGGAATCGAACCCGCGTCCGAGTAAAAAAATCTAAAGAACTCTACAAGCTTAGTCGGTTTAAGATGTTAAACCAGCGCAACAATAAGCCAACAAAAGATCGCGTGGTCGAGCCTCGATGTTCCGCCATTGACGGAATTCAAGTTGCCAATGAGACAATTGGCAACTCTAGCTGGCAAAATATTTCACCTATTCATCACTAGCCAGCCTCCTGATGAATAAATGCCTCCTTAGGCTAAAGCGTAAGAAGGAGCGAAGTATGGTGATACAACGCTGTCGTCAGATGAGTTTGCACTTACCTGAATACTCCGAGTTTAACGAGGTTGGAGTTACCTCGGCTTGCTTCGAGAGATCCCTTCACACGTCGAAGCCGATCATCCCCAATTGGATTAGGGATTAGAAATTAGGTTTTAGGGATTAGTATCCCACTAACACCTGACCCTTATCACCTAATCCCTGATTACTAGTCCCTATTTTTCAAGGTCCGGTCTATTTGTCGCTTGGTGTCACGCTTCTTGATGCTCTCGCGCTTGTCGAAGCGCTTCTTGCCTCGCACTAGGGCAATTTCTATTTTTAGACGACCATGACTATTATAAACCTTAAGAGGTACGATTGTCAAGCGACCCTGCCGACTCTTTTCATCTAAGTGATTAATCTCTCTAGTATTTAATAATAAACGATGAGGTTTATCAGAAGAATCAGCGTTATTGGGCAGATTATTAGCTTGATAAGGCTGAATTATCGTTCCAACCAAGAAAGCCTCGCCACCACGAATAATCACCCGCGAGCCGACAATAGAAGCCTTGCCGGCCCTGATAGCCTTAACCTCAAAACCGCGGAGTTCTAGCCCCGCTTCGAGTTTTTCTATAATCTCATAATCAAAGTACGCCCGCTTATTTTCTATCATGATTTTGGCCTATTATAGCATGGTGGATAATTTTCTTGGTATTTTGAAACTAATAAGTTATAATGGCACTGGAGTAGTTAGGGTCGAATTATTAACAGTTTTAGTTTATTTATTTTCGTCATTATGACAAACACAAAACAAGGTTTCGGCACCGGAGTAATTATTGTCATTATTGCCCTGATCCTAATTATTGGTGGCTATATGTACTACGGCAATCGAGACAACGAGAATCCAGAGGATGTCTATCCGCCATTGCCAGAAGAGGTGTTACCACCAGAAGAGACGACTGAACTTCCTGAACTGCCAGAGGTACCAGAAATGGAAGATGAATCAATCAGCGACGAACTTCCTGTTCCTGAAACCGCTAGCTAAATTAATTGATACTTCTATTACTTATACTACTTATTACTATTTAAGTAAGTTAAGTAAGTTCAATCCCCCGGTGGCAAATTATCGCCTCGGGGGTTTGTGTTGACTTAGAGATTGAAATAGATTAGGATTTTAGAGTTCATTAATGTTTAACCAAAACATCATTGTCACGAGCAACCAGATTTAATCATCAAATAAAAGCGCCCGAACTTCGGGTTATTGGCTCAACGGGAGAAAATCTGGGGGTAATTAGCTTGAGCGAAGCCCTAAAGAGGGCTCAAATGGAGGGTTTAGATCTAATCGAGATCTCACCGACAGCTCAACCGCCAGTGGCAAAAATAATGGATTTTGGCAAATATCAGTACCTGGAAAACAAGAAACTGAAGGCAACAAGAACCAAAGCCCAAGTAACCGAAACAAAAAATATTCAGGTAAAGATCGGTACCGGTGATCATGATTTGCAAATCAAAGCCGGTAAAGCTTCTGACTTTTTACACGACGGGCATCGAGTAAAAATTGAGCTATTCCTCCGAGGTAGAGCGAAATATTTCGATCAGAAATTCTTAACTGAAAGATTAGAACGTCTACTTAAATTTATCGCCGAGGAATATCGCATCGCCGAGAGTGTTAAGAAAAGCCATAAGGGTATCAGCGTAATCATCGAACGCGCCAAATAGTTTATAAAACATTACATGAAAACAAATAAATCATTAGCAAAGAGAGTTAGAATTACCCGCAAGGGCAAAGTTTTGGCGCGTAAGAGTGGGCAAAACCACTTTAATGCCAAAGCCAGTCGATCTTCTCAATTGAATGGGAAGAAACCAGTATCTCTGAAGTTTAAAAATAAGGATTTGGCCAGATACTTACCAGGTACAAATTAATAATCACAACCATGCCAAGAGTCAAACGAGGAACCATTTCATTAAAGCATCGCCGTAAAGTCTTAAAGCAAGTTAAGGGCTACCGCTTTGGCCGCTCGACTAAGGAGCGCGAAGCGAAAGTTGCCATCCTGCATGCTGGCAAACACGCCTGGGCTCATCGACGCGCAAAGAAGAACGACTTTCGTCGCTTGTGGAATATTAAAATTGGCGCGGCGCTTAAACCTTTTGAGTTGTCTTATAGTCGTTTTATCAATCTACTTAAGAAAAAAGAAGTTATTGTTGATCGCAAAATCCTAGCTGACTTGGCGGAAAACGAACCAAAAACTTTCGAACGCTTAATTGAGTTTATAAAATAGCGCCCTTGTGATCACTGCCTGGATTAATGACAGAGTGATCCGGATTTCGATAAAACTTTTTCTCCATCGCCTTTTCTTTTTCTAAAATCTCAGCGAGACGCTTAACCAAGCGCGCCGGGTCGTCATCAAAGATGACCCTATCGCTATGTCTGTGACCCTTAATCATAATATCTTTAATTACTTCATCCGTCAGCCAAGGTCCTTCCAAGACACCCAGCAAACGCCCGTCCTCAAAGGCGACGGTAAATTCATTAATTGTCCCCACCCGACCACAACCGACAATAACCGCGTCAGAAGAGCGTGTCAGGAGCAAATTACGACCCGAATAGCCAAAACCGGTATAAATAATCAAATCCATATAATCAAGTGGCAAGCCGTAAACCTCAACATGTTCGCGTTCAGTAGAAGCTGGTGAGAGGCCGATAGAAACTCCACCAGCCTCCTTGGCGCCAACAGCCGACCAAAGTGGAAAACCAGTCGTGGCGCCAGTAACTAGAACCCCGCCAATTTCCACAATTGATCGGCCAAGTTGCTTGGCTTGTTCTAGAGCACCAGGACCACAATGACCAGTTTGCGCCGCTCCAGAAACACAGAACTTAAACTGCATGTGCTGATGTTTGTGCTTGTTTTTGTTTTTAAAAATTAGCGAAGTCATGATTTTAATTTGATATCAATATTAACATTTATTAGTTTAATGGAATTTCCACCACATCACCAGCCTTAGGCACAACAGCATCAACACCAAGATAATCTCGCAAACTTTGGGCTAAATATAAAGAAGATTTTGGCTCACCAATCACGACGAAAACTTTCTCGAGAGAATCACCGGTTTGACGGACAAATTCCATCAGACCCTGATAATCTTTGTGGGCCGAATAACCACTAATATTAATAATCTCGGCTCTAACCGGAACCTGTTCGCCCAAAATTTTAACAAACTTAGCTCCGTCGAGAATTTGGCGACCTAAACTACCAGCAACTTGATAGCCCACCAGCAATAAGGCGTTCTTTGGATCAGGTAAATATTGCTTCTCATGGTGAATAACTCGTCCACCATTGGACATTCCCGAGCCGGCAATAATTATTTTGCGTTGGGGTAAAGAGGCGATATCTCGAGAAGCTTCTGTACTTAGAGTTGGACGCAACTGGGGAAAACTGAAAATGCCATCATGACCCTGGATGATTGGCTCAACGCGATGACTGAGATAATGATCATACTTTTTGTAAATTTTTGTGACATTAATCGCTAGGGGTGAGTCAATGAAAACCGGCACTAGAGGTATCCGTGAGGACTCCATCATGTGCTCAATCTCATAGAGCATCTCCTGCGTTCGCTCGATAGAAAAGGCCGGAATAACCAGAGTGCCACCACGGTGCATGGTGTTTTCTATCGCGTCTTCCAATAAATCTCGACGATTAGACCTGTCTTCATGATTGCGATCACCATAGACGCTTTCCATGATTAAATAATGAGCCTGTTTAATTAATTCCGTGTCTGGCAGTAAAGGAGCCGGAGAATTTCCCAAGTCACCAGTAAAGACAATGTTTGTATTACTAGGTTGGTGCTTGAACTCAAACATCGCCGAGCCGAGAATGTGCCCGGCGTTTCTGGGAGTAACCAGAAATTCCCCCAGCTCTATTGATTCTCCATAATCTAGAGTCTGCCATAAATCCATCGCTAGAGCGACGTCTTTTTGTTCATAGAGTAAAGGCTTACCACTACCCCTAATTTCTTTACTCAAAACTCCAAGACTATCAATCAAACTTAACTCCGAAATTTCTTTGGTTGGCGCTGTCGAATAAATTTTCCCCCGAAAACCGTCTTTAATTAATTTAGGAATTCGACCAATGTGATCAAGATGAGCGTGAGTAACAAGCAGAACTGAAATTTCTTCTGGACGGTAAGAAAAAGGAGCATAATTCTGTTCTTCAGCAATTCTTGACCCTTGAATTAATCCGCAATCAACTAAGACCTTATTGCCAGACAAGCCACCGTCAGTCAATAAGAAATTAGCGCCCGTTACCATACCGGCACCGCCACAGAAAGTAACTCTCAAATTACTGTTATTAGTCATCTTGCTTAAGTATAACCTAAAAACGCTGAAACCCACCACATTTTTGTAAAATTGGTGGGCTTTAGCGAGGTCACTTGGAAACTATTACCCTAGAATCTAGGTTCTAGGTGGGTTTCCGCAAGTTGGTACCAAGGCACCGACTGTTTGGGAATCCCTTAAAATATTTTGATCTAGATAATACCCCAAGCAACCTCTCACTTAGTATAAAGCTAAACTAAAGAAACGCAAACCTAAACAGCAAGCACCTTAATTAGCCTCGGATCGCCTAAATTATCCACTGCTACTCTAGAATTCCATCTAGATTAACATCATAGAGAATTTGCTCCTGAACTAAGCGATAATCAATCAATTCTTTGGGAGTAAACCAGAGGCGAATTTCATTAATCGCTTCTTTAACCGAGCCGGAAGCATGAACCAAATTACGAATAGATCGACCATCCGTGTCAGACATGGCGTAAGAATCTAAAACAAAATCACCGCGGATAGTTCCCACACTAGAAGTTAAGGGTTCTGTGCCTCCAGTGATCTTTCTAACAATCGCCACCGCATTAGCCCCCTGCCAAACCATTGCCACTAGAGGTCCACTAGTCATATATTTCTTTAAATTTCTAAGAATTATCTCTGTAGCTTGATAAGGATCCTCAACTGGTGGCTTAAGACCTTTATCGATATAAGCCTGAATGACTTTTTCGCCAGTTATCCGTCGCCAATTTGGGTCAAGAACGTAATGTTTCTCAATCTGCTTCGCAGTCGGGACAAGCATCTTTAAGCCAGCCAATTTAAGGCCAATCCGCTCATAACGACTGATAATTTCCCCCATTAAAGCTCTTTGGATAGCGTCCGGCTTGAGTAAAACCAAAGTACGCTCTAACCGTGGATGGGGTAATTTATTAGTCATCTTAATTTTTGTATTTTAGCATAATCGCCTCTTCCACAACAGCTCTATCACTACCATGTTTAGCATAAGATAATTGCTTTAGGCTAGCTAGAGCTTCGACAGAGATACCAGGCGGTGGCGCTAAAGTCTCAATGTCGAAAGGCTTTACCGGACGGCCATTCACCAGTAACCTAAGATAAGCATGCCTATTGTCTAAGTTCATTAAATCTGTCGTGGAGAATATCGGCTCAAATTGTTTAACCAAATGTTCCGCGTCAGTAGCCCCAACTCTAAAGGCCGCCATAGACCCGACGTTGCCAAAAACAGCGTCACGAATATTTTCCTCCAATTGGGCGATAAATTGATGGGCAACCGTTAAGCCTAATTTATATTTTCGCGCCTCGGACAAAATGGTAGCAATCGAGTCAGTGGTTACATTCTGGAATTCATCAATATAGAGGTAGAAGGCCGGAACAGCGCTGGACTGACTGCCAATTCGCGAGAGGGCCGCCATCAATATTTTACCAACAATAATCAAGCCGATGAGATGGGCATTAATATCTCCCAAGCGACCCTTAGATAAATTAACGAGAAGAATCTTTTTTTCATCCATAATCTGACGGAAATTGAGACTTGATTTCTCCTGCACGACAATCGGTCGCATAATGTCATTACTTAAGAAAATATCAAACTTACTGGTGATGTAAGGAACGATATTGGACAAGGCGGCTTCGCCGCCAGCCTTCTCGGCCACCTCGCGCCAAAATTGCAAAACAATTGGGTTACGACAACGACTTAATTTAAGTTCACGAAAACGCTTGTCAGCTAAGACTCGCGAGACATCCAATAAAGTGTTGCCGGAAGCTGGATCTTCCATGATCAACAAAACCGCGTTTCGGAAATACTGTTCGAACATCGGTCCACCAACCGTCTTCATGTCAAAAAGTTTATTAAAAATAGAAATCATCTCGTTAACCACAAAGGTTTTTTGTTCAGGATAATCCGGATCAAATTCCAGCATGTTAAGACCAATGGGGCGAGCCGTGTGACTTGGGTCAAAATAAGTTAAATCTTCATAACGATTCTGGGGAATATAACTAAGAATTTCTTCCACATCGTTACCGTGAGGATCAATGAAGCAAACCCCTTCACCAGTCGCAATATCTTGGGCGATCATATTTTTTAACAAGGTTGTTTTACCAGTACCAGTCTGACCAATGACATAGAAGTGACGAAGGCGATCTTCAGCTGACATGAAAATCTTTGTCTCTTTCTGCTGATAACGATTAACTCCCAACAACAAACCGCTATCAAGCAAGCCAGTTGGTGGAGCCGATTGACCAGCTTTACTTTGCTTAAGTTGAGAAGTCGGCACACGACCAGTAGTCGGCAAATGAGCCACACTAACGACCTCTTTAAGATTTAAAGGCAGAGAGTGGTGAAAATCAAAATCTCGAAAAGAATAACTTTTTAGCAAAGCATCTAATTTTGAACCAGTCGGACGAACAAAAGCTAACTTGTTACCACCAGAATTACTAAATTGATTAAAAGATGCTTCCATATCAGCTAAGATCGCTTCAGTACTACCGCGACTTGGACCAGAAGCGATTAAACGCAAATTGACTGTCGCTATCGGCGAGGCAACTTTCTCCTCAAACAGCTTAACTACCGATTGATCAACTGGTTTAGATTTCGACTCTTTTGGCTCTGATGTCTTACTCGATTTTTCAGGAAAAAAGAACTCCTGAACATCTTTAACCAGTCCCGATCGGGAAAACTCTGACCACAAAGTCTCGGCCGGTAAAGCTTCTTTAAGACCAACACCGCGATTCAATTGATCAAGAGTGTGGCGATACTGCTTGGCATAATGATCACCAGTAGGCTTAAACACTAATTGAATTGCCGCCCCCTCGCCCTGTCTATTGGTTTTAGAAAAACTATTTAACAGAATATTAAGCGGATCGTAGTCGAAATTATCATAAGTCTTGAGCGGATAAATAGCCGAACGATCAAGCTTGGCATAAGCACCAACAGAAACACCATCGGCATTAAAAATATTATAATCGTCTGGCGCCGGAACAAGCTGAGCTAAGGGAAAAATCGCCAACAACTGCTTCTCGAATAAATTCTTTCGTGCTGTTGGCACAGCGGCATAAAAAATAAACTCATCACTCTGATTAGCAACGGCAATTTCCAGAGTAAAATGATTAGGTCCAAGATCATCAAGATCTTTAATCGACAGCATGCCGGCGTAAAATTGCTCCATGCTAGAAAGTAATTCTCTCAAGGGCTTAGCCGGTTCTTGTTTATCGGCCAAAGGTAAAGTAATCTCATAAAGAGTCATCTGGAAAGTCTTCCAGAGGGCTGACTTTTGCTTAAGTCCCAAGACTGGATAACCGCTAACCAAATAAGCAACTAGAAATCGATGGAAATCATCAGTCAGATGAGGATTAGCTAATTTATCCACCATGACTAGAGTATTTTTAACCCCTTTAGTTTGAATCAAGCCCAACAATTCTGACATTTTGTCATCGTGAAGTTCTGGTTTTAAATTAAGAACGATTTCTTCAACTTCTTGCGCTGGCAAAGTAAAATGGGGATGCAACACTTCCGAACTTGGCTGTTCTTGATAATCATCAAGAACTGACTTCGCTACTTCAGCTTTAGGTGTTAGTTGACCACGCTCTTCTAATTCGCGCTCTCGTTTGCTAATTTCTGCACGTAAATATTTCAATTCCTCTTCCGGATTGGTAAAAACTTTAGTTTCAGGCGAAAGTTTAGATAATTCCATTACTACAGATTATAACCTAAATGATGCATCATAGAGAAGTCAGGATCTCCGGCTCGGCGTCAGTAATCAAGACTGTGTGTTCAAAATGAGCCGACGGTAAGCCATCAATAGTCTTAACAGTATAACCATCGTCCAGAAATTTGACCGCCCCTTGACCCAAGTTAAACATCGGCTCAATCGCAATGACCATACCCGACTTGAGAACCACGCCTCGACCGCGTCGACCATAATTAGGAATTTCTGGATCTTCGTGAACCTCAAAGCCAACCCCATGACCACCTAATTCTCTTACCAAACCATAATTATGCCGACGAGCGATAGTGGCAATAGCCACACCAATATCGCCAGTGGTATGTCCAGCGCGAGCAACTTTAATTCCCGCCAGTAAAGCTTCTTCGGTTATTTTAATTAGAGTCTGCAATTGAGGAGAGACCTGGTTAACCGGCACGGTGATAGCCATATCAGTAAAACGATCACGATGGTTCAAACCACAGTCTAAACTAACAATATCACCATCTTGCAGAGGCTTATCAGAAGGAATTCCGTGAACAACCTCGTCATTTACGGACACACACAAAGCGGCTGGAAAGGGTTGTGAGGCTCCCGCCGGTTGATAGTTTAGGAAGGCGGGCAAATCACCACCCTCTTTAATTATTTGCCTCGCCAAGAGATCTAAATCTTTAGGGGTAACCCCAGGCGCCACTTTTTTACTCAAAGCTTGAAGGAGTCTAGCTAAGCGTTTCCCCCCTTGGCGTAAGATTGCGATATCTGCTTCAGTTTTGATGGTGATCATTTAAAAATTGGAGGATCTCCTCATGAATAACTTCAATAGGCCGCTCCCCGTCTAATTCCACAAACCGATAAGCAGGATGGTCACGGAAGAAATCGAGCGCCGGAGCCACTGATTCTTCAAACCAATCAAGGCGTCTAGCGATGTCAGCGAGATTAAGATCGTCATCACGTCCGCGCTCCCGTAAACGGTCAGTGGCCCACTCACGACTAACCTTGAGGAAAAAGATGGTCCGAGGCTGAAGTTGATAAAAATCAAAAGCTGAATCAAGCGCTTGCGCTTCAGTTAAAGATCTAGGAGCACCATCAAGCAAAATCCGCTGATAATTGGCGATTTGTTCTACCAACACTCGCCCCCAATTCCAAACCGCCAGAAAGTCCGGCAATCGACGACCAGTAGATAAATACTGTTTAACCAAGTTGCCAGTTAAACTGTTTTGCTCTGATAAATCTCTAAAGAGTTTACCAGTCTGGAGATAGAGGGTTGAATGATCCATCAACAAAGCCGACTGTGTCCCCTTGCCACAACCCGAATATCCAATAAAAATGACTACAGGTAGGTCCACAGGATTATCACCGAGGCAACGAAGAAAATAATGGCGATAGCCAACATGATTTTATTAGCCGCCAGCTCATCTTCAATGCCGGTTAAGCGCATAAACAAACCTAGCAATCCACCCCGAGTGGAACGATAATTATCACGCGACAAATCGGCCTCGTCGGGGTTAAAAATAATTTCAGACATAAGTTAATTATACCAATGATCACAATAAAAGAGAACCTCGTCACCAAACTCAGACTAGATCTTAGTACTCCCGCATAGAGAGTTGAGCGTTGATCTGCTTCATAAATTCTAGGGCCACAGACACCACAATCAAGAGTGCCGTGCCACCAATAGCCAGAGCGGAAATACCGGTAATAGCCCTCATCAATAGTGGCAACATGGCGACGATACCCAAGAAAAGGGCGCCAATGAGCGTTAAGCGATACAAGACCGAGCCAACGTATTCCGCTGTGGGCGCACCAGGGCGAATACCAGGAACGAAGGCGCCACTCTTTTGTAAATTAGTAGCAACAGAATCTGGATCAAAAGTGATAGCCGAGTAAAAATAAGTGAAAACGAAGACTAAAACAAAGTAAGCAATAGAATAAAGCCAAGGATTATTAATGAGAGTTAATAAAGTTTCGGAAACATTCTGAATCAAAGGATTACTCACTCGACTCAAAAAATTAACAACCATTTGAGGAAATAGCAAAATAGAGAGAGCAAAGATAATTGGCATCACTCCGGCTTGATTAAGTCTAATTGGCAAATAAGTTGAAACACCACCATACACTCGCGTTCCCCTAATCCGCTTGGCATAAGTAATTGGAATAGGTCTCTCCGCCTCGGTAACCATCACCACACCAGCGATAATTGCTACAGAAGCGACAATAAAGACTAAGTAAAGAGGAACTTGCGCTACTTCGTAATTGACGAAAATTTGCCCCAAGGATTGAGGGATACTCGCCACAATACCGGCAAAGATTAAGAGAGAGATGCCATTGCCAATGCCATACTCACCGACAAGCTCGCCCAACCACATGAGAAGCAGTGAACCGGCCACGATAGTAATAATATTGAGGGCTAATTCAAGCACACCAGCGTGAGCAATTACTCCTTGTCGCTCTAATAGAGCCAAGAGACCCCAACCTTGGAGCGCGGCGAGAGGAACAGTCAATAAACGAGAATACTGGATAAATTTACGTTTACCAGCCTCACCGGCCTCGTGATACATCTCCTTGATAGCTGGAACCATGATCGTTAATAATTGCATAATGATTGAAGCAGTAATGTAAGGACCAACACCTAACATGAAGATGGACAAGTTAGCTAAACCGCCACCAGAAAAAACGTTTAGTAAGCCAAAAAATTGATTATCAGAAAAGAAGTTCTGTAAGGCTAGAAGATCAACACCCGGAATAGGTATTGCCGCTCCTAAGCGGAACAAAACTAGCACCAACAAGACAAATAAAATGCGATTGCGCAAGGATACATCTTGAAGAATCAAGCGAAATTTATGAATAAGGTTAGACAACATGTTTTATTTCAACACCTGGCCACCGACAGCCTCTATTTTAACACGCGCCGGGGCGGAAACGGCGCAACCGGAAATGATCAAAGGCTTGCTAAGATTACCGGTACCCAAGACTTTAATCAACAAAGAGAGTGAGGGAGACAGTCTAGCGGAAATTAATTTCTTCTCAACCAAGAGAGTTGGGGTAATTTTGGCATTGGCCTCAAAGTTTTTCTCTAATGAGCTTAAGTTGATTACAACCATTTTTTGTTCAATGGAATGGAAACGATAACCGCGTTGTTTGGGGATCTTTTTAATTAAATCTCGTAATTCTGGACGAATACGGTGTCCAGCGCGAGCGCGTTGCCCCTTAGTCCCTCGACCAGAAGTCTTGCCACGTTTACCACCACGACCGATGGATTTGGACTTTTTATTAGGAGTATTAGGAATAAGTTGATGTATTTGCATGTTTAGATTTTATATTACTGACTGCAGTTGACGAAGGGCTTTAATAGTAACTCTAGCGTTATTGAGTTTATTTTTACTCTTTGAATTAATCTTGGCACTCACATCACGGACTCCGCCAAGAGCCAAAATGGTTCTCACCGAACTACCAGCAACTAAGCCTCGACCTTTAGCGGGGCGAATTATTACTCGCGAACCGCAAGACTTGGCCTCAACCTCGTGGGGTAAAGACGAATTCTTGGTCAGAGGAAGACGGAACATTTCCTTCTTAGCCTCGCGGTAGGCTTTGCCCATCGCCGCAGCGATGTCACTACCCTTGCCAACCCCCAAGCCAATCTGACCGCGACGATCGCCGATAGCGACGACTAAAGAGAAGCTAAAGCGACGACCGCCTCTAACGACTCGAGTGACTCGCCGAATATCCAAAATCTTTTGTTCAAATTCCGGCTTGGCTCGCTCGGGTCTCTGGCCGGAACGGCGATTGCTTGGTCTTGATTTTTGTTGAGTTGATTCCATGATTATTAAAATTTTAAACCACCAGTGCGAGCGCCTTCGGCAATCGCCTTAACTCTACCAGCATAACGATAACCACCTCGATCAAAAACGACTTGATCAATTTTAGTAGCTAGAGCCAGCTTGGCTAATTCTTGACCAGCGCGATAAGCCTTTGGCACCTTGGTAAAACCGGCATCAACTGGTCGTTTCCCCGTCGCAATACCCTTGTCGTTAAGCAAAGCCTTGTCAGTAATAGAAACTAGAGTTCGTCCAGAAACATCGTCAATCAATTGAGCGTAAATAAATTTGTTGGAACGAAAGACGGTTAAACGCGGTCGAGAAGCGGTGCCACTAACTTTGGCCCTGACTCGAGCGTGACGACGTTTTTGTTTGTCTATTTTGGTATTAATCATAAACAGAATAAATTACTAATTTTAAGTTGTGGCTCGCTTACCCTCCTTGCGACGAACAATCTCTGTCTCATAACGAATTCCCTTGCCTTTGTAAGGCTCCGGCTTCTTCAAAGCTCTAATGTCTGCGGAAAATTGACCGACCAATTCTTTATCAACTCCAGAAATAGTGATTATATTTTTCTCCACTAAGACTTTGAGACCAGATGGGACAATCAGCTCAATGGGGTGTGACAAGCCAAGACTAAGGGTTAATTTATCACCAGAGAGATTGGCGCGATAGCCAACACCTTCGATGATCAGTTTCTTCTGATAACCAGTAACAACGCCAGAAACCATATTCTTAACATGAGCGGCGTAAGTTCCCCACAGGGCACGAGATTCAACCGTCTCACGACGAGGTTTGAAGGTGATTTCCTGATTATCAGAACAAATAATCTCAATGATTGGATTAAATGGTCGCTTAAGAATTCCCAATGGTCCATTGATCACAATCAAGCCGTCGGTGATTTCGGCGGAAACTTTTTCGGGCAGTTTGATTATTTGTTTACCAATTCTTGACATAATTACCAAATTTTAAATAATAACTCACCGCCAAGCTTAGCCTCGCGAGTCGCCTTGTCAGTTAAGATACCCTTGGTTGTGGAATAAATAGCGCGACCACTTCCTTGCCTAACTGATCTAACCTCCTTAGCTCGAGAATAAACTCGACGGGACGGCTTGGAAATTCGATAAACTTCGTTGATTCGAGGACGACCGTCAGTGTAAATTAACTCGATCTCCAAAGTTTTCTTAATCTTTTTTCCTCGTTTGGTAACCGATTTAACATAACCATCTTGCTTCAAGACTTCAGCAATTTGATATTTTAGAGACGACAAAGGCATTTGCACCTTCGGCAAACCTGCCATTTGGGCATTCTTCAAACGAGTAATCATATCAGCGACAGGATCAGTTACCATGAAGATTTTTTGATTCCGGGAATTTTCCCCTCATTAGCAAGCTCGCGAAAACAAATTCGACAAAGATCGAAGTCTCGCATGTAACCCCGCCGACGACCACAACGAAAACACCGTCGCACTACTCTGGTGCTCCATTTCGGCTTTTTTTGAGCTCGGGCAATAACTGATGTTTTAGCCATAAAACGCCCCTTAGGGCAATGCTTATCCTAACAAGCTAACTCTCTAAAGTCAACTTCATTTCTTAAACGGAAAATTAATAGAATTAAAGAACTTTAGAGCCTGTTCATAATTCTTCGCCGTGGTTGTCATGGTAATCGCCAAACTGAAAACATCTTTGATATCTTCATCAGAAGTCTCGGGAAAGATAGTGTGCTCTTTAATAGCAAAAGTTAGATTGCCCATTTCGTCAATTTGTTTGGGATCAAAACCTCTAAAGTCTCGGGTTCGGGGAATTGCCACGTTTAATAATTTAGCCAAGAATCCTCGCATTTGCTTACCGCGAAGAGTTACGACCATGCCAACAACATCACCCTGGCGAGATTTGAAAGCAGCAATCGACTTCTTAGCGCCACGGGGAGCTGGCTTCTGACCAGTGATTTTTGCCAAACGATCGGCAATTAGCTCTAAGCGCTTTTTATCTTTATTAATCTTGCCAACACCGGTAGAAATAATAATCTTTTGCAATCGGGGCAAAGACATCGGATTGACAGCGCTCTTGCTCTTGGTCGATTGTTTAATTTGTTTAATTACTTTAGTCATAAAAAAATTACAAGACCTCACCACAACTCTTACAAATTCTCACTTTTTTAGTTCCAGACTTCTGATTACCCGAACGAACACCCTTTTGGCATTTCGCACACCAGATCTGAACATTAGAAACATGAACAGGAGATGCCGACTCAAGAACTTGGCCTTTTTTGTTCGCCTGTTTGGATCGTTGGCGTCGCTTAACAATATTTACCCCCTCCACCACCACTCGTTCCAAAGACGGCAAAGATCGAGAGACCTTTCCCTTTTTACCCCGATCTTTGCCGGCAATCACTATGACATTATCATTCTTCTTGATTTTCATACTATTTCTGGAGCTAAAGAAGCAATTTTCTGATAACCTCGTTCGGCCAATTCTCGAGGAATGGGACCGAAAATACGACCACCGCGCGGTTCACTCTTGTCTGATTCTAAAATCACTACAGCATTCTCGTCAAAACGAATATACGAACCATCCAAGCGACGATAAGGCTTCTTCTGTCGGACAACCACGGCGCGAGAGACATCTTTCTTTTTAAGAGCCTTCTTAGGTTCGGCAACTTGCACAGACAAAATGACCACATCGCCGATTTCGGCATAACGTCGTTTGGATCCGCCGATAACTTTGAACACTCGGCCTATTTTGGCTCCGGTATTATCAGCTATTTTAACAATGGATTGTGGTTGAATCATAAGACTATAAAATGTTTACAACGAGACATTGGCCGAGATTCCTGAATTTGAACCTGATCACCAACTTGATGTCGGTTAGACTCGTCATGCGCCTGGTAACGCTTGGAGCGCTTAATATATTTACCATACTTAGGGTGTTTAACAAAACGCTGAACTTCCACGACAATAGTTTTGGGTGTTTTATTAGAAACCACCAGGCCACTTAGGATTCGCTTTTTAGTTTTATTAGAAGAAGTAATCATAATTATTATACTCGAGCAATCACCTTAGTTTTAAGCGGTAACTTGGCGCCGGCTTTACGCAAAGCGTTTCTGGCAATTAATTCATCAACGCCATCAAGCTCAAACAAAACTCGTCCGGGCCAGATAATAACCTCATAACCCTGGGGATCTCCCTTGCCCTTACCCATTCCGACTTCCGCCGGCTTAGCCGTGTAAGGCTTATCGGGAAAAACTCTAATCCACATTTTACCAGTCTTCTTAATCTCATGCATGATCGTCTTACGCGCCGCCTCAATTTGATTTGAACGAATTCGACCAGCGGTTACCGCCTTTAAACCATGAGAACCAAAGGCCACGGTTATTCCCCGAGTCGCCACCTTGGGCCGATTAGGATTATGGCGAAAAGTGTGCCATTTGCGATATTTAACTTTTTTAGGGAAAAGCATGGTGAAATAAATTTAAAAAATATCGCCTCGATAAATCCAGACCTTAATACCAATGACTCCGTAAGAAAGATAGGCTTTCTCTCTAGCAAAGTCAACGTCAGCGCGTAGTGTCTGAAGTGGCAAACGACCACGTTTGTAACTCTCCGCTCGACCCATATCAGCGCCACCTAAGCGTCCACCCAAAGCCACCTTAACTCCCAAGACACCGCGCACTGCCATAACTTTATCCATGGCCTGCTTCACCACTCGCTTAAAAGCTAGACGTCGCTCTAAACTCTCCGCAATCATCTGGGCAACAATTTTGGCATGAGACTCCGGATTCTTAACCTCCTCAATATCAAGCCGGAATTCCTTGGGGACATCGGCATCAATTTTAGACAAAAGCTTAAGGATATCTTGCTTTAGACGATTAGAACCCTCGCCACTTCGACCAATGACCATCCCGGGACGAGAAGATTTAATAATTACTCTCAAACTATTCTCTCCACGCTCGATGTCAATAGCGTCAACATAAAAGCCTCGCAAGCGTTTCTCTAAATATTCACGAACCAGAACATCCGCCTTCAAAAATTTCTGATAATGCCCTCGACGACCAAACCAGCGCGATTGCCAATCGCGAATAATGCCGAGACGATGAGAATAGGGGTGGACTTTATGACTCATGGGTTTTGTTTTCTAACACAACTTCTACCCGACTACCACGCTTATTAATTCGCGAAGCTCGACCGAAGGCTCGAGGCATTTGACGCTTAAGAACCTGGCCCTTATCAACGCGCAATTCCTTAATAACCAAACTGTCTTTATCGATTTTAGTTCGACTATTATTGCTATTAGCATTAGTAAGAGCATTAGCCACAGCTGAATTAATCAACTTAGCAATTGGCTGACTAGATCGTTTGACTAAACAATTAAGATTAGACAAGGCTTCTTTAACTGTTCGGCCTTTGACTAAATTGGCAACCAGACGCACTTTGCGAGGTGAAATTCGAAGATTAGAAAGAGAGGCTTGCATGGTTTTATTTATTTTTTACCAACAGTCTTGGCTCCGGCGGTAGTTCCCTGAGAAGAAGCGGCCTTGGCGGCGGTAATTTCGGCCTCTTTGCGCTTTTGTTCAAGTTCTTTCTGAACCTTGCCTCCGTGTCTGATAAATTTACGAGTTGGAGAGAATTCTCCCAACTTATGACCGACCATGTCTTCTGTGGCTAAAACTTCGACATGACTACGACCATTGTGAACACCGAAACGAAAACCAACCATTTCTGGACTGATAGTTGAAGCCCTAGACCAAGTTTTAATCACCTCAACACCGCCGGGTTTCTTCCCAGCGATCTTCTTCAATAATTTGGGGTCAACGTAAAGCCCCTTAGTAAGTGAGCGAGACATAAATAAAACCCAATCTACCCAACCTAAGCAGATTGTTACTCATATTAACAAAACCAACAAAGATGTCAATTGCAAGCACTAACTTTATCCCCTACTCGGAAAAGGGCAAACCAGCGGTCAGCAAAATTAATTTTGCCATTACCAGTGAGATCATATTTGGCGGTAGCCGAATCAACAAATTGATCGAGGTGTTCTCTGATCAATCGAATGTCTTGATTATCAACAACTCCGTTACTATCCACATCACCAGACAAGACTTTAATTGGCGCCAAGGGAGTAGAAACTGAGTCAATAGTATTATCGGGATTATTAATCACTAAATTAAGACTGTAACAAGCCCCACTAGCGAGCGGTGGTTCAAAATTGAGTTCCAAACTATTGTCTTTGGGATCGGGAGTAACAACGGCTGTGGTAACTCCGGCATCTAGGGAAGAAACCGCCACAATAGACGCTCCTTCAGCAACCCAAGATTCATCAAAAGGGGTAGTAATGATTCTAGCTAAACCACCAGCACGTGGTTCAACAATAGAATCAGAACCGTCTGAAATAATTGCCAAATCACCAACCCCCTGATGTTTTTTAAGCAAGAACCAACTTCTAGGTAATTGGTAATTATCACTACTGACGATCTCTTCATTAGTCTCATTGATTTCGATTTCAATAGGCAATGGAACAACTGTCGCTATTGCCATTTGAGCAAACAACAATCCACAAATTAAACTCAAAAGTAGACCTGATTTCATAAAATTTATTTCTTTCTTAAGCGTTTCTGTCGACGACTAACAATTAAATTACGCGAATATTTCTTTTTGCGCCTGGTTTTAACTCCGTAAGCTAATTTACCCCAAGAGGTCTTAGGACCACGGCGCAAACCTATGCCCTGACAACCCTCGCCACCGCCATGAGGGTGGTCAACTGGATTTTTAGCAGTACCACGAACAGTCGGCCGAGTGCCCAACCAACGCGATCGGCCGGCCTTGCCTAAACTTACCAACTTACGTTCATCGTTAGAAACGGCGCCAATAGAGGCCCAAGCTTGATCACTAATTCGACGAACTTCCGTTGAGGGCAATTTCAAATTAGCGTAACCGGCATCGTGGGACAAAACTTGAGCGAAACTGCCAGCCGAACGGACAAGCTTGGCGCCACCATTTGGCTGATTTTCAATATTATAAACAAAAGTACCAACGGGAATCTTATTAAGAGGCAAGCGATTACCGGTTTTTAATTCAGCTTGAGCGGAAACAATAAGAGAGTCGCCAACCTTCAAGCCGGCCGGCAAAAGAGTGTAGCGACGATCTCCATCCTGATAACAAACCAAACCGATAAAACCGCTTCGATTAGGATCGTATTCAATCGTTTCCACGCGCGCGGAAATATCTTTTTTATCATAAAGAAAATCAATCTCACGATAGAGACGCTTATGACCACCACCCTTATGGCGAACAGTTATCCGACCAACATTATTGTGGCCGACAGCGCGTCGGAAACCTTGAGTTAAAGCTTTGGCCGGCTTAGTCGCTGTTAACACTTTCCGATAATTAATCGTAACGGTTTGACGACGGCCCGGACTAGTTGGTCGATGACTTTTCATAAATTAATTTTGTCGCCCTTCTTTAAATAAACCATCGCTTTTTTAAAACCGGCCTTATGACCGAGAATACCCTTGCGAAACATTGGTTTAATTGGGCTATTAACGATGTTAACGCGAATCGGTGTAACCCCATAAAGCTCTTTGACTGCAGATTTAACTGCTAGTCGGTTGACTCGTTTATCAATCACGAAAGTGTAAACTGGATGATCATTGTCCATAGAAAACGCCGTGGTTCGCTCAGTAACGTGAGGTTGTTTGATAACGCTATTAGTAGTTTGGGCAGTAGTTGTAGCCATTGTTGTATTGTTATATTATTTTAACCGACTCGTCAAAAGCGCGAGACTTTTTTCCGGATTAGTAATTAACAAATACTGATAAGTTAGAGCGCTTACCGGATCTAAATCTTGGGTATCAATCAAAGACACACTTGATAAATTGCGGAAACTCTTTAGAGCATTGTCGTCGCGAGTCGGGAAAGCAATGAGTGCTCGTCGGCCCTTTTTATAATTAATTTTACTCAAACCTTCAACCTTAGACAGATGCTTAATCATTGCTTGAGCTTCTTTAGTCTTAATCGCCGGAAACTTAAGACCATCAAGTAAAACTAATTCATTATCACGATATTTCTGCGACAAAATAGTCAAGAGGGCTTTAGTCTTCATTTTCTTATTAATCTTCTTATCATACACGCGTTCAACAGTCGGACCATGAGTTACACCACCACCCGACCAGATTGGCGACCGGGAGGAACCATGACGAGATCGTCCGGTACCTTTCTGCTTCCACGGCTTCCGGCCACCACCACTAACGACGCCACGACCCTTAGCGTGAGCGGTGTTGTGACGTTGGTTGGAGCGCATGGAGACAATAACCTGATGAACCAAATCGGCATTCCAAGGCAGGCCAAAAATTTCTTTAGGCAAATTAATAGTCCCAACCTCTTTCCCTTCTTGATTGTAAGTTTTAGCTTTCATCTTGACTTTTTATCTCCAGAAGAGTTCCTCGTCTCCCCGGCACGGCGCCTTGGATATACAAGCGATTATTCTCCTCATCAATTTTAACCACGCGTAAATTTTTGACAGTAACTCTATCATTGCCCATCCGCCCGGCCATGCGCATACCTTTAGGAACGCGATTGCGTAAACCGCCACCGATCGAACCGGGCTCACGTTCAGAATGCTTTTGTCCGTGAGTCCTAGGACCACCAGCAAAACGGTGACGCTTAACCACACCCTGAAAACCCTTACCCTTGGATATCCCGCTAACTGTTACCACTTCGCCCTCACTGAAGACTCCAACTTTTATCTCATCACTAATTTGATGTTCAGCCATCGGGAATTCCTTATGAATTCGGCCGTAGCCAACTTGGGTCGCTTGATAGCCATCACGCTCAATAGTTTTTTGTTGAGTTACATTAATCGGGCCAGCCTTAATAACCGTCACCGCTTGAACGGTTCCGCGATCATCAAAAACTTGAGTCATGGCTTCTTTAGTGCCAAGTAAGAATTTCATAATATAAGACTGACAACAAACTAAACTTAAAACTTAGAGCATTTTGACGTCAACGTTGACGCCAGAAGGCAAAGTTAAGTTAGTTAAATTTTCAATTAGCTTAGGGCTAGGATTTAGAATATCGACCAAGCGCTTGTGTACTCGCATCTCGAACTGCTCCCGGGCATTCTTATGCACGAAGGCGCCACGATTGACAGTATATTTTTTTATCTCCGTTGGCAGTGGCACCGGCCCCTGAACCTTGGCTTCGTATCGAAGCGCCGTATCCACAATTTGTTTGACGCTAGCGTCTAAAATTTTGTTCTCGTAAGCCGAGACATGGATACGCACCTTCTGAATATCGCCACTAACAACCGTAGAATCTTTCATCGATTTGGCGCTAGTCTTTTTGGTTTTAGCTTCAGTAGTGGCCATAAAACAACAGGGAAATTTTTAAGCAATAATCTTAGTGACCACACCGGCGCCAACAGTTTTGCCACCTTCACGAATGGCGAAACGCTGTTTTTCTTCCAAGGCTACCGGTGCCACTAACTTAACCTTGAAGGTAACCGTATCGCCAGGCATTACCATTTTCGAAGCATCTGGCAAAGTAACTTCACCGGTAACATCAGTAGTGCGAATATAGAACTGTGGTTTGTAACCGGAGAGGAAAGGAGTATGTCGACCGCCCTCCTCCTTCTTCAAGATATAAACCTCTGACTCAAAGTCTGTGTGAGGAGTAACCGAAGTTGTTTTAGCAATCACTTGACCACGAGTAATGTCTTCCTTTTTGGTTCCTCGCAAGAGAATACCGGCGTTATCACCAGCCAAACCCTCATCAAGAGATTTGTTGAACATCTCAATTCCGGTGACTGTTGTCTTAGTAGTTGGATTAATCCCCACGATCTCCACTTCTTCACCAACCTTAACCTTTCCACGTTCAATTCTACCAGTTACCACTGTGCCACGACCTTCAATAGTGAAAATATCTTCTACTGGCATGAGAAATGGCTTATCAACTTCACGAGATGGTTCGGTAATATAATTATCCAGGGCGGTAATTAATTCCAGCACCTTCATCGCCCATTCATCATCAGCACTCTTAGCCTCCAAGGCCTTCAGGCCGGAGCCACGAATAACCGGAGCGTTCTCACCATCGTACTTCTGAGCAGTTAAGAGCTCACGAACCTCGGCTTCAACCAATTCCACCAACTCCGGTTCGTCAACCATGTCAACCTTGTTGATAAACACCACAATCTTAGGTACACCAACTTGACGAGCCAAGAGGATGTGCTCACGAGTCTGGGGCATCACCCCATCGGTGGCGGCTACTACGATTACCGCTCCGTCCATTTGAGCCGCACCAGTAATCATGTTCTTAATGTAGTCAGCGTGACCCGGAGCGTCGATGTGGGCATAGTGACGACTAGGAGTCCAATATTCAGAGTGGTGTAAGGCAATAGTAACACCACGAGCTCTCTCTTCTGGAGCATTGTCAATGTTATCTAAACTTTCCACCCGGGCGCCATAACCCTTGTCCTTGTTCAAATCAAGAACATGAAGAATAGCGGCGGTCAAAGTGGTTTTGCCGTGGTCAACGTGGCCAATAGTTCCAACGTTAACGTGTGGCTTGGTACGATCAAATTTATCTGCCATGATAATTATTTAATTATTAATAACTACTTTTTATAATAAACCATTCGCAATAATAAAACAGCGCTTTCTGGCGTCACCTTATCCTAGCAGAGGCTAACAAGAAGTCAAGTTGGCCGGACAGTCAGACTACTTGCGAGCTTCAACAATCTTTTGGGCGATATTTTGAGGCACAATTTCGTATTTATCAAACTCCATGGTGAAAGTACCTCGACCCTCGGTCATCGATCGCAAAGCGGTCATGTAACCAAACATTTCAGACAAGGGAACTCGCGCGCGAACCGCCTTAGCTAAACCTCTATCTTCCATTGCCTCAATCTGACCACGCTTACCAGACAGAGATCCAGTAACGTCGCCCATAAACTGCTCCGGCACGACCACTTCCACATTCATGATCGGCTCCAATATGACCGGGCCAGCGCGCTTAGCGCCATCTTGCAAGGCCATAGAGCCAGCGATCTTAAAGGCCATCTCAGATGAGTCAACCTCGTGATAAGAACCATCATAGAGTTCACAAGAGACATCAACGAGCGGATAACCGGCAACGACACCGCGCTCCATTCCCTCTCTAACCCCCTTCTCTATTGGCGTAATATATTCTTGCGGAACGACTCCACCCTTAATTGAATTGATAAATTCAAAATGAGACTCTCGAACCACATTCTTTGGTACTTTGGCCTCCGGATCAACAGCTTCTAAAGGCTTGAGGCGCAAACGAACATGACCGTACTGACCACGACCGCCAGATTGCTTAATATACTTGCCTTCAATTTCAGTTTCTTTAGTAATGGTCTCGCGATAGGCAACTTGCGGAGTACCCACATTAGCCTCAACATTAAATTCGCGCTTCATGCGATCAACTAAGACTTCCAGATGCAATTCTCCCATACCGGAAATAATAGTTTCTCCAGTCTCATTGTCACTCTTGATACAAAAGGTTGGATCTTCGTCAGAAAGCTTCTTAAGAGCCATACCCATTTTCTCCTGATCAGCCTTAGTCTTAGGTTCAATTCTTAGAGAAATAACCGGTTCAGGAATATCAATCCCCTCCAGAAACATTGGATGATCAGGGTCACAGAGAGTGTCACCGGTTTTAGTGTCCTTTAAACCCACGGTAGCCGCAATGTTGCCGGCAAAAATTTCTTTAATTTCCTGACGCTCGTTAGCGTGTAGACGGACAATCCGACTGATTCTCTCTTGGTTGCCACTGCGAGTATTAAGAACGTAAGATCCGGAAGTTAATTTGCCAGAATACACTCGGAAGAAGGTCAGAGAGCCAACAAAGGGATCAGTGGCCGTCTTAAAAGCCAGAGCCACAAATGGAGCCTCATCTTTAGACTCAACCGCCACTTGTTCGCCAGTTTTCTGGATAGTTGCCAGAGGCGCTGGCACATCAACTGGTGAGGGCAAATAATAAGCGACAGCGTCTAACATCAATTGCGCGCCCTTATTCTTCAAGGCCGAGCCACACAAGACCGGGAAAATTTTATTAGCAATCGTTGCCTGACGGATAATCTGACGAAGTTTAGGAATCCCAATCTCCTTGCCATCCAAATAATCAGCCATGGCCTCATCGTCATGCTCAACAATCTTCTCAACCATCTCGGCGCGCGCCTTCTCGGCAACTTCTTTAAGCCCTTCGGGAATAATATTCTTAACTATTTTCTCTCCCTTGCCGCCTTCAAAAGTGACATACTCCATCGTCAACAAATCAACAATTCCCTTAAATTGACCCTCGTGACCATCGGGAATTTGCAATTTAACTGCCTTCGGCGATAGTCGATCAATAATAGATTGATAGGATTTATCAAATGAGGCGCCAATGCGATCAAGTTTATTGATAAAGCAAACTCTCGGCACCTTATAATCATCAGCGTAACGCCAATTAGTTTCTGATTGGGGTTCCACGCCAGCTACGCCATCAAAGACAACAACGGCTCCGTCAAGGACACGCAGACTTCTCTTAACTTCAATCGTAAAATCGATGTGCCCCGGCGTATCAATAATATTTAATTTAACTTTTTCCGCTTCTCTATCTTTAGCATCAAGTGGTACCCAGAAAGCAGTCGTAGCAGCGGCGGTGATAGTAATTCCCCGCTCTCGCTCCTGCTCCATCCAGTCCATTACCGCCGCGCCCTCGTGAACCTCGCTAATTTTGTGACTTAAACCGGTATAAAAAAGAATTCGCTCCGAAGTGGTTGTTTTACCAGCATCAATATGCGCGATAACGCCAAAGTTGCGGATTTTTTCCAGGGGATAATCAGCCATAGAAATTTATTTAGACCGAGAGGCCGTCCGAGCGAAGTGAGCAAAAGCGCGGTTAGCCTCCGCCATCTTATGAACGTTCTCGCGACGCTTAACCGCCTCGCCTTCGTTCTTGCTAGCGGCCAAAATTTCATCAGCTAGACGCTGGCTAGCTTGTTTGCCCTTTTTCGCGCGAGTAAATTCAATTAACCAACGCAAAGATAGCGTTAAGCGTCGCTCGGGACTAACTTCGTGAGGAATTTGATAGTTAGCGCCACCAACTCGTTTCGTTTTAATTTCCATCTGGGGACCAACATTCTGAAGCGCTTGTTCAAAAACTTCTAAGGGCTCCTTCTTTGCTTCTTTTTTAATATCTTCAAAAGCGCCATAAACAATAGAGCGAGCAATATTTTTATGCCCTTTTTCCATCACGTAATTAATTAACTTTGACACCTTAACCGACTGATAAACATCATCAGGCAAGAGCGCTCGTTTATTTTTTAATTTTCGTCTCATTTTTTATATTATATTTTACTTTTTACTTACTTTTTATTTAGGCCTCTTGGCGCCATACTTAGAACGAGCTTGCTTACGATTCTCGACCCCTTCAGCATCTAACCGACCTCGCACAATGTGATAACGGACACCAGGCAAGTCCTTAACCCGACCGCCACGGATCATCACCACCGAGTGTTCCTGCAACTTATGGCCAATACCCGGGATATACGCTGTCACCTCTTGGCCGTTAGTTAATCGAACTCGAGCAATTTTTCGCACTGCTGAGTTTGGTTTCTTGGGCGTTGTGGTCTTAACTTGAACACAAACACCGCGCTTAAATGGCGAAGAATAATGGATAGGGCGATTTTGGATAGAGTTAAAGCCCATGGCCAAAGCCACCGCCTCGGGTTTGCGATAAATTCGTTTTCGCCCTCGTTTTACCAATTGATTGATAGTCGCCATAAAATAAATTTATAGTAGCGTTACTTTACTATGAGTAGAGAAATAATGCAAGATCAACCTAGATTCCAATCAACAAGCGAGTCAACCCGGAGACAAGCTGAAGCAAGATAGAAGTGTTGAGTACAACAAACAAGACAATAATAATCAGAAAAAGCTGATAACGATTCATCCACTCTTCAACCTCTCTAAATTTAAGAGGTAAGAGGGCAAATAAAATTTTAGAACCATCAAGTGGCGGAACTGGCAGGAGGTTAAATAAAGCCAAAATAATATTAATAGTAACAATAGTCAGAACCAAATTAGCAGTAGCTGGAGAAAATAAACTACCCACCAAACCAAATCGCAACAATAAACCGAAAAAGACAGCCAGAATAATATTTGATAAGGGTCCAGCGCCGGCCACCAAGGCTGGCCCCCAGCGACCAGATCGGAGATTGTAAGGATTGAACGGGACCGGCTTAGCCCAACCAATAATAAATCCGCCAACAATCGCCAAGAAAACAGGCACCAGAAATGAGCCAACCAGATCAAGATGTTTGAGTGGATTAAGAGTTAGACGACCAGCCAACTTGGCCGTTGGATCACCCAAGAAGTTAGCCGCGTAACCATGAGAGACCTCGTGGATCACCACGGACATAATTAGAATCGGGATTAAAAATAATAAATCCGGTTGCATATTTACCAGAATATGATACCATCTCAACCATCAAACATGAAAGCTTGTCTAATTTGCGAAAAGAAATCCAGCGTCGGTGGCGGTTACTCCAATCGCATCCGCGCGACCAAATTTAACCCGATTGGCAAAACCACCAAGCGTCCTAATCTCCAATGGGCGACACTGCCAACCGGTGGACGAATTAAGATCTGCGCCAAGTGTCTTAAGGCCAATAAGCATTTGGATTTTTCTAAAACTAAATAAAGGCAAATACTAAAATAAATTAAAGCCCCATCAGATCCGTCTTGATGGGGCTTTCTATCACATCCACTCTTCACTCTCCTATTCACTTTCGCTGACGCCTGACGATTCGCAACCGAGGCTTCAAGATCTTGGCTACACGCTCCATGGCGCGCGCCAGTTCTCGAGGATCGGCAATTGTCTCTGGAGAGATGACAATGACTTCTGGATCAGTCTTGCGTTCCGGGCATAAAGACAAGTCTATCCTAGCCACGGCACCCTCGAGACTGAACAAGGCATCAGTTCGGTGAAAGAAATCAAGAGGAGTTCCGATGGTTCGATAAAGCTGGAGTTTCTCCTGATCTTCTCTAGGAAGACAACGAATAACGTACCAGAACATCTGTTTAGCAATCGGAGCCTTGGGCCACTCTTTCTTGGTGCCCAAGAGTTGACCGTGAGACATTGCGTCTATCAGAGCTTTTTCATAAGACAAGTAACCAACTGGCAATCGCGAGGTGTTATCGGAACGAAAGAGTCCGCCTTTTTGACGCCTCCCCCTTGGCTTTCTCCGAGCCGGTGGCTCTGGTGGTCGCGACCAAGGGCCAAGCACCTCATCCTCGAAGGCCCGACCAGGCTTAAGTGATCTACTAGTAGACATCAGCGCCTACCTCCTTTCTGTGGTAAGAACTTAAGAACTGACGAAGAACTACAGTAACGCCTTAAAGACAATACGCTATCAGACTGATTTAGTCAAATAAATGAAACTATAGTAAAATATTAAAGTGAATAAAGCTGACAAATTAGTTAAGGGCGGAGTAATCTTCGGAACCGGTTTAGCCATGAGATATCTCATCAACTACCCCTTCGACTTCTTGCTCTATCCAGCAGTCCTGATTTGGCTAGGAAATATCTGGGGCGGTCTGGCAATGACTATCCTGTCGGTATTCCTCAATGTCTTAATTATCAGAGCCTACGACTGGTCAAAGACCGATTGGCTCCTAATCGAAACTCTCAAAGGTTTCCGCGAGGATCCAAAAGCGGGAAAGTGGAAGCGTCTCCTAGGCTACGTCCTCCGCAAGAGCGATATCTTAGCGTTCTTTATCCTCTGTATTGATGACCCGATCACCGTCACTCTATACTTACGGCATGGCGCTCATCAATATAACGGCATGTCCCGGCGAGATTGGCGCATCTTCTTTGCCGCCACCGTCGTCTCCAACCTGTATTGGATTGCTGGCTGGGCGGTAGTGATTGAGGGCGTCAAGTGGCTTATCGGCTAACGGTTGTCTTCAGCTCAAGAAATAGTATAATTAAAACGTGAATAAAATAGACAAAATATTACTGTGGATTATTTCCCTATCAGTCATTCTGGTGATTATCGCGACAGCTTATAAATTCCTCTGGCTCAAAGATTACGACTTCCTCGTTGAAGCCCCTTGCAATCCAGCAACAGAAACTTGCTTCTATCGAGACTGTAGCGGTGGCGACTGTCCACCCAACGAATTGGAACATTACAAGACCTTCTTAGTGCCGGCATCAGATTTCTCTCAATGTTCAGATAACTCCTGCCTAACCGAGTGCACCACCGGCGTCATCTCTTGCGAGGAGATCATCTGCGACGAAGCAGAAGAAGATTGTGTTGGTCCTGGGGTGAATTAGTTTGGGTAAAAACTTCCCCCTTCTCTTATTTTTAATAAACTCCGTAATAAATTTATGGATAAAAGTCAACTTGAGCCATCAGCTAAAATAAGGGAGTTGATCGCGGACATAAAAAAGCCGATCACTCCAGATAAACTTAAACAAATCAAAGAACGGCTAGATCTTAAAATTGAACTCCGCCCCTACAACGAATCGACCCGCGAGCATGAAAAGGCCATTCGCTGGAGACGAACCGCATCCCAAATTCTCCAAGATGGCTTTGTTTATGAAGGGAAAGCTTGTACTGATCAAGTGGTTTTGTTTTTAGCCTTTTGCCAGGCGCTGGAACTAGAAACTCGCTTTGTTAAAATCAAAAAGGGGGAAATGGTCCATTCGGTGGCAGAAATAAAACTTAGTGACGGCTGGTATGTTTTTGATGTTTCCGGCAAATCAACCGCTCCAATAAAAGGAGAAATTACTGACGAAACCCCCTACAAAGATTGGCAACTCTGGCGCAAGGGTCGAGATGCTTGGGATCTCGGCTTGAATAGTTTCGAAACGATCAAAAAAATACACCAAAATGAAGGGTAGCAGAATCAAACCGTAATCTAATCAATATTTTTGTCTATAATATCCACAACAAACACAATGATTCTATTCAAGTACGACAAGACAATTGAAGAAACAATTTTTCATAAATACGTCGAGGGTAAGAAGTCTCCTGAAGTGGTGAAAATGATTGCGGATGAAATTCGAAATATCCAAATTCTTCCAGAACAAGATGGCTTGGCCAAACAACTCATTTCTCACATTCAAAAGACTTGGGAAAAGACCGAACAAAACTTTTATCAACATCTGGGATCATTTTATGAAATGGAAATCTCTACACCGGATTTAACCTGCTTTCTAACACGTCTTGATATTTTTCCTTATGACTTTTCAGAAGGAACAACGGAGAAATGGTTTACAGCTCCGTTTTTCAAAAATCCGGTCGAACGACAGAGAGTCATCATGCACGAACTTTGCCACTATTTCCAACCAGTTGAACTCGACAGAGACATCAAAGAAGCAATTCCCGTGATTCTAAACGATCATAAAAGTTTTCGCATGTTTAGCTTTGACAAAGGTCATGATTCCGAAAAAGAGCAAGAATGGAGAAAAATTATTTGGGATATTTATCAAAAAGGTGGTAAATTCAAAGATGTGTTGAGTTTGATTAAAGAAAAACAGGGGTAAAATAATATGTCAAATAATAACAACATTGAACTTGAATTTAGGGCATGCATATCCGAGGACAAATTTCTGGAATTAAAGAAATATCTATCGAATGAGGCTAAATTGCTTGGAGATGACAGCAAAGACACTTCCTTTTTATCTGGAGCGATAAAGTAATCAAGGTTGTCCATAATCAAAATACAAACAAAGCAAAGGTTTCATTAAAACCAGGCAGAATTGGAGTACAGAGCCATTTCGAGGAAATAGAGTTTACCATTTTACCTAATGAAACAACTAAGGTCATAGATTTTTTTAAGCGACTTAAACCAAATGATATCCATCGCGTATACCAGTTTAGAACTAATTATTTATACCACGAAGTAGAAATTGCCCTAAAATATACTGAATCCTGGGGATTCCACGTGGAGCTAGAAATCATGTTAAATTCTATTAAAAATAAAAACGTGGCCGAAAAAAAGATCCTAGAGGTATCAAATGATTTAAATATAAAATTAATGTCTGATGATGAATTAATGTCCTACACAAGCAAGATAGATTCTGGGCATAATTTCGGACAGTATAGTGAAGGCAATTTCCCCTACAGAAATTATTTCAAGGAAATTTTGAATTGATGGATTATATTTAGGTATCCCTCTTTTTCCACAATTTCCCAAGCTCTAGAATAATCAGGTGTGCTATGTTTTTTTGACGAGGCAATATTTGCCTTAAGTTTTTTGGGTTCGTTTAAGATATCTAAATAAATATATTTTAACACCGCCTGAACAAGAATATGATTGAGGGTTAGATAACTTTCGGCGAAGTAAGTGGGAAATAAATTTTTTAGGGTTGGTATATTATCAGTATTATCTGTTAGCAGGATGTGGATCAATTCGTGGGTTAAAACATCAACAAAGTCACTTGGTGAAAAGCCACTTTTTATTACTAAAGGATGGCTAAATTGCCTTTGGTTTCCGCTTACGATGTGAACGTCAATAATGTTTCGCTTGAAATTTAAACCAAGAGACTTACACATGGCATTTAGAATTTTTGTCTCATTTTTTTGCCACTCACTCCTATAATTTTCAATTCTTTTTTCTAGCACTTCTTTAGACGGTGGGCTCCATTCGTGCCAACCACGATTCTTGGTTTCTGGTGAATTTTGGCAATAAAAAATAAAAATCGGATCTAAAAATCGATTATATTTGATGTTTACTTTGGGTCTCATTGCTAAAATTAAAAAGTTAATCCGAATAAGCTCTCAAAATATATTCTTTAACATTGGGAGAAAACTCCATCTCTTTAACTTCTTCTAAAGTTGCCCACTTGCAATCAATGGTATCCTCCAGAGGCGTTGCTTCGCCATTTTTGTATCTACATTTGAACACGAGAGCGATTACATGCTGACCAGTGGATCTAAGAAAAGTATTATTAGCAATTAGTTTTATCTCACCATCTATCTCTATGCCAGTTTCTTCCAAAATCTCACTTTTCAGCGTTTTTTCAATAATATCAAACTCTTCATCTTTCGTTCTCTCGACTTTCCCTCCGGGGATAGTCCACTTTCCCGGCTCATGTGGCTCATCCCAACTACGTTGAGATAGTAAAACTTTATCTCCATTAAAAACTATTCCGTTAACTAGGACTAAATGAGTTTTATTTTCAGCAGAATCATTCATATCTTTAATTATACACCATCCCCTTTTTATGGGTTATAATGAGGCAAACAACAGAATATATATGAATAAAAAAGAATCAAAACTCAAGGCCTCTTTTGTTGAATAAAATGGATACGCTTACAAAAATACTAGCCCAGTATGATATTGCGGAAACCGAGCCAAGAGAACTGGGTCGCGAATCGGGAGACAACCAAGTATATATTATCGGCGCTAAAGATAAGAAAATTTTGCGTCTTAGCAAGAAGTTGCAAATACAAGATGTTCGGTTTGAATATGAGGCCATACAACATTTGTCTGATAACGGTTTTCCTGTTCCAAAATGGATAAAAACAAAAAAAGATAATTTTTACGCATCTAGCGAAGATGTCGAAGTTGCGGTTATGTTTGATTATATAGATGGTTATCACGCCAAAATAGACAAAGATCATCTGCCAACAATAGAACAAGCAAATACAGCGGGCGCTACGTTGGGAAATATTGCAAATATCGGACAAGCATTTAAATCTTCTTCTGTTAGAAGTAGAAATATTTTTGTTGAGTTGGAGCGCGTGCTAAAGAACGAGAATTTGTTTGTGGAGAATTTCAATGGTGGTAAAATGTTTGTCGATCAGGTTAAAGAAAGTATAACCTTTGCTAAAAGTCAAAATGTTCCCAGTGGCCTGATTCATAATGATTACCGAGTTGGTAACGTCTTTTTCCAAACAGACTTGATTATAAGTGGAGTTATCGATTTTGATTGGAGTTGCGTCGGTCCAAGCATTAAAGATTTGGCACTTGGCGTTGTTGAGTGGTCATTCCCAGATGGCTCAAGAGAGCCAGACACTAAGCTGTTTGATGTCTTTCTTGAAGGTTATAATTCTGTTGCTAAAAATAAAATTTTCAAAGATGATAATTTATATTCATGGATCAAGTTTGCTACACTATCGGATACGGCCACTTTCTTTTGCGACCGATTAGAAAATCCGGAGCAAAAAAGAACGATTAGTTATTCGCATATGTATAACAAATATCTATTTTTCTCAAATTTATAACATGTCAAATAATAACAACATAGAACTTGAATTGAGGGCAGAAGTCACTCCTACTCAATTTAGAAAACTACTTAGTGGTTTAAATAAAACAAATAAACAAATATCCAAGACAAAAAGATTGTCGGTTATGTTTTTGGGAGAAATAAACAAAGTAAATGTTGATATTAGAGTTCGCATAAACTCAAACAATGAAGCCGAAATTGTTATAAAAAGAGGAGATTTCCACACTCACGATCGGGTCGAAGATTCTCGAAAAATTACAAAGGAGCGATTCGTTGATCTAGCGAAAACGTTTTCGCTACTTGGACTTGCTTCAAAAGTTACCGAACGTGAAAATTTTAATTTTGATTTGGGAAATAATATCACATTGACACTAGTCAAAGCTGGGTCAATCGCTTATGTAGAGGTAGAAAAAATGTCTAACGCAAAAAATTTAGAAAAAAATAAAGCTGAATTGTTGGATGTAATTAAAAATTATAATTTAAAGCTAATAGGAGACGCTAAGAAATTTAATCAGCTATGCAATCGACTCACAAAACATTCGGATTGGATATTTAATGGCTCAGCGGGTCATTTAAAAAAATTAAGCTCGATGTTAAACGCCTATTGATTATGACAAAAAAAATAATTCTACTAACGGGAAATGAGAAGAAAAAGAAGAGCTTCGAACAAGCCATAACTGGTTATGATATTGATGTAGAAATACAAAAACCATGGATTCCCGAGATACAATCTGAGGACAATAGCGAGGTTGCTGCGTATTCCGCAAAATATGGCGCCAACTTATTGAACCAGCCAGTTATAAAAATGGATTCCGGCTTTTTCATAGAAGAACTAGGAGGTTTTCCAGGACCTTTTGTATTTTATGTAGATAAACAAGTAGGAGCCGATCTGTTTTTTAACGTATTAAAAAAACTGAAAAACCGTAAAGCGAAGATAAAAAATTCTTTAGCATATTGTGAGCCCGGAGGTGAACCAAAAATCTTTGAGAGTGAGTGCGGTGGCCATATCACAGAAACACTTTCTCTTGATGAGGGCAGTTTTATTGACAGATTGTTCATTCCAGATCATCCACACAACCCAGGGGGTAAATCTATGGGTGAAATCAGAAACGAGGATTATCAAAAATTTCTGGATATTTGGGGTGATGCCGAGATTCAGTTTGCTAAATGGTTCAGCGATTTATAGAATATGTTAAAATAAATTATTAAATGCCCAGCTTTATTTTGCACAAATTAATAAGTGACAAAATTATTCCCCATCGAGAGCCTGGCAAGATACTTGACTTAGGTTGTGGTAATGGAGAAGACTCGCTTCAACTGGCACAATTGGGTTACCAAGTTGACGCCGTGGATAAAAATCCAGCCACCTTGGCAAATCTAAGAGCGACGAAAACAAATCCAACAATTAGAATTCAAGAGGACGATATGACAAACTTCATTATCAACCCTAGGACCTATCAAGTAATTATCACCAACAACTCCCTATTTTTTTTAAGCACGCGAGAACAGATTCTTGAGATTATTCAGAAAGCAACAGATGGCCTAATCGACAAAGGAATTTTCGCTTTCTCCCTCCTTGGTCCTAATGATGAATGGACTAAGGATGAGCGAGCTCTAATAAATTTTGACTACCAAGAAATTCAGGATTTGTTAAGTCAAATAAAATTAAAGTTGTATTTTAAATCCACTGAAGAGGGTTACGGTCAAACCAAATCTGGCAATTTAAAATATTGGCACCTACATCGCTTTTTTTATCAACGAAACGGAAATATTATATAATTCAATAACCCCCTCTTCTAATTTTAGCCATCTGGAAGATAGTTCGAGAATAATTGTTGCATAATTATTTGCTTAGTTGTTATACTTAAATTTATGGAAGGAGATCGTAAAATATTTTACGGATTTGAAAACAAGAAAAGGGGTTTAGCTGTGCCCGAACTGGAAAAATTGCTCAGGAAGTGGCAGGAGAAAATGGGCATGGCCGATTGGAAATTAGATCTCAAGATTGTGGATTTTTGGCGTGAAAATGGATGGCGACAAAGTGGCGGCTTCGAAGCTAATTCTCAAAAGAAAATCGCCACCATACAATTAACGTGGAATCCTTGGTGTGACGAAGAACATACCTTAGTTCACGAATTAGTCCATGTTTTAATAAATGACTACGACAAATTCAGTGAGGATTTAATATTGGAAAATCATAAAAAATTCGGACAAAATCACGAACTTTACTTAAACAAACTTGAAGAATTTGTCGACAATGTCGTAGCGGCGTTCTTGGGAAGAAGAGACGAGAAACATGAAAAAGAGGCACAAGCTTTCTAGCTTGTGCCTCTTGGCTGCGCTGCAAAATCACTTGTTTCTGCAGCAGGATGAGAACGTCGCACGTGGCGTAACTACTTTTGTCGCCCGTGCTTTTTTAACGCGCTTCATGTTCATCACCTCCTTTCCAACACTTAAGAGTACCAACAAAGCAACCATTCTTCAATCCAGCTGGGAGAGGGCGATATTTCTCTCATTCAGCACTAAGACCTCAAGCAAGCCGGGTAAATCATGTTTCCAGTCGAGACAGTAGTCTACTGACTTTTTGCCGGCGCGCCGCTTAAGATTACAACCGCCCATGCAAATGGGTAAGATTGAGCATCCTTGACATTCAGGAAACTTGAGAGGATCTTTGTTAATCCAAAGTTCATTCTCCGTCTCCCGAAGAATGATTGAGCCATCGTCATCTAGGGCGCCGACCATCTCGTCGTCCGTCATTTGACTACATCGATACAAGTTCCCATGGAGATCAGTGATGAAGCGATTCGGGTACTCTCCAACACAAAATCCCAAAGCCCTCAATTTTTCCGTGGGAGGAAAAACCACCCATCCTTTTTGTGCTGCCCACTTGTATATCCTCATTGATCGACAAGCGAAGTCGTGTCCAGAAAGACAGTATTCCTCACACGATCTAACGTCAGAAGAAACCACTGCCTGGAGATTAACCTCAACTTTGTTCTTGAGACCACGCGACTCCAAGACATCATACAACTCATGAACCCGATCAACATTCAGAGTAGTAATGTTAACCCGAATAGAAATATTCAGACCAGCCTTAATCGCCATCTGAACATTCTCGAGAATCTTAAGGAATGTTGGCTGACCACTTTTTGTTGGCCGACTACGATCGTGAGTTTCTGCGGGACCATCCAGAGTGATCGTGAGAATCGAGAGAGGAGTTTTGGCTAGATAGGTGATTACTTTATGGCTTAGGTAGTAACCATTAGTAGTAATTGAATGCTGATAATCTACACCCGAAGCTTGAGCAATAGCCATAAGCTGATCATTCATGGATTTCAGAACACTGAACGAGCGAAGTGGCTCGCCACCAAACCAGTCAACTTCAATCCTCTTTGCCTTGGTTGCTATCCCTCGAAACATGTTCAAAACCTTGGCAACTTCAACCTGTGATAGATTTTCTTTGGAATGCTTCTGGAAGCAATAGGCGCAATCCAAGTTGCAATCCATTGTAAGAATCACACACAGGGAGTACTCGTCCGTTTTAGACCGTCTTTCACAGCAAGCATCTCTGATAAATCCAAGTTCATCGAGTTCGTCCTCAACTAAATAACCATCCTCAGACATTGCCAGCAAAAATTCTCCTGGAATACTGTCAATGTCCTCATTCTTGAGAGCCCGGAACACCTTTTCAATGTAATCCCCTTCGAAAACTGACAAGGCGCAAGTAAGAGTGTTAAAGATAATGAGACCATGGTCACAAAGCGACCAAACATTAAAACGCGATAATTTCATAACTTCTTCCTTTTTTAAAGACCAATTGAATCAACCATACACTATTTACAAATTAACATCTGGGTAGCAAAATATCAAGGACATCCTTTGCAGTTTACTTAGTACTTTATTCTTGATTATTCAACAGCCCCTCACGCCGATTCAAAAAATAACAAGGCTGTCATCTCACCAAATCTTTGCACTCCCCCTTCTAATTTTAGCTATTCTGTGGTAGAATCTTGAGAATGAAACTAAGAAGTTTGTGGAAGAAAAGATGAGGTGAGATTAGTTTTGGTTATAAACACAAGTTCTTTACAATTACAATCCTCATGCTATACTAACTTCCAGTTGCCTAGACACAGTGCCTAGGCAAGGTAGTACTTTTTTAGGTCAGTGAAAGGAGGTGATAAGCATGGCCAACTACGATTGTGCGCGGCGCCCGGACAGCATGGGCTATCCAGGTAGCGACAAGGCTACGCCGTTCCCCGTGGTGCGCAATTCCAAGGGTGGAAAAGGCGGCATGCACCGGCAATGCCGGTTCCGGCGGCGGAAGCCGTGGTTCGACGAGGGGCAAATGAATGACCCCTTTCAACAAAAAGGTGGCCGAGCATACACCATGCAGAGCCACCTTTTTTTATTAATTTTAAGTTATATTATGCCCACAAACAAACACACAGCTAAATACCCAATAGTTTTCTTGGTTTACAAAGATATCGTACTCTGGGATCAACAGATGGAGAAACCAAGTACGCCAAATAAGAATTTCCCATTGCATATTTTCCACGTAGTCGGTTTTTTGATTGAAGATAATCCTGATAATTATGTTTTGGCTAGAGAGATAGTAACTAATCAAAATGACGACCTTCGCGGTGCAATGACCATACCAAAAGAAGTCGTTCTACATTTTGAGACAATAAAAGCCTAGAGAATGATCTTAAGTTTTTGATAAATATTGAAACTGCAAATATTCAGATACTCCTTGTTTTACAAACCAAGTAAAATAAGCACTGAAAGTGTATGGCTTCTTCCTCCCCTCTGCCATGTCTATTGCCGTCTCGGCGTATTTGCGTAAAGCCAAATGGAGATGCGCCCATCCAGCTTTTGTTGCCAAAGCTTTCTCTTGTCCAGTTAGTTTAAGGTTTTTCTGGCGTTGGTAATCATCGATGAACTCTTGAGCGACACGCTTCACAAGAGGAGTAAGATATTTAATTATTTTTTCTTCCATTACTTCTGATCCCAAAGCATCGTTGACAAGTTTCAATTCCTTTTTGAATTGACCAACATCGTTATCCATAAATAAATTATAGCATTTTATCACCCCCTTTCTGGGTTCAATGGTACTTCACAATGAGCCAATCTGACCAATTACAGACTAACATTTCTTTGTTTTTTATACAATCTGGCTTTCACTAGTCAATCTAATTGATTTGTTTGGTGGAAAATGACAAATTAAAGCTCTGTAGCTGGCCAACCGTAGATATGAACATGGAAATGTTTAATGTCTTCAACCGCTTCGCCGTTATTGATTAGAATTACAGTACTAGTGTATTTGTATTTCTCTTTCAATTCAGCCGAACGTCTACTGATCAAATTGATCAATTTTTCTTGCAGTGGCCGAGAAAGACTCTCTAATTGGGTACAATGTTGTTTGGGTATTAAAATAGTATGACCAAGAGTTTTCGGTTCAATATCCAAAAAAGCGAGAAAATCATCGTCCTCAAAGACAATCTCACTTGGCAATTCTTTTCGAGTGATTTTGCAAAAAATACAGTTGTCTATATCTTTATATTACACTAATTCTACCCAACCGACATAGAGGGAGAGGGCTTCTGGATGTTCCATCCCAATGAAACTAAGAAGCTGTTGGAAGAAAAGATGGGGTAGACGGATACATAATCTTGACAAAATAAAATAGCAGACGTAGTCTTAATCTTAGACGAGATTCAGGATGGTCCCGATCTCATTTTGTTCTTTGATATTGGGAGGAAACTCAAATGCTTACAGCCAAACCAAAGGTTGCCTGGATTACAACAAACTTGTCGTGCAACTTCCGTTGTAAATGGTGTTATGCAAGAAACCAAGGTTTTGACGGTGGCAAAACAATGAGCCTACCACTATCTCTAAGGCTTCTGTCAATAATTAAAGACTTGGAGATAAAGCAGATTGACCTGATCGGGGGGGAACCCACGCTCTGGGAACCTCTTTTAAGATTCAACAGGGAGTCAAGAGCTTGTGGAATCAAGACCACAATCGTCACAAACGGAGAGAGATTTTCTGACGATCTTTTCTGGTCAGGATATCTAAAATCACCAAATGATCGGGTAAGTCCCTCCATCAAAGCTTTCGATGAGGAGTCAGGTAAAAGTCTGGCACACATATCCAACTGGCAACAATTGAGACTTGGACTATCTCGATTAGCCTCAGAATTTGGATGCGGGGCTAGCCTGGTCTACAACTCTTTCGTTCGAGGTAAACTTCTCCAACTTGTGACCTTTGCGCGAGAGTGTGGAGCAAATAGCGTGAGCATTAGTCCTTGCACTCCTTCAGTCGGCAAACGGGGGCCTAGCACAACTGGAATGATCCCAATAGCTGATTTGGTCACAGATATCGTGTCGCAATACCAGAAGCTTCACGAACTGATGGATGGGAGGATGGTCCTCTCTCTCAAAACACCACTTTGTGTGTGGCCAAGGGATTTTATTAGTCTACTCATGGAGAGGCGACAACTCTGCACGGGATGTCAATTCCAAAACAGAACGGGAGTAATATTCGACCCAGCTGGCAACCTCCTTGCGTGTAATGGAATGTCAGAATTTCCAACAGGAGAAATCGATCAAGATTTTCATGACGCAAACTCACTCCTAAGGCTATTGAACAGTGAGGAGGTGTCGACCAATCACGACCGGATCAACTCATACCCATCCAACAGGTGCATCGATTGTGAGCATAAGGATTACTGCGGAGGAGGATGTCCTCTGATGTGGACAGTCTTCGACGCTCAAACCCTAGTACCTGGACGGTAAGTTCCAGGAGAAAGGAGAGTTGGCATCATGGAAGCACTAGCGGAAATGATGACGACGCCGGGTATCTCAAGAGATTTACCCGTGCAAAACCTACGCGCTCGGTCTTTGTCGAGCGATGGGTACTGCCAACCGGACCCGGACGATTGTCCCAATCCTCCCGATTGCGATTGCCCTGATTGCCTATGAGGCACAGCGGTAATAACCTGATGGCTCCGAACATTATTTGTCCGGAGCCATTTTTTTGTCTATTATTAATACATAACCATGAACTTCAGCTTTAAATATTCACCAAAATTAGAGAAAACGAGAATCCTCCAGACAATCAAGAGGTTGGACTGGTTTAAAGCTAATGGCTACAAATTGGATAATCTAACTTTCCCGACAGGAATGGATATGGAAAATTTAGAAAACGATACCGAAGAGGCTTTAGAAAAAAGGATAGATAATGAATATTCGGCGGGAACTTTTTTAAACATAGAGCAAGAAGCAAGAGCAGGGATAGAATCTCAAAAAAGCAGATTATTAAAACTAATTGAAGAATTGAAATTAGAACCGATCCCTGAAATAGAAATAGTTTTAACAAAATATGGCATCGGTGGCAGTTATTCACCGCCGAATGGAGTAATCATAAATATTTCTAAGAAAAACACGGGGGGCATTATCAACACCCTCTTGCACGAAACTATCCATCTCCACATCCAACCTTTGATAGATAAATACAAAGTAGGACAATGGCAGAAGGAGACTTTAGTTGAATTATTGTTTGATAAAGCTTTTCCAGAACTTCATAGGTGGCAAAAGATACCTATTGGGATAGATGAGACAGAGAAAATCAAAAAGGCATTTGAGGATCATTACCCTAACTTAGAAAAGATAATAAGAAATAGCTAGGGCTACACATATCATATAATAGAAACATGAACCCGTATTTAAAAAAGTTTGTGGAAGAAATAAAAAAGATTTGGACAAAAGAACCAAATGTTGTAAATTTTGTAAAAACAAGCTTGGAGTACCTTAGATCTATTAATAACTAGTGTGGCAAAAATAAAAAAGCGTGAGAAGTTGTGTAAACTATCATGTGTTATATAATTCAATAACCCCCCCACCATGACTTCATTTTCAGACAAAAAATTAATTGTTAAGAATACCGACAAGTATGGTAAGGGAGTTTTTGCTGGTCAGGACATAAAGAAGGGTGAAATTATCCACGTTCTTGATGGGAAAAAATTGACTCTAAAAAATCTTGTAGACAGTGTCATTTCCGGCAAAGAAAATATCGATGACCCATTTCAGATTGGCAGACAAACCTATATTGATCTTGATGAACTGTCTCGCACTTTTAATCACAGCTGTGACCCGAGCGGAGGTATAAGAAAAAAGAGTGAACTTTTTGCGCTTAGGGATATAGATACGGGAGAAGAAATAACCTACGACTACTCCATGACAATGGCTCCAACAGAATGGAAAATGAAATGTGAATGTGGATCAGAGAACTGCCGAAAGGTTCTGGGAGATATTCTTAGTGTTCCTCAGAAACAGATAAAAAATACGAAAAATTCGGAGCGATTCAGCATTACATGAAGCTGTTACTAGCAGAAATTAAAAAGAGAGGCGGTTACAAAATTCCGAGATATGAAGTCTTAGCCTTAGAGAGGCTGGGCGAAAAAGCTAGTAATTTCTAGACGCGTACTATTTACTTAAAAACTTATTTATGTTATCTTCTTTAATAGAAAGAGGAAGTTTTCCTCTTCATAGTACATTCACAAACTGAAAAGGAAGGCGTAATGATTATCTCTCTTAGCGGTCCCTCTGGAATTGGCAAGGGCTTCATTAAGGAACGACTGCTACAACTTCATCCGCACATCCAGGAATTGGCATGGTTTACAACCCGTCCTCTGCGTCCAAACGAGCAGGGCGGAAACAGAATCCATGTTCCAGTTCTTGAATTCAATCGCATGACTGACTCTAGCGAGCTTGTCTTGGTCCAAGACCTCTTTGGCCATCGTTATGGCCTGAGAAAAGAAGACCTGCTCCCAAGTTCAGACATCAAACTGACTGAGGTGCATCCAGACAACATGTTGGAAGCGCTCAGAATTAACCCCGAGATTTTCACTATCGGTCTTGTGACTTTTGACCTCTCACTGCTCCACAAAAGACTTTCTGTCGTACGAAAGACCGAAAGTTTGGCAGAGATAGAAAAAAGAGTTACAACAGCCGAAAGCGAAATCAACACAATCCTGCTGCGAAGTTCGCTATTTACTTCAGTAATTGAAGTTACTGAAGCTGGAGAATCTCGAGTTCTGGATGCGGTGCTCGAAGTTTTGGCATCACACTTAACAAAGAAAGGAGGATGGCCATGTCTCTCAATGCACAAGTCGGCAAAGTGAAATTACGGACTCCGTTGTTGCTGGCCTCAGGGTACATCACCGAAACATCGAAGTTTTTCCTGAAGGCTCAACCATACGGATGTGCTGGCGTGGTGACCCGATCGCTCAAGCAACATGTTCCAGCGGAACGTTCAAGAATCACAGCTCCACGCTACGCAGTTTTCGGTCAAGACAACATGCTTAACTGCGAGTGGGGAAACGAAAAGCCGTGGACGGATTGGCAGGAACATGGAGTACGCCAAGTCAAGGAAACTGGTTGCCCGATCATCATCTCGCTTTCTGGGCGCGACATGGATAGCTGTTGCTATCTGATCCAGACATTCGACGAGATAGATGTTGATGCTTACGAGATCAACATCTCCTGTTCACATTCCGGAGCACTACACGGGAATCTGAATGTCGACGCACTACATCTAGAACAACTGATGAAAAAAGTGCGTGATGTTACGACGACACCGATCTGGATCAAGCTGTCGTACTCGAACCTGCTGATCCCGATGGCGCAACGAGCTGAAGAACTGGGAGCTGATGCTATCGTTTGCACAAACAGCATAGGCCCTGGAATGTTGATTGACACCAAAACCGCCAAACCAAAACTTGGAATCAAAGGCGGAGGTGGTGGAGTAACGGGAAAAGCAATTTTCCCCATTGCTCTATGGTGTGTACGTCAACTTTCAGAAAAACTCGAGATCCCAGTCGTCGGTTGCGGTGGAATCTTCACCGCAGACGATGTGATTCAGATGCTCATGGCAGGTGCAAATGCAGTGCAACTTTACACCGCACCAGCACTGAAGGGTCCTACGGTCTTCAGGCGGGTTACGGCTGACTTGCGGAGGTTTCTCGCAGAGAACCCAAAGTATGCCTCGGTCGAAGAGCTAGTCGGACTTACACTCAACAAGACGAGTGAACACCAGTTTTCGTCACCTCGTCCTGTTGTGATCGAAGAGAAGTGTACGGGTTGCGGAATCTGCGTCCGTGCCTGCGCCTTTGATGCCCTCTCAATAGTTCGTCGTGCAGACGAAAATCCGTTGGCGGTTATCGCCGACAATTGCATTTCGTGCAACGCCTGCGTTGGAGTATGCCCTCCAAAATTTGGCGCTATCAAGGTGTCATTCTAGGAGATTTACATGAGAAAAACATACACAATCGCAATACATTGCGCTAAGTGCATGACTCTGCTTTACCGCTACAAAAAAGAGGGTGGAGGAACACTCATTAAGTGTTATTCCGATATGATAATACTGGATAACACCAACGGCGATCTGAAGTGCCCTTTTTGCGGTCAAGAGTTTGCCCGTCACGCCGTTATCCATAACAGACCCGCACACAAAATTATCCGAGGGAAAATTTTTGTGAGAGGTCATCATGGATGACATCCTAATGGTTCACTCCCAACGAGCGGCAGGTTCAAAACCCGTCGCTCGTTTTTATTTTCGTATTTCTTTATAGATTAAATCTATTTTTAAAATAATTTGAAGTATGGTTTTTGTACTCAAAAACCTCATTGGATTCTTTATTTAATTTTTCTATGTACTCAAAAAAATGTTTTTTATCAAGAACTTCAAGATTAAGCTCTTTGCAAACATTTTTAATTTCTTCAATTATTTTTTCAGCGTCTTCTTCTTCGTGCACCATTTTTTCTGCCTCATAATAATAACTATGTCCTGGTACTTCTACTAATGCAAACTCGATATCTCTGTATTCGTACACTTTGCTTTTTCTTACACACAACATTCCTTTACAAAATCCGAGTTCACCAAAAATCTCAACTAAGGTGTCAAACTCGCCAGGGCTAGTAAAAGCTGAGAGCTCTTTCCGTCGTTCAGATCCTCCCCATTCACCAATCTTGACGATAATTTCTGGAGTCCCATTAGTTACTCGCAATCGTATATCCTTATTTCTATTTTTTACTCCGCCTTCCAAAAAAGTGGAGTAATCAATCAAAACTCTATTTTTCTCTGCCGTCTTTTTTGCTTTCGCCTCAAATAAACATACTAAATTATCGAATTTTTCTTTCGTCAACAGGCCACGTACTTCTATTTCAATATTTTTATTCATTATTCAAAGAATAGCAATAATCTACCAGAGCACGCAACACCCCTTCTAATTTTAGCCATTCTGTGGTAGAATCTTGAGATGGTTCCCAGACTGGAGGATATTCCGAAAATCATCTCGAATAGGAAGTTGTTTGAAGAAACTATTTATACTCCCCTGTCGGTGGCTCTTGGGGAGTTAAAAGAGCGGAGAAAAGACAAAGAACTTGAGAAAAAAGTGCTGAAAATTCTCAAGAACGACATCCCCGAGCCCTTCAAGAAAGACCCGCGGGCGGTAATTTTCCGTCAGGTGATTACTCCCAATTACGAAATCCGAAGATTTGTCAGCATTGCTGATGCGTTGGAAGATACTAAGCTCCTGTTTTGGGAATATCGGCATGATAAATTTACTTCTAACAACGACTGGAAACACTCCCTGGGCAAGTTGAGTTTTTTCCAAGGCAGAGGGAAGAAGGGGGGGATGAAAATAGAAAGAATAAACGCCATTGAATTTAATGAATTTGTAGGAAAAAAGATTTCAAAAGTTAAAACTTTATGGAACCAATCTCTGGTAGGATTCCATCACGGACTTTTTAGAAAAACTTACAAATTACTTCGCAGAGATTCTTTTTACGATGCGTCTAAGTGGTTTAAAAATCATGGCGTGACCGCCAATGAATACTATACTCCCTTCCTATCATTATTCATTAGAAACGGCGTCTTGTTTGAAAACTTTATGCTTGATCACAAAGAAATCTCCTTCACCAGAGAAGTGTTTCTTCCAGCTTTTATTGAGGCCTATAAAACACTGGGTCACAAACCGCTTATCATCGCCTTCGAGCCAACCGACATAGAGGGAGAAGACTTCTGGATGTGTCACCCCAATGAAACAAAGAAGCTGCTGGAAGAAAAGATGGGGTGAGTGTTTTATTGACAAAATAGGGAAAATAGTGATAAGATGTTGTTGGCTATTTTAGATCTTCGACATCAAACCCCAAGTCCTATTTCCTTACATTACTCTTTTGGTCAATGAGGTTAAATGAGAATCCGTGTTGGATTCTCAACCCAAAGAGCAGTCGAGGGTAATAGGCAAGAAAGGAGGAAAGCCATATGGTTACCAAGAACGACAAACCGGCAACTCGGCCTGTAAGATCGGCTAGTGTGAAAAGCTCTGGTGTTATCCTGCTCAAAGCAGGTAACCAAGACCTTCGCACTCCGGTCAGGTTGGGCAAAGACACTTGTGGCTACTAGTGAGTCGCAGTGCATGATGTCCTGCAGGCGTGTAGCTTGCGGGACATTTTTTTAGAAAGGATGTGTCCTACCATGAGGTACAAATGGAGTGCATTTACGGTTCGTTACCCTTTTGCCGATGGGAATGTTCTGGTGAAGAATTATCTCACTGGGGCAGTCGCGATGCTTGATGGCAAAACAATTGAATCTTTGGATAAGTGGCTTCATGATCAAACATTGCCTAGCCATGATTCCATCGAAACTCTTTCTGGCAATAATGGATTTGTTGTTCCAGAAGACAAAGACGAGTTCCGCGAGTATCGTAACTTCTTTCGCCACACAAGGAATGAACAGGCAAAACTCTTCACATTGCATCTCCTGCCAACCATGAAGTGTCAACTTAACTGTCACTATTGCTTCGAGCGTGGAGTAAGACGACTGGGATTGATGACGGAGGCGGTTCTTTGTCAGTCTGTTCACTGGCTTGACCAATACCTTGAAGCCAATCCAGAGGTTGCTTCCCTGAAGTGCGTTTTATTTGGAGGAGAACCTCTTCTGGTGAAACACTTGGCGAAAGAAGCCCTAACAAGAATCAAGTTGCTTACTGAAAAGAAAGGAATAGAATATTGGACCGAGATCACTACTAACGGCTTGCTTCTCGACGCTAATACGGCAATCGCACTCAAACGATACGATTTACGGCGAGTGCAAATTACCCTGGACGGTCCGAGAGAATTGCATGACACCCGTAGAGTTGGCCACGACAAACAACCCACTTTCGATAGGATTATCACGAATGTGAGAATGTTGCTCGATGGTGGATACGTGCCAAAGATCAACTTGAGACTCTCTCTCGATACAGAAACCGCTGAATCGTTGCCAGATCTTATACGCTTCTTGGCAAAGCTTGGCTATGGTAACAAGATTCATTTAAGTCTAGGTCTTGTTGTTCCATCTCTTGGCACTACCACGAAAGCCTTGGCCGAAGTAATGACCGCCGAAAAAGCTGTAGCTGCTTGGCGTGTCGCTAAAGAATGTGGGTTTGCTGTACCTGACGAGTTTCTTGTGGGGCCATGGTGCGTGGCAATCGCAAAGCATTCGGCAGTACTTCAGCCGAATGGAGCACTTCAAAAATGCTTCTGTACGGTTGGACGGCCCGCTTTCGATTTCGGTCACGTTTCCGATTTTCCCACCTCATATACACAAGATGTTCGTTTTGAGAATTTTTCTCGAACAGACAAGTGTGTAGAAGAGAAATGTCCCTATTTGCCAATATGTGGCGGTGGGTGCATTCATGACTCGATCGTGGAAAACGGAGAGAAAGGATTCGAAAAGAGGTTCTGTCAACGCAAGCTAATCGCCACTCTAAACGAAGGTTTGTTGTTTCTTGAGTACAACTCCTAACCAATAGGCTGCCTGGAAAAGCAGCCTATTTTTTGTTATAATGTTTAATATTATGAGCACACCTGAAATTACCCAAAATCTCCCAACGTACAAAGAGGATTTCAAAAATGACATCTCTTGGCTCAAACATGAAACTGAACACTATATTTTTTACTATTTACCTAAAACAATCGCGGAAAAAGAAATTACAAAAATTTCAGAAACACAGGGAAGAGCTTTCAAAAAAATCATTGAATTTTTAGAAATTCTATCTCCAGAAAGAAAAATCACTTATTATTTTTATCCTGATCTGAAAACAAAGAAAAAATTAATGGGTGATGATTGGTATGCTCAAGCCATTTGGAAAGATTTTATTGTGCATGTTTTGTATACAAAAGACATTAAACCAATTGGAGAACATGAAGATACACATTTATTATCCTTACCGTGGGGACTTTCAATTGCTTTTTTTCAAGAAGGATTGGCAGAATATATGGTTGGCCACGGCTGGCATGGAGAAGACCACGACAAACTCGCTTATGAGGCTTCAAATAAAGGGCTCCTGCCCCCAGTAGATTCAATGATGGATCACGCAAAATGGAAAGAGCTGGATGACGATCACGCTCTTTATTACTACTGTTTTGTTGGGTCGTTTACAAAATTCTTGATTGAACAATATGGTAAAGAAAAATTTAAAACTCTTTATCAGAATACCAATAGATTCAAAACAAAAAATGAGAATAGTGATATTTTTCAAGAAATATACGGCATAAGCCCGACCGAAGCGGAAAAAGCATGGAAAAGATACTTGAGCAATGAACACCCTGCTCAATAAACAATTAGATAAAGAAGTATATTTGGCTTTTTGTGATGCTATTGTTGGTGGCGCTGATTTTGGTAAGAAGATACGTGATGATCATCCGGACATAACTAAAGAAAACTATATTGAATATATAGATAATTTTTATACTGCGAATCAAGATAGTTTGAAAAATACTCTTGAGGATACCGAGCTATGTTTTAGAGAAATAAAAGAATCTTTATTTTTAGAATTACAGAAATATTTCGGCCAAGATTACAGCAAAAAAAATTATACTTGTTACTTGTCTATCTTTAATTGCAATCCACGCTATCTAGAGAATAAAAGTTTCCAAGTTTATTACAAACGTTCGCATGACATGAGAAAAGAAGTTATCGCCCACGAACTGACCCACTTTGCCTTTTATGATTTTTGTGGTGATTTAAAAATTGAGAATGACAATAATTTGTGGGAATTATCCGAAATATTTAATGTGATTTTTCTTAATCTTCCATCAATTAAAAAATCTATCGGAGCAGAAGAACTTCTATTTTACCCTGATCTGAAAAATAAGTTGGAAGAAATAAAAAGGATTTGGACAAAAGAACCAAATGTTGTAAATTTTGTAAAAACAAGCTTGGAATACCTTAGATATATTAATAACTAGTGTGGCAAAAATAAAAAAGCGTGAGAAGTTGTGTAAACTATCATGTGTTATATAATTCAATAACCACCCCTTCTAATTTTAGCCATTCTATGGTAAAATCCTAAGACAGTTCCCAGACTGGAGGATATTCTGAATAAAAAATGTCATTAAATTTTAGTATTTCAAAAAATGTCAACTTTTTGCACTTTTTGGTTGATATTAAAAAGGAACAAACAATCAAAGATCTATTAAAAACAGAGGATGTTCAAAATATTGAACTCTTTCTGGCTACCGAAAATGACGAGACTTTTTGGTCTAGCCTTGAAGAGATGGTTGGGCAAGATAAGTTATCCGAATTTAGAAAAGCCATCGCTCCTTTTGAGCAAGAGTTTGATAAATTTTGGCTTACTGCTCTAAAAAAACTCGAACTACTTTCCAAATACTATCAAGATAATTTACAGACATTGGACCTGGTGATTGCTGATGCTCTTTCGCTTGCGGGCATGGATAATCTCTCGATCGAAGATATTCAAATTAATCTGGTGATTAGTCCTTATGATAATTTGTCGGCTTGGTTTTCTTGGTCTCCGGATAGAAGTAGTATAGTTTTGGAGTGCCCAGTTGACAACATTATTCCTGATAAATTTTCTATTGGGATATTGGCTCATGAATTTTTCCATTTGATATTGAAGAAAAATCATCAACTTTGGGAAAAAATAAAAAAAGTAACAGAAAAAAATTCAGAGATAATTAATCTAGTTAACTATGGCACAAAAAACACTTATCTTGTTTTAGAAGAACTAATAATCAGTTCATTTATACCAGAAGGATATTTAGCAGAGAAATATCTTGGCATAGAGGTGGTAAAAATTACAAACGAACGATTGGCAAAAACTGAAAACATTTTAGATTTTTCACAAACAAGAAAAATATGTGCTTATCACATGTATGGTTGGTCTAAGAAGTATACGGAAGGTAAAATTCCTCTTGATAATGCCTACCTCGAATCGCTAATCGAAGTTCTAAAAGGACACATTCAAAAATAAAAACGAGTAGTCCGATAGACTACTCGTTTGGTTTGAGTTTCCTGCGCGATAATCATACGCGCTCTTACTTTCGGTTTGCCCAGTGACCCTGATCCCAAGGCCCCTTGGTATAACCCGAACTCGAATTCGACGCAAAAGACTTGGCAACTTGCCGAGCCTTCTGCAAGACACGGGGGACTTTCAGTTTAGATTCACGTTTTTTCATAGCACCAATCCTTCTCGAAAGAGAGTAGTTGGCACCTAGACCATCTGGTGCCTTTTAAGTACATCACGAACAGTGCCAAACAAATCTTTCAAGTCTTCACATTGATTTTCCTCCTTTTCTTCTTGTAGGTACCGATAGGCGCAACCGCCGCGACAGGTCTCAAACCAAAAACAAGACGAGCAACTCTTCTTACGTTCATCAATCATCGCAAGAAAGTTTTGGAGTTTTGGTCCAAGCAACACCTCCTTTCTCGTCTGGACCACATTGCCGAAGCAGAATCGATCAACCTTGGGCAAATTATCACAGGCGTAAATAGATCCGTCTCCGTAAACGGTAACGAATTTATCACACCTTCCCATGTAGACACATTCTCTGAAATTGCCCCCCAAGGCTATGTCTATCAGACTTTTGATGTCTCTAATTTCAATCTCCGGATCATCGACCTCCAGCCACCTTCTTAAGACGGCCGTAAGAAAACGAACATATTGACCTTGGTTGACGCTGTCCTCAAATTCCCCCTTGACCCTGAGAAATTTTATACTCTTAATCCCCAGGGAACAGAGAAAATCAAAGGTCTCTTCCGCTAATTCGCAATTGTGAGAACTTACGCAACAAATCACCCCATTAAAGATGCCCGCTTTTCGGGCCACCTCTATTCCATTGATAGTTGCCACCAAGGAACTACCGCCACTCTTGAAACGTCTGGTCGCATCGTGAACGCGGGCCGGACCATCGAGACTCACCCCAACCACAAAGCCGTTCTGGGAAAAGAAATCCGCCCACCTGCCATTTAACAAAACCCCATTGGTTTGAACGAAGTTCGCGATTTTCTTACCAGAGGCGATCCAGCTTTCCTGACACTGAACTACCTTTTGATAGAAATCCACTCCGGCCAAAAGAGGTTCACCGCCATGCCAGATGAACTCAATTTCTTCCAATTCGGAACAGAAGAAATCAGTTAGGTTTTCAAGAACGTGCGCACTCATGACCCGAATTTTTCCCCGAGTACAGACCTTCTGCATGTAGCAATAGGAACAAGCCAAGTTACAAAAACCATCTGTTGGTTTCACTATCGCCGTACTGATTGAATCTTCCATATGTCACCCCGTTAGTTGTCAGAGACCAAAGCCAAAACAACGTAGTTTCGGCAGTCTAAAAACAGTATAAATAATTTACCCCACCTGTCAAATCAAATACCATTACAATCCTCTTTTAGTTTATCAGCCTCGTCTCGCTATTTTTTGTGTTTATAATACTTATACCCCGTCTAATAAATTCTTCGGCGTTTTTAGAATTTTTATACGCTTTTTCAAATTGAGGAAGATAAGGCTGGTGATCAGGATAAGGAGTTACTAATTGTTGATTAATAATATTTTTGTATGACAGAGATTTAAGCACGATCACATTAAATATTTCTGACAGGTCCCACAATTGATTCTCTGATAAATGTTTCGTTTCCTTTTTTAATCTCTTTTCAACAAAATCAAAGAAAATAAAATGAAGAAGTTCGTGGGCAATAGTCTGAATAGCGTCAGCGAGTGATTTTTTATAAAAAAACTGAAATGTTTTTGAGTCTAAAAACCGAGGATTGCAGTCAATAATAGAGGCATAGGCAATATATTTTCCTTTTGAAAATCGAAAACCGCCGAAAAAATCTTCAGTTATCGCAACATATTTCTGCTCTTTCTTACTCCAAGAGTTTCGCACAAGCTTTAACTTACGAACCATCTCTTCTCGATGAATTTGATAGTAGTGATTAAAATAAATCCTAATAGCTTTTTCTTTCTGAATAGCATCTTGTAGAGATTTAACTGGTTTCAGTTGCGGATGTATTTTAATAATCCCCTTGCCGAAATCTATCCCCCCTCCAGACACATTAAGAAATTCTCCGGCCAAGCACTCATCAAGCTTTTTGTTTAAGCAAAAACGAAGTTTGTTCATGGATAATAATCTTGAATTTAAATAAAATAGAAATAAAAAAGAGCAGTTTATAGACATGCTCGGGTCTTTTCTTTGGTGTAGCCATGCTACTTGCACGGCGTACACCTGCAGGAGCTGCAGGCGGCGCAATCGCATGGTCGTGCATCGACGGCATCCTTCAAGTCGATGTTTTCGACGACCTTCGCGTGCGTCTTCGAATCGGGAACAATAAGGATCTCCGACTCACTCATGTATATCACCTCCCTTCGCGAACAAAAGACCTCAAACTCCATTCATATACTAATCTAAATAACAGAATAAGGCAAGCTAGCACACGATACTGGCTTTTCCCAACCACCCAATTATTATATAATTCAATAACCCCCACCATGACCTTATTTTCAGACAAAAAATTAATTGTTAAGAATACCAAGAAGTATGGTAAGGGAGTTTTTGCTGGGAGATTTATAAAAAGGGGTGAGGTAATATATTTGCTTAGTGGCGAGAGATTTACCGCGAAAGATTTCGTAGCAAAAATTAAATCTGGCAAAGAATACATTGATGACCCTCTCCAGATTGGCAAAAGAACCTATTTAGATTTGGATAGTTTGTCTCGAACATTTAATCACAGCTGTAATCCAAATTCATCTTTAAGAAAAGCAAGTGAACTCTTTGCAATTAGAGATATCAACAAAGGAGAAGAAATCACCTATGACTACTCTCTAACCATTGCTCCAACCAAATGGAACATGAAATGCGTATGCGGATCAGAGAACTGTCGAGGGGTTCTGGGCGATGTTTTAAGTATTCCCAAAAAACAACTCAATTACTATAAAAAAGCGAACGCCATGCAAAGTTACATGAAATTATTATTAAAAAAGATCGAAGAAACAGGCCATTACGAAATGCCAAAATACGAATTGTTACTTCTAGAGGGCCTTGAGGGAATAAAAGCGGAATAATCTTGCGTATATTTTTTATGAAATAGTGGTACAATAACTTATATGGATATAAATACTTGTTTTGAAACAACTAGCTATTATCACACAATTGCGTATTATTCTCATCTTATTCCTGTAGCGATCGCCTTTTTTCTAGCAATTTATGCTCTTATAAAAACTAAATTTGCAACAATAGCGATCATCTTTCTGTTCTTTGTCTCAGCTGTTTCATTATGGCTTTTAAATGACGTTATTATTTGGACAGTGCCAAATTACTTTTACGTCGTGTTCTTCTGGTCATGGATTGATTATATTAATGTAATATTTTTTGTTTTAGCAGTCTATTTCTTTGGAACTCTAACGAGGGGAGAAATTACAAAGGCGGAAAAAATAACCCTGCTTGCTTTGTGTGTACCGGCATTCATTTTCACATTAACTGGCAACGCAATTACCAACTTTGATCAAACGTGGTGTGAAGCTCTTAACAACGACAAGGCAGTGCTCTATAAAGTTTTTGTTGAATGGGTATCAACCGCCTTAATTTTCCTATCTCTAATTATCGCGTGGAAAAAATCTAATAGGACTAAAAAAATACAATCAGGAGTCATTTTTCTATCTTTAATCCTCTTTCTTTCAACCTTTAGCATTACTGAATACATTGCCGCAACCACCTTTATCTACGAGGTCAACCTATACGGCCTCTTTGTTTTGCCACTCTTCTTAATCGCCATGGTATACGCGATTACTAATCTCCAAGTCTTCAACATCCGCTTCCTTGGGACTCAACTCTTGGTGTACGTTCTCATTATCATGGTCGCTTCGCAATTCCTCTTCCTGCAAAGCACCGCTGATATGGCCCTCAACGTCATCACCTTAACAATCACTATCGTCTTCGGCCTGCTCTTACTGCAAAACTCCAAACGAGAACTGGAATCCAAAATCAAAATCGAGAAACTGGCCAAGGAGTTGGAAGTGGCGAATAAGAATCAGACGGAATTAATCCACTTCATCACCCACCAGGTTAAGGGCTTCTTCACCAAGTCGCGTAACATCTTCGACATGCTCCGCGATGGCAGTTACGGCGAGATGCCCGCGACCGCCAGGCCTCTCATTGAGGAGGGCTTCGCTTCTGACACTCGCGCGGTGGCAACGGTCCAGGATATCTTGAAGGCTTCCGACCTCCGCAAGGGCACGATGATTTACAATAAAAAAGATTTTAATCTGCAAGAATTGGTCAAGCTGGAATTTGAGAAATGGAAACCGCAAGCCGAGGGCAAGGGTCTGGCGGTCAAGCTGGAAGTAGCCGAGGGCGACTACAACTTTACCGGTGACAAAGAGCAATTGGCGCACGCCGTCCGCAACTTGCTGGATAACGCCATGCGCTACACGACGAGTGGTTCTATTGCCGTGGCCCTGGCTAAGCATGAGAAGCGCAATCGCCTGACGATCACTGATACCGGAGTGGGCATCAACGCCGAGGATATGGCTAAACTATTTACGGAAGGTGGACGAGGCAAGGAGTCGCTTAAGATCAACACTGACTCCACCGGCTATGGCCTCTTCATTGTTAGAGGTATCGTTGAGGCCCAAAACGGCAAGGTTTGGGCCGAATCTCAAGGCACCGGCCACGGCAGTACTTTTGTCTTGGAGGTGTAGGAAGTGTAAGATTAAGATATGAAAATTGCATTAGTTAACCTCTCCAAGATAGAGGATTTCGCTAAAACTGAATATTACCAAGATTCGCTTGATTTCTTAACAGAAAATCAGATTGATTTTGTTGATTGTTTCTCTGGTCGCGAAAATTTGGATGAGTTATTAGCCGGTTTCCACGAAGCCTTAAGAAATAACGAGGTGGAATTAGTTTGGTTTATCCAAGGTGGCAATACTTTAATTAAGTTTCTAAATAAGATTGACTGGGATCTAGTCAAACAATCAGACAAAGAATATTTGGGTTCGAGCGACTTTACCCATTTTGTTTTTAAGGCGGTGGAATTAGGGAAAATCTGTTACTACGGTCCACAGTTAAAAGAAATCAAGAAATATTTTCCAACACCGACGGATAGGCAATTCGTAATTGACTTCTTGAAACGAAAGCAGTTGCCGGATCTAAAAGCTCGCCTACTCCACGGCACTGGAAATTTTGATCTCGCCAGTGAAAAAATTATTGGTGGGCACTCATTTGTCTCGACGATCATGTTGGGAAACACGAAAATTGATTTGGAAAATAGATTTTTATTTTTTGAACACCACTATCGCCCCGGTGAAAAATTAAATGATGTTGAATACTTTTTAGAATCTATTAAGTATCAAACGCATCAGAATTTACCAAAAGGTTTTATTTTGGGCCACTCAATGCTGTTTGACAAAGAAGGTAAGTTGATAGATGTCGACCTAATAAATGAGCAATTGGTGAAAAATTTAGTCGAACTTGGCCGTTCAGTGTACTACCTCGATCATTTTAAAACAATAATTAAGCTTTCTTAAGTTTATATGAGTAAAACAAAGAAAAGGGTCGCCAGTTTCAGTAATAAAAAGGACCCAACAAGCTTTTGTGCCTGGAGGGTCCCGTGTTCAGAGTAGTTTAAGCAGTTTCCCTGCTTTGTCCTCTGCCGATTTAACATAAGTCTTGTAATCAGGGATCTTGACTAAGACCCCATCAGACAAAACGTAAGTGGTATCAAGGGAAGCTTTCTCGAGGAAGTATCTGTCGTGCGATACGAGCAGAATCGTTCCCTGATAAACCTTCACCGCCTCCTCAAGAGCGCCTAGTGCTTCTAGATCAAGATGATTTGTCGGTTCATCCAAAACAAGCGTATTAACCGATCGGGCGGAAAATAGAGCCAGGAGAAAGCGAGCGCGACCACCAGGACTTAAGGTTCCGATAGTTAATCTTACTTGCCTTTCATCAAACCCAAACTTTGACAGCTTGGAGTATGAATCCTGATGGCTAAAATGCGTTTGCTCTGAAAAAAACTCGATCACAATCCGTTCACGAGGAAGTGTTTCGTGTTCCTGCATCATGTTTCCAATTTTAACGCCGGAACCGATCTCGACTTTTCCACTCAATGGAGCGATTTGACCAGTTATGGTCTTCAACAAAGTTGACTTTCCTGTGCCATTGAGGCCCATTATGCCAACCCTATTTCGGTACCGCACCCCGAATGACAGCGGACCAATACTGAATCCGTCCCCGGGGTATCCAGCCACCACATCAGAAAGACGAATATCGAGAGTGCCAGAATCAATATTGGCTTCAATAGGTATCTCAAGCGGTTTTCTTTCTACCGGCCTCTCGATCTTGTCCATCTGTTCTACGCGTTTTTCGATCGCCTTGGCCGCTTTTGAAGATTTCCCTGCGCGCTCACGCTTAAAGCCCCTGAGAAACTTGTCGTTATCGCTGGGGGTCCAGTGTGATCCTCTAGTGGCTTCGGCTTTTTTTCGACGAACCCGCTCGTTCAGACGCTCAATCTCCTCTTGCTGGAGTCGATACTCTTCTTTTTGCCCAGCAATTCGTTTTGCCACCATTTCCAGATAGTCACTATAAGTGCCTCCGGAAATAGTGATTGTGTGTGTACGCCAATCAAGCTCAAAGATTTTCCTAACAACCCTATCGAGAAATCTGCGATCATGCGAAACAATAATGCAAGATGCTTCAGATTTTTGTAAGAAATCCTCAAGCCAAATGAGAGCAGGGAGATCCAAGTTGTTGGTGGGTTCATCAAGCAAAAGCAGATCAACACCCTTTAGCAAAATGCCAGAAAGTATCACTTTGCTTTTTTGGCCACTACTCAAATCAGAAAGTGGTCGATCAAGTCCAACACCGTCAAGTCCAAAGCCCGAAAGTATCACCCCAGCTCTGTGAACAAAAGAGTAGCCACCGAGATGTTCATACTGACTACGAACTTCGCCATAACGCTTGATCTTTTGAGGATCGCCCAAGTCAACGGAAAGATTCTCGATTTCTTTCTCGAGTACATCAATCCCAGATATTCGCCTCAGATAGTCCACAATGGACTCGTCTCCCGAAAGATTAGTATCTTGGGGAAGATAGCCAACGCAGGCACCTTTGGTGACGTTGATCTTACCGGAATCTTGACTCTCAAGACCGGCCACAATTTTCAACAGTGTTGTCTTTCCTGTCCCGTTGTGACCAACCAAGGCCACCTTCTGCCCTCGGGCGAGAGAGAAAGAGATGTCGGAAAGAACGACAAGTGAACCGTAACTTTTTTGAAGCTTTTGTGCTTTTATCATGCTCATTTTCCTTTCTTTATGAGGTTATTATACCATTGTTAAAGTACTTCATCCTCAAACAAACTACCATAAATTATACAAAATAACAAGATAACAAAATTCCCCACCAGAGAGCAACGCTCTCTGGTGGGGAATTAATTCCTCATAGTGATTCCTCGTAATAAGTTTCCAACACCAAGGAAGCACATCTGCAGGAAAGTTGTGATACGGGTTTATTAATGAAGGCCAACAGAAGAGACCTTGTCTTCTTAATATCGTCCCTGAATATCTCAAGGATGACACTCATATGTCCGGGACCAATAACCAAACTCTCCTGAAGCCCAACATCGTAGTCTGTTACCGCAGCTATTGCCGAGTAACAAAGCCCGAGCTCTTTCGCAAGATAACACTCAGGGTACTGTGTCATGTTCACGACATCCCAACCATTTGATGAAAGCCATTGGCTCTCAGCTTTAGTTGAGAATCGTGGGCCCTGTATCACAGCGACGGTCCCCTGGGGAATAACAGTGAGAGAAATCTCACCAGCTACTTCGATGATTTTTTCGTGAAGATGTTTGCAATACGGTTCTCCCATAGGTAGATGGACAAATGAACCTCCATCCGCTTCGGAATAGTCGTCACGCCCCCACGTAAGGTTGACGAACTGGTCAGGCAGAACGATACTTCCGGGAGTAACTTCTTTCTTGAGACTCCCGACGATACACGTCCCGATGACATATTCGACTCCCAAATCTTTGAGAGCAACGAGGTTTGCCTTATACGGCACTTTGTGCGGTACGATCGTGTGTCTCGAGCCGTGTCTTGGAAGAAAAGCTACGAGCTTGTCTCCCAGTTCACAGATCGAAATATTGTCTGACGGAAAACCGTACTTTGTCTCAGGTCTGACTGTGGAAATAACCTTGAGCTCGGGGAATGAACACATCCCAGAACCGCCGATAATCCCAAGTTTAGGTTTCCTGAGCGCAGAGACGGTCGTATCGAGACCAGATGAGCTCATTTAACACCTCCTCAGAAAAGATTTGACTTGAATCATCAACGGCAAGTAGATTATCCCCAAGCTCAATTGAACTCCAGGCGCATCCGCCACCACTGACAGCTTTCGCTTCACCGGAATGGTAAAGAGGGAGCCTTTTTCTCCACTCTTTCACAATCGGCTGATTCCAGATACGGAAATCACTTCTCGTATCCTTGACGTGACCGAGCCATGCCTTATAGAACGGGCAGTTTGACACCTGTCCATCCGGCTGGATTACCAGTTGGTTTCCGTAGCAGGTGCAATCAACCGGATAAAAATCTCTCTGGTCAAATGCAGTCTGTTTCTTCTCCATCTGATATTCAAAGCCAGACCGACTCTGTCTCCTTGCATTCTCAATGACACCACGTGACGCTTTCCTGTAATAGTCTCTCACGCCATCCGAACCAACCAGTTTTAGGAGCATGCGTCCTTTCAGGAAATTGAAGCCGAATTTCTCGACCCCGAGATCACCGAAGAATGACGAATACTCCGATATCTGATCAATGTTGAATGGTGTGATACTCGTCGAGGAAAATGTCCTGATGCCATTTTGCACAAGCTTCTTGATTGACGCGACTGTTCTGTCGAAAGTTCCGTTTCCTTCCATGTCAACCCTTAGTGCATCATTAGACTCCTTTGGGCCGTCTAAGCCAACGGCGACCATTACGTTGTATTCTTTGCACATTGCAATAGTTTCGTCATCAACCAGAAGACCGTTAGTTGCGATCATGAAGTTTGTGTTAGGTGGCAGAGCCCCTGTTTCTTTCTTCATTTTCAAACAGACGAGTGACGCCTTGATTGTCCCCTTATTCAGGAGTGGCTCACCACCGTAGAAAATAACGAAATATTGCAGGTTGGGGTCGTAGACATCTTTGAGATGTTCCTGCCACAATTCTATACCAGCAAGTGCATCTTCAGCAGACAGTAACGAAGCACCATGCTTCTTGGCAGTCTCTGGGACAGGACAATATCCACATCCAAAGTTGCACCCTTGTGCCGTCATGAGATAGAGAATTGTCGGCTGATTGAGCTTACGCTCAAGATCAGAAGCAACTTTCTCAAACTCACGTAGGTCATCATCCAACGACTCAATAATCAACTTCCGTTCTCTAAGATCACCGATGAGCATTTCAGTGTCATCAGTAGTCTCGTCAAGTAGTTTTTTCCACTGCTCGGAAGAACAGTAGACGGGGTCAGGATGAAGCTCGTGAAATATTGCCACAACACCACACCTCTCTCTTGTACGCAGATACTGCGACCACATGAGTCACCTCCTTTGCTCTTGGGTTTGGTTAAAAAAAACAACCCATAACCACTTTGTGTGGCTAGGGGCTGTTGGGATTCGGTGTCGTATACGAGACCGAATTTGATCAGCTCTGCTGATTCGGCTTCGAAGCGAACCGAGCCTTCAGATCCTGCCACTGAACTTGCGTAAGTTGGACCTGACCGCCGAAGTCGTCTTTCAAGACAACCTTTTGTGGGTCCGTGAAGTCTACAGTGGGACAGCAACCCTGCACTCCACAGAGCTTGACAATACCCTTCTCGGACGTACGCTGAATCATGTTAATCACCTCCTTTCCTGTTTGTAAAAGACCTTTAATTCCACTTACACCATATCATGAATAATAAAAAATGCAAACTTACGCGGCGTTTTTATTTGGTGGATTTGTAAAAGTGATTTCTGGTAATTTAATTATAGTGGTTGCGGGAATACCCAATTCTTTTTCGTACACGAGATCAATGCTTCCGAAGACAGCTTTTTCAAAATCAAAACCGAGTTCTTCAGAAACTTTTCGCACCAGATCCTCTGTCCTCGCTTCAATTTCGATAAACGGATTTAACCCTGGCCAAGTGTCGATAGTAATCTCAACGCCATCACGTTCCCACACTTCCCGTCTGTTTTCTTGGAACGCTTTCGTGGGGATGTCACAAGCTTCGAAAAAAGCAGAGGCCGTATCAAAATCATTTACCACCAGCTCGACCTCATAAGTGTCATTTATCCCCGACCCACGAACCTCCTTAATCGTCATCGTGACTTTATCAAATTCTTGACGAACACGACCCCACTTATTACGCCCTGGCGCGATACGAGAAAAATCAAAAGTTTTTCTACGCATCATATATTCAGGTGTCCGCAAGCTGAAACCAGACATTTTTAATTTCTCTCGAACAAGATCTTTATTTACTGATAAATAGGTTGCTTCAATTTCGTTTTTCATAGACTTAAGAACTTAGTGTACCAAAAAAGAGATTAAGGGTAAAATATGAAGAAGCGAAAATGAAACCAACAGCCGAGGCCAAAAATTCACAAGGTTTAGTGATACTTCTAAGCGGTTTAACGGGGAGTAAAAACCTGCCTTTGTTTAAAACAGCGACGGCGTATTTCTTGAAAAATAATCTTAGCGTCTTAAGGTTGGACCTATGCCAGGACAAAGATTTAAAGCAAATGACGCTCAAATTATACGCGGAAAAATTAAGAGAGGTTTTTAAGAATTTTGATAAAAAATATCCCCAAATTATTCTGATCGGTCATAGCTTCGGAGCTATCATGGCGATCGTGTTTCTCAATACTTACAAAAAATATCTAAAGAAGACAAAATTAATTTTATGGGAACCAACTCTCTTGCCGTGGAAGAAGGAGTGGATGGAGGAGGATTTTGTTTTTAATGAAAAAACTGGATATTATCACGGCAAACAAGCGAAAGAAGTGATAAACAAAACTTTTTACAACGAGTGTGTCAAAACAGACAGTCTTAAGATGCTCCGTTCGCTCTCAACAGAAGTTCCAACAATTGCGGCCAAAAATAGCGCCGACAAAGATTCGAAGAAATATAATCCCAAAGCCGTGATCATTGATCGCACTGACCACCTATTTAGTAACAAGAAAGCCCAAAAACAACTTTTTGATCAAACGTTGCTTTTCACAACTCATCTTGACCATTGGTCCGGAAAATAATATTCCCTTGATCAGCCGTGCTTAAAACTTTCACTTCAGCAGAAGTGAGTATATCCAAAACACTCTCGTTGGGATGACCATAGCGATTATCCTTACCAGCAGAAATGATAGCGTAATCCGGATCGACGGCCGACACAAACTCCGGCGAGCTAGAAGTCTTGGAACCATGGTGGCCGGCCTTCAAGACCTTGGCTGATAAAGATGGAGAGTCTAAACCAATTAAATATTTTTCTATTTTTATCGGCGAATCACCAGTGAGTAGAAAAGAGCTCTCGCCGTAATCCAATCGCGCAACGATAGAAGCCTCGTTGGCCTCCATCTCACTGGCGTCGCGATCAGGGAAAAGAATTGTCAGATAAATTTCTGGCGCTAGAACTACCCGCATTCCTCGCTGGGCCAAAATACGCTCAATCTCTTGATCTTGCAATTTCTGTTGCAGGGTTTGATATAGACCACTACTTGATGGCACTCCCGGCTCCAAGAAAGCGCCAACTTGATAGCGATCAAAAATGTCCAATAAACCACCAATGTGGTCAGCATCTGGATGAGAAGCGATTAGTAAATCAATAGATCTATCATAGAAAGGCATTAGAGAGCCTAGTTGAGTTAGAATTTGCCGGCCCATACCGCCATCCAAGACGACTTGATTACCATTTGGCGCTTCAATGTAAATAGCATCACCCTGACCAACATCCAGAAAGGCAACAATCAGTTGATCGCCGCGATTCTCGCGAACAATAACATACCAGACAAACAAATTAGCCAAAGCCAAGCTAACAATTAGTATCCACTTTAGCTTCTTTAGTCGAGAGAACATGAAATAAATAAACATAACCACTATAACATACCGCCGCGAGCCACCAAGGAAAAAACTTAATATTAACAGCCGCCAAGGGTAAATTGGCTAATAATTTAACAACCGCAATTTGATAAGCTAACAAGAGATTAGCTAAATAACCAACCGGTGTTGCTAATAATTCACTGATTAAGCCGATACTACCAGTAATAAAACCAAGTAACATTGTTAAGGGTACTAGCATTAAAATTAAAAAATTAGTTAACATCGCCACTAGTGACAGTTCGCCAATTTGATACAACAGCCAAGGTAAAACAAAAATTTGCGTCGCTAAAGTGCTAGAAATAATTCCTCGCAGACCCCAGCGCTCCGGCACTCGTCCCAAATAAACCTCAACTAATGGTGAACCGTAAATCAAGCCGAGGGTGGCAAGGAAAGAGAGCTGGAAACCAATATCGTAAACCAGAACCTGCGGATTGTGAACGAGCATCAACCAAGCGGCCAGAATTAAAGCCCGAGTAACGTCATAAACGTGCCCCGTGGCTTGAGCCAGTAGAGCAATAATAGCCATCACGGAAGACCGAATGACAGTGGCGCCACCACCGGTCATCAGGGCGAATAAGACAATCGCCAAACCGCCAGTTGATAAGCCCACCAGATGAGGGAGGAAACTGAATAACCGCACCAAGCTAGTGGCCACCACCGTAACGTTATAACCGGACAATACAATGATATGAACTACTCCCGTACGACGAAAGTCGCGTAACAAATCTTCACCCAAACCCTGTTTGGCGCCGACGGTCAGGCCGCCCATTAGGGCGGCCTGAGGTTCCGGAATTAAGCGTCCGAGAATTGTTAGATAACGATGTTTGAGATCATATAATTTCGACTTCACCCAAATTCCCTCTCCGCCTGACAAGCGTTTAATCTGGGGCTGAAACATTTGATAATAAATACCGTCTTTAGCCAGATAATGGCGATAGTCGAATTCTCGACCAATATCCGTGCTAAAGTTTTTCGGCCTAACCAGACGACCAACAACTTCCAATCGGTCACCATAATCATAAACCGGTGCTCGAGGCGCTGAAATAAGCACCAGAGCGTAATCACCATCAGGCGCAAAAGTTAAGTAAGTTTTATCCTGTCGCTCATCTGGTTCGGCTACCACCACACCAGTGAGAGTGGCTGTCTCGTCCAGAGGCAAGGATAACGATTCAGCTGAAGGATAGGACCACACCATTCGCCCCAGACCTAAAGATAAGAGAAGTAAAATAAAACCAGTTTGTTTAATGAGAGATGATTCTGATTTAAATTTAGCAATGATCAGTAGAATTAGAGCGAGTATTATCGCTAAAATAACTTCTGGCCAATGGATAGTTGCGAGAGACGCAATTAAAATCCCGACCAGAAAAGCCACGAAGGGAATAAGTAGTTTAGAAATCACGCCGCATCCATTGCTTGGTTGGCCAAAGAATCAGCCTGCTGATTTAATTCGCGAGGAATGTAACAAAACGACAAATGAGGGAAATCGGCTACACGCAAATTCCAAATTTTAATAACTAAGGGAAAGAGTCTCTCTTCTTTAATTTGGAATGTACCACTCAATTGATTGGCCACTAATTGACTATCCAACCTAACCTCGACAGTTAAATTATCCCGCTCGTTCTTCGCCACCAGTTTCTTGAGGGTCTCCAAACCAAGAATCACCGCTTGATACTCTGCCTCATTATTGGTCGCCACCCCCAAAAATTTATTTGCTTTCTTGATGATTTGGCCATCAGGACCAGTGACAACCACACCAACGCCAGCCGGACCAGGATTACCTCGCGAACCACCATCAGTAAAAATAATTATTTTTTTATTTGCATCATAGATCTCATCAATTTTAGCCGCCAAAATAAAATCATTTAGATGCAAACCCTCGATAGCATGGGTCCATAACTCAAAATTTACCTGGTTATAAAAAATGTGGATATCAGGATGATGACCTTCGGCTTCCGCCACTTGGGCAACTTGATTTACGAACTCCATCGCTTCAACAAAATCTTTAAAAACAAATTCTTTCTTAATTTTATTGTCTACTAATTTCCAATCAAGCAAATCTTGTAAATGTTGACTGATTTCTTCTGGGGAGAGAGGGGCAACACCACCCTCGCAAGGAATACATTTTTGTTCAACTAATTTCATTAACTTAAGTATAGCAAAATTAATTTAATATTTTCAGATCCACAATTCGCAACCTAAGTTCGGGAGCGCGGTAGAAATAAGATTTTTCAATTACCGCCGCCAGATCAATAGTTTGACCAACGCGAAGTTTAAGATCAATAAATGGATTAAAGAAGGCAATCGCCTTGATAGTTTTATCAGGATCAACCATCAAGCCTAATTCTAAATGATTATTAGTGGCACCGAAAGTCTTAACCGAAACTAATTTGACGGCTGAAAAAAGAAAAATCGGTTTAGGATTGCCAATCCCAAAAGGGGCGAGGGCTTGCAATTGACGGTACAAAGATTCACTAATCTGATCAAGCGACAATTCTCTATCGATTATGATCTCTTGACCTATTTCTTTTTTTTCTAAAAGTTCGTAAGCAACTCCTAAACGTTCTTGAAGCGTAGCCAAATCAGCAGAGCCAGAAACTAAAGAAAAGCCACCGGCCTGCGAATGGCCACCGTAATTACTGAACAACTGATCACCACCAGCCATCGTCATTAATTCCACCACATTGACCGAACCATTAGACCGACAAGACCCCTTGATTTCCCCAAGACCATTCTGCCCCCACAGAAAGACCACCCGTTGATGCTTCTCCACCACTCGAGAGGCGGTTAAACCCAAGACCCCCAAAGACCAATCCTTGTGTCCAGCCACAATAACCGGTGGTGACGATTGAGTTATGGAATCTTGATTTACTAGATCATCTAAAATAATATCAACCGAAGCTCGTCTCTCACTGTTTTTTTCTTCCAAATGAGTGGCGATAGTATTGGCAACAGCTGGTTCAGTGGTCGTTAATAAATAATAAGCCTGAGAGGCGTGCGACATGCGACTAGCAGTATTGATTCTAGGACCGATAACAAAAGCAATGTCATCTTCGGTTAAATATTCTGATTTTAATCTCAAGCGACGCAATAAACTCTGCAAACCCAAGCGCCTAGTTTGACGCAACACTTTCAAACCAAACCAAACTAAAGCGCGATTTTCACCAACTAGAGACATCATGTCACTAACGGTAGCAATAGCCACTAAATCCAGAAGCCACTTCTCCCAACCCAAGGTCGGTGGATAAGGCATCTTCTTAATCAGACCCTGAACCAACTTAAAGGCCACACCAGCGCCGGCTAACATTTTGTTTGGATATTTGTCATCTGGACGCTTGGGATTAATAACAGCATAAGCCTTAGGCAAACCCGACTCCAGCACCAAGTGATGATCAGTAATAATCACCTCAAGATCCAAACTAGCGGCATAAGCTACTTCTGCATGATTGGCAATACCGCAATCAACGGTGATAATCAAATCTGCTCCTTGGTTAGCGAGTTTCTCAATCGCTTGATTGTTTAAGCCGTAAGGCTCGTTGTGGCGATCAGGAATATAAACATCAAAATTTTGATAATCAATCTGACGAAAGAAATCAGCCAGAACCACGGCTCCGGGGACGCCATCAGCATCATAGTCGGCGAAAATTATTATTTTTTCGTTTTTTCTAATCCCCTGGATAATCCGCCTGACCGCCTTATCCATATCCATCAACAAAAATGGATCATGAAGACTGCGCTGGTAATCAGGACACAAAAAATCCGGTGTCTGATCAGGACTAATACCCCGAGCTAATAATAAATCCTGGATTAAATCAGCTTGATATTGGTCGCGAATAATCCAAGTTTTCATTTCTTAAATTTTACCATATAATAAGGCGATGAGTGAATGTATTTTCTGCAAAATTGTCAATAAGGAATTGGAGGCTAGTTTGGTTTTTGAGAACGATTCGACTGTCGTTTTTAAAAGCAAGTTCCCTGTCTCGGAGACCCACGTTTTGATCGTCCCTAAAAAACACATCAGTACCTTTTTAGACTTGGACGACAAAACCATCATTGATCTAAAAAATGCAGCCAAAGAAGCAATCAAGCGACTAGAAATTAGTGATGGTTACAAACTGGCCATAAATGGTGGCAAATACCAAATGATCCCCCATTTCCACTGGCATCTTCTGGCGGGAAGATTAGAAAATGAGAAAGATGTATTAAACCAAACCTAAATTTAATTTAATTTTTTATCAACGCTTCGATCCCCGGCAAAGTGCCACGGCTCAAGAAATCAAGCATCGCTCCGCCACCGGTAGAAACAAAACTAAATTGATCAAATAAATCAAGTGCCTGGATAGCAGTAATAGTATCTCCACCACCAACCACACTTTCCGCGCCACTGCTAGCAATCAGTTGAGCCAATTGATTGGTCGCCCCGCGATAACCTCGTTCGAAATGGCCGAGAGGACCATTCCACAAGATAAATTTCGCCTGATTAATTAAACTGGCTAATCGTTTGATCGACTCCGGACCGACGTCCAAAATATTTTCATCTGGCAAAACTTCTTGGACTAATTTAACACTCGACTTGCCAGCGCGTTCAACAATAACATCAATAGGTAAAATAATTTTAGTCTGACTAAGGCTAAGAAATGGTTTAATTAAATTTGAATGATCATCAACAGTAGAGATGCCGACCTCATAATTTAAAGCCTTAAAAAAAGAATTAGCTAGAGCGCCACCAATAAAAATATTGTCAGTTAAACTTAAAAATTTTTCTAGTAAAGGTATTTTAGTCTCAAATTTTGCGCCACCTAGAATGAATAAGAACGGCGCTGGTGGATCAAATACCGCCGAGAGATGCTCAACTTCCTTGATTAAATTCAGGCCGGCGTAAGCCGGAAGTAATTGAGGCAACCCAACAATAGAAGCGTGTTGACGATGACAAGTAGCAAAAGAGTCATTAACATAAAGATCGCCCAATAAGGCTAGTTGCTTTGCAAAATTTGGATCATTAGCTTTCTCTCCAGACCAAGAACGGAGATTTTCTAACATGATCACCTTGTCTAAACCAGAATCTTCTAAATCTTTTTTGAATTCTAATTTTATCGACGCAGATTGCTCGAACCACTTGGCAACCGGTGCTAAACTCTTACTGCCATCTTTCCCCAGGTGACCAAGAATAATCACTTTGGCGCCGGAGGCGATTAAATATTGCAAGGTTGGCAAACAACGCTTGAGACGGAAATCTTCGACTACTTCGCCAGTTTCACTTAAGGGGACATCTAAGTCTAAGCGCAATAAGACTCTCTGGTTACGAAGTTTGTCTGGAGACAGCTCTTTAATTGAGTTGAGATTTATGACCATCAGCGATGTTCAGAATTTTAATAAATTCATTTGGATTGAGCGAAGCGCGACCAACCAATAGACCATCGGCCTGACCTTCACTAATAAATTCACTGGCGTTTTTTGCGCTAACTGAACCGCCATACAAAATAAGCACCTTCATGGCAATTTCTTTACCAAATAAACCAGCAAGAATCTTACGAATAAAAATTGATTGCTCGTAGAAAGAGCGTGGCGTATCAGATTCCGTAGCCTTGTCACCGATCGCCCAAACTGGCTCATAAGCAATAACCAACTGGTCTAGTAGTTTACGCTGGAGACCCTTCAAACCATCTTCAAGTTGAGTTTTAATTTCCGCCAAATATAAACCCTCATAATCACGCCGACGCTCACCGACACATAAAATAACAGTGAGATTATGCTTAAGAGCTAACTTTATTTTTTGATTAATTAAAGCATCACTATCACCTATCGCTCTAGCCTCTGAATGACCCAAAATTAAATGACTAGCTCCAGAATTGCGAAGCATGGTTGGTCCAATTTTACCAGTTCGAGCTCCAACCAATTCCGACCAAGCATCTTGAGCACCTAGAGCCAAACGAGCGCTATTTTGGTGCCGACCAATTAAAGATGATAAGAATACAGCCGGTGGACAAATAACCGTCGTAACATTGCGCAATTTAGTGGCAACTACTTTGATTGGCTTAAAAATTTCTCGCGCTTCTCGCGGACTCTCCGGATACATTTTCCAATTACCAACAATAATCTTTTTCGTCATCTAATTATCACTTATTGTAACATAATATATTTGTTTCTAAATCTCTCGCCAATCGATAATTCTGAAAGACGCTCCCGGACCGGTCGAGAACATCAAACTGGCCAAACCGCTCTCATAAGTAATCGTGGCACCATTATCCAGATTAATACCATAGGCTGTCGCTTCTTTGGCAGTGGCGTTATTGGAAAACTTTAAGCGTCCCTTACCGGCATAATAAACCACTCCGGCGGAATTATTTTTAATACTCATCACTTCCTCATTTGGCGCATCTTTAGACGACAACAACATAATATAACTTTGTGGATCACCAGAACCCTGGAAAACACAATTGTTATCAATAACAACCTTAGCACTAGTCAACATCAAGCCGGAAGTGGCACCATAAGCCGGATCGAGATTAATTTGGCAATTATTAGACAACTCAATGCCACCAAGAGCCCAAATCGTTCCGGTAACCGTTAAAGTGGCTAAATTATCTAAAATTAATTTGCCGGTAATTTGTTTAGGTCCCAAGGAACCACTAGCGCCATTAGTCAATAGATAATCACCATCATGAATTCCACCAGCTACGGCGGCCTGCTCCCAAGCGTTGATAGTCTCATCAGAAATCGGTAACTCCTCCGCCGGTGGATCATCAACGATGCAACCATCGCCACAAATTGTGCCCTTGGTAAAAGCGTTGGCTCGACCCACTCCGCTTATTAACATATTACTAATAACTGTGTTAACACCACTTTCACCACCAGCCACAATCGCGCTACCGGTAATCCTGGCGCCGTTGGCGCCAAGAATACTGTGGTTGGCATAAACATTGCCATTGACTCTGGCGTTATTTTTCATTTCCAAACCACCGGCTCCAACCTGAATACCATAAAAAAATTGGGCTTCCGTTTCTGTCAGCATCAACTCGCTTCGTAGAGAACGGAAACGTTCTAAATAATCACCGAGAACCGTAATAATCCGTCTATCATTGACAGTATCAATGTTGATATCAACCACAGCGTCGTTTAAAGTTAAATCATAAGTTGACTGATAAGGTAAATTGTTACGAATTCTATAAGTCGCATCTTCAATACCAGATTCGGCAACATAATAACTAACCCGAGACTTCTCCAAGTCACTGATCAGTTTAAGTTCACGAGACAGTGGTGTGACCAAACTTTCTAAGATAGCTAAAGAAATCAAGACAGTGAAAATAACCGAGCCAATAACCACCTGGCCAGACTGATTAGTATTCTTAATTTTTTTAAATATTGACATAAATTTAATAACTCCCCCGCAACACCGCCGTACCATAAAAATTATAATAACGAGGCGAAGATTGATTATCTCTCAAAGTTAACTCAAAACGAACCGCTTGAGAACGCGTAGTATTGATCTGATGAAAAATTAAATTTGTCGCTGTCACTGCCTGATCAGTTAAAGAAACCTCTGAACCAGAATTATCCTGCATCATCAAGACGCCGTCAGTTAAATAAAAGCTTGTCGGGTTTAATTGATTTTGATCTAGCGCTAAATACCCAGGATTAGTAGCAAAAATGCTATTACTAGCATCAATCTCATCAGCCTGTCTGATTTCTTTAAATAGTCTATCTATCGCTACCGTGGCTGAATGAGTAACCATTCGCTCCGCGCGAAAAGTAATAAAGACTCGCATAAAGTTCAGCAACAAAGTAAATAAAACAACTAGCAAGAGCGAAGCAAGAAAAACATAAATTAGACTTTCGACCAAAGTAAAGCCTTTTGTTTTATTCATCAATTTATTTATTTTATTCATTAAATAGATTGGTTAAATAAAATGATAATTCTTTAGTGAGGACCCCCTTACTCGAATTCCAAGATACTCTCGCCGTAAGAAGTCTAGCGTCCGGATCTTCCACGCCACCAGTCAAGACAAGATTCTGATTGCCGTCGCGATAAGCCGGCGCAATAGTGAGAGTTCTATCGAACTTACCATCAACTAGAACCGCTGAAGCGGTAGTAGACCAAGCGCCGCTCTCGAAAACTAGTCGATAAGTATCACCAGATGGCCAATTGGCGATATTAGACCAACTTAAATCTCTCAAGACTCGCGCCGCCTCCGCGGTTTCTTCCACCAAGAACGCCGCTTGAACCGTCGGCGGATATTGATTACTAATTTGCGTTAGATACCCGAAAACTCTAACGATTCCCAGCAAGGAAACAGTAATAATGGCAGCGCCAATAACCACCTCGACCAAGCCGAAGCCAAGGGATGATTTTATCGTTTTTGTGTTTGTCATAGACAGATTAATCATATCAATTCCGACGAACTAAACCACTAGGCTCAATGTGCAAGACTTCAAACTTAGAACTATTCAATAATTCAACCTTGATAGAACCCGACTGATTGGTAGTGCCAGTAATCCGCTCGAACATCACCGCCGTGGCTCCGGCTTCTAAGTTTATCTCACTAATCTGAACCACCGAAGGTAAATCAAATTGAGTAACGGTAGTACCGGGATATTGATTACCCTTAAATAAAACCACCTGATCGGTCGCGAAGTGGACACCATATTGGCTATTTTCCCACGAGGCCAAAGTCTTAGATCTGGCCTCGCCTAAGAGTGACAAAACTTGTTCACTAGCACCGGCCAAACTCTGGCGCTGACGGAATTCATTAAGCGGCAAGAAGGCCATCACCGCCACCAGAGCGACAATACTTATCGCCAACACTACTTCTAAAAGAGTTAGACCAGAATTAGTTGTTACTTTTTTCATTAACATTAAATTGCTTCGCTTAGAGAATACATTGGCCCGATCATCGAGACAGCAAACAAGCCAACGAATAAGCCAATCAAAATCATCAAGGCCGGCTCAATAATCGTTGATAAATTCTTCACTGATTGATCAACCTCGTCTTCAAAGAAGACCGCCCCCTTCATCAACATACCAGAGAGATTGCCCGTCTCTTCGCCAACCTCCGCCATCTCACCAACCAAAATCGGATATAAATCTTCGCGAGATTTAATCACTTTAGACAGAGAAGCGCCCCGTTGCATTTCCACCCCAGCGCCAACGAGAACGGTTTTAAAATAAGGATTCTGAATTACGCGCTCGGTAATAGTCAGTCCCTCAATCAGACTGACTCCGGCGGAGATTAGCGAAGAAAGAGTTCGCATGGTAATCGCCGCGTTAAAATTGCGAGTAATCGTTTTAATTACCGGCAAACGCAAAGACAGCCAAGCCACACCAAGTTGCCCTTGTTTGGTTCTGATGAATTTAACTACAATTACTACCAAAATAATCAGGCTAACTAAAAACAAAAACGGATGGCTAGCTAATCTATCACTAATGCCAATGATGATTCTAGTAGCCAGAGGCAATTCCACTTCCAATTCGGCAAACATCGCACTTAAGTTGGGTACAAAATAAATCATCATCAGAGCGCCGATCAGAATAATAACCCCGATGATAATCGCCGGATAAATCATCGCTCCGCGAACTTTGCGCCGTAAGTCGTAACTCTTGGCTAATTGATTCCTGATAATTTCCAGAGACTTAGGTAAATTGCCCGACTCCTCGCCAGCCGACACCAGGGCCACAAAGACCGGTGGGAAGATATCCGGGAAAGAGGCCAGAGCGTTTCTTAGAGTTTCCCCCCGACTGACTTTCTCACTAATTTCTGTAACGACTGCTTTGAATTTCTGATTATGAGATTGACGAATCATCACTTCTAAAGATCGCGAGAGCGACAAGCCAGCGCCCAACATCGCCGAGAGTGAGCCGGCAAACATAATCTTCTCCTTCATCGAAATTCGATTAAATAAATTAAGCTTGAAAGAGAAAAGCGAGAAGCGAGAAGAAGTCTCGGTTAAATTATCATCATCAACTTCTACCGAGACTGCCGTCAACCCTTCAGCCCGCAGTTCGCGCGCCAGAGCAAGTCTATCGGCTGACTCGCGAACACCGCTTAATTCTTCGCCTCCTTCGCCTTCAGATTTGATTGCTCGATATTTGAATTTCATAATTAAAAATTATTCACTCACTACTCGCAAAACTTCTTCTAGAGTTGTCACCCCGCGCACGGCTTTGAAAATTCCGTCTTCTAACATCGTCATCATCCCCTCCTTCTTAGCCTCTAGCTCAATCTCATCAGCTGTGCTCCCACGTATAATTAATTCTTTGATTGCTGGAGAAATAGTTAAGACTTCATGGATGCCGACTCGCCCCTGATAACCATCTACTGCTTCCGGTGTCGGACTCGGATGATAGAAATTGATATTAGTCCAAGTCGCCTTCTCTTCTACGACTTTTTCCGTCTTCAAATTAACCAGCACTCGATCAAGATCAATTAAACTAGCTAAATTTTTCAATTCCGCGGAAGTCAGTGGCGCTTTAGTCTTGGATTGATGCAGGCGCCTCACCAAGCGCTGGGCAATAATTAAATTAATCGTCGAAACTAAGAGGAAAGGTTCCGCCCCCATGTCTAACAAACGCGGAATGGTTCCGGCCGAAGAATTAGTGTGGAGAGTAGACAAGACAAGATGACCGGTAAGCGAAGCGTTAATCGCCAGACTGGCTGTTTCTTTATCACGGATCTCGCCAACCATGACAATGTCCGGATCTTGACGCACTAAAGCGCGCAAGCCATTAGCGAAAGTTAAACCAATATCCGGCTTAACTTGAGTTTGATTAATTCTGGGAATTTGATACTCAATCGGATCTTCAATGGTCGAAATATTCACATTTGGCGTGTTTAACATTTCCAATAAGGTGTAGAGCGTCGTTGACTTACCAGAGCCAGTTGGACCGGTAACCAAAATTAAGCCAGTAGTATGACGGATCGCCTTCTCCACTCTCTCTAAACTCTCGCCGTGGAAACCACCCTCCTCTAGAGTCAAACCACGCGCCGTCTCCGGCAGTAAACGCATCACTACCTTCTCGCCATAGAAAGTCGGCAGGATAGAAACCCGGAAAGAAACTTTCTGCTCATTAGTTTCAATTTTAAATCGCCCATCTTGAGGGAGACGCTTCTCATCCAGACGCAAGCTGGCCAAAACTTTAATTCTAGCGACAATACCGGCGGCGGCATTTTTCGGCAAAATCATCGCATCGTGGAGGAGGCCATCTAAACGATAGCGCACCACCACTTCTTGTTCGAAGACTTCCAGATGGATATCCGAAGCCTTCTGACTGATCGCGTGTGAGAGCAAACTATCCACAATCCGAACCACGGGTAAATCTTCCGCTAATTTAGCCAGATCTCCCTCCGAAGTCTGACCCACTTCCGCGCCTTCTACTAATTCAGTATCCGTAATTGCTTTTAACTTAGAAGCTTCCTCTTTCACAATATCGCCGAATTCCGCCTTGAGACTCTTCTGATATTGACGCAGAACATTCTTGAGTGAAGCGACATCAGACAGACGAGGCAAAATCTTGAGACCAACGCTCTTCTTAATGAAATCAATCGCCTTCAAATCCTCCGGATCCAACATCGCTACTTCCAAACCCCTTTCACTTTTCGCAAAAGCGACAATATTATTCTTGCGAGCAATCGGCTCGGGAATGAGGTGGAGAATATCCCGCTCAATCATCACCTTCTTGAGATCCACAAAAGGTATGCCGAGCACATAAGCCTTGGCGCGACGCAAATCATCTTCCTCAATCTGACCGGAGGCGAGAAGAGCTTGTTCAAGAGATTGCTTCTTCTCAATCGCCGTTTGCTGAACAGTCTCTAAGTCTTTAGCCGTGATTAAACCGGAGTCAAGTAGAAAACTTTTCAATTGAGTTTCATCAAGCCACATGAGTAATTAATAGTATAACATTTTCTCGCCACCAAAAACCACTGATGAGAAAATCTCATCAGTGGTTTTAATTAAGTTAATTTAATTCAAGTAGAAAAACTAGAAACTAAGACACTGAGCGTAGGCAAACCCCTGTATGGTGTAAACACTATGACTTCCAGCTATATAGTCTATCTGCCTAGGACAAGCAACATACCACTCATTATTTGTTGTGGTTTCACTAGAAGCAGGGTAAGGTCGACTAGAAACTAGATGCCCAAACACTTGAAATGTCCCAGGTCCAGTTGGGGTGTAGTAAGACCCACACCTACCTCCACCACCAACTAAGACCTCACCAGCATTACAAGATGCTCTTATTTCCAGATTAGAAGGAGTCGCACTCGCCGACAACGCGGATGCAGTTCCCATTTCTCTTCGCGTAGTCACAGTTGGTGATGGTTTAGGGATTCTGGCGGCGGCAAAAGTACCAGAGGTAATATCAGTGGCGGATAAAGCACTCCAAGTAGGGGCGTCGGTAACGCTAGTTGACTTAAGAAAGCCGGTTCCGCCAGCCAGACGAGCGGGGTTACCGCTGGAATTATTAGCATAGATCATATCCCCTTGAGCCGTCATCGGGTTAGACATGCCACCGGAGCCACCAGTAGTATTGATCGTGACATCACCAGTGCCATCAGCTGGACTAATGGTCACATTGTTACCAGCTTTAATTTTAGTGACGCCTCCGGAGCTACCACCACCAGTGCTAGTAGAGGTGATAGTAACATTACCGGTACCGTCAG
>CAYNPK010000001.1:233371-352935 GCA_964399075.1 uncultured Candidatus Saccharibacteria bacterium | reverse complement strand
GGGGAGGAATGCGGGCGGGATTTTGAACCTTTCCTTTTTCGCTTCCGAATTTCGTATTTTGCAAAGCAAAATGCGCCACCAAAAGAGATGTTGCCCTTGACCCACCCAACCCATTCGCGGGCAACGCTAAGGAACTCCCTAAAGATTCATTTACAAAATTGTTTAAATTCGTTATCATTAAAATATCAAGAAAGAAACCTTTATATTATATTCTATATATAATAATGTTATACAATTAAGAAAGATATGTCAAACAATAAAATTGCTGAAAACATAAAGAAACTACGGGCTAAAAAAGGGCTATCTCTCGAAAAGATTGCTCGCCTTGCTGATTTGTCGCTTAACACCATTGTTAAGGTTGAAAATGGTGTAAATACAAACCCAACTATTGAAACACTAACCAAGATCGCTAAGGCGCTTGAAGTGGGTGTTGATGATTTAATCAATTAAAGCACTGAACCTGTATGGAGAACTATTTCATTTATAACAAGTCATCTGAAAGAATGCTTGAGTGTGAGTCAAACTCTGTTGATTTAATTATTACGTCTCCTCCTTATAATATTGGAACTGATTATGGAGGTAATGATGACCGTCGCACATTTAAGGAGTACGAAAAAATGTTGGTTGATATTTTAGCAGAGTGTTTTCGTGTTTTAAATTCAGATGGAATAATGGTTGTCGAAATAGCCGATTCGATTTTAATTGACGGGAGCTATGTGCAGTTAGCGAATATGATCCAGAATTTTTCTTTGAAAACTGGTTTTACAATCACAGAACGCCATATTAATTTTATAAAAAGTAATAAAGGAATTTTATTACCTGACCACGACTGGAATGGACATTTTATAACTAAAAAAAATTCCCACTCAAATTGTCACCATTGGTTGATTTTTAGCAAGAAGAAAACAGACTTTGAAAAAAATGGTAAGATATTTTATTTCGATTATAAGAATTCAGAAGATCATCCATGTCCATTTACGGATGAAATATGCCAAACTATGCTAGATATGTATTTTAGAAAAGGATTTGTTGTTTTAGATCCTTTTATGGGTACTGCAAATTTAGGGAAACATGTTATAAACCGAGGCGGTGTGTACAAGGGTTATGAAATTGATGCTAAAGTATATATGTCGGCCGAGAACAAATTAAAATATATCGACTAATCATTTAATATAAAAAATATGGAATTAAAAAACAAATTAACTTATCTAGCAATTTTTTTATCTGTTTTTGACAGGTCTCCGCTATTCTAGACATATATTCTAAGAGAAAGTAAGCTAAAAATGTCTAGAAAGGAGATCTTTTATGTCCGGTATCGCAAAAGAAGTCAAATTGGAAATACTGGCCAAAGTTAAATCCGGCACTCCGGTTGTGCAGCTGGCTAAAGAGTACGGTGTCAGCGATAAGACGATCTACAATTGGCTGAGAGCCGGCGTTGAGCACTCAGCCGGCGCCTTAGAGTTGGTTAAAGCGCCTTGGGTCATTAATAATATCGCGCAATGAAACAGAAGCAATCATTGATTTTACATTAAAAGCCATCTCAACTAATGTCCAGATTTGCTCATCAAAATTCATCTCTTTCATCCCATTGCGTTGCGCAAAATAATCCTCTTTCCTTATTTCACTCAATTTACCCCACCACTCTACTAAGCTCTTACTGTCGTGGCTGGTAGTAAACGACACACTAAGCTCAGGATAGTTTGCCATGTCATAAAATCTGGGTTTGTCTCCCTGTATTGACCTCATGCCAGGGATGCCTAGCTCTTGTAACGGCTTATCAATCTCCTTTTCATTTACGTAGCCCATATCTTCAGCGATAAAGAAATTATCCGGAAATCGTTTTAATAAAGGTATAAATAACTTTTCTCTTAGGGCCGGTAAGTGTTTTCCTTCGCCCTTTACATCATCGATGACATAATATTTCCAGATCAATGCCAAAGTGTGATCTAAGCGCACCACCCGGGATACTTTGCTCAAAAAATTTACCGAATCGAGAAAATATTTTACAACCTCATCAGGCTCCTCAGCAAAACGATATACAGCGTGTCCCCAACGTTGTTCGCCATATGGATCTTTGGGACTTTTGCAACCGGAAACATATTTTAGAGTCCCATCGGGGTTAAGATAAAACAACTTCCGATGGTACCACACCTCCGAACTGCGATTAGCCGGATATATTGGTTTATCCATCACAATAGCAACATCTTTTTCTTGCGCATATTCATTCAAATGTTGCCACTGTTGTTCCATCATTTGATGAATATAAAGGCAAAAAGAAACTTCTTCATGAAGGGCCAAATCTTCTTCAATAATCTGCTCTAAACGCGCATTGCGATATTTCTCAGGCCATCTTAGCCAATCGGAAGTTTGAAAATTATCTCTTAGCGCAGAATAAACCGCATAGGCGAGAACGTTCCTATCCACAGAATCGAAATCAATTTTTGTTCCCGAGATTGCGTCTTCAAAAGAATGACGTAAGAGCTGCCACTTAAATTTGTACAGATCGCGATAATTCACCAAACGGTGGTCGGCACGAATTTGAACTCTATCACGCAGCCCACTCTCGATTTGTGGCAAATACTTTTGTAGCCCAGCCCGATCCACCGAAAGGTGAATTGGATTATAAGAAAAAATGCTCTCTCCCATGTAGGGGCAATAGTTGTAAGCAGTATCTTGAATCGGCGTCATTTGAACGCCACGAAAACCGGCTTTATGCGCCAAATCGATAAGCTCATAAACATCACCAATGTCTCCGCCGCAATACTGTGAACTGTTATTACGAAGATAAAGTGGCGAGTGGATGTCTAAAAAAGCCGAACGTTTTATAATTGGCCCCTCATTCATATGAAGTAATTATAGCCTAAACCGGAGCAATAGTTAACTGCTGTATGCAAAAGCCGAGGATAGCACCACCTACGTCCCTTGACAGCGCTGGATAATGGTGCTATAATGTGATTACTTAATAAACAATAGCTCTCTATTTAGTTCTTGGTTAGCTAGGCATTTTGCCGCTTTATAATCTCGACCATAATTATTTGACGTATTTTCGTTCAAAGGCCGAGCAACTTATGTAAAAGCACACAGCTCAACCTCACGAATCTTAAATGATCTCTATCTGCAATATATTTATTATTCACAATAAATATTCTGGTTTACGAGAAATCTCTAAATCTGGATCTCGAAAAGTTTAATTGTTCATTAAGTATTTGGCAAAGCTGCCTATTTCTCTGTCTTTAAACCCTACTCTAGAAATCCCGGCATTTTATTGACCGGCAGACGGGCAATTTTCAAGCAGATGGGCAGCTAGCCATTTATCAGCCACTGGCTGCATTGCGCAGCACAGATATTATGTCATTACGGCAGATCTCTCGACATTGTCCAGACTGAGACAAGTAAAAAAATATTTGTTATAATCACAATATGTCTTTCTATGAAATAATTGTTTTATCTATGGGTTTAGCCATGGACGCTACTGCTGTTTTGTTTTGTCTCAGCGTATGCAACCCTGGCGTCAAAAAGACCTCCGTCTTGAAAGCAGCAACATATTTTGCATTTTTTCAGGGGGCAATGCCATTATTGGGGTATGTAGCTGGATTGAGCACAAAAGGCTTTATCGAGAGCTACGACCACTGGATTGCATTTATTTTGCTTATTCTTGTCGGTGGCAAAATGATATACGAAGCGAACGAAGCAATAAAAGATAAGCTGTTCTCCAACCGGAATCTTTTAATTATGGGAATAGCCACCAGTATTGATGCCCTGGTAGTCGGCGTCACATTCAGTTTTATAAATATCAACTTGTGGCTGGCCGCTATAACAATTACGGTGGTAACGCTAATTTTTTCTTTTACTGCCGGCTTAATAGCTAAACGCCTGTCACATTTTAAACCAAGTATTTTACGAATCGCGGGGGGAGCAGCAATAATTTTGATAGGAGTGCGCATTCTGCTAGAACACCTTTTTTAGTCTCAGGCTTTTATGCAACATAATGTTTGGGAAAAAGAGTACTTAAGGCTAGCGCTTTTAACCGGCAAGCCGGAACCGCAAAAAGATGTGATGCGTTTTTTGAAGTGGCTTAAAAAACAGCAAAAAATAACACTTTCCGGACTAAGAGTACTGGACTTGGGCTCCGGCACAGGACGTAACACTAATTATCTGCAATCTCTCGGCAATGAGTGCGTGGGAATGGAGATATCGGAAACAGCCAATAATCTTGCTAGAACTCGAGCTCAAGAAGATAATCTGGATACGTTATTTTTAAGCCAGAGTATCGGCGATAAGTTCCCATTTGAAGATAATCAATTCGATCTATTACTCGATATAACCTCATCCAATTCATTGGATGACACAGAGCGCGAGGTGTATCTTGTGGAATCTCACCGTGTGCTAAAGCCAGGCGGGTATTTTTTTGTCAAAGCGCTCTGCAAAGAGGGTGATAAGAACGCGCAGAACTTAATAAAGCTCTCCCCCGGCAGCGGCGAAGATACCTATATTATGCCGGAGCTTGGCTTAGAAGAGAGGGTTTTTGCGCGCCAAGATTTTATAGATCTTTATAGCAAATACTTTGAGATATTAAAACTTGATAAAAAAACCAGCTACACGCAATTTAATAACCGCTCTTACAAGCGGAATTTTTGGATTGCTTACATGAAAAAGTAATTTTGTGTTATTTCATCATAGCGGAGATCGGCACTCCTCTACTGGTATATACCAATAGCAGACAACTGCCCATAAAGTTGGCTCCCGAAATTTACCCAAACCAGTCGCAGAAGTCCGAGGTCAGCCTTAATCTCTCCGCCCATCATCCGCTTATAATGCTTTTAATCTTAGTTTCTCCGCCCCTCGTCCACTTATAATGCTTTTGATAATAAGAACGCACTAGCTTACGCTAGTATTTTTTTATCCCAAACAGAGCTTTAAACAAAACACACAGGTTATTACATACTGTCTGCAATAATGCCACGGCCGTGTTAATATTGCAGACATTTGTATTTTCCCAGATGTTGCTAAAACAAGCTTCGCTCAATAATTGAAAAATGGCTCTCATTAGAGTAATATGAAGGCATAAATTGAGTACAGAAGACAGGATACAGAATTAAGAGTACAGCTATTATTTTTAGGATTAGAAAATAACTGTGCGAACCGTTAAAATTTTGACGGTCGCAACCTGCCCGCAAATGCTACGCATTAAGCGTTGCAGACGGGGCGCTCTTTAACTATCAAGATAATGCACCTAAAAATTTTAATGGTGAGCATAAAATTATGAACTATATCAAACCCAACAAATATGACCCCTTGCAGCGCGAATCACATTGGCGCAAATTTTGGGAACAAAAGGGCGTTTACAACTTTGACCCCGAGAGCGATGCCGAAATCTACTCCATCGATACTCCCCCGCCCACCGTTTCCGGCAAGATGCATATCGGACACGCTTACTCCTATACTCAACAGGATTTAATAGCCAGATATCAAAGAATGCGCGGCAAGAATGTTTTTTACCCTTTTGGTACCGATGATAATGGCTTACCCACAGAACGCTTGATTGAGAAGCAAAAGGGTGTTAAAGCCACCAAAATGGAGCGCAGTGAGTTTATCAACCTCTGCCAGGAAACATTGAAGGAAATATTGCCAGATTTTATTGAGGACTGGAAAAAGATCGGATCTTCTTGCGACTTCAATCTCTACTACTCCACCATCAATGACAACAGCCGCAAAATCAGCCAGAAATCATTTATAGACTTGTATAAAGAGGGACGCGCCTACCGGTTGGAAGCTCCGGTAGTGTGGTGCCCTGCTTGTCAAACTGCTATCGCACAGGTGGAGATGGAAGACACCGAGCACCCATCACGATTTTGCGATATCATCTTTAAGCTGCCAGATGGCCAGGACTTAATCATTTCGACCACTCGTCCCGAAATGCTGGCTTCCTGCGCCGCTATCTTTGTAAATCCGGAAGACAAGCGATACGAAAAATTGATCGGTCAAGAAGCTATCGTACCTCTGTACAACCATAAAGTTCCTATAAAAACCGACCCACGCGCTCAAATCGACAAAGGCACCGGCGCCGTTATGTGCTGTACCTTTGGCGATGCAACCGATATCGAGTGGTACAAGGCGCATAAATTGCCGCTTACGCTCTCAATCGACAAAAGTGGGCGGATGACTCAGGCCACCGGCAAATATCATGGGATGAGCACTGAGGAGGCCCGCAGCACCATCATTGCAGATTTGGAGGCCGCCGGATTAAAAACTGGCGAGAAAGCTATTACTCACACCGTTAACGTACATGAACGCTGCAAAACTCCGGTTGAGATATTAAATAGCAAACAGTGGTTTATTAAATATCTTGATCTTAAAGACACCTTTAAAAAAGCAGGGCAAGAATTGCACTGGCACCCAAAATTTATGAGCTCTAGACTTGATAATTGGATAGAAGGTCTGCAGTGGGATTGGTGCATCTCGCGCCAGCGTTTTTTCGGTATCCCCTTTCCTGTGTGGTATTGCGAGGAGTGCGGCGAAGTAATAATAGCCGACGAAGCCGATTTACCGGTAGACCCTACCCACGACCAGCCAAAACAGCCATGCAAATGTGGATCCACAAAGTTTCGGCCTGAATTGGATGTGCTTGATACATGGGCTACTAGCTCGCTTACCCCACAAATTGCCGTGAGTTTAGTGGCTGATAAAATTGCTAAAAACATAAAGAAACTACGGGCTAAAAAAGGGCTATCTCTCGAAAAGATTGCTCGCCTTGCTGATTTGTCGCTTAACACCATTGTTAAGGTTGAAAATGGTGTAAATACAAACCCAACTATTGAAACACTAACCAAGATCGCTAAGGCGCTTGAAGTGGGTGTTGATGATTTAATCAATTAAAGCACTGAACCTGTATGGAGAACTATTTCATTTATAACAAGTCATCTGAAAGAATGCTTGAGTGTGAGTCAAACTCTGTTGATTTAATTATTACGTCTCCTCCTTATAATATTGGAACTGATTATGGAGGTAATGATGACCGTCGCACATTTAAGGAGTACGAAAAAATGTTGGTTGATATTTTAGCAGAGTGTTTTCGTGTTTTAAATTCAGATGGAATAATGGTTGTCGAAATAGCCGATTCGATTTTAATTGACGGGAGCTATGTGCAGTTAGCGAATATGATCCAGAATTTTTCTTTGAAAACTGGTTTTACAATCACAGAACGCCATATTAATTTTATAAAAAGTAATAAAGGAATTTTATTACCTGACCACGACTGGAATGGACATTTTATAACTAAAAAAAATTCCCACTCAAATTGTCACCATTGGTTGATTTTTAGCAAGAAGAAAACAGACTTTGAAAAAAATGGTAAGATATTTTATTTCGATTATAAGAATTCAGAAGATCATCCATGTCCATTTACGGATGAAATATGCCAAACTATGCTAGATATGTATTTTAGAAAAGGATTTGTTGTTTTAGATCCTTTTATGGGTACTGCAAATTTAGGGAAACATGTTATAAACCGAGGCGGTGTGTACAAGGGTTATGAAATTGATGCTAAAGTATATATGTCGGCCGAGAACAAATTAAAATATATCGACTAATCATTTAATATAAAAAATATGGAATTAAAAAACAAATTAACTTATCTAGCAATTTTTTTATCTGTTTTTGACAGGTCTCCGCTATTCTAGACATATATTCTAAGAGAAAGTAAGCTAAAAATGTCTAGAAAGGAGATCTTTTATGTCCGGTATCGCAAAAGAAGTCAAATTGGAAATACTGGCCAAAGTTAAATCCGGCACTCCGGTTGTGCAGCTGGCTAAAGAGTACGGTGTCAGCGATAAGACGATCTACAATTGGCTGAGAGCCGGCGTTGAGCACTCAGCCGGCGCCTTAGAGTTGGTTAAAGCGCGCAGGGAAAACGAGCAGTTAAAGCAGATCATCGGAGTACTAACTTTAGAACTGGAAAAAGCTAAAAAAAAATCACGCTGAAATCATTCGGCTCATAACAGCTAAGCTGCCATCATTATCCAAGAAGCTGCTCTGTTCTCTGTTTAATCGCTCCCGGTCTAGCCTCTATTACTGCTTGACCAAAGGAGAAAAGGATTATCGTGTCTCTCTTCGAATGGTCAACTGTTTGAGCAATAACCCCAGCTACGGTCATCGCAGATTGGCTTTAGCTCTTGGGCTGGGCCGAAGACAAGTACGCAGAGTTATGCGCCTGTTTAATATCAAGCCATACAAAAGAAAAGCCAGGTGGCGCAAAAGACGGGATGAGAGACGAGCTCCTGCTCCATATTTGAACCAAATCAAAGATCTCTGCTTGCAAGCCCCGAACCATGTCTGGACTAGTGATTTTACTTATCTCAAATTTAAAAAGCAATATGTTTATCTAGCTACGGTGATGGACTTATTTACCAGAGAGATCGTTGGCTGGCATCTAAGCTTAAGACACACCCAAGAGTTAACAATCACAGCTCTCAAAGACGCCTTAGCCACCAGGCAACTTAAGAAGCCCAAATTCATCCACTCTGATCAGGGCAGCGAGTATTTAGCTAAAGAGTACATTAGATTTGCCGAGGAATGGCAGATCCAGATATCGATGAGCCGGAAAGCCTCGCCCTGGGAGAACGGCTATCAGGAATCTTTTTACAACAATTTTAAAACCGACTTAGGACTTGAATTTGACCGTTACGACACCACGGGAGAGTTTGTTGAAGCAGTCCATCAAACCATTAGCTACTACAACCAAAGGCGGATACATACCAGTTTAAAAACTACGCCTCAAGTATTTTACAAACAACATCTCTTAGAAAACATGTCTAAAAAAACGGGTACTTGACACCCCGATTTTTTATCAGGTGGCCAAAGGCAAAGAGTTGCCATTATTAGGGCGTTAATACTTAAGCCAAAATTACTTCTTCTTGATGAAATAACTTCGGCGCTTGATCCGGAAATTATTAGAAGCATTTTGTTAATGATAAAAGTATTAGCTAAAGACGGGCAAACAATGCTCATTGTGACACATCATCTAAAATTTGCATCTGAAATAGCCGACGAAATAATCTTCTTAGATAAAGGAGAAATTTTACAAAAAATTATGACTAGAGATTTTATTTATGCGCAAACAAATTCACAAATAAGCAAATATATTAAGCATGAAATTTCAAGTAAAAATGAAATTAACACATATGAAGGTTTTGATAATTTCCAGGCATATCACATAGGATCGTTAAAACGTGTGGATGATGGAACAACTATATATATAGTTGGTGGACTTGGAAATCGTTGGCATGAGTGTATGGGTAAATATATAAAAGAATACGAGTCGCTGCAAGCTAAAAAGAAAATAAGCGTGAAAGCTATCGTTTACACAGAAGAAACTCTTGATAAGACTATTAAGGAAAAGTATCCGAATTTATATTGCTATAGAATAATACCAAGAAATTTACAAAATCCATCTGATTATGTTATTATCGGCGATAGTATAATTATTCAATCGCTGGATGATGTGCCGACAGTAATTGAAATACATAATAAAAATATAGCTAAATCTTATTTGAATTACTTTAATTTATTATGGGAAATGGGTAAAGATTTATAGTTTATATTTTGTAATTTGGTGGCGCGCCAGTTTTCAACTGGCACGAAATTCGGAAGCGAAAAAGGAAAGGTTCAAAATCCCGCCCGCATTCCTCCCCAGACCCCTCCTGCGGGCGGGAAGAAAGCCGAGGCGGGGCAATTCCATTCCCCCAGAAAAATAGTTTGCCCCGCCGAGTCCAAATTAGTTTTCAGGATTTTCGTCAAAAAATATTCGAACTTCGTCCAAAAAACACCGCCAATTTTCACTTTTTGTGAAATAGAAATTATGAAAAACATAAATGATTTAACAAAAAGAATAATAGCGTTTAGGAATGCGAGAGACTGGAAACAATTTCACAATCCAAAAGATGTTGCTCTGTCTCTAGTGTTAGAGGCGGCAGAAGTGATGGAACATTTTCAGTGGAAAAATACAGAAGAGATGGAGAGATACGTTAAAACTAATAAGTCTGAAATCGGTGAGGAATTGGCGGATGTGCTGTATTGGATTTTGTTAATGAGCCACGATCTAAATATCGATGTTTTAGACGCACTTGAAAAAAAGATTGTAAAAAACGAAGAAAAATATCCTGTGGAAAAGGCAAAAGGTAGACATACGAAATATAATAAACTTTAACCCATGCCAATAATTTACTCCAAAACAAAAAGAGAGTTTATGAATGATGTGTTTTCTAATTCCATAGAAAATTTTTTTGTTAGAGAAACAGGTCCTATTTTTGGTGGGAGTCAAATGACAGCAATAAAAAATTCGATGAATTATATGGACAGAGTTATAAGAGACTCTGGAATTCCAGATAACGCTGGTATCGCTATAGAGTATAAGATACCAGCTTCCTCAAGAAGAATAGATTTTATTATCACAGGCAAAGATATAAACAGGAATCCCACGGCTGTCCTGGTTGAATTAAAGCAGTGGGAAAATGCAGAAATTACAGAAATGGACGGAGTCGTCAGAACATTTGTCGGTCGAGCTGTTAGGGAGGTCGAGCACCCCTCTTACCAAGTGTGGAGTTATGCAACTTTTATAAAAGATTTTAATGAGAATATAGAAGAAAAAAATATATCATTAGAGCCGTGTGCTTATTTACATAATTACGAAAAAGATAATGTTATAGAAAATGATTTTTATAAATTTTACACAGCACAAGCCCCTGTTTTTTATAAAACTGATGCACAAAAATTGCAAGATTTTATAAAAAGTTTTGTTAAATATGGAGATGATAAAGAAACGTTATATCTTATTGAACACGGTAAGATTAAGCCATCAAAAGCGTTAGCCGACTGCCTTGCCTCGATGTTGAAAAATAATAAAAAAGAGTTTACTTTGATTGACGATCAAAAACTTGTTTATGAAAAAGCATTAGAGTTGGCTAGAAAATCGACCGAATTAAATAAAAATGTATTTATTGTTGAGGGTGGGCCGGGAACAGGCAAGTCGGTTGTCGCAATTAATTTACTTTCCGAACTTACAAGTAAGGGTGATAACGCTCGGTATGTTACAAAAAATTCTGCGCCGAGAAAAGTTTTTGAAATTAAATTATCAGGAGTATTCACCCCAACAAGAATAAGAAATCTCCTAACTTCATCTGGAAGTTTTTTTAACGCAGAAAGCAACTCATTTAATACTCTTATAGTTGATGAATCACATAGGCTAAATTTAAAAACTGGTATGTTCAAAAAAGGAGAAAATCAGATAAAAGAAATAATAAACGCTTCAAAATTTTCTGTATTCTTTATTGATGAAAATCAGCGTATTGAAATAAGTGACATCGGAAGAAAGGAATACATAAAAGAGATTGCCAAAGAATTGGGGGCAAATATTCACGAAGCAGAATTGCCAAGTCAGTTTAGGTGTAATGGATCCGATGGTTATTTGAGTTGGGTTGATAATGTGCTTCAGATAAAGGAGACAGCAAATGATACCTTAAAAGATATTGAGTATAGTTTTAGGGTATTTGATAACCCAGCATTGCTTCATAATGAAATCATAAATTTAAACAGAAAGAATAAAAAATCTAGAATGGTAGCCGGTTATTGTTGGAAATGGATTAGCAAAGACGCTCCTAATTTAAAAGACATTGTAATTCATGAGTACGAAGCTAGGTGGAACCTTAACCAACATGGTCAAGCGTGGATTATTCATCCAAATTCAGTTAGCGAAGTTGGGTGTATTCATACATGTCAAGGATTAGAACTGGAATATGTTGGGGTAATAATTGGCCCAGATTTAGTTGTAAGAAACGGGAAAATTATTACAGATGGAACAAAAAGAGCAACTACCGATAGATCTTTGTGGGGAATAACACAGCAGATAAGAAACGGAGAACCACAAGCCAAAGCCATGGCTGATATGATAATTAAAAATACTTACCGCACCCTTATGACGCGTGGAATGAAGGGTTGTTATATTTATTGTACTGATCTGGAAACACAAGAATATTTTAAAAATTGGCTAGGTGGTAAAGATAAAAAGACTGATTACGGTGATATCTCTATGGGTGTATCTTTTAACTTTGATAAATAGTTATATGGAGCGTGATGCCTAGTCAATTTAAAAATAATAGTGGTCACAGAAAAAGATTGCGTGAAAAGTTTTTACAGTCTGGATTCGAGGGATTTTTAGATTATGAAATTATCGAGTTACTTTTAACGTTTGGTACCCCAATGAGAGATTGTAAGCAAATGGCTAAGGACGCAATCAAAAGGTTTAAAAATCTATCTGGTGTAATAAACGCAAGCTCAGATGAGTTAATGCAAGTAAAAGGTGTTGGTGAGACCAATTCAATTTTCATCAGAGTGGTTAAAGAGTTGAATAAACGTTTACCTAAGGAGTATATTGAACGGAACATTTTACTCGATTCTCCTGAGACAATATTTAATTTTTTAAAAGAAAAGATTGGTAGCGAAAAGAAAGAGCATTTTGTTATCATGTTTTTTGATGTGAAAAATAAATTAATAATAGATGATGTTTCTGTCGGCATATTAAATGCTAGCCTAGTACACCCCAGAGAAGTGTTTAAGAAGGCAATTTTAAATAATGCATCCCACGTGATTATTGCGCACAATCATCCATCCGGAGATCCAAACCCATCAAGTGAAGACATTAATACCACGAAAAGACTTATTGAGGCCGGTAAGATTTTAGGAATTTCTATTGTTGACCATTTGATTATTACAGAAAATAAATTTGTAAGTTTAAAAGGTATTAATTTAATCTAAAAACCTAAGACACTGTGTTGGTAAAAACAAAGTGTGCTTTTCTAGCTATGAAATAATAATGTTAATAATATCAACACTCCATGTTTGTATTTTATACATAAGTTGTGTACACTGAACCCATGAGTACCAAATATGCGTCGTTTGTGAAATCGCTTAGAGTTCAAAGGGGTATTTCTCAATCAGTTGTGGCTGAAAAACTTAGTCTTTCCCGTCAGTCATACATGGCAATTGAACGTGGAACTAGAGATATGACTTTATCGGAGGCAGAGAAGCTTTGCGAATTATACGGTATTTCTATTGAAGAACTTTCTAAGGCAACGGCTCCTCATTATGAAAAGTACAAACAAATGATCTTGGCGTACCTAAGGTCATCAGTTTCTGCTGATGGTAAGGTTCCTAAAACAAAACTGGCAAAATTACTGTATTTGGCAGACTTTGCGCGATATTACGAGAAATTGGAAAGCATGAGCGGAATGCAATACCTACGCCGTGCATATGGTCCGGTGCCAGATCCATATTTCCGTGCGCTTGCTGAGCTTGAAGAAGAGGGCAAAATAAACATTGACCGCAAAGGCGACGCCATGCTTGTTTCTATTGGTGCGGGTGCAAATCGTCAGAAACTTGATCTGCTTAACAAAGAAGAAGTGGAGCTAATACAGAAGATTTCCACAAAATGGAAAAGTAAAAGAACAAAGGAAATTGTGGACTTTACACACGAACAGCTTCCATACAAGCTATGTGTGCCTGACGAGGTTATTCCGTATGAGTTGATCACCCAAGAAAATCCGGAATATGTTTACTAGCCATGTTGTTGTCGTTGGAAAATTTGCCGAACGTCATTACATCTCAAGGTTTAAGAAAAAGCACAAGAACGCTTGGGGTGTAACTTGGAACGCTATTGTGGAGCAGTTTAAGCGTATTGAAACCCTTATTGGGATCAGTAATATCGTTGAGATTATCTGTGATGCAGGTGATATAAAAATCTGCAAAACCGAGTTTCGTATCGCTGGACCAGGAAAATCTCGTCACGCTTCAGGAAATAGATGTATCATTGCCGTGCGCAAAAGCATGGCGCTTGTGCATGTACTCCTCGTGTATTCAAAGGGGGATATTAGTAGCTCAAATGAAACAGCTGCCTGGAAGGCGGCAGTTAAGGATAATTATCCTGAATATAGTAATTTGCTCTAGGGGTAATTTATTAACAAAAACTCGTGAATTTGGAGGAACTTAAAAAACAGTGTTGGGAGGGCAAATCGTTTGTTGTTATAATTAGTTTATGGACTATTGGCAGAGTATTATTTTAGGCCTCGTCGAGGGACTCACCGAATTTCTTCCCATTTCTTCCACGGCTCATTTGATTTTAAGCGGGGAGATTCTGGGTATTGTTCAGACCGAATTTGTAAAAAGTTTTGAAATCGCTATCCAATTCGGCGCTATCTTGGCGGTTGTTTGGCTGTATGGGAAGAAGCTAATTCTCGATAGAGAGATAATCAAGAGAGTAATTTTCGCTTTCCTACCCACGGCAATTCTTGGTTTCTTGTTCTACCAAATATTTAAGAGTTATCTAATGGAAAATTTGACTATGATTGTCTGGGCTCTGCTTCTGGGAGGTGTTTTTCTGATTATTTTTGAATCTTGGCATAAGGAGAAGGTTGACGCCACTGGAGATATTGGCAGTATTTCTTACAGAAAATGTTTCTTGATTGGAGTTTGCCAAACGGTCGCGATCATACCGGGTGTCTCGCGTGCTGCCGCCACGATTGTGGGCGGATTATTCTTGGGCATAAGGCGGAAAACAATTGTGGAATTCTCTTTTCTTCTCGCTGTGCCGACGATGATCACGGCAACTGGGTATGATTTGTTAAAAACTGGATTTACTTTTTCTCCTGATCAGTTTGGTCAACTTTTTGTGGGCCTGGCCGTCTCTTTCTTGGTGGCTATTGTGGCGATTAAATTTCTCCTTCGCTATATTGAACGTCATGATTTCAAATGGTTTGGCCTGTACCGGATTATTATTGCCTTAATTTTCTTGTTGATTATCTTGTGACTATGACTAAGAAGAAAATATAGGAGTAATTCCGCAAAAACTCGTGAATTTGGAGGAGCTCAAAAAAACAGTGATGGAGAGGGCTTTTAGGGGAGGGTTGTAAGGCTTGTTAATCGCGTTTGACAATAAGCTTAACAATTGTTAAGCTTGTGACATATTTATATTAACAACGAAATATCATGGAAGAAAAAACAAAAAAACTACATATTTCTGTAGCGGGGCTCGCAAAGATGCTTGGTGTAAGCCGGGTTACCGTTTTTAACCGTATCAAAAAAGGACAAATTCCTGCTGAAAAAATTGGACGTTCTTATGCGATTTCCATGGATGATGTTAACGATATTTTTCACGGGATTGATATCAAAATCTTATCAGAGGAGCAAAAAGAAGTTATAAAAAAAGCCGTGGAAAAAACGGTCAAAGAATATGGAGAAACATTGCGGCTTCTAGGAAAAGAATAAAATATGCGTATTCATAGAGTGACAATTTTAGATATAGAATACGTAGCGCATCGTCTTGCGCGAGAAACAATGAGTTGGTCTGAACCAATTCCCGATTTTAGTACGCGCTATACCAATGCTCTGGAAAGATGTATTGATCAACCGTATCAAACTTTTGGAGGGAGGCAGTTATATTCAGGGCTTGTCAAAAAATCCTCCATCCTTTTTTATCTGATGATCAAAAATCATCCTTTTCAAAATGGCAATAAACGTATTGCCATGGCGACTCTATTTTATTTTTTATATTTAAATAAGAAATGGCTTAGAGTTGATAGTCAAGAATTATATAATTTTGCTAAATGGGTAGCTGAAAGTAATCCAAAATTGAAAAAAGCGACTACCGACGCAGTAGAAACTTTTTTAAAAACTTATATTTTAGATTTATAATCATGAACGAAGCAGAAATAAAAGCTTATTGACTGAACCGATCGGCCTAGAGATTTGACTTACAGTGCTAGAGTGATATAAAAGTGCTATAATCTGACATATGGAACAAATAAAGGACAAAAAGAATTTGCTTGTTGGGTTGGTGGTTCTGATGGCGGTTATTGTATCGGTTACTATTTTTTGGTCAGCTCGTGATTTCTCCAAACAAGGCTCGTATGTGGAAGTTAAGGGTTTATCAGAAAGGATTGTTAAGGCTGATATCGCTATCTGGTCGCTAAACTTTGAGGTAAAGTCAAACGACGTTGACACTTTGTACGCGGATACGGAAAGGAATATTAAGGCAATCAAGTTGTTTTTAAACGAAAAAGGTTTTGATGATTCAGAAATAAATATTGCGCCGATTAATATTTATCAAGATACTTATCGAGACGCTTTATTCAGATATAATTCAACCAATCAAATTTCTGTTTATACGAAAAAAGTGGACTTGGCCAAATCGGCTTCTAATGAGACTTTATTGTTGGTCAAGAAGGGTGTGATTTTGAATCAGAACAGTATTGTGTTTGATTTCTCGGACATAAATAGTATTAAACCAGAAATGTTAACTGATGCTATAAGAAACGCTCAAATTACCGCTGAACAATTTGCCGAAAACGCTAGAGTGTCTCTAGGCAAGGCAGTAAGAGGTAATCAGGGAGTTTTCGAAATTACTGACAAAGATCCCGGCTCTCCAGAATACAAAAAGATCAGATTAGTTTCCACTTTGCGTTTTTTGTTAAATTAAGTTTGTTTTAGAAATTAATAAAATATATGAACATAAAAATTATTTTAGGGATTTTGGCGGTGGTTATTGCTGTTGGGGGTGTATTATTAGTAACAACCAATAAATCTAATAATCACGGGAACTCGGTTTGCACAAAAATGTGTCAAATAGCTAATCAGGCTTGTCCCTCATTGATAAACGAAGACGATTGTAATAATAAATGTCCAAAATTAAGTGATGAGTCAAAAAAGCATTTATTTGAATCTTCATCTTGCGAAGAAATAGCATCTAGACCAGATCTGATCGCTGATTTATTGATTCCCGAAGCTAATATTCCTAAACCAGTTGATAATGAAAACGCTAGTGAATGTGAAGCTGCTTGTGGTAGTTATGTTAGTAAGTGTTTAACTTTAGTTCCAAATGCCACTCCAGCTTTGTTTGAAGAAGGTCAGACCTCTTGTGAGTCCGAGTGTGCTAATTGGAATACAAGTAAAGTTAATTGTATGATTGGAGCTTTTGACTGCGAGGCGATGACTAACGTTTGCGGATTGTAAATATATGGATAAAAAATTACTTATTGGTGGAGCAATACTTGTTATTGGTGGTGCCATAGCTACCGGTGTAGCTTTGAATAATTTTGATTCAAGCTCAAGCGGTAAAAGAGTAGATGATGACATGGTTCAGGAAATGGAAGAGCAAAATTTTAAAGATTTCGCCGATGAGGATAGATATTCTTTTTGCCAAAGCCGAGAAGAAATAAAAGGTCCGTATACCAGCTCTGTGTTTGGTAACGAACAGGGTGATATTGAATATATTTCAGAAGATATTAACTTTCTTGATAAGGAGAAAAATAAGTTATTTATCTTAGGGAGAAATATTAAATATAAATATTCTGGTAAGGGGCAGCTAAATAATAACATTGGAGAGGGAATGGTTGATATAGAAGAGGAGGGTGGAACAGTTGAATATTATAGCCTTTTTACTGCCCCACTTCGGGCAGATTATAATGCTAAAATAATATATCCAGCTCCGGAGAGAAAGAAAAATGACTGGGTGGTAATAGAAAGAAATGGACGGGGAACAGTAATGGGATTTACCCAAGAAGATACTTATACAGAAAGGGGAGATGCTAAGACTTTTTGTCCGCCATTCTCACTGAAAAATGCTTTTATTACTCCAGATTATATTTCTTTTGAAGAATCTTGTGACAATGGAGAGGGAGGAGGGTTTAGGTTTTCTGGGAACTTTAAATTTGAGTGTGGCGGAATTGATAATGAGCGTGGCATAGAAATAGTTAAGGAATATAAAGCCCTTGAGGATGTAAGAGAAATGTTGAATTCCTCATCAGAGGCAGATGATAGCGAGGAAAATGAGTTTCAAGATCTTATTAAAGATAATTCATCGGATGATAGAGATATTCAAAAGAAATTACAGCAGATGAGAGACGACATGAGATACGAGTCAACTATCCACGAGCAATAATATACTGAAATCCGTCAGCTCATTTGTTATAATCTGACACATGGAAAAAGGACCAGAAATTAGGATAATTGGTGAAGCTTCCCTCGAGAAAAAAGAGCAAGTAAGGAGGGAAATCGATCAAGCCTTCTTTAATCACCTTGAGTCTTTATCGCCACAAGAACGAGAGGAATTAAAAAAGCTTGAATATCCAAAATCTGAAAAAGAGTTGGTTTTAATTGACTTTGTTAATGAAGAAACATCTCGACTGATGCGGGAGGCGGGAATAGAACCCCATGATATCCCCGCGGAAAATCTGCATATCGTTCCAGGAGAAATGTATAAAAAAATTGACAAAGAAAATGGGAACGCATTGGCGTTTGGTGAAAAACAAGGAATTGTTTTTAATGCGCAACTTTTCCGTAACAACTTGGTATATTTTGGGTCCGTCGCGTTTCATGAAATGTTGCATCTTAAGGCACATCTTTCCGTAGAGGTTCAAGAGGAGGGCGATAAGGCAAACAAAACACTGTATCGGGAGGGTGTGGCGGTTCGAGCACTACAGAAGCATGGCCATCACGGAAGATACCACGTTCATTTCGATGGTTTACACGAGGCAATCGTTGCCGAAGCCGAAAAGAGATTTTTAACAAGGCTTCTTGATTGTCCAGAACTCGCAAAAGAAAAGGAATGGCTTACATCTGATGAGGCTAAAGAAATGATAAAAAAACTTGCTGAAGAAAAAGAAATTCCAGAAGATGACATTATTTGGATTGGTAAAAAGGGAAAAAATGATTGGGAAACCATATCATATTCCCAACAAAGAAATGTCCTTAACTATGTTTGTCTCGAAATACAAAAACAGTTTCCTGACAAATACAAAAGTGCAGATGACGTCTATGTGCTTTTTCTAAACGCTCATTTTACCGGAAGACTTTTGGAGCTCGGGCGACTCGTTGAAAAAACTTTTGGCGAAGGCAGTTTCCGGCTTCTTGGCAATATGAATACTGATTGGAGGAATGGCGTTTTATATTTGGAATCGTTAAAAAAAGCGCGAGCACGGCAGGTAAATCATGTATGAATCTCTACGATAAATATATTTTACCAAAATATCTTGATTGGAGTATGAGAAGTAGAGAGTTGTTCAGATATCGACATGAAATTATTTCCCAAGTTTCCGGTTCCGTGCTCGAGGTTGGATTTGGCTCAGGTCTTAATTTACCTTACTATCATGATATTGTTAAATTATACGCTCTCGATCCTTCAAAAGAGTTATATGATTTGGCACAAGACAGATTAAATAAAGTTTCATTTCCAGTAGGATATCTTAATGCTTCGGCGGAAAATATTCCTCTTGCCGACGATTCCGTTGATTTTACTGTTTCTACTTGGAGTTTGTGTAGCATTCTCCACCTGGAGATTGCTTTGAAAGAAATTTTTAGAGTTCTAAGGCCTAATGGTAGATTTGTTTTTATTGAACATGGAAAATCTCCTCAAAATTTAATCGCTAAATTACAAAATCTGCTTACCCCGATCTCTATGTGCTTAGCCGGCGGATGCCACATGAATAGAGACATTGAAAAAAACATTTTTGATGCTGGTTTTGAGATGGAAAAACTCGAAAAATTTTCCCAAAAATTTACACCTCTCGATTTTGTTTACAAAGGTGTGGCGATCGCAAAAAAATAGGCATGTCAAAAATTGTTATTGGTATTCAGGGTGGTGTTGGAAGTACTAACGAGAAGGCTTGTTATTTTTTTGCTCACAAACGTGGCTGGAAAAATCTTGAAATCAAATATCTTATTTCCACAGATAAGGTTTTGAGCGCTTTAGAAAAAGGGAATATTGATTATGGAACTTTTGCATGGGAGTCATCAAGGGGTGGACTTGTTCTTGAAACTCAGGAAGCTATCAAAGAACACGGTTATCAAAAAATTGATGAAGAGAAATTTCAAATTGATCATGCTTTATTACAATTACGAAAACATAGAATTGATAAGTCTAAGTTAGTTAGAGTGTATTCACACCCCCAAGCACTCAAAGAGCACGAACCTTTTCTTGTTAAAGAATTCAAAAATATTGAACTCGTTGAAGAGCTTAATACTGCGGTTGCTGCAAAAAAATTACAAAATAATGAATACTCATTAAATTCGGTAATTATTGCGCCCATATCTTGCGCCAAAATTTATAACCTGGGTATTTATTTGTTTGATTTACCAACAAATCGAGGTTATTTTACCACCATATTTCTCGTGCAAAATTTTAAAAGCTGAAATCTCCCGGCTTATTTGCTATAATAGTTAGTGTAGTTTATAAATCTAATTAAAATAAATTATGCAACTCAAAGATAAGGTGGCGATTGTGACTGGGGCTAAGCAGGGGATAGGTCTTGGTATCGCTCTGGCTCTGGCTAAAGAGGGTGCTAATGTTGTGGTTAGTGATCTGGATCAGGCTGGTTGTGAGTCGGTGGCTCTGGAGATCGGGAAACTTGGCGTTCAGTCGCTGGCTGTCGCTTGCGATGTGTCTCGGAAGGATCAGGTTGATAATTTAATTGATCAGACGGTGAAGAAGTTTGGTAAGTTGGATATCTTGGTGAATAACGCTGGTATTTTCCCTTTCGTCTCTTTTACTGAAATGAAGGAGGCTGATTGGGATAAGGTGCTGGATGTTAATCTAAAAAGCGTTTTCTTGTGTTCTCAAGCGGCGGTGAAAGAGATGAAGGCTGGTGGGAAAATTGTTAACATTTCCTCGATTGCTTCCTTGATTGGCTTTGAGGGGCTGACGCATTATTGCGCTTCTAAGAGCGGTGTTAACGGTTTGATAAGAGCTCTGGCCTTAGAACTGGCTGATAGGAAAATAAACGTTAACGCCGTCGCGCCGGGCGCGATTGATACGTCGGGGGCAACAGGAGCGATGACGGAAGAGATGAAGAATGGAACAATTGCCGGTATTCCCTGGAAGCAAATGGGTACTCCAGATGATATTGCCCAAGCGGTGGTATTCTTGGCTTCTGATAAGTCTAATTATATTACCGGCCAAGTGTTGGCGGTTGACGGTGGTTGGACTCTACACTAGAAACTAGAAAATATGAAAATTGTTGTTTACGGTCTAATTGTTGTAGTATCAGTCTTGATCATAGTCGCGATGGTTTTTAATTTTATGTCTAATAATTCTAATCAGAAATTAACTTTGAAACTTGGAGAAGAACAAGTGGTGTTTAATAATTTAATTATTAAATATTTATCTTACGGACACGAGAATTCTTCAAGTCAGCCGGATTCTTCATTTTCGGCTACCACTGGTGTTTATATTTTAAACTTATCAGAAGACGATAGAACAGATCAATTAGCTATTTATCAAGAGCTAGATGGTGCTGGGGAAGCCAAGCGCTGGCACGATTATGAGATTACGCTAATTAGTGTTTCTGAGGATCAAACAGAAATAAAGTTGAAAATATCAAAAGTTTCTGAATAATGACTAGATTTATTTATTTTGCTAAGAAGCCGTGGACTTGGATTATTGTGGTCGTAATCTTGGTCATTGTTTGGTACGTCTTTTTGCGTTCCAGTGAGGCTGATTTTGAATCCGAGATAGTTCGCCACACCACGGTAAGTGAAGTTGTCAGTGGCACCGGTGTGGTTGCGGTGGATGAGGATGTTACGCTGTCTTTTGAAGTTTCTGGCACCGTGTCACAGGTGGCGGTGAGGGAGGGGGAGCTCGTCTCTCCGGGTTTAACTTTGGCTTCTCTTGATCGCATTGCTAAAGAAACTGATTTAGTTAACGCGCAAGCGGCGCTAAGAGCCCAAGAAGCTCGCTTGGCGGAAATGAGAGCCGGTTCCTCGGTGATTCAAGAACGCGCAGCGTCTACTCGTCTGCAGGTGGCAGAAACGGCGCTAGAGAGTGCCCGTCAGACACTCTTAACATCTGATTTAGAAGCTTATTTTGTCGGTAATTCTTATGAGAATGATGATTGGACTTTTACTCCACCGACAGTTTCTGGTTCTTATAAAGCTATCGATGAGGGAGAATATCATATTTCTTTGTACAAATCTTCTGCTTCGTCTGGCTACTCTTTCAGTTATTCTGGTTTAGAATCTGGCAATGGTGAAGTTTCTACGTCTAGCCCGCAAGCATTAGGCACTAAAGGATTATATCTCCAGTTTCCAGAAGATTTTGTGCGTGGCCGAGATATTGACTGGTTGGTGGAAATTCCCAATACTCGGTCTAGTAGTTATGTCGCCAATCGTCGAGCTTACGAACAAGCGCTAGCGGTCAGAGATCAAGCTGAAGCGGATAGAGCTCTAAGTTTGGAGGGTTCAAGTTCAGAGCAGATTGCTACTCAAGAAGCCTTGGTGGCCCAAGCTCGCGCGGTGGTCCGTTCAGCACAAATTGCCCTATCGCGCTTAACAATTGTTGCGCCGTTTGGCGGAGTAGTCCGTTCGGTGTCGGTGTCTGTTGGTGAAGCAGTTTTACCGGGCGCTCCAGCTATCTCTCTAATTTCTGATAAAGATTATCATGTGGTTTTATATATTCCCGAAGCAGATATTGCTAATGTTAATGTCGGCGATCAAGCTCTTGCCACTTTTGCTGCTTTTCCGGATAAGAATTTTGTTTTAAGGGTGGCTTATGTCTCACCGGTGGCTGAAGTCCGTGATGGGATTACGGTTTTTAAAACCAAACTTTATTTTGTTGACGAAAGTTCGGTAATTAAAGTTGGCATGTCGGCTGATGTTGATATTTCTTCTGAATCTCGAGACGGAGTTTTGGCCGTTCCAGGTCGGGCAATTATCCGGTCAGAGGGGCGAACTTTCGTTCGTTTAATTTCTGATGATAAAGTTCGGGAGCAAGAAGTCGAACTTGGTTTACGCGGTTCTGATGGTCGAGTGGAAATTACCTCTGGTTTACACGATGGAGATACGGTTATTACTTTTATTAAAGACGAAGAGTTGCAGCGTCTTCGTTAGTTAGACTGCAAATTGTCATATGGCCTTGTTTGAAGTCGCCAATCTGGTTAAGACTTACGAGAGTGATGAAGCTAAGACGGAAGTTCTACGTGGACTTTCTTTCAATATCGATCGGGGGGAATTTGTTTCGATTGTGGGACCCTCAGGCTCGGGTAAGTCAACCCTACTTCATATCTTGGGTTTTCTGGCTGATTACACGGATGGAGTTTATAAATTTAACGGAAAAAAATTTAGTCAGTATTCTGATGATGAAATTGCCAGAGTAAGGAACGAAGAAATGGGCTTTGTCTTCCAGTCTTTCAATTTATTGGGTCGTAATACTGTTTATGAAAATGTTCAGTTACCTTTGCTTTATTCTCGTCGACCAGAATCCGAATGGTCAAAAAGAATTAGCCAGGCGATTGAAAGGGTGGGGCTTAGTCACCGCAGTGACTATCAGACTTACAAACTCTCCGGTGGGGAAAAACAGCGTACGGCAATTGCTAGAGCCTTAGTTAATGATCCACGAGTGATCTTTGCTGATGAACCAACTGGCAATCTTGACTCTATCTCTGGTGGCGCCGTGATGGAAATTTTGCAGAAACTCCACTCCGATCATGGTCATACTATTATGTTAATTACTCACGAGGCGTATACTGCAGAATACGCCGAGAGGATTATTAAAATTTTTGATGGCAAAATTATTGAAGATAGTAAGGTTAAAAGTCGTCGTCAGGCCTCTTCAGGATTTGTTAAATAATCAATCAAACAAATGAGTAAGCTTAAACATACCTTACGTTTCGCCCTCGCCTCCATTCGGGTTAATCAAGCTCGATCATTTTTAACTATTCTTGGCATTGTTATTGGAGTCGCTTCGATAATCATCATCATGTCTTTGGGACAAGGCGCTCAAGGTTTAATTTTAAGCGAAGTCAACCAGATGGGGGCCGAGACGGTCGTTATTTTACCAGGTGACATGACTGATCCGTCGGTAATTTTCTCCGACTCTTTAACCAATCGAGATATCACCGCTCTCCGTAGAAAAACTAATGTGCCCAATCTTAGTGATCTGATGCCGGTGGTAGTAGTGCCCGGTGGCCTTGCCTACCGAGGGGAAACCTATAGACCAGCCTACATGATTGGTGCCATTGCGGAATTTTTTGGTTCCACTTTCAATGTTTATCCTTCACCGGGGACTATCTTTTCTGATATGGATGTTCAGAATCGTTCTCGGGTCGTGATTATTGGCTCTAAGGTTAAAGAAGAATTATTTGGCGCTTCTGACGCTCTCGGTGAACGGATTACAATTAAAGATACCCAATTTAGAATCATTGGTGTTTATCCCAAGACTGGTCAGCGAAGCATGTTTGACATTGATGATCTAGTTCTGATGCCATACACCACGGCTCAAACTTATTTGCTGGGGACTAATTATTTTCATCGGATTATTGCTAAAGCCGACAGTCCTTCCAGTGTTGAGCGGTTGGAGCATGATATTGTAGCTACTCTGCGCGAGTCTCACGGCCTTCATCCGGGACAAAAGGATGATTTTTCCGTTATGACTCAACAGGGATTAATCGATCAGATTTCGACTATTATGCTTATTTTAACATCCTTCCTGGCTTCGGTGGTGGCAATTTCTCTGGTGGTTGGCGGGATTGGGGTGATGAATATCATGTTGGTTTCGGTAACCGAGAGAACTCAAGAAATTGGTTTGCGCAAGGCGCTGGGCGCGACGCGCCGAACGATTCTTCGACAATTTTTGTGGGAAGCGATTGTCTTAACTACCACCGGCGGTGTGATTGGTATCATTGTCGGCGCTTTCATTTCTTTCGTCGCTTCGCTTGTTTTAGCTAAAGTGGTGGCTGATGGTTGGGCGTTTACTTTTCCTGTCGAGGCGGCGATCTTGGGCGTCTTAGTTTCTGCCGGAGTTGGTGTCATCTTCGGTCTTTATCCGGCTAAACGCGCGGCAGACAAAAGTCCGATTGAGGCCTTGCGTTATGAATAGTCAATAGTCATGAATGTAAATAAATCAAAAATCATTTTTAAAACCTTAAGATTTTATTTTACCGGTTTTGTGATGGGGATGGCCGATCTGGTTCCCGGTGTTTCTGGTGGTACTATTGCTTTTGTTTTCGGGATTTATGAGAATTTGCTCGCTTTCATTAAGACTATTACCGGCATTGTTCCCCGAAGTTTAGTAGCTTTTAATTTCCGTCGCGCCTATCAGGAAATTCCTTTTGGCTTCATTGTCCCTTTGGGTTTAGGATTACTCACCGCCGTGTTTGGTTTGGCGCCAACCTTTGTTTGGTTGTGGCAGACGCAACCTATTCTCATCAAATCTTTTTTCTTTGGACTAGTTCTAGCTTCTATCGTTGTGGTCCTGCGACGGGTTCAACGCTGGAGAATAAGTTATCTCCCCCTCTTCATTTTAAGCTTAATTTCTGCTTATTACTTTGTGGGGATTATTCCTATAGAAACTCCAACTGATAATTTGACGATTTTTTTGAGTGGTTTAATTGCTTTTTCGGTGATGATTTTGCCCGGTATTTCTGGTTCCTTTGTCTTGTTGCTGTTGGGCAAATATGAATTTATCTTGAGAGCCGTGGCTGAACGTGATTTGTTTGTTTTAGTAGTATTTATTTCCGGTGGGATTATTGGCTTAGCCTTCTTTGTCCGTGGCTTGTTGTGGCTCTTGCGCCATTATCACGATTTAGTCATTGTTATTTTAGCTGGTCTGATGAGTGGCTCAATAAGGAAAATTTGGCCCGGGCAGGGTCTTAGAGAATTTAGTATTAGTAATAATAATTTAATTTATTACGCTTTATTATTATTTATTTTGGGAATTTTGTTAACTTGGCTTGGTGAATGGGCTTACTCTCGCTCTCGTGGTTGAGCAATGAAGAAGATGTAAATTAAATCTAAGATGCCAAGGCTGTTGACGATAAGTATGGCGATGAACCACTTGCGGTGATTGAGTCTCGCGGCCTTCCACAAGGCGACTCCTTTCCAAACCATAGTCCAAATAATCAAAATGGAAAACAAAACGAAATGCCCCTCAATTAATTGTTGCAATTGTACTAAATCCATAATGTTTGTTATTTTACTCTAAAGATGATTAAAAGTAAAAGCAAAAGATTACTAGGTATTGATTATGGAGCCAAACGAGTGGGAGTGGCTCTCACAGACGAAAGTGGTTATTTCGCTCTGCCTTTTTGTGTTTTAGCTAATTCTTCTATTGATAATCTAGTTAAGCAGATTAGCAAAATTTGTCAGGAGCAAGGAGTTGCCGGTGTGGTTATTGGGGAGTCTCGTAGTTTAGCCGGCAAGTCAAATCCGATTATGTTGGAGATTGAGCGATTTAAGCAAAAATTAGAAAAAACATTATCGACTCCTATTGATTACGAACTGGAGTGGTTTACTAGTGTGGAAGCTAGACGACTTCAAGGTGAAACTGACGAGAACGATGCTTCAGCAGCAGCTTTAATTTTAAAGAGTTACATTGATAGGCGTCATTAAAATCTCACACCAATCCTTGCCCTCCACCTCCACCACTTGTTACAATGAAGACATATTAAATAATCAATAAAATATGTCTCATCGTATCCGCACTCTGTTACTGATTCTTCTCATTCTCGCTATTATCTTTATCACTTTATTAATCTGGTTTAAACCACCGGCACTTGATCAACTATTCAGCCTCTTTGATCGCCATCAAGCTCCAGCCTCACTTGGCACCCTCGCCACTCCCACTAAGGGAGAACCGGCTCCAGCTCAATTCTTAAGTAATCAAATCATTATCAAGTTTACCAAAGAAGCCAAGAGTAAACTTGGCACTAAATCCACCTCTGCCGATACTAGTCTCAATTCCTTAAGGCAACTTAATGCTAAGTATCAAGCCAGTAAGTTAGAACGCTTAGCGGTGCCCATGCCCAGTTCTGACCTCTCTGACCCGCTCTTTGATTATTACATCCTAACCTTGCCCGGCCCCAGCACTACTCTATCTCTACCCTCTGGAGTCCAAGACCTAAAGTCCTTAGCTACTCCCTCTCAATTCCAGACTAGTGACATGCCAGAGAGATTGCAACCCAAAATTTCTACTGATAACAAGATTAGCCAACCGGTGCTTAACTTCGCGCAAGTTCTGGCTGATTACCATGCTGATCCCAATATCGAAGTCGTTGAACCCAATTACCTAGCTGAGCTCACCGCCTCCGCCACGCCCAATGACCCCTTCTGGCTTTCTTCTGGTAATGTAAATTCTCGCATTGAAGATCTCTGGGGCTTGAAAAGAATTGACGCCGAAGAAGGCTGGGGCTTTACCACCGGCTCGGAAGATATCATTGTAGCGGTGATTGACAGCGGGGTTGACTATCGCCATCCCGATATTAAAGATAATATTTGGACCAATCCCGGTGAGATCCCTGGTAACGGGATTGATGATGACGGCAACGGCTACATTGATGACTATTATGGCTGGAATTTTGGTGATAATAATAATGACCCCGTAGACCATATTGGTCACGGTACTCATGTGGCAGGGATCATTGGCGCTACTGGCAACAATGAGCTTGGCGTGGTTGGCGTTAGTTGGCAAGGAAAGGTCATGGCGTTAAATGTGCATAGTGGCGCGGAGGGTTCCTTCTCCCTTGTCGCCATTGTCAGAGCTCTCCAATATGCTGCTGATATGGGAGCTAAAATTTCTAACAATAGTTATTATGGTATTGGGCGAAGTAGGGCAATAGTAGATGCGATCAAATATCAACACAATAAGGGAATGCTTATCGTTGCCAGTGCTCCGAATCTACCGTCTTACACGATTCTAGATTATGACCCAAGCGCTCTTGATTTAGTGATAAGTGTTGATACCATAGATTTTAACATGTATTTTCCCAGGCGTGGCGAGCCTCACCAGAGAGCTGATAAAATAGAATTAACTGCACCTGGAGAATCAATTCTTTCTCTTAAATCCGCAATATCTTTTGATTGCCCCCCTAATTATAATTTGAAGATAGCTAATTATTGCATAATGACTGGCACCTCCATGGCCACGCCTCATGTCGCTGGTTTGGCAGCCCTAATCTGGTCTCATAACCCTAATTTAACCAATGAGGAAGTCAGGCAGTTGATGAGACAGGGATCCGAAGATATTGGTCCCCCCGGTAAAGATATTGATACTGGCTATGGTTTGATTAACATTTTTAATTCTCTCAAACTAGCTGATGATCATAAACAAGCGGGAACTAGACCCCTGGCACCCATCATTACCGAGCCCAAGAGTCGCACCATCCAGACCGACTCGATAGTCAATCTCAAGGGCAAGATCACCGGCTCCAATTTCTCTCGTCATACCGTGGAGATTAGTCGACAAATGGGCACCTCTTCTGATTCACCCAAGACTCTGGAATGGGTTAATGTGCCGGTATCTGGCTCTACTCAACCTCTATCCAATAACAGTCTCTTGGCTAGAATAGATCTAAATGATATTAACCAGAAACAAGGTCTTAATTTGGAATCTGCTTATTACACTATCAGAGTTACCGCTCGCGATACTGCTGGTCGTATTTCCCAATTCCAGATTTATGATGTGTGGATAGATAGGGGAGGCGCTCGCCGACTATCGCCAACTTCTTCAAATCAAGCTTGGCCAGATGTTGATGGTGATAAGGTGGTTTGGTCGGACTCTCGTCATGGTAATGCACAAATTTATCTTTATGATTTAAAAACTGGAACCGAGCGTCGCTTATTTCCCGATGCCTCAGTAAGGCAGCAATTTTATCCCTCTATTGACGGTGATAAAGTAGTGTGGTTGGACTATGTTGGATCACCGTATAACAGTTCTACAGATCTTCGTGTTTATGACTTGAGTACAAACACTAGTCGGGTTATTTCTTCTTCTGAACCCGGACGTAGCTATTGGCTCCCCACTATTAAAGATCATTTAGTCATTTGGACGCAACCTTCTCCTTATCCCAGATATGATTATCAATTTGCCTTGTATGATTTAAACACTAATACTGAACGAATTTTGGAAACACCAACGGGTTTGAGTTGGAGTCAGGTTATTCGTCGCGATGGTAATAAAATGGTATACATGTCATCAAATCAAAAGGTCCATGTACATGATTTAAATACTGGCGCTGAAGAATTATTGCCCCCACCTCCTCCAAATGCCAGTAAATATAGCCCCGATATTAGTGGTAATAAGGTGGTTTGGGGGGATGATCGGAATTATTATTATCAAATTTATTTGTATGATTTAATTTCTAAGGAAGAGCGTCGTTTATCTCCAACTTCGTCTGATCAATCTCTTCCCCTCATTGATTCTGGGCGTGTCTTGTGGCGGGCGCCTGTTTCGGGGGGATCTGCTCTTTTTTCGTATAATTTAGCCACTGGGATAGAAAATATTGTTTACCGTTATCCGTCTTCTGGTCACGTGAATCCCAATCTTGATGGCAACAAATTTGTTTGGGCTGATTATCGCCATGACTATCCTCAAATCTACTTACTCGAACTCGAAGAAAATGATCAAGAACCACCAGAGGTGAGTATTTTGGATCCCAAAAATGGTGACCTCTTTAATTATTCAGATCGTCCAGTGGTAGAAATTATGGCCACTGATGATGTGATGGTTACCAAGGTAGAGCTTTATATTGATGGTCAATTGGTTGATTCTGTTGACACTTTCCCTTACAAATTTGTTTGGGACACTTCCACTCCACCTGCCCCTAATTCACGATTTTCTCTCCAAGCTAAGGCTTATGACGCTGCTGGAAACAAAGCCGAGTCGTCTGTGGTAAATATTACCATTGGTAAGCCGGATACTATTCAACCTAGAGTAGAAAAATTTGCTCGATCTCTCCTCAAACACATTTCTCTTGATGGGAGAACCTTCACTTTCCCCATAGATTTAACAATGAGGCAATTAACAGTAGAGCCTCGCCAACTTGGACCCCAAGAGATTAGTTTCGTCTTTAATGAATTAGTTACACCAACCCCCAATCAGGTTTCTAAAGATACGGTTAGCTTGTCTTTAGGTTACCCCTCCGTGGTGCGCAATGATTTGATTCAGTCTATAGAAATCATGAATCATCGAGTCCGCGAAGGTTTGGGTGAACTAGTTTTGAAACTCAAAGAGATTCCTGATGGTCAGATTGTCACTATTCGACTCCAAAATCTAACTGATCCTTCTGGCAATCTCTTAGTGGCGGAAGATGGCGGATTATCGCCCACTTGGCAGGTCGGCGCCCTCTTGGGTGATGTTAATCAGGATGGTAAAGTTGATCAGAGTGATTTGATTAAAGTCCGAGACAGTTTTAATCAAAAACTTGATTCGACTAACTTCTTCTATGATATCAATCGTGACGGTGTGATTGATATCTTGGATTTAGTGGGGGTTCGCAATCAAGTTGGCAAAATTCTGGATTCAGGACGGGGGACGAATAAGTTGGAAGGTGATTTGTAATGTTCACATAAGTGCATAAGTTCCACTTGATTGTTATAATGAACTCACGATGTCAGGTGTCTTGATGAAATTTTTTCCACCACCGAAATATTTGCAGATGCGCGCAAGCGGTTTGGATATTTCTGACCGCTCGGTTAAATTTGTTGACGTTGTTCCTAGTTCTCAATATTTTCAACTAGCTACCTTTGGCGAAGAGGCGATCTCGCCGGGAGTTCTGGAGTTGGGGCAAATTAAAGACAAGATGGCACTTAAGCAGGCTCTGGTTAAGCTTAGAGAGAAGTATCATTTGAATTACGTCCACTTTGCTTTGCCGGAAGAACGGGCTTACATCGTCAAACTTGCTTTGCCGGCGCTCAATCGGCATGATTTGCGTCAGAGTATTGAATTGCAATTAGAAGAACATGTGCCTCTACCGGTGGCACAAGTGTTGTTTGATTACGAGATCATTAGTGAATCAGCAACAGATAAGAGTCGTCAATATCAATTGGCGGTTTCTGTTTTTCCCAGGCGTGAAGTGGAAGATTACGTTGAGGTAATTACGGACGCTGGATTGACGCCACTTAGTAGTGAGATTGAGACTCACGCTATTGCTCGTGCTCTGGTCCAGATAGAGAGAACTAATAAAACCTTTTTGATTACTGATATCGGACGCACTCGGACTAGCTTTTTCGTGGTCTCTGGCAGGTCGGTGTTACTAACTTCCACGGTTTCTAATGTTGGTGGTGATCTTATTACTAACGCTTTGCAAAAAAATCTTAATTTTTCTTTTGCCGAAGCCGAGGATTATAAAATGAAGCATGGCATTTTAATTACTAACGGCAACACTAAGACTTTAGCTATTTTAGCGCCGATTATTTCTGTTTTGCGAGATGAGATTGCTCGCTTTCATAATTTCTGGGATAGTCATCGTGGTTTGGTTTATCAATCGGGTAAACCAATAGATCGAATTATCATTTGTGGTGGACAATCTACTTTGCCAGGTTTATTGGAATATCTTGGTGGAAATTTAGATTTGCCAGTGGAGTTGGGTAATGCTTGGACCAACATGTTTGACTCTAAGCAATTGGTGCCACCTCTCCACCTTAATGAGTCGCTAAAGTATGTTACCGCTATTGGTTTGGCTTTGAAGAATTTTTATCATGATTAATTTATTACCGCCAGAAAAAATCAAACAGGTTTTCCACGACTATCTCTCTCGTCGTCGGTTAGTTGCTGTTGGTTTATTTCTCTCTCTCGTTATTATCATCTTAATTTTACTAGCCACGGCTTATGTTTTAATCAAAGCTGATGCTGTGGCGCTGGAGCGCGCTTTACAAGCCGAACGCTCGGCAGTTTCTAGTGCCGAATCGGAAGAGCTTAAGTCCAGAGTTACTGATTTGAAACAGCGAAGTGGAATTATTTTGGAAGCGATTTCGCCCTCTCTGGAGCTGTCTTTTTTGTTAGAGAGAATTATTAATCAATTGCCGGAAGGGGTAAAAATTACCCAGTTTAATTATGAGAGAGTTGGGGTCGACGAGGTCAATCTTAGACTTGAAGGCTTTTCTGATTGGCGTCAAAATCTACTTGACTTCGTGGCTATTCTCGATGGCGATGACGTTTTCACTACGATTGAATCACCAGTTTCCAATTTGATTAAAGATAGAGCCAGCCCTTTTGTTATTATTATCAATATCCATGACCCCATTTAGAAATTCACAATCAAAAATTTCCCCCAGCTCGTCTCTGGGGCTTTGGGTTGTGGCTATCTGCCTTATCGGTTTAGCTTCGGTGGCTTTCTTGGTTTGGAGTCTTGAGAGAGAGAAGTCGAATATTATCTCTTCTCGAGAGAAGTTGGCGTTGATTAAGGTTGAGAAAGATGAATTGTTGTCTTTGCGATCATTGATGGGACAGCTTGAGGTCGCGGAGTCGACGCTTAAACCTTACTTTGTCACCGATCAGACCCTGCCATTTTTTATTGAACGTTTAGAACAATTAGCAACAGGATTGGATCTTAATTTCACTATGACGGCCGCAACAATTAATGAAGAGGGTCCGAAAACAGTAGTTTTGCGGGCTCAAGCTGGTGGATCTTTTGCTAATCTCCAACACTTCTTTAGTTTACTGGAGAGTTTGCCTCACAAGGTACGTTTAACTCAAACAGTGTTGCGATCAGAGCCGATTATTGAGGCTGAGGCGCATCGGTGGACGGCAAATTTTGTTTTGGAATTATTAAGTTGGGATAATGACAATGAATAAATCAATCGATTTTCCTAAATGGCCTTGTTGTTTTGATAACTGGCGCAACCGTGACCATCTGAAGTTGGTTATCAACCCCATTCGCGACTGGCGACGGTTGCTAGTGCTTTGGTTTATTAGTCTCTTAGTTTTATTACTCCTAGCTACTTGGATTTTTTGGCGCTGGCATTCTTCGCAATCAGATTTAGCTTCAGTTCCGTTACCCACCGCTCCAACGCTCTCTTTAGAGCGAGATCTGGAACATTTGGTACAATATCTTGAGGGCCGAGATGAGCGTTACCAGTCACTTTTGGATTCAGTGCTGACTATTGTTGACCCGGCGCTGTAAGTAGCCTATAGTCAAAATGATAGTCATTAATTAAGCTCTCGTAGTTCAATGGATAGAACGAGGGACTTCTAATCCCTTAATGTAGGTTCGATTCCTACCGAGAGCATCAGCATATTGCATTTAATTACCATTTCGGTATTGTTAAATGGTTGGGCGATTAGCTCAGTTGGCAGAGCAACCCGTTTACACCGGGTAGGTCGCAGGTTCGAGTCCTGCATCGCCCACTAAGTGTTAACGCTAAAAATTATTTATGAAGACGAAGATATTTTGGCGGTTGACAAGCCGGCCGGGGTAGTTGTTCATCGTGATCAATTTACTCCTGCTGGAGAGGTAACGATAGCTGATTGGTTACTGGAGAAATATCCCACCGCTCAATTGGCTCATCGTCTAGATAAGGACACAACTGGCGTGCTACTTATCGCTAAAAATCAAATAGTCCATGATTATTTTAAGAAATTATTTCAGACCGACGGGATTAAGAAAAGATATTTAGCTTTAGTCTTCGGTCAGCCACCGGGCGGAATAATTGATTTGCCTGTTGGTCGGAGTCGCAGGGATCCGCGACGACGAATTGCCGGTCGGGGAGCGGTTGGTAAATTGCGCGAGGCGGTGACAGAGTATAGTGTCTTAGAGAACTTGGGTGATTACTCGATGGTTGAGGCTTGGCCCAAAACTGGTCGGACTCACCAGATCCGAGTTCACTTCAAGGCCATTGGTTACCCCATCGTTGGCGACGCTCTCTATTCTCCAGTTCATCAACTAGCCAATCTTCCTTTTGTTCTTAATCGCCAAGCTCTCCACGCCACTAGTGTGGAATTTATTTCACCAGCCGGTAAGGTGCTTAAAATTGAATCTGCGCTTCCAGATGATCTTGCTGGAGTGTTGAAGCGACTACGTTCCCTTTCCCCTTCTGATTGACAGCGATCAAATTTACTTTATGATCAGTGTTAGAGTTTAATGGTCTATGTGTTTTGTGGTTCATACAAAAGGAGATTGATGATGAAGGGTGATGAGTTTACCACCGCAACCTTTCGGGCCCTGATCGAATCACTTGGCCCCGATGAGGGAACCAGAGATCGAGTGATCAAGGGGCTTATCGACGGTAGCTGGGTGGTTGTGCCACGAAGTCAGGTTGATGGCCTGCCATCCTTGGCTGTGCTATCCGGTGAGTCAAGGGCGACGGCTGTTCCCCAGAGCCACTGATCTCTGACTGTTGATCTCCCACCCCCTAAGACCCCGCGCCGAAATAAGGCCCGGGGTCTTCCTTTTTTACCCCACTTGCTAATTTGATAGGCTTATGCTAAATTTTAATCTCGTATGATTAAGTTTTCTCCTATTGATATAGAGAAGCGACGCGCCTTGGATATTTCCGCTGGGAATACTGTTCGAGTCTGGCAGAAAATCCAAGAGAAGGGCAAAACTCGCCTGCAAGCCTTCGAGGGTTTGGTCATCGCTAGGAAGCATGGCGCTGAACCTGGGGCGACCTTTACTGTTCGTAAAGTAGCCTCCGGAGTGGGGGTGGAAAAAATTTTTCCTCTGTATTCGCCACTAATCGATCGGGTGGAAGTCTTGCGTCGAGCTAAGGTTCGTCGAAGTAAGCTTTATTATATTCGTGATAAGTTTGCCAAAGAAGTTCGACGGGCCATGCGTAATGTTCAAACTGTTGTAACTAAATCCGAGCCGGAATCTGAACCAGAGTCTGAACCCACGCCACCAACTATTTGAGTTTTTTGTTCAAAAGCCTTAAGCTTAATACTGATAGGGTTAGATAGGTAGAGCTAGAGTTTTTTATCGCGCGCGGGTGTTGTAACTGGTAGCCAAGCACGCTTGAGGTGCGTGTGCCGTAAGGCGTGGAGGTTCAAATCCTCTCCCGCGCACTAATTTTATATGCCCACACCAATTGTTACCGACAAAGCGAAAATAGAAGAGATTTTTAATCGCGGTATTATCGTTGAGGTTTTGCCTTCTAAAGAGAGTTTGTTCAAGCGTCTCTTGTCGGGCGAAAAATTAAGATTTTATATCGGCATGGATCCTACTTCCACTTCTCTCCATCTTGGACACGCGCAAAATTTATTGTTATTGGAAGATTTCCGGAAGCTCGGCCACGAGGTGATTTTCCTCATTGGTGACTTTACAGCCATGATCGGTGATCCGGGCGATAAGCTATCTGCTCGACCTCGACAAACTAGAGAACAGGTGCAAGAAAATTTTAAAAACTGGAAGAATCAAGTCAAAAATTTAGTTGACTTTGAGGATAGCGAGAATCCGGTGCAAATAAGATTCAATTCAAATTGGTTGGGGCAATTAAATTTCGAGCAAGTTCTTGATCTGGCTAGCAACTTTACTGTTCAGCAAATGCTGGAGCGAGATATGTTTGAGCAGAGGTTAGAGAGTGGCAAACCTATCCACCTGCACGAATTTCTCTATCCTCTGATGCAGGGTTACGACAGCGTGGCCATGGATGTTGATGTGGAATTATGTGGCACGGATCAAACCTTCAATGCTCTAGCTGGCCGGACTTTGATGAAGCGCTTGAAAGATAAGGAGAAGTTTATTGTTGTCGCCGGCTTGATCGCTAATCCCAAAACTGGCGAGCTGATGTCTAAGAGCAAGGGCACGGGCGTCTTCCTCTCTTCTCCACCCCAGGAATTGTTTGGTGCGATTATGGCTCAACCCGATGAGATGATTAAAATCTTTTTGGTTAACAACACTAGAATTCCGCTTGGAGAGATCGAAAGCATTATGGCTCTAGGTCCGAGGTTAGCTAAGGCGCGCGCGGCTCTGGAAGTTGTTAAACAATTTTACGGCATTGAGTCAGCTAAATTGGCCGAAGCAGAATTTAATCAAGTCTTCCAACAGAGTGGTTTGCCAGAAGATCTCCAAATAGTCACGCTTAGTGATCCTCAATCTCTAGTTGCTGATTTAATTAAGGCTGGCGTTGTCGCCTCCAAGGCCGAATGGCGTCGGCTGGTGTTGGCCGGAGCGGTGCGTGATGAGGAGGAGGTTAAAATTACTGATCCTGATTTCTCTCCCCAAGCTGATTTGATCTTAAAAATTGGCAAACGTCGTTTTGTTAAAATTATTGTTCATGCCGGAAATAATTAAATATCTTCTAATTTTTATTGTCGCTCTAGCAATAATTTCTGCTCTAATGTGAGGTAAGAATTACTCCACTTGCTTTTTCTAGATAGTTAGTGTATAATTATATTAGATCGTTAAATGTTGATTTGATCTTGGTTCTTTAACAAGAAAGGGGTGTGCCGATGGCATTACCGGCCATTGTCTGGAAAGTCTTCGTCGTCGACAGGAATGGTGAGTCCACCTTTTTTATTACCACCAGGGCAAAAACAAGACAGCAGGCTTTAAATAATGCCCGACATCGGTTTTGCCTTCAGTTTTACGGTTGTGATGTTTCGGCGGAGCAGATCTGGCTTGAGCATGGCGTCAGCTTTGACGCTCGTCCAGAATCACAGCCGGATCTCTCTCCTCATTCACCACCGCCACCCAAGAAGCCAGATGGCCACATGAAAAAGCAGGTGCAGGGTCTGCTTTTCCCCACATGTCGCTTCTGGCTGTAAAACAGCGCTCTTCTTATCATAGGGGGGCGCTTTTCCGTTCTACTTTATTTTTCCCTTGAAATAGCGTTTCAAACAAGCTAAGCTGTTTGGGTATGTTGTATACTGGTCGAGGTGATAAAGGTGACACCAGTTTGTTTGCTTGCAAACAACGCTTGGCTAAGAGCTCGGCCTTGATTGAAGCCTTGGGGACTGTTGATGAGGTTAATTCCTGGCTCGGAGTGTGTAAGGTGGAAGCTGAAGCCAAGAAGTTTGTTTGTGTCGGGCGCGCAGTGCTAGATGTTCTGAATGAAGTTCAACAGAATTTGTTTATCATCCAAGCCGAGTTGGCTGGCGCCCCCAAAACGGTTAGTGGTGATAAGGTGGAAGCTCTAGGTCACTTAATTGGCGAGATTGAAAAAATATTACCACCAATTAAATCCTTCTTCGTTTCTGGTGGTACTCCACTTTCGGCTTACTTGGATTACGCTCGTACCATTGCTCGTCGAGCGGAACGACGCGTGGTAGCTTGTCCGGAGGCGGTGGGTGAGCATAGTTTGGCTTATCTCAATCGTTTGTCTTCAATCTTGTACGCCCTAGCTAGACTAGCCAATCACCAATCTGGTATAAAGGAAGAGTCGCCAACTTATCAATAAAACATGGTGCCTGTAGTTTAGTGGTAAAACTCCGCCCTGTGGAGGCGGTAATGAGGGTTCGATTCCCTCCAGGCACCCTAAGAGATAGATGTTATACTTTTTTGTATGAATATAACCATCCAGGATGCAAAGCCAGAAGATGTTTTGGGTAATAGTGAAGTTTTTTATCTTACTTGGCTTGATACTTATCCAAACGAAGAATATGGAATAAGCAAGAAAGATATTGAAATTTTTTTTCAGAATAGTAAAACGGCTGAGGTGTTAGAGAAAAAGAAAAAGCAGATTATGAACTTGCCCAGCAATGAAAAATTTTTAAACGCAAAAGATGGTGAAAGGGTGGTGGGGGTTTGTCGTCTAATCAAACATGAAGATGTTGGGGAATTGAAAGCTCTTTATGTACTGCCGGAGTATCAAAGAATGGGAATTGGCAAAATATTTTGGACTGAAGCTTTAAAGTTTTTTAGCAAAGACAAAGATATAATTGTGAAAGTTGCTGTTTACAACGAGAAGGCTCTTAGGTTTTATAAAAAGCTCGGATTCCTAGATACGGGAGAGATTTTTGTCGATGACCGCTTTAAGATGAACAGTGGATCAATAATTCCCGAAACAAAATTGGTAATTAATCAGGCATCAGTGATATAATTACTTTGGCACTTTTCAAGGAGGAAAGTCATGGAGGCCTTTAAGGGAATGGTGGAGAATCTAAGTCTATCACCCTTAGAATTGGTAGACCTGATTCTGTCTAAGAGAATGTTCGGTAATGATGATGTTAGAAAGGAGGTTGCTAGGCAGATCATGCTCCGATACAATGAGTCCGGCGTACTTCCCAAGGACATCTCTGGTTACTGTGAAGCGGTGGCTTCTCGACGGGTGGTCACTGTTCCCAAGTGACAGAAAGAAGGTGATCCTACAGAACACCTCGGGCCCTCACCCCTCTGCTGGTGGCAGGGGGGTTTTTGTTTGATACAATATAGTCATATTTATCGAATCTAGCCTTGTTTTAAGGCTTATTTTAGTTTTGGTTATCTGCTCTTGACAACCTCTTCCCAATAGTATATACTAAGGAGAGTACCTGTTCTTTGATTTGGATTGGCGAGTGCCAACCCGCGGGAACTAGAAACGACCAGAAAACGAAAGGAGGATGACGCCATGGCGAAATCCATGACCCCATCCAGAGAGTCCAAAACCACGACTGCCGGTCAGATCGACAAATTTCTGAACAATTGCCGAGTGTGGCTCGAAAAGCACGGCAAAGAGTTCGAGTCAGTGGCGGTGCAGACAGTGCTCGGACAGCCCGAGTTCGCTGACGCAGTGGTCCAGGAGTTTCGTCGGCGGGTGGAGGTCCAGAGCAACCTCATCATCCGTCGCGTCCCGATTAACCGTAGCCTCACTCCCCAGGAGGTACTCGACGCCACCGGCAGAAGGCAGTATACCGACAGCGAGGTGGTGGATTCCATGCCCAGGGGCACCGGCGAAGAGGCGGGGGTTTTCTTCTTCCACCTCGGCCGTTACGTGAGCGACGATGAGCTCGAGAAGGAATTTGATCTCCGCGGTCTCGTACCCGCTTTCCCAGACGATTTGGCGGCCGTCAATGCCGCCGATCCCAATTTCGCGAAGGAGAAACCGAACGGTACCCACTGGAAGGGCGAGGATGGCAAGTGGCGTTTTATCGCCTTCAACCACTGGAACGACGAGCGCAACGTGAACGTCTACTGCAACGACAATGACTGGAATGACAGCTGGTGGTTCGCTGGCCGTCGCAAGTAGTTCTTTGTGGACTTTGGCCATTGGATCTTTTAGATCCTTTGACCTTAGTCCTTGGGCCCCGCATTTTTCTGTCTAACCACAGATGAGATGCGGGGCCCTTTTCGTTTGTGCTAGGATGGTTGCGGTAGTCGGTGAATATGCGAATAGTTACGACTTTCGCCACCGAATCCAGTATCCGCAAGTTGAGAACTCTGGCAATTACGATTGCTGGTGGAGGGCTTGCGAAGACACTTCAATAAAAAATGAAGCTACTTGGTATAGAGTGCTAAGGCATTGGAGATGCCGGATAATATGCAATCTCAAATCGCCCGGTTTTGGCGACAAGAGGTGATGACTTGGGCGGTACTTTATACAATACGCCTTCAACCACTGGAACGACGAGCGCAACGTGAACGTCAACTGCAACGACAATGACTGGAATGACAACTGGTGGTTCGCTGGCCGTCGCAACTTGCTTTATTTCTCTCTCGGCTTCATGCTGGGAGAGTTTTGTTTTGATGTAATTGGTAGCTGTCTCAAGAGTTGCCCGCGCCATCCACCTAACATCTTCCCAATCTCGGCTAGTGGTTGTGACAAGGACGCGAACCTCTTCTCGTTCAATGACCCTGTTTCCCAGGCCACTTGAAGTAGAAATTTAAGAGTGTCTAATTTAATAATCGCGCGCTTCACATAGGGTAGTTTTTCTTCTTTGGGCGAGAAGCTGGCCGCGCTGGTTAATTCCAAAACTTCCACTAATAATTGATCAATTTTGATCCCCAGAGAATATTTGCTAGTCTTTTGGAAATGTTTAACGAATTCCTGCCACAAACAATAAGTTTGCAAAAGTCGTTGGATGATGCTCAAATTTGCGCTGGGGGGGGGGTCTTAGAGGGAAAGGGTTGAGTCATAAGTATAACGATGTTATTTCGGTTGATAATTTATTTCTAGCTTGGCGAGATTTCGCGCGTGGCAAACGAGGCAAGCGTGAGGTGCAAACATTCTCGCTTCGGCTGGCGGATAATATCCTAGCATTAAACCAAGAGTTAACTCAACAAACCTATCAGCATTCTTCCTATCGCGCTTTCCGTATTTCCGATCCCAAGCCTCGCCAGATTCACAAAGCCAATGTTCGCGACCGTGTGGTTCACCGGGCTATCTATCGAATTCTCTATCCGTATTTCCACTCTCGATTTATTTACGATTCTTATTCTTGTCGAAATGGCAAAGGTACGCATAAAGCGGTCAGAAAATTTGCTGATAAAACTTTCAAACTTTGTCGCAATAATACTAAAGCAGTGTGGGTATTGAAGTGCGATATTCGTAAATTTTTCGCTAGTATTGATCAAGAAATATTGCTTGGTTTATTGAAAGGAGAAATCTTAGATAAAAATATCTTCTGTTTGATTGAAAAAGTAGTTTGCAGTTTTAACTCTGGTGTCTCGAAGAAGGGTTTACCCCTTGGTAATCTCACCTCGCAACTTTTCGCTAATATTTACCTGAGTGAACTAGATCAGTTTATGAAGCATCAATTAAAAGCTAGACACTATCTTCGTTACGCTGACGATTTTGTAATTATCGATTGTGATCAAGATTATTTACTAGAAATGACACCTAAAATTAGTGATTTTTTGGCAGAAAAATTGAAGTTAGAATTACATCCGAATAAAGTCTTTGTGAAAACGATTGCTTCGGGTGTTGATTTTCTTGGTTGGGTAAATTTTCCTAGATATCGTGTTCTGCGAACAGTAACAAAGAGAAGAATGTTGAAACGATTAGAAATGGTCGCTAGCCGGCCGGAAGTAGCGCAATCATATTTGGGGATGCTGACACATGGTAATGGCTGGAAACTTAAGCAGAAAATCATCCACAGATCTCAAAGTGGTGGTATACTGTTCTAAGTTAATTATGCCCAACTCATTTACCGATAAAGCGACAGAGATTTTCTCTGCTATCAATCGCGCCAAGCGAGTGTTGTTGCACTTCCACCCCCACCCCGATCCTGATAGCGTTGGTAGCTCTCTGGCGATGTTTCATTATTTGCGGGGGTTGGGGAAGGAGGTGATGGTGATCAAGGGTGATTCCCCAGTGCCGGATTTCGCCGAGTTTCTACCCGGGGCGGAAGTGATTGTTGCTAAAAATTATTTGGAAATTGAACCAAGTGAATTTGATTTGTTTATCATGTTAGATATTTCTGATATTAGACGAGTGACTGATCTTGGTCCAGTAAATTTCCCCGACACGATGACTACTATTTTGATTGATCATCATTTGACGAATGCGCCTTTTGCTAAAATTAATTTAATTCTAGCTGATTATCCAGCGACTGCTCAAATTCTCTACGAATTATTTGTCGCTTGGGGAGCGGAAATTACCCCTGACATGGCCACTTGTTTATTTCTTGGAATTTATACTGATACTGGCGGATTCAAATACCCGGCTACCACTCCCAACACTTTGCTGGTAGCCTCGCGCTTGGCTAGTATTGTCCCTGATTATCATCAGACGATTTTTAAGTTAGAAAATAATAATAATCCTGAATCGCTCCATCTCCAGGGTTTGGCGTTTAGTTCCATTCAAACTTATCGTGGCGATAGGGTAGCTATCGTGGCTTTGTCTCATCAAGAATTAGCGAGTCATCACCTCGATGAGAATGCCTCTCGGGGTGTGTCTATTGCTAATATTTTAAAATCAGTTCGAGGTTGGGACATTGGCATCACTTTGTTTGAGTGGCAAGCTGGTCAAGTTAAATTAAGCGCTCGGACTAGAGATGGTCAGGTTTTTGACTTAACTAAATTTGTCACTCTCGTCGGTGGCGGTGGTCATCGCGCTGCTGTTGGTGCTACTATGAAGTTGCCTTTACTGGAAGCCAAAACTAAAGTTCTGGAGGCTCTCAATATTGCCTTTCCCATTTTGATTGACAACAGATAGTGATAGAGTTATAAATAAGGTTGGCGTGGGGGTTGTTCTTTTTAGCAAGGAGGCCATATCGATCGAACAAACTTTTTCACATCGTGTCCTAGTGGTAAATGGTAATGGGAAAACTCAAAAAGAGAAAAGAAATGGAGTTCTCATGTCTCGGAAGAAGACGCGTGGAAAAAATGGAAACGGAAGTAGTAATGGGGTCTTGCTGGGACCCGGAGGGGAGCTTAGGGTGGCGCGTGGCGTAGCCACCTTACAGGTGAGTCGCGTTCACTCATGCTCCGCAGAACTGGTTCTCGACGGGAATCCTCTCATGTCTGTGATTTTCGGCGCTGGCCGAGATCGCAATCGTGAATCCCCTCGAGACCAGGTTTTCCCTGTTCCTCATGGTGGAGAAATCCAGGTTATCGACAGGGGTCAGAACGGCCACACCATTGTTCTGGGAACCTATCGAGTCTTTGTGGAGGGTCCCTCCGCTAGACTGTCTCCTTTGCATTGATTAAGTAGGGGTTGGCCTACCCCTGCTTACCCACCAGCCGTTGTGTACTTGCGCAACGGCTGGTTTTTTGTTATAAGTAAATTGGCGTCGATTTGGATCATTTCATTTGGTGTTTGGCAAATAAGGAGGTTTGCCATGTTAGTGTTGTCGCGGCAACGGGATCAGACGATCATGATTGGTGATAACATTGAGATCACCATCGTGGACATCCGTGGTGACAAAGTGCGGTTGGGGATTACCGCTCCTGGCGAGATCTCTGTCCACAGAAAAGAGGTGTACGATGCTATCAAACGGGAGAATGCAACTGCTATCAAAACTCCCGATCCTGACGTCGCACCCAAACTTCGCTGATCCTGATTCCGGCTGAATCCAGAGCGGTTGTCTAACGACAATCGCTCTTCCCTTTTTTATTTAAAACTTTAAAAGTTGCAATTTTAGTAAAAAAAGTGTTTAATTGAAGACATGGCTACAAATGTTCGTAATATTGTTATCGCGGTTGGCGCTATTGTTATCCTGTCTGTTGTGGCTTTCGCTTGGCAGTCAAGCGTTATTGAGTCTAGCCCGGAATTGGAGTCGGAACCGCCGATTATTGATATTGAGGAGCAAACCCCGATTCCCTCAGTTCCTCCTATCGAGATTCAGCCACAGGTAGTCAGAGTTTTCTTTAGTAATTCCGAACAAGATCCGGAGATGTTGTATTGTGAACGAGTTTATCCAACTAGCCGAAGAATCCAGAAAACTCCGGCAATAGCGCGAGCGGCTCTAGAAGAATTATTGGCTGGTCCAAGTGAAGATGAGATTGCTCGTGGTTTTGCCACTTCTATTAATTCTGGTGTTAAGATTCAGTCTCTGTCTATTGTGGACGGTATCGCTTCGGTCGATTTTAGTTCGGAGTTAGGACATCAGATTGGTGGCGCTTGCGCCGTAACAGCCATCCGCGCTCAAATTACCGAGACGCTTAAGCAGTTTCCCGCTGTCAATGAGGTGATCATCTCTATTGATGGTCAAACGGAAGATATTCTTCAGCCCTAATATCATATTAAAAAGTGTTAAATAATTAATTATTCAATCATGAATCTTACCGCTTACATTAAGGGCACTAGAGCTGAATTAAAGCATGTTAATTGGTCTAGCCGTCAACAAATCATTGCTTATACAGCAGTGGTGATTGTTTTTTCTTTAGTCATAGCCTCTTTACTGGGTTTAGCTGATTTAGTTTTTAATTCTATTTTGCGTTTGGTTATTTAATTTTATTTTTTTCATTAATTAACATGAGCAAGCAAGAACTTCATCCAGAGCGAAATTGGTACGCGATCCATACTTACGCTGGTTATGAGAACGCCGTGGCGCGTAATTTGAAACAGCGAATTGACTCTTTAGATATGGGTCATAAAATTTTTAACGTCATTGTGCCAATTGAAAAGAAGGTCAAGGTTAAGGGCGGTAAGCGAATAACTATGGAGGAAAAAATTTACCCAGGTTATGTTCTGGTTGATATGGTTGTCACTGATGATTCTTGGTACGTGGTTCGCAATACTCCGCGGGTAACCGGTTTTGTTGGCTCTGGCGTGGTGCCAGTGCCTCTGGATAAATCAGAAGTAGATAATCTATTTTCTCGTATGAATGCTGATCACATCAAACACAAGATTGATTTAATTGTTGATGAGGCGGTGCAAATTGTCGACGGGCCCTTTAAAGATTTTGAGGGTAAGGTTAATGAGATTGATGAGGATAGGGGTAAAGTTAAAGTGCTGGTTTCGATGTTTGGTCGTGAGACGCCGGTAGAAATAGACTTCTTGCAAGTTAAGAAAATTTAAGTTAGATTCATTATATATGGCAGAAAAAAAACCAGTCAAACAAGTTAAATTAGTGATTCCCGCCGGTAAAGCCACTCCGGCTCCGCCGGTTGGTCCAGCTCTTGGTCAAGCCGGTATTAACATTGGCGAATTTGTTACTAAATTTAACACCGCCACTTCTAAGATGGCTGGTGAGGTGGTGCCGGTGATTATCTCTGTTTATCAGGATAGGAGTTTTGACTTTATTTTAAAAACTTCACCAGCCTCTAATTTACTGTTGAAGAGTCTCGGGCAGGAGAAAGGTTCCGGACGCCCTAATACTAAGAAAATTGGTAAAATTACCCAAGCTCAACTACGCGAGGTAGCAGAGAAGAAGCTGTCTGATCTTAATACTACTGATGTTGATCAGGCGATGAAGATTATCGCCGGCTCCGCTCGCTCTATGGGGATTGAGGTGGTAAAATAGCAAAATGGGAGACATAAATCTTGTGGTGGAAAAAGCTGTTTTTGGTGACAGCGCTCGTTCTAATAACCGAATTATTGCCGATTATAAAAAATTGGCCAAATTTATTTACCATTGCAAGGGCTTAGGTTTGCGGATCGTGCTTACTCAAGGGACTTTTGACATGGTTCATATTGGGCATGCTCGTTATTTGGAGGCTGCCAAAAAACATGGAGACTTGCTTGTTGTTGGTGTCGATAGCGATGAGAAGGTTAAAGCTCGCAAGGGGCCAGAGCGACCAGTGGTGCCAGAACAAGAGCGATTGGAAATTTTAACCCATTTACGCTCGGTTGATTTGGTTGTCCTCAAACCCCTGAAGGCACCTAAATGGTCACTGATTAAAATTATCAAGCCGGATTTGCTTATTGCCACCGAGGATTCTTATACTAAAACTCAGATTAAGGCACTTGGACAATATTGCGGTCGCGTGGTGGTGCTTAAACGAATGGCTACTACCACTACCAGCGCCAAATTGCGTTTACTTCAGATCAATACCGCTAAAAAATTGGAACAAACTCTAACGCCGAAATTGATTAGTACCTTGCAAGAAGTTTTGAATCAAGCCAAATAGATTAGATGAAACGAGTTATTATCGCCTATGTTCCGGTTCTTCACGAGGGATATAGGCGGTTTTTTGAAAAATATCGCGATGCCAACAGTCTCTATATTTTTGGGCCGGAAGTGATTGCTAAATTTGATTATTTGCGTAAAGAAATTCGAGCTCTGGATCCAGAGCTAATGCGCCAAGCTGTTCTGGCGCTCGGAATTTTTAAGACAGTGGAAATTTTGGACGAGGCTAAATTGAAATTTCTTAGTGAAGGTAAAGGAGAGATCATTATGCCTCGAGAGGATGTGTCGCTTTCTTTGGCTGAAGTTTATTTTTCTGGACGGCAAATCATTTTTGACAGCATTTTTCTTCGTTGGGATAAGCATCTGGTTTCAGCGCCACGGCCGATTAGTCCGGATATCAAAATTTCTAGTCAAGAATTTGATAAAAAAATTATGGCTCAAGCTAAGGATGAAGGGGATAAAAGTTCTTGTTGGTGGCGACGAGTGGGGGCGATTGTCCTGAAGGACGGTCAAGAAGTTTTGCGGAATCACAATCGGCACGTACCCTCAGAACATTTGCCTTACATTGATGGTGATCCGCGTAATCTTTTTAAACAAGGACAAGGTGTCGATCTTTCAACCGTGATTCACGCCGAGGCTGGTGTTATTGCCGAGGCGGCCAGGAGGGGGATTTCACTCGCAGGTTGTGAGTTGTATTGCTCCGATTTTCCTTGCCCGCCCTGCGCCAAATTAATAGCTTACTCTGGCATCAAAAAACTTTATTATAATCGCGGTTATGGTGCCTTGGATGGTGAAAGCATCCTGCGCTCTCAAGGGGTAGAGGTTGTTTATGTGGAATTTTTAGATTGACCGAATTTGAAACGCCACGCTTCGTCTGAAGCCAGAGCGGCCAAATCTGGTTCGATAAGGTGGGCATGAAGATGTTGGACACTTGAACCGTAATTTCCTAATTTTGGATTATTCCCGAAGCGCATTGCCAAACCACCGCCTGGAATCTTTCGTTTTTTGGTTTCCTCGGCGAACAGCACAATTAATTCTTTGCCCGCTTCTGGGTCTAAATCTTTAATATGTTCAATGTGGGTTTTATAAATTGCTAATAGTTGATGTTTGATCTTTTCGTAGGGCCACTGATTTTCGGTAAGTAACCAAAATTTACCTTCCTTGAGAATTGGATTTTTATGATATTTTTCCAAATTTTCTCGACAAAAAGGACAATGACCTTGTTTGTTAATAGCTTCCATTACTTGACGTTGATCTTGACGGCGGACAGAAGAGAGATTGATAAATTTATTTTTGTCGTTCATAGATCTCGAAAGTATAGTCACATTCGTCATTGGGTTGTTTGATGGCGGGTTGAGAGCTTTTTAATTCCCATTTGTTTAATTCAATCGGTGGAAAGAATGTATCGCCGAATGGTTTGGCGTGGACGCGAGTGATGTACAGACGGTTTGCGAAATCAAGTGCTTGTTTATAAACGCTTCCCCCGCCGATAACGAAGACTTCTTCAGTTTCAGCTAGTTTCCTCACTTCTTCCCAAGATTTCATCTGTCGCTCCTTAATGTTTTGGTTAATTTCAAAAGTTAGAATGATGTTGGTGCGATTAGGCAAAGACTTTCCTAAGGCATTTACAATTGATTTATAAGTATTCATTCCCATAACGACTGTTTTGTTGCTAGTTAGACGGGCAAAATTTTTCAAATCGCCAGGTAAGTGCCAGGGGAGTTTGTTGTTGATACCGATGCAATTATTTTCGGCGATAGCGGCGATGATGGAAATCATAATTTAAATAGCCACTGGAATCTCTTTGATTCCCGGATGAGGCTCGTAGTCAGTCAGAGTGAAATCTTCTTTACGGAAAGCGAAAAGATCTGTTTTGGTTGGGTTGAGAGTAATGGTTGGGAAGGCTCTTGGCTCTCGGTTTAGCATTATTTCTACCGCTGGTTTCTGGTCAACATAAATGTGGGTGTCAGAGAAGCTGTGGATATATTCATAGGGTTCTACTCCTGTTACCTTCGCGAGCATTAAAGTCAGGGCGGCATATTGTATCATATTAGCTGGAACACCGACGGGGACATCGGCGGAGCGCTGGAACATGTGGAGGGTTAGCTTGTTATTAATAATTCTTGCGTGAACCCAGCCGTGACAAGGAGCGACGACTACTTTTTGTTGTTTGCCTTTGCCTCGGACTATGTATTGCGGAATCCAGGGTGTTACAAAATGGGTGCGCAGTTGCGGTTCTTCTTTAAGTTGTTCCACTAAGTGCGCAAATTGATTAAAAGTATCACCTTCTATGGTGGGAAAATCATGAAAAGCGGCACCATAAGAACCTGGGCCTAGATCACCTGGTTCTAAATTGCGTTTGCGACATTTTTCTTCTGTTACCCAATGTCGCCACCAATAACAGCCAAATTGTTCCAATTTTGTTTGGGTTCTGGCGCCATTTATAAAAGCGCAAATTTCGCCTATGGCTTGTTGCCAGATAGTCACAGGTAAATGTTCGGATGGCTTAGGGTTTAAGTTACGCTCGGTGATCATCGGAAATCCGTTCTCTAGGCGAAAGCGTAAGGGTTTGGGGGCTATTAATGTTATAGCGTCTGTACCCTGCTGGCTTGGGGTCAATGTTCCCTGTTCTAAAATATCGCGCAATAGGCGTTGATATTGATTATCCGGAGAACGTTGTGTGTAAGGAAGATACATTATTTTCATTATAGTCTCTTAACTTAAACTCTGCTAGTATTGACTTTATGCAAGACAAACAAGTCGAAAAACTAATTAAAATGGAGCGGGCAAGGCAGAAGCGGGTTATTAATTTAATCGCTTCGGAGAATTATGTTTCTCGGGATGTTTTACTGGCGCTTGGTTCGGAATTTAATAATAAGTACGCCGAGGGTTATCCAGAAGCTCGATATTATGGCGGTAATGAAATTGTTGATGAGGTGGAAAAATTGTGTCAAGCTCGCGCTCTTAAACTCTATCAATTAAAACCTAAGGTCTGGAATGTTAACGTTCAGCCACTTTCCGGCTCGCCGGCTAATTTAGCGGTCTATCTTGGACTAGTGCCACTTGGTGGAAAAATTATGGGTATGTCACTTGATCAGGGTGGACATCTAACGCATGGCCATTTCGTCTCGGCTACCGGTAAAATTTGGCAACAAATTCCTTACGGCGTTAGTCAGAAGACGGAACAGTTGAATTATGATGATTTAGAAAAAATTGCTCGTCGCGAGAAGCCGGCGATTATCGTGGCTGGCTACACAGCTTATCCTCGTAAAATTAATTTTAAAAAATTTCGCCATATCGCCGATAGTTGTGGCGCTTACTTAATGGTGGACATGTCGCACGTCGCTGGTTTGATTGCTGGTGGCGCCTATCCTTCGCCGTTTAAATATGCTGATGTGGTGACCACTACTACCCATAAGACTCTGCGTGGTCCGCGAGCGGCGTTGATTTTTTGCCGACAGGAATTAATCAAAAAAATTAACAAAGCTGTTTTCCCCGGCTTGCAGGGTGGACCGCATATCAATCAAATTGCCGCTGTGGCTGTGGCTCTGGCTGAAGCTTCCCGCCCCGACTTCAAAAAGTACGCCCAACGAGTGATAGAGAACGCCAAGACTCTGGGAAATGAACTTCGAAGGTATGGTTGGCGTCTAGTCTCAGGTGGTACTGATAGCCACTTGATTTTAGTTGACACTTGGCAGGATGGGGCAGGTGTTAGCGGTGGGATGGCTAGCGAGGCTTTAGAAGCTTGCGGGATTATTGTTAACAAGAATGCTATTCCCTTTGATTCGCGTCCGCCAGTTGACCCCTCCGGCATTCGTCTGGGTACGGCGGCCGAGACAACGCGTGGCGCTAGGGCCGAGAAGATGAAGCAGATTGCCAAGAAGATTGATAAGGTTTTAAAATTGCAAATTAAGAAAAATAAATCAAAATAAAGTAATGATGTCTAGAATTTCTAAAATTAAAGGTAAACTAATTGTGATTGATGGAATCGATGGTTCTGGTAAGGCGACGCAAACTAAATTACTGGTCCAAAGATTAAAAAAAGAAAAAATAAAAGTTAAAACGATTGATTTTCCTCGCTATTACGATAACTTTTTTGGTCAATTGATTGGCGAATATTTGTCAGGCCAATACGGTGACTTTATTCAAACTGATCCTCGCGTGGCTTCTGTGCTGTACGCCGCGGACCGCTTCGAATCAAGTCAGTTGATTGCTAAATGGTTAGAGGCAGGCTATGTCGTTGTGGTTGATCGCTATGTTAGCGCCAATCAAATTCATCAGGGGGGTAAAATCGATAATTTAAGCCAGCGTCGCGATTTCTTGACTTGGCTTGATAAGATGGAATACGGAGTGTTTAAAATTCCGCGTCCAAACTTGGTTATTTATCTTGATGTGCCGTTTGAAGTCAGTAAGAAGTGGTTGGAACAAAAAGTTCTCCAGAGAAGTAAAAAATATTTGCGAGGCCGGAAGGACGTTGCCGAAGATAACCTGATTCATTTGAAGAATTCTTGCTCTAGCGCTCTCCACTTGGCTAAGGGAAGTAAGGATTGGGTTAGAGTTGAGTGTTGTCGAGGTCAGGTTTGTTTACCGCCGGAGGCGGTCCATGAGCGAGTATTCGAAATAGTTAAAAATAATCTGAAAATCTGAAATGGATTTAAAGATAAAAATTAAACAATTGAGTCCGGAAGCTAAATTGCCGAGCTATGCTCATCCTGGCGATGTTGGTTTAGATTTGTATTCCCTGGAAGATTATGAGCTTAAGCCGGGGGAGCATCATATTTTCTTTCTGGGTTTTGCTTTGGAATTTGCGAATGGTTACGCTGGTATTGTGAAAGATAAGGGAAGTATTGCTAAGGCCGGTTTGCATACCATGGGTGGTGTCTATGACGCTGGTTATCGTGGCGAGTATAATATCCATTTGGTAAATTTAAGTAATCGATCTTACGCGATCAAGACCGGTGACAAAATCGCCCAACTTATTATTTACCCGGTGGCGATTGCCGAGCTCGAAGAAGTGCCAGAACTGTCTGATTCTAGTCGTGGTCAAGGACGCTGGGGTTCCACGGGGCGATAGCTTGTAGCTATTTTTTTTGATAGGATAACTCTAATGATTATTGAAGAATTACAGAAATTGGTGGGCGACTCGTTTAAATTTGAACATCCTGGCAATTTAGATCATGGTGACTATTCATGCCACGCGCGTGGCTTGGCGACAGAATTAGCGGTTAAGATAAATAAAGAGAAACCAGCTTGGCTGGAGAGAGTAGCTGTTGTTGGCGGTTTTATTAATTTCTATTTCTCGCCTGAATTTTTTACTCAAGCTATCATTGAGATCAATCAGAAAAAAAATAATTTTGGCCAGAGTGATAATTTAAAGAATAAGAAAGTAATTATTGAATATACTAATACTAACATATTGAAGCCTCTTCACATTGGCCACTTGATGGGTAACGTGATCGGCGAATCGCTCTCGCGTCTAATCGAGAAGAACGGTGCCGAAGTGAAGCGTAATACTTATCAGGGCGATGTTGGTTTGCATGTTGCTAAGGCGGTCTGGGGGATAACGAAGCTGGGTGGCGTCATTGAGTCAAGCTTGAGTGAACAGGTGGAATATATCGGCAAAGCTTACGCTCTCGGAGCGGAAGCTTATGAGACTGACGTTCAGGCAACAGAGGAGATCAAGGAGATAAATAAAAAATTGTATGATAAGAACGATGAAGAGCTCTCCACGATTTATGTTTGGGGCAAGAGAGTGAGCCTTGAGCACTTTGAGGAATTATATAAGAAGCTTGGGACAAAATTTGATTTTTATTTTTTTGAAAGCGAGGTGGCTGGTGAGGCGACGGCGATTACCAAAGAGTTTTTGGGAAAAGGGATTTTTAAAGAAAGTGGCGGTGCGATCGTGTTTGAAGGGGAGAAATTCGAACCCAATCTCCATACGCGAGTTTTTGTGACCAAGCAAGGCGTACCGACTTATGAGTCCAAGGACATTGCTCATGCTTTGCGAAAGTTTGAGAAGTATCCCGCTGACGAATCGATTATTATTACGGCCAATGAGCAGGACGCTTATTTTAAGGTTGTACTTCGAGCCTTGTGGGAAATCCGTCCAGAAGTTGCTAAGCGAACGAAGCATTTGTCCCACGGAATGCTCAAACTTGCCACGGGTAAAATGTCATCAAGAAAGGGCAATGTGATTACTGGCGAATCGTTGATTTCCGATGTGGAGAGTCTGGTGGAGGAAAAAATTTCTGATAGAGAATTAAGTGAGACAGACAAAGAGAAGATTGCTACGCAGGTAGCAATTGCCGCGCTTAAATATTCCATTTTGCGTCAATCGCCCGGTAAGGATATTATTTTTGATTTTGCTAAATCTCTCTCCTTCGAAGGCGACTCCGGTCCTTACTTGCAATACACTTGCGTCCGGGCCAAAGCGGTAGTAGCTAAGGCGAACAAGAAAATTGATTTGGATATTCTCGCTAAAGAAACAGAAAGAGAGGGGAGTGCGATTAGTCTGGTGGAGAGAATTTTGTATCGTTTCCCGGAAGTTGTCGAACGCTCCGCTTCTGACTACTCGCCTAATTATTTAATTACTTATTTAACTGAATTAGCTTCTGCTTTCAATTCTTATTACGCGGTTAATAAAATTATCGGCAATGAGGAAGAAAATTATCGCTTGGCTTTGACCAACGCCGTGGCGCAAGTGCTTGAGAACGGCTTGGATCTCTTAGGCATCACGGTTCCGGAGAAGATGTAGGTCTCTTGACAGATTAATTATTAGAGCATAGTTTACTAAACAGATAACAGAGTTCTTTGATTTGGGTGTGGTTTGTGCCAACCCGCAGGAACTGAAAACAACCAGAAAACGAAAGGAGAGTGTTGTGATTATCCAGGAACTACGAAACGGTCTAGTTGTTGTTTCGGGAGTCCCAGTCAACCGCACTCTCACTTCCCAGGGGGTACTCGATGCCACTCGTCGAGTTCAGTACATCGAGCCCGAAGTAGTGGCTAAAATGCCCCGTGGTATTGGAGAAGAGTCAGAGGTCATTTTCTTCCCCCCTCTTCCGCTACGTGACCGATGCCGATCTGGAGAATGAGTGCGAACTGCAGGGTCTCGCCCCCGCCTTTCCCGACGATCTGGCGGCGGTGAACGAGGCCGACCCGGATTTTGCCAACCAGTATCCCAACTTCACTCACTGGAAGGACGAAAGCGGTGAATGGTGCTACATCGCCTTCAACCACTGGAACGACGAGCGCGACGTGTACGTCAACTGCTGCGACAATGGCTGGAATGGCGACTGGTGGTTCGCTGGCCGTCGCATCAAGTAGCGCTTCGAAACTTTGGTCATTAAAACTTTTAGAACCTTAGGTTTTTTGAAACCCCGAGCGTCATTTTGCCCGGGGTTTTCTTCTTGTTTTATTGATGATTTTGCGGTAATCTGAAAATAGAAATGAACCTTGTTGTGATAATGGAGGATCAATCATGGTGGTTCTAAGAGTTTGTTACAACTGTATCCGAAATGAACACAGTCGTTGCCTCGGCGCAGAACCGGCTCGCGGATCCACTCCGGAGAACCCGGTCCTTGGTGGCTCTGTTTGTATCTGTCCCGTCTGCGCCGCTGAAGCTAGAGCCAAGCAAATGGAGGATTTGAAAAGACAGCTGGGGCTCTCGGATATTGAATTTTGTTTTGGGTCGTCACCACCTAAGCCCTGGCCCGAGAGGACGCGCAGAGAACTGCAGACAACCAAGACAGTGAGGCGGAGGAGGAAAAAGTGATTTGGCCTCCATTCGGGTCTTCGGACCCAGGCCCGTCGGGATGTGTATTCCGGCGGGCTTTTTTTCTGGCCAAAAAATGCTAGGATAGACTTAATTATGGCGAATAATTTGCCGGAAAAATCAGAAGTGGCCAAGCGAGAAGAGAGAATTCTTAAGTTTTGGCAAGAACAGCAAATTTTTGAAAAGTCATTGGCTAAAAATGTCAGTGACGAGGAATTTGTCTTCTACGACGGACCGCCTTTTGCTACCGGTACACCACATTATGGCCACATCTTGGCGAGCGCGATTAAAGACGTGATTCCCCGCTATCAAACAATGCGAGGGAAGAGGGTGGCGCGTCGTTGGGGCTGGGATTGTCATGGTTTGCCAGTAGAGAATATCGTGGAAAAGGAATTAAAGATTTCTGGCAAAAAGCAGATTGAAGAATTGGGGATTGATAAATTTAATCAAACTGCTAGAGACAAAGTTCTCACTTATGTCGCAGATTGGCAGAAGGTGATAGAGCGCATGGGACGTTGGGTTGACTTCGCTGGTTCTTATAAGACGATGGATAACACTTATATCGAGTCAGTGTGGTGGGCTTTGAGCGAGATGAATAAGTTGGGTTTATTATACGAAGGCACTAGAGTTTTGCCCTATTGTCCTCGTTGCGAGACGCCCTTGGCTAATGCGGAAATCGCGATGGATAATAGTTACAAAGACATTTCTGATATCTCTGTTTTTGTTAAATTTGAATTGCTTGACGAGCCGGGTACTTATCTTCTGGTGTGGACAACAACGCCTTGGACTTTGCCAGGCAATACGGCGGTTGCTGTTGGTCCGCAGATTTCTTATGTGAAAGTTAAAATTGGCCAAGAATATTTTATCTTGGCTAAAGATCGTCTCCTGGCTTCTATTAAATCAGATTATTCTATTGAGGAAGAATTTTTAGGGCGAGATTTAATTGGTAAAAAATATAAACCGCCTTTTGCTTATTATCTAACTGAAGGTCGAGTTTGTGGCGCTGATTTTGTTAATACTGTTGATGGTACCGGCATTGTCCACATCGCTCCGGCTTTTGGTGAGGACGACATGGCGCTGGCTAAGAAGGAAAATTTGCCTATTGTTGTCCATGTTGATCATACCGGGCGTTTCCAGCTGGAAGTTAAAGATTTTGCCGGTCAACTAGTTAAGCCTAAGGACAATCATCAAGTGACGGATATTGAGATTATTAAATTTTTAGCCAAGCGTGATATTTTATTCGATAAGCAAAAAATTGTTCACTCTTATCCGCATTGTTATCGTTGCGAGACCCCGCTTTATTATTACGCTGTGCCATCTTGGTTTATTAAAATTCAGGATCTTAAGCCTCGTTTACGAGAATTGAATCAGGAAATTAATTGGATTCCAGAACATCTTAAGTTTGGTCGCTTTGCCAAGAGTATGGCAGGGGCGCCAGATTGGAATATTTCTCGTAATCGATTTTGGGCCACACCCTTGCCGATTTGGAAGTGTGATCAGTGTCAGTTTGTTAAAGTGATTAGCTCCCTAGTAGAGCTCCAAGAAGAGGCGATTAGCGCTGGTAATAAATATTTGGCAATGCGTCATGGCGAAGCCGATCATAACGTGCAAGATATTGTCAGTAGTCGTGTCGATAATCCTCACCACTTGACGGATAAGGGTCGAGAACAAATTAAGGCTGTGTTGTCTAAGTTGGAAAAGGCTAAGATTGATTTAATTATTTCTTCAGACTTTGTCCGCACGAGAGAGACTACCGAGCTGATTGCTCGAGAACTGTCTCTGCCTACTGCTTCAGTAATTTACGATAAGCGTTTGCGTGAGGTTGACTTCGGCGACTTCAACGGTCGACCGGTAGCGGAGTATTATCATCATTTTTCTAACCCGATTGATAAGTTCACCAAGGGCTGTCCGAATGGCGAAGATCTAATGACGGTCAAGCGTCGGATGATGAATTTGATTGATGATCTAGAAGGTCGCTATCAAGGCAAAAATATTTTATTGATTTCTCACGAGACTCCGATTACCATGCTGTTTGCCGGCGCCTTGGGTTTGGGTGTGACGGAAGCTTCTAATTTTAAAGAAACTCACGACGATTTCTTGTTAACTGGCGAGGTTAAAGATTTCTCTTACAAACCTCTGCCTCACAATCATGATTATGAATTGGATTTTCATCGGCCGTATATTGATAAAATCAAATTAACTTGCAACTGTGGTGGCCTAATGTCTCGTATTCCGGAGGTGGTTGACTGCTGGTTTGAGTCTGGTTCCATGCCTTTTGCGGCCGAACATTATCCCTTCGAGCGGGAAGAACAGACTAGACGTCGCGTGCCGGCTGATTTTGTCTCAGAATATATTGCTCAAACTCGGACTTGGTTTTACTACATGCACGTAGTGGCGACTATTTTATTTAACAAAATTCCTTTTAAAAATGTGGTTACTACCGGCAGTGTTTTGGCCTCTGATGGTCAGAAGATGTCTAAATCCAAAGGTAATTTTCCTGACCCGCTCTTGATCCTTAATCAATACGGTGCAGATGCTTTGCGATTTTATTTACTAAGTTCACCTCTCTTGAAGGCGGAAGATGCCTGCTTTTCTGAATTAGGAGTGGGTGAGATTTACCGCAAGGTAATTAATCGTTTAGATAATGTTTGGTTGTTTTATCAAACTTATGCTGATGTTGAACAATCAGTAGCTAAAAAAATAATTAGCCGTCATGTCTTAGATCGTTGGATTATCGCTCGCTTAAATCAGTTAGTTGGCGAAGTTACTGAAGCGATGGATAGATATGAACTTGATCAGGCCTTGCGGGTGATTAATATTTTTATTGAAGATCTTTCAGTCTGGTATGTTCGTCGTTCTCGTGACCGCTTTAAGCCAGAGGCAAAAGAAGAAAGAGTCAACGCTTCGGCGACTTTGGCGCAGGTGTTTAATATCTTAGCTAGAGTTTTGGCGCCGTTTACTCCCTTTGTTGCTGAAGAAATCTATCGTCAACTCGAGGGTGATCAAGAAAGCGTTCATTTGGATTCTTGGCCTAGAGTAGTTGATCTTGTCGATCAAGGGTTGCTTGAAGATATGATTGAGGTCAGGCGGATTGTCTCCTTGGGTTTGGAGGCGCGAGCTAAGGCGGGGATTAAAGTCCGTCAGCCTTTAGCCAGGCTTAAAATTAAAAAGATGTCGCTAGAAATTAAGAATAATAGTCAATTGTTAGACTTAATCAAAGATGAGGTAAATGTTAAAGAGATCTCTTCTGATCCAGAATTAGTAAGCGAGGTGGAGTTAGATCTTGAACTTACTCCGGAACTTAAAGAAGAGGGGGAGTTGCGTGATTTGATTCGCAAATTGCAAGATTGGCGCAAGAAATCAGGTCTTAAGCCCGGAGAGTTAGCTATTATGCCTGTGTCGCTTGCTCGGCGAGATTTGGTGCTTAAACATGCTGATGTTCTCAAGCTTGCTGTTAATGCTAAAGAGTTTACTTTTGTTTAAGTAATGTCTCATAAAATATATACTACCGAGGCCATAATTCTCTCCGGTCGTTCACTGGGTGAGGCTAATCGTTTGTTTTATTTACTAACTCCCGATTTCGGTTTGATTACTGCCCTAGCTCAAGGAGTGCGCTATCTCAAGTCAAAGTTACGTTATAATCTGCAAAATTTGTCTGTCCTCAAGATTTCTCTGGTGAAGGGGAGAGAATTTTGGCGGATTGTTAATGCGGAGTCTCGTTTAGATTTGGAAATCTTGCGTCACGAGCTGGATAAACATTATTTGACCACAAGAGTTAAGAGTTTGTTATTGCGCCTGGTTCCGGAAGCGGAAGAAAATCAAACTCTCTTTTTCCAAACACGAGATGACCTCTTGTTTCTTAATCGTGCGGATCTTAATCACATCGAATTGCAGTCCTTCGAGCTCATCATGGTTTTGCGCTTGCTTGATAGGCTTGGTTATATTAAATCCCAAGCTCTAATCCAGCCTTTTTTAGATGGGTGGAATTGGCCAGAATCCTCTTTAGTTTTAGATACTAAAACTAGGCAAATTATGGTGCAGGTTATTAATCAGGCTATCAAACACAGTCATCTATAAGCGATTTTGATATCTCGTGTTATAATAAACAAATTAAATTATGCCCAGTGAACATGATAGTATTGCCGATCTGAAACGACAATTAGAGAGCCGATCTTTCAAGATCAGGCCAGTTCGCCGTTCTCCTCTGGAGCAGATTTCTCATGACGATCCGAAGGGTTGGAAAGAGGCTGTTTCTGACCCATTTTTGTCTACCGCTTTGTTAAAGAAATTATTAATTGTTGCTTTATTATTTTTTTTGATCATGGGTGGTTTAGCTTTTGCCGTATTTTGGCGTGGCGGTAATGTGGTCTCGTCGTCTAAGGTTCTTGTCAAAGTTGATGGCCCACCTTCTGTTCGTTCTGGTGAACAAATAAATCTTCTCGTCACGATTACTAATCAAAATAATAGCGATCTAGAATTTGTTGATTTAATTATTGAGTATCCGCCAGGAGTTAAGTCAGCAGAAATTCCTGCTCAAGATTTGACTCGCGAGCGTTTCCCTCTCGGCAATCTTAGTCCCGGCGAACAATACAATCAGTCAATCAAGGCGATCGTTTTCGGTCAGCAAGACAGCACTTTGCCGGTTAAGATCTCAACAGAATATCGCTTACCTAATTCTAATGCGATCTTAGATACAACCATAACCCACTTAGTTAAAGTCAGCGCTTCGCCTTTAGCTCTTCAAATTTCCGTCCCTAGCGAAGTTAATTCTAACCAGGAAGTTAATTTAGACATCTCTCTTACTTCCAGCGCCTCTTCTGATTTGGCTGACTTATTGGTTATGGTTGATTATCCGCCGGGATTCAGCTTCAGGAGCGCTTACCCCTCACCATCTCGTGGTGATGCCTTTTGGCGTTTACCTGTTGTGAAGCCTGGGGCTAAGGTTTCCCTATCTATTGCGGGGGTTTTGTCCGGGCAGGATCAAGATCAGAGATCTTTCCAAGTGTCAGCTGGCATTCCCAATTCTACTGGCGATGAGTTAGCGGTTGTTTATGATTCTGTTAACCGGATTGTTGCGATTAGACGAGCCTTTGTTGATCTTGCTTCCCTTCTTAACACCTCTTCAGCTTCTGAAATAAGTATTAACAGTCGAGAAAGTCTAAGAGGTGAGTTAACTTGGCATAATAATTTAACCACGCCTCTAACTGACGGTGAGGTATTGTTAAAGATTAGTGGTGAAATTTTGGATCCAGCCTCGGTTCTATCTCATCGCGGGTTTTATCGTTCGCAAGATAGCACTGTTGTTTGGAACCAGACTAATGTTCCAGAATTGGCGCGAATTGCCCCTGATGAGTCGGGTAGTTTGGCTTATTCTTTCACTACCTTGTCTTTGATTTCTGGTAATAACTATCAAATTAAAAATCCCGAAATCCTTATCGAAGCGATCTTTCGTGGTAAGCGAGTTGACGATAAGGGTGATATCGAAGTGGTTGAAACTAAATTAGGTCAGAAAGTATTAGTCAATTCGGTTTTACAATTAGCCGCTAAAGCTTTACACTTTACCGGACCCCTAGAAAATCGCGGTCGATTGCCACCGCAGGTTGGTCAAACCACCAGTTACACTATCGTCTGGTCGCTCATTAATTCTTCTAATGACCTACAGGACGTCTCGGTGTCAGCCGTCCTCCCGTCTTACGTCAAATGGTCCGGATATTCTACACCCAGCAATGAGAATATCTCGTTTAAAGAGGCGGCTGGTGGTGGCGGAGAAGTGGTGTGGACCCTGGGTAATGTTCGCGCTGGTATCGGATTGAATTCTGCTCCGCGCGAGGTGGCTTTCCAGATTGAATTTTCACCGAGCGCCAGTCAGGTCGGCGAAGCGCCAGTGCTAATTGGCCCAGTTCGTTATTCTGGGTTGGATACCTTTACTCGTCAGACTATTCTTGGTGAACTCCGACGATCTTTGGATACTAATTTAACAGCTGATCCACAGTTCCAAATTAATCAAGACCTTGTCATCCAATAAAATCAACAATTTAATAATGGACAAAATAATCTCTCTCGCCAAGCGACGAGGTTTTATTTATTCTGGATCGGATATCTACGGCGGTTTGGCTGGTACTTGGGATTATGGTCCTCTTGGTGTTGCGCTTAAAAATAACCTTAAGAATTTGTGGTGGCGGATGTTTGTCCAAGATCGTGATGATATGTACGGTCTCGACGCAGCGATCATCATGAATCAGAGGGTTTGGCAGGCTTCCGGCCATGTTGATACTTTCACTGATCCGCTAGATTCTGGTAAGCCTTTTAACGTCATGTTCCAAACTCAAGTTGGTGCTCTAGAACCACAGGTTTCTTATCTTAGACCGGAAACCGCCCAGGGTATTTTTGTTAATTTTAAAAATGTAGTTGATTCTGAACATCCTAAGTTGCCGTTCGGGATTGCTCAAATTGGCAAAGCTTTCCGTAACGAGATTTCACCACGGGATTTTATTTTTCGTTCTCGCGAATTTGAGCAAATGGAAGTTGAATATTTTATTAAGCCAGCTGATTGGGAAAAGTACTTTGAGGAGTGGCGCCAGGCGATGTGGCGCTGGATGGAAGTTATTGGTTTGAGCCACGATCAGGTTCATGAGTTGGAAGTGCCTGATGGCGAACGAGCTCATTATTCTGATCGGACTATTGATTTTGAGTTTGATTTTCCTTTTGGCCGGAAGGAACTCTATGGCTTGGCTTACCGAACTGATTATGATTTGCGACAACATCAAACACACAGTAAACAAGATTTAACTTACTATGACGAAGCAAGCAAGGATAGATTTTTGCCACACGTGATCGAGCCATCGCTCGGAGTGGATAGGACAGTTCTGGCAATTTTGGTTAGCGCTTATGCGGAGGATGATTTAGGGGGAGAGACTAGAACCTTTCTTAAACTACCTAAGGCGCTGGCGCCAATTAGGGTTGCTGTTTTCCCCTTACTCAAGAACAAGTCCGATTTAGTCAACAAAGCCCGCGAAATTTATAGTCAAATTAAGTCTGTAATTCCTAATGTTTGCTTTGATGACAATGGCAATATTGGTAAACGTTATCGTCGCCAAGATGAAATTGGCACTCCCGCTTGTTTAACAATCGATTTTCAAACCCTAGCTGACAATACCGTTACTCTCCGCGACCGAGATAGTGGTAAGCAGGAGCGAGTGGTCATCAATTCCGATTTTGTGCTAGCATTGTCAGATGGCAAATAAATTTTCTAAGCACGCTTTAGCTAATGGTGTCCGAGTTATTCTGGTTCCGCGACCAGAAGCTCTCGCAACTAATATTTTAATTCTAGCTGAAACGGGTTCTAAATATGAGCTTAAAGACCAGAATGGCATCTCACACTTTTTAGAACACCTGTGTTTTAAGGGTACAAAGAAGCGTCCTAAGCCACAATTAATTAGCGCCGGCTTCGATAGTCTTGGCGCGCAGTTTAACGCCTTTACTTCTCAAGAATATACTGGTTATTACGCCAGTGTTCAGCCCCGGTTGTTTGATCAGGCCTTGGATCTCTTGGCTGATATGTATCTTAATTCGACTATTCCTCTTGCGGAGCTTGACAAAGAACGAGGGGTGATCATTGAAGAAATTAATATGTATGAAGATATGCCTCAACGCCAGGTCCAAAATATTTTCCTCTCTTTGCTCTATGGTGATCAGCCGGCTGGTTGGGATGTGATTGGCACTAAAGATATTATTCGCTCTCTGACGCGTGAAGATTTTTTGGCTTATCGCAACGAGCATTATGTTGCTGGTGCTACAGTGGTGGTTGTTGCCGGACCTTTGTTAGAAGCTACAGTGCTCAATAAGGTTAAACAGCAATTCAAGATCCTAACACCACAAGCCAAGCTATCTAAGTTAGCAGTTGTCGAGAGTCAGACTAAGCCACAAACTTTAGTTAAATTCAAAAAATCAGATCAAACCCACTTGGTTTTAGGTTTCCGAGCTTTGCCAGCTAATCATCCACAGAATGATATCCTAGAAGTGTTAACCGCCGTTCTTGGTGGGAGCATGAGTTCGCGTTTGTTTGTGAGAATTCGCGAAGAGCTGGGGGCCGCTTATTATGTGCGAGCCACTAACGATGCTTACACTGATCACGGGGTAATGCAAGTTGCCGTTGGCGCTGATAACTCTCGCGCGCCAGAAATCGTCAAGGCGATTCTTGGCGAGTGTGATAAATTAAAAACTAAATTGGTGCCACTCCCAGAATTAAATCGCGCTAAAGAATCACTGATTGGCAATTTGTTTTTAGGTTTAGAGAAAACCAGCAGTTTGGCCGGTTTTTATGGTGAGGCGGAAATAGTTAGAGGCAAATTGTCATCGCCGGAGGCTATTGCTAAACGCTTGCGAGCGGTGACTCCGGCTCAAATTCGGCAATTGGCTAGAGATCTTTTTCTTAACGAGCGTCTCAATCTGGCCTTAATTGGTCCAGTTGCTTCGCCGACCCCCTTTGAGCGAATTCTTCGTTTGTAGTAAGATTATCATTATGACAACTTCTATTTCTTACGGTAGTATTCTCAAGATCGCGGTGGTCTTGATTATTGCCTGGGCGCTATATCTCTTGCGCGATCTAATCTTGATCGTGTTAGTCTCAATCATCATTGCCTCTGCTCTGGAGCCGGCCGCAAAGCAATTAAGTCGTTTGCACTTGCCACGCGTTCTGGCTGTTTTAATTATTTATTTGATCACTTTTGGTTTGTTTTTCGGCCTCCTGCCTTTCTTAGTTTTGCCTATCGTTTCCGATGTGACTGAACTGTCAGTAATCTTGCCTGAACGTATTGGCGACCTATCTTCAATCTTGGGCGCTGATAGTTCTATTGCTCGCTTCGCTGACGGGCTAGGGACTGATTTGTCTACTGGTGATCTATTGCGCACCTTGCAAGCTGGCTTTGCTGGTGTGCCACGCGGATTTGTCCAAACTGCTAGTTTGGTCTTCGGTGGCTTCTTCAGCTTTATTTTAATCATCGTTATTTCTTTTTATTTAGCAGTGCAAGATAAGGGCATCGAGAACTTTCTCCGTCTAATTACCCCTAATCGTCATGAGCCTTATGTGCTTGATCTTTGGCGACGATCTTATCTAAAAATTGGTTACTGGCTCCAAGGGCAACTCTTGCTTGGTTTGATTGTTGGAGTTCTAGTCTTTTTGGGCTTAACCATTTTAGGAGTTAATCACGCTTTATCCTTAGCAATTTTAGCCGCTTTGTTTGAGCTTATTCCTTATTTTGGTCCGATTTTATCAGCGATACCGGCCGCCTTCTTGGGCTTCACTGATAGTTTATCTCTCGGCTTAATGGTTGTGGGGTTATACATTATTATTCAACAATTTGAGAACCACCTCATTTATCCTCTGGTGGTCAAAAAAATTGTTGGCGTCCCGCCTTTGATTGTTATTTTGTCGCTCTTGGCTGGGGTTAAACTCTTTGGCCTCCTGGGTTTAATTTTGTCTATTCCCATTGCCGTGGTGTTAATGGAAGTCGCTAACGATGTCGCTAAGCGCAAAAGTAGTCAACACGCCGATGTCGGTTAAAACTTACCTTACCACCACCCTACCTTACGTTAATGCCGATCCCCACATCGGCTTTGCCGCTGAACTGGTCCACGCTGATATTATTGCTCGCTATTTTTTATTAACCGGCCGGGAAGTTTTTTCTAATACCGGCACTGATGAACATGGCTTGAAGATTTATCGGGCGGCGCAAGTGGCTGGTATTTCTCCTCAAGATTATGTTGATAAATATGCCCTAGAATTTAAGAAATTATTACCAGCCTTAGGGTTGTGGGAGGGGACTAATTTCATTCGTACCACGGATCCTTATCATGTTGGAGCGGCTCAAGAATTTTGGCGGCTTTGTGTTAAGGCTGGTGATATTTATAAAAAAACTTATCGTGTCAAATATTGCGTCGGTTGTGAATTGGAAAAAACCGAATCAGAGTTAGTTAACAATCTATGCCCTCTCCATCCCAATTTAGCTTTAGAATTTATTGAAGAAGAAAATTATTTTTTTAAGTTTTCTAAGTATCAGAGACCTCTTCTCGAGCTTTATGAGAAGAATCCAAATTTTGTCTTACCAGTCTCGCGACAGAACGAGATTCGCGCTTTCGTTGAGCGAGGTTTGGAGGACTTCAGTATCTCGCGCTTGGCCAAGAAGATGCCTTGGGGTGTGCCTGTTCCCGATGATCCGGATCAGGTGATGTATGTTTGGTTCGACGCTCTGGTCAACTATCTGTCCGCTATTGGTTGGCCAACTGATGAGAAAAAGTTTAAGCATTGGTGGCCGGTAACCCAATTTGCCGGCAAAGATAACCTCCGCCAGCAGGCGGCGATGTGGCAGGCGATGCTTATGTCAGCTGGTTTACCACCCTCTAAGCAAATTATAATTCGTGGCTTTGTGACTGGAGTTGGTGGCCAGAAGATGTCTAAGAGTTTGGGTAATGTTATTAACCCTCATGAAGTTGTTGAGGAATATGGCACTGACGCTATTCGTTATTATTTAGCCCGTCATGTTACACCTTTTGAAGATAGTCCGGTGACGCTTGAATTGATAAAAGAGGCTTACAATGCTCATTTGGCCAACGGCTTGGGGAATTTAGTGTCCAGAGTGATGAAGATGGCAGAAAAATATTTAGATAAGCCCGTTGTTACTAATGATGATTCATTTAAAATTCGTGGAGAGGCAGAAAAGTATAAACCATTTTTTGACCACTTGTCTCAATTTGAGATCAATAAATCTATGGATTTTATTTGGGATGAAATAAAGAACCTCGATTTATATATACAAACTAGAAAACCTTTTGAGCTTTGGAAAACCACTCCTGATGCTGCTAGAAATGATGTTATATCCTTGGTCGGGAATATCGCTGGCCTAGCCCACTGTTTAGCTGTTGTCATGCCAGAAACCGCTAAAAAAATTCAAGAGTTAATAAAAGAAAACAAGATGCCCGAGGCGCCCTTGTTTATGAGGAAGTAAAAAATTATTTTTAATGAATCTTATTGATATCCACGCTCATCTTAATTTTCCTGATTATGATCATGATCTGGAGGCGGTGATTAAGAAAATGGAAGAAGTGGGTTGCGGAGTAATTAATGTTGGCACTGGTCTCCAAACTAGTCGCGAAGTGGTAAATTTAACTAATCACCAAAACTTCTGGGCCTCGATCGGTGTCCATCCGCAGGAAATTAATCAGCTTGATGAGAATGATTGGCAAGAACTGAAGGAGTTGGCTAAACATAAGAGGGTAGCGGCCATCGGGGAGTGTGGTTTGGATTATTTTCGTTTATCTAATCCGGGCGATAAGCTTAGTCAGCGGGAATTATTTCTCCGGCAAATTGATCTGGCGCTCCAAGTTAACAAGCCCTTGATGTTGCATGTTCGAGAAGCTTATGATGATGTCTTGTCTATTTTGCGATCATTCTCTGGGGTTGCTGGGAACGTACACTTCTTTTCCGGCGACATCAAACAAGCGCAACAATTTCTGGATTTAAATTTCACTTTATCGTTTACGGGAGTTATTACTTTTACTCATGATTATGATGAAGTCATTAAGTTTGTCCCTAGTGAGAGCTTGTTGGCCGAAACTGACGCCCCTTATGTGGCACCCGTGCCTTATCGTGGTAAACGCAATGAGCCAGTGTATGTTGAGCGAGTTATCAAGCGTTTGGCCGAGATCAGAGGCTTATCTCCGGAGGAAATGGCTGAAATTGTTCTAACTAACGCTAGTCGGGTTTTCAAGTTAGCGCCTATTTTGCCACGTCTTAATTGAGTTGCATCTCGCGATATTATCTGGTACGATACGCCCCATGGATGATATAGAAAAAAATGAGGACTCTGGGGCTTACGAGTTAAGCTACCTCCTTACTCCCTTGGTCGCGGAAGAAAAATTGACCGAAATAATCCAACAGGAGATCTTGACGCCAATGGATAAGTTGGCTATTACTGTGGTGGCTAGAGAGAATCCTAAGATGACTTCTCTGGCTTATCCGATCAAGAAGGTAGTCGAGCACAAAGGGAGCACTTTCTCTGAAGCCTATTTGGGCGTTTTTCGTTTTACGGCCTCAAGAGCTTCCGCGTCCGCCCTGGATTCGACCATGGGTAAATCCCAGTTCTTGATTCGTCATTTGCTTATATCTCTGCCTCGCGATTGCAATTATACTAGTCATCAAAACGTTCCAGCTCGAGTAGCTCCCGTTCAGGTCATGACCTCACCAGATAATCAGGATAATCAGAAGGAAGCTATCGACAAGGAAATCGACAAAGAGATTGATGGTTTATTAATAAAATAAAAAATAAAATAATATGTATCTCAACAAAGTAATTATCATCGGCAATTTAACTCGCGATCCAGAGGTCCGCGCCTTACCTTCCGGTATTAAGGTTTGCACCATGGGGATGGCCACCAATCGAGTTTGGAAAAACAAAGAAGGCCAGAAGCAAGAGGATTCTCAATTTCACAATATTGTTGTTTTCGGCCCCCAGGCCGAGATTGTTGGGCAGTATTTACGCAAGGGTCAGTCGGCTCTAGTAGAAGGCCGTTTGCAGACTCGAAGTTGGGATGACAAGGAGGGTCACAAGCAATATCGAACGGAGATCGTTGCTGATCGCGTACAGTTTGGTCCTAAGAGTTCTGGCGGTTCTTCTGCTAATTCTAGTCAAGCCGTTGATCAATCCCACAAGGCTGAAGCTCCGGGCGAAGCCAAGTCTATTGAGTATCCCGACGAAGAGATCAATCCGGACGATATTCCTTTTTAAGTTTAAATTAAGGTTATGAAAAATTGCTATCTTTGCACCAATAATATCAAATGCGTTGACTACAAAGACACTGAATTGTTGAAGCGTTTTATCGATCCTTCGGCAAAAATTCTTAGTCACAAACGCAGTGGTGTCTGTGCTAATCATCAGCGGAAGTTATCTACCGCTATTAAGCGAGCGCGACTAATGGCTCTCTTGCCTTTTGTTTCGCGATAATTTTACGTCAGTTTTTTTAATTTTTCTCCTAATTTTACTTCTTGCTGGCTCGTTCTACGTATTGACCGGAGTCGGTATTAACAATTACGATATCGCCTTCGTTGATAAACATCGGTACTTCTAATTCTTTGCCGGTTTCTAAAACAACGCGCTTGGAACCGCCTTGGACGGTGTTACCGCGAGAGGCTGGTGCCGCTTCCTTAACTTTGAGCTCAACTTTGATTGGAATTTTTACGCCAATAAGTCGCTGGTCGAAGGAGAGAATAGTCACTGGACTATTAGGGGAGAGGTAACTCATTTGCTCTGATACCTGCTCGGCTGGCAGTTTGAAGCGGTTACTCTTGTTCGCCGTCTCACAGAACCAATATTCGTCACGATGGCAGTAGAGGTATGAGGCCTTCTGTTCTTCTATTTCTGCTTCTGGCACTTTGTCACTAGCGTGGAAGGAGTGCTCTTTCACTGTTCCGGTAATTAAATTTTTCAGTTTAGTGACGTTTTGCGGTTTGCGTTGTTGCTTGCGGAACACATGACTGGACAACACTTCAAAAGGTTCACCGTCCAAGACGATGAATCGGCGTTCTTTGATTTCGTTGTAATTAAGTAGTGGCAAGGGCAGCTTTTATCTTATTGATTAATTCGGTTTTTAACTTCGGGTTCTCTTTCAGGAAGGTTCGAGCCGCGTCGTAACCTCGGCCTAATTTGATTTCGCCATAGGTGTAAGATGAACCGGATTTTTCGATGATACCACATTTTTCGCCAATCGCAATAACCTCTCCTTCGGGAGAAATTCCTTCGTTATAGAGGATATCAAACTCGGCGTTTTTAAACGGTGCTGCTACTTTGTTCTTCACTACCTTGACGCGCACTCGACCGCCGACCACTTCTTCGCCTTTCTTGATTTGGGCGATTCTTCTAATATCAAGGCGTACGGAAGAGTAAAATTTGAGCGCTTTACCACCGGGGGTAGTCTCTGGATTGCCAAACATGACGCCAATTTGCATTCTGATTTGATTGATAAAAATTACCACAGTCTTCGATCTTGCCACAATCGCTGTCATTTTGCGCAAAGCTTGAGACATCAGTCGCGCTTGCTTGCCAACGTGATAGGCTCCCACATCGCCTTCGATTTCGTCTTTGGGAGTTAGAGCTGCCACTGAATCAATGACTATTACATCAATCTTGCCGGAACGGATTAGACTCTCGGCAATTTCTAACGCCTGTTCACCGTAGTCCGGTTGAGAGATTAATAATTCTTCAATTTTTACGCCCAATTTCTTCGAGTAGTCCGGGTCCATGGCGTGTTCGGCGTCAATAAAAGCGCAAATGCCACCATGCTTCTGGGCTTGGGCTACTACGTGGAGGGCCAAGGTTGTTTTACCAGAAGATTCCGGTCCGTAGATTTCGATAATCCTACCTCGAGGCAAACCGTTGATCCCCAGAGCCACATCTAAGCCCAATGAGCCAGTTGAGATCGCGCCCACATCCACTTTGGGCCTGTCGCCCAACTTCATAATTGATCCTTCGCCGAATTTAGTCTCAATCGTTTTTATCGTCTCATCAATTGATCCTCCTGTGCTCTTGTCAGTCGTCGTCTTTTTCGCCATATAAATAAAATATTTTTGTTAATTAATTATTAAAACTTTGGTCGTAGACCAAAGCTAGCATCCGCTTCACCGATCGTCCAAATTTGTCTTTCGCCTCAAGCTTGATTATAGAATAGCCGGGGATGAGTAGCAATTTCTCTTGGAATTGACCTTGTTCATTGGTGAAGATCTGTCTGTCGTTGAGAAATAGGTGAGAAATATTTTTTGCCTCGCCCTCGATTGTGATTAATGGTTCCGTGTAAGTTTTGCCATTCTGCACATCTTGGATAAACAGTCGCGGTCCTAAGAGAATGTCATGAGTTTGATAAATAGCATAAATCGCAATTAGGCCAAAGAAAATAATTATTAACAGTCGTTTGGAGTTTAGCCAAGCATTGGCTTTGGGATTAGAGTAGGTTATCAGTGGAGTCATATTTAATATAAACTTCTCTCTGTTTAGCTCCCTCGCCTGGTCCGATTACTTGTCGTTCTTCTAACATATCCAAGAGGCGAGCGGCGCGAGCATAGCCAACTTTAAGTTTGCGCTGGAGATAAGAGGCCGAAGCTTTCCCAGCTTGGATTACTTGCTCTCGCGCCTCCTCGTAGAGTTCATCGTCATCTTCGTCAGTTGCTTCTTCGTCGAGACTTAGAGTGCTAAGGGTTGGAGACTGATCTCTTGTTTCGGTTGTTAAATCTAATTCTGGGTTTTCCCCATCAGTATTGTCGGCTTGTTGCTTAACTAAATAGGCGACCATCTTCTTGACTTCTACTTCAGAAATGAAAGCTGACTGTAGACGAACTGGCTTGCCTCGATCGCCGGATAGATAGAGCATATCTCCGGAACCTAATAATTTTTCCGCTCCGGCGGAGTCGATGATTGTGCGAGAGTCAATCTGTGAAGCAACTTGGAGGGCGATGCGGGCGGGGATGTTAGCCTTGATTAGCCCAGTAATCACTTCCACGCTTGGCCTCTGGGTAGAGAGGACTAAGTGGATACCAACGGCGCGAGACATTTGAGCCAGTCTGACGATCGTGGCTTCCAGTTCGCGCGGATAAGTGGACATAATGTCGGCTAGCTCATCAATAATAATTACCAAGTAGGGCATCTTCTCCTTACCTTCCGGATCCTTTTCGGCATTTTGATGATAAGACTGGATATCACGGACGGCTTGTTTCTCTAATACATCATATCGTCTTTCCATTTCTTTGATTGCCCACTTTAGCGCCAGAATCGTTTTCTTGGCGTTAGTCACTACTGGTGTAAGGAGATGGGGAATATTATTGTAGAGAGTTAATTCTACTCGCTTGGGATCGATCATAATGAAGCGTAAACGATCTGGCGGATTGCGATACAGTAGTGAGGTAATGAAAGTATGAATCACTACCGACTTACCCGAGCCGGTGGTACCGGCGATAAGGATGTGAGGCGCCTTGGCCAAGTTGGCGAAGTGGGCTTGCCCGGCGATGTCGCGTCCTAGAGAGACTGCTAGAGAGTAAGGTGATTTGGCAAAGTCAGAATTGCCCAAGAGGGAAGCTAGGCCGACTAGCGATTTGGTGCGATTAGGGATTTCAATTCCCACCAGAGACTTGCCCGGTATCGGCGCTTCAATCCGGATGGGGTGAGCAGCCAGAGCCAGTGATAAATCATTTTGCAAAGCGATAATGCGCGAGAGCTTAACTCCCTCGGCGGGCTTAAGAGCGAAGCGAGTGATGGAGGGTCCGATGGAGATCTCGTCCATCTCTACCACGATACCGAAGTTTGCTAGAGTGCGTTTGATAATATTGGCGCTTGCTTTAATATCGCCACCGCCGGGTTTGCCACTATCTTTCTCTAGTAGCGAGAGCGGTGGTGGTGTGTACTTGGAGGAATTGCCACGACTGCCCCAATTGACCAATTGTTGGTAAATTGATCCTTCGGTCTCAACTGGTTTAGTTTTTGCTTCTGATTCAACTTTAGAATCAGTAGTTGATGCTGGTGGTGTGGCTGGAACTTCGGTATCAACAACTTCGCTATTCTCTGTTACTAAATTATTTGTTTCTTGTTCTTTAGGTTTTTTAATCAAGCGCCACCACTTGAGGGGATTAAGCCAGCCGAGTTGTAATCTGGTATCAAAGATTATTAATAGAGTAATTAAGATACAAGCGGCTAACAGAAACAAACTATAGGTGGCAAAAACTTTCTGCAGGGGACTAGCGATAGCTTGACCAATCAGACCACCAGCGCGCCAGGCCGGATCGGCAGGGAACAAGATACTGATTATTCCCAATAGTGAGACGAAGAAGCCCAAGCCAGCCAGCAAGCGTCCGGTAATGAAATGGGGTCGAGTTGAACGGAAAAAGGATAAGCCCAAGATAATTAAAATTATTGGGATAATAAAGAAGCCGGCGCCGAAGAGATGGCCAAGCCCCCGATAAGCCAAGTCACCGGCGGCGCCGGCGCGGTGGAGACTGGCCAAGATGAAGAAGATTGCCAGCACCCCACAAACGACGGCGATAATTCCATGCTTGGTTTCGTTCTTAATTAACCCTTCTTGTTCTTCTCCAGAGAACTTTTTATCACCTTTTTTCCGTTTGGCCATATGTGGAGAATTATAGCACCCGCTTGCAAGTAAGGCGAAATAAGGGCTCTATTAGACAAGATTTTACCCTCTGGACAAGTGGATTTGTCTTATATATAATAAGGGACATTATGACGGAAGAATTAATAGGACAAAAGGACAAGCTAAGAGCCCACAAGCTAACTGGTGCTCTGTATGTCGTTAGCAATTTTCTCCACGATAACGAGCCCCTCAAGTGGCAGATGCGCCAACTGGCTCTCCAGATTGAATCAGAGATTGATCCTTCTCGTTCTGATGTGGCGATCAAACTAATCAATCGCTTGGTTAATCTACTAGACGTTGCCTTATTAAGTTCAGCTGTTTCGGAAATGAATCTCTCTATCCTCAAGCAAGAATATCTAGCTTTGTCTAAGAGACTGGAACAACAGCAAGGGCAACAAATCCTAGAACCTCTAGCCTTGCTCCAATCTAACCCTGATGTGAATTTATTAACTATTAAGACAGAGAGTAAGAGTAAGCCAGAAAGCAAACCAGTTCCTGTTGCACCCGCGGTAAAAGCAAAAAATAAAGAGAGTAAAGGACAAAGTTCGCCTGCTATTTCTCCTATGTCTGATAAGACCGATAGAGTAGAGATTATTCTCCGACACATCCGCGAGAACGGCGAGTCGTCTATTAAGGACATTGCTACCTCCTTTCCTACTTATAGTACCAAGACTGTCCAACGCGCGCTGGCGAATCTTGTTCACCGTGGTTTAATCACGCGCCAAGGTGATAGACGCTGGAGTCGTTACTCGCTTATTGACTCTAATTAAGCTTTTCTATATACTTTACTAGTGGTATTGATGGTGAAATTAGCTAGTGTTATCCACAGCTTCTTTTGCTAGTTTGAGTAGTCAATACTATAATTGGGAGGGTTCTTTGACAACCGAATTATTTCTGTAATCTGTAAATTTTCCGCACGCCTTTCCATTTTGTTATTAACCTCTCTCTGGTCGTCTTGGCCGTCTGTCGATAATCGGCTGACTATCCAGCTTGAGGATTAATAAAGAAGAAAATTATTAAGCATTATTAATTATTATTAATTTGTGATTTATGAGTATTAAAAAATTGTTTGTTGGTTTCGCTGTTGTAGCTTTGGCTCTCGGCGTTGCCGTTGTTCCAGCTCAAGCAGCTCTACCACAGATTCAGGTAGATGCGATCATCACGATGCTAACTTCCTTTGGCGCTGATGCCAATACTTTAGCCAGTGTTCGCGCTGCTCTGATGGGTACTAGCGCTCCTGCTCCAGTAGCTCCGGCTCCGAGCATGACCGTTCCCGTCGCGCCATTGACTCTAGAGAGTCAGGGCATGCAAGTAACCGCTTTACAGAATTTCTTAATCAGCAAAGGCTTTGCGATCCCAGCTGGCGCCACCGCTTACTTCGGTGCCCAGACTCAATCAGCCTTGGCTGCTTATCAGACTAGCAAGGGTATTTCCCCAGCTACTGGCTACTACGGTCCTATTACCCAAGCTGCCGTTACTGCTGATTTAACAGTTGTCCTACCTCCACCACCAGTTACCCCGGACCCAGATCCAGTAACTCCTGGTCCTGGTGACTTAGCAGGTGGTGAAGGATACTTGGATGAGGATGTTGTCACTGACTCCGATGTCTCTATTGACCTTGGTGATAGTGAAACCGTTATCGAAGTAGACTTCGAGGCTAAGGATTCCGACATCGCTGTCAATCGTGTTGACTTCATGTTTGATCTCCGCCCATGGCTCTACTTTGACGAAGTCAATCTTCTCGTTGACGGAGAAGAAGTTGGTTCACTTTCTAGTTCCAGTGACTTTAGCGAGGTTGGTAGCGAATATCGCGCCCGCTTCTCCGGTCTCAACACTATTATTCGCGAAAATGACACTGCTACCATTGCTCTAGAACTTGTTGTTCTTGACTCAATGGCTGGTACTCGCGATACTGACACCGTTGTCGTAACTCTCGATACTGATGGCGTCCGCTTTACAGACGGCCTTGGTCTTGTTGATTACGCTCCAGCTGACGCGATAGAAGTTGAAGTAGACTTTGACGATGTCTTCGGCACTGGCGACATGTCAGTATCTATTGGTGACAATTCACCGGAAGATGAAAAGATTGTTTTGGATGAAACTTCCCGCACTAATGGTGTAACTGTTCTTGAATTTGATGTCGAGGCTGAAGATGGCGATGTTGAAGTTCTTGAAGTGGCTGTTGAGTTTGATGTTACTGGTAATGATACAGAAGATGTTTTGTATCGGGCCTACCTGTACCAAGGTAATACCTTGCTCGATCAGACTTCTGTCACTTCTGATATCGCCACCTTCGACGATGTTGATTATGTGATTGATGAAGATGATGAAGTTACCTTTACTGTTAAGGTTGACTTTAATCGTGGTGACACATTAACTCTCCCAGCCACCTTAACAGTTGTTGAAGTTGTGGTTGACGGAGAAGACATGGACTTCGAAGCGGTTAGCGAAGATTTAACCGTTAACGAAGCTCACACTATCTTGATGGAAGGACTTATCGCTGAATTTACTTCAAAATCAGCTACGACCTCTTCACTAGGAGATGACACTATTGGTAAGTTCACCTTTAAGTTTGACTTGACTGCTTACGAGGACGACTTCTACATTAACGAAGATGGTACTGACTTCACTGTCACTTTGGACAATGCCGATACAGAGATTATCTCTACAAGTATCGCTAGCACCAATGCTACTTTGACCGCTGATGATTCTTATCGAATCAGTAAGGGTCAGACTAGAACCTTCACTGTTGAAGTTGAGGTTAAGTCTAGCGCTGCGACTGGTCCTGAATCAGTTAGAGCAACCATTACTGAACTTGAGTACAATACTGACTCTGACTTAGGGGGTACAGCAGAAACTCTTGAATTAGGAGCTCCTGATTATCGATCAGGTTCAGTGACTGTTCTTGATGCTGCTTAATTAGAGAATTAAGCCTCTAGTTTTCGTGGATTGAATCTACAAGATTAGCAAAAACACCCCGCCAAATGGCGGGGTGTTTTTGTGTTATAATTAAGGAAAGTTATTAATTATTAACATGGACGCGACTAAAGACTTATATTGGGTCATCGCAATTTTCATTGCCGTTGGGATCTTGTGGTGGCTAACCGGCGGTCTAGAGAGAGCCAAACAAGAACCGCCTGATCCTTTCCTCGCGCCTCTAATTATTCCGGCTTCTTGAATCATGACGCGAGTTAATTTAGTTTATCTATCTAGTTTTCTCGCTCTCGCGCTTGCTTTGATTAGTACGCCGGGTGTTATTGCTTATGCTCAAGTCACGCAAGTTAAGTTTGTGACGGAAGTGAGGGCCCCGGCGCCCGGAGAGCTCTCGGAGATTCTGACGGTGCAAACCCAAAACTCGGCTGGGGAGAAAACTAACATTACGGAAACGGCGGATGTTAGTTTCCAGTCTTCTTCATCTACTGGCGAATTTCTTAGTGAGGCGGGGAATCCGGCATCTAAGACGATGAGTAAAAATTCTTCCCAGAGACATTTTTATTATCGTGACAGTAGCGCTGGTGTTCACAATTTAACAGTTATTGTCACTTTGCGTGAAGCTGGGACTAGTTGGACAGCCACTCAGGAAATTCGCGTTGGCGGGACGCCTCCGGAGAGCGACGATGATGACGATGATGATCCGCCGGCAAACACGGATGGCACTACTGTCGTCTCTGCCCACAAATCACCCCAAGCGCTGAATCAGGCGACCGATATTAAAGCGTCTTGGCAGCTTAACGGTGGGCGACCGCGTTTAACTACTATCCACACGCCAGTCGCCTTCAAAATCGAATCAACCGGCGGACGGAATGGGATTTCCCATCGTCATCGCTGGAGCTTCGGCGACGGCGGATCAGATCAAGGACCAGAGGTTAGGCATATTTATCAATTTCCCGGTAATTACACGGTAATTACTAATGTGGTAAGTGGTAGAGAAGAATCTACTTACCGAACTTCTATTGAGGTAATTGAGCCTAAGTTGAAAATTGTTGAAGTAATTGGCGGTAATCGTCCGTACATAGAACTTTCTAATCCCTCCTCGCGAGAAGTTAATCTGGGTGATTGGCGATTGGAAACTCTTGATGGAACTTTCACTTTTCCTTCTGATACTATTATCTCGGCTGGCGCCTCGCTTAAACTCCCCGGCGCGGTGATTGGCTTGCCGACGGAGGGGCCAATCTTGGTTTATTTGCGTTACCCTGACGGCACGCCGGCTGACTCCTTCGGTTCTCTAGCCGTCGTACCGGTCATAGCGTCTCCGGCTGTTATTCCTGTACCACCAGCACCAGTTTGGGTTCCACCGGCAACAACCACTTTTCTGACTCCGGATGAAGTTATCCCGGACGAGGACATCATAGAAGAAATAGAAATAGAGACAGAAGATGCTACAATTATTATTCCCAAGGCTGATTCTTGGTGGTCTAGAAATTTACAACGCTTGCGTCGTTGGTTTTAATCATGAAATATTTTAATTCAATGTTTTGGCGAATGGCTGTTGGCTTCATTTCTATTGTCTTAACCGCTATCTGTGTTTTGTTTCTCGTCTTATATTTCATGAACGCTTGACTATTGAGGTGTTTTTGTTTAGGCTAAGTTCATAAGCCGTAGACAGCAGGTTTCGCTTAATTGGCGATTAAACCCTGCCGAGGTCCTTCCTCATCGACGCTTATTTTTATTAGCAAATTAAATTTATATGGCAATTACCAAAGAGAAGAAACTTGGGATTGTTAAGGATTTGGCCACCGTTCTCGGTGATGCTGAATCGGTAGTGTTTGTTAACTTCCACGGTCTTAAGGTGCCTGATGTGACTGCCTTGCGTCGAGATCTGCGAGAGCGGGGGGTTGGTTTCCGGGTGGCCAAGAAGACTCTAATTCGCCGAGTGCTGGAGGGATTGAAGATTGATGGCACGGCACCGGAGTTGCCGGGCGAATTGGCCCTAGCTTTCCCGGTTACCCAGTCGGCAATAGCTGATTCCACAGCCTCGGCTCGGGGAGTTTATGAGTTTGAGAAGAAGACGAAGGGTGGTGTGAAGATTGTCGGTGGAGTGTGGGAGAAGAAGTTTGTTGATGTGGGAATGATGGTTTCTATCGCTTCTATTCCTAGTCGCGAGATGTTGTATGGCCAATTGGTTAATTTGATTAATTCGCCAATTCAACGTTTCGTGATCGCGCTTAATCAGATTGCATTAAAAAAATAATTTTAAATTAAAAATAACAATAACATGGCAGAAGAAAAATCAAGCAAGTATCAGGATCTAGTAACCAAAATTGAAGGTTTGAGTGTTTTAGAGCTTAATGAGTTGGTAAAAGTCTTAGAAGAACGCTTCGGTGTTTCCGCTCAAGCGGTAGCGATGGGGCCAGCTCAAGGTGGCGCCGGCGCGGAAGTGGCGGAGGAGAAAGATAGTTTTGCTGTCCATCTTAAGGCGGCTGGTGATCAGAAGATCCAAGTTATTAAGGCTATTAAAGAAGTTTTGGCGCTCGGACTCAAGGAGGCTAAGGACCTTGTTGACGCCGCTCCGTCACTGCTTAAGGAGGGCTTGAAGAAAGACGAAGCCGAAGCTCTCAAGAAGAAGATCGAAGAGGCTGGTGGTCAAGTGGAGCTGAAGTAAGCTATAAGCTAATGGAGAATCTAAGTAAACTGTTTGGTAGTCTCAATAAGGTTAAGATTATGCGCCTCTTCTTGCTTAATCCGGATTTGATTTTAAGCAATCAAGAGGTTGCCTCCAGAGGCCGAATTGGCCGGTCTAATGTTAGTCGTGAGCTAAATTTGCTTGGTTCTATCGGTTTCATCGGTAAGCGCAGTAAGGGTAAGCTTAAAGGCTGGCAATTAGATCAGTCTTTCCCCTTCAGCTCGCAATTGAAGGCTATTCTTAAGAATGATCTGGTGGCCAGGAAGGGGGAACTAGTTAGACAGTTTAAGGGTTGTGGGAAGATTAACTTATTGATTATCTCTGGTATCTTTATTGAGAATACGGATAGTCGAGCGGATTTACTAATTGTCGGTCAAGGTCTCAAGAAGAAGAGCATTGAGCGTATTGTTCACGGTCTGGAGGCGGAGATTGGCAAGGAATTAGTCTATGCTGTCTTAGAAACCCCGGATTTCCACTATCGTCTTAATGCCTGTGATAAGTTTGTTCGCGATGTTTTGGATTATCCCCACGAGCGTTTGATTGACAAGCTTGGCGTTTAATCTTCTGGCGATTAATTTATCCACAGCCAGTTTTTATCGCTTTTCGAGCTTATTTATGCTATTATTCTTAACAGAGGAGTTTATTTATTAGCAGTAATTATAAATATTAATTATGTCTTTGGATCAATTAGGTGAAGTACTCAGAGAGTCCTTCTTTGATTTGTGGTATGGGGTGATTAATTTCGTGCCTCGCCTTCTGGTGGCCTTAATTATCTTTATTTTGGGTTGGTTGATTGGTAGTATTTTGGGCCGATGGGTGTCTCAAATTGTTAAATCTCTCAAAGTTGATCAAGCTTTCGAGCAGGTTGGCACCGATGAAGTTCTCGCCCGAGCCGGTTTCCGTTTGAATGCCGGCGCCTTTGTTGGCAATCTCATTAAGTGGTTTGTCATTGTTGTTTTCTTGATTGCCTCGGTGGAGGTGCTTGGTTTGACTCAAGTAACTGATTTCTTGCGAACAATCGTTTTGGGCTTCTTGCCTAATGTGATTGTTGCCGCTTTGATTCTGTTGGTTGCCGCTTTAATTGCCGAAGCTTTGCAGAAAATAGTTGCTGGGTCAGCTGCCGCTGCCAAGATCAGTTCGGCTAAGTTCTTAGGAGGTATTACCAAATGGGCGGTGTGGATTTTCGCTATTTTAGCCGCTTTGTTGCAAATCGGTATTGCTCCAGCTCTCTTCCAGACTATCTTTATGGGCTTGGTGGCGATGTTGGCTTTGGCTGGTGGTTTAGCTTTCGGCTTAGGTGGCCGCGAAGCGGCTGGACGCTATATCGAGAAGCTCCGTCAGGAAGTCGGTTCTCATCACTAAACGATACGGATACTTTCTAGATAATATCCCAATCAATTAGACCACCCCGCGCCGAAAGGCGCGGGGTGGGTTTGGTATTGTCGATATGCTTGACGGGGGATAAGTCTTCCTATAGAATGGCAATATCAGTATGGATAAATTAAATCAACCAAAGTGGCGGTGGCGATAACTCCGGTTTTTGAACTTTATCTCCACCGCCCCTAGGGGCGGTTTTTTCTGAAACAGGCTAGCTTCTTTGACAATTAAATGCTCGTCACAACTCAAGTTCAGAGGGTTTTTACTTAGTTGGAGACGGAGCAGGTAAAAGTAATCATCAAGCAAGAAAGTAAGCAAGAAAGATAAAAATGGTTTTTAGATTTCCCAATGGGAAATCAAGAGCATGTGGTGGATGCCTAGACTCTAAGAGGCGATGAAGGACGTTGCTTAGCGACGATATGTTTCGGGGAGGTGCCTAGCGACCCGCGATCCGAAACTTTCCGAATGGGTAAACCTTACCGCTGAAGAGGCGGTAACCTGCCGTAAGGTGGGAGCGCACCCAGGGAAGTGAAACATCTCAGTACCTGGAGGAAAATAGAACAATAGTTATTCCCTTAGTAGCGGCGAGCGAAATGGGAAGAGCCCAAACCCAACGAAGCTCCGCAAGGAGCAGCGCGGGGGGTTGTAAGGTAACAACGCCTGTTTATTCGAGGAAAAAGTTACAAAATAAGTATTTAGATTAATCGGCTGGGAAGCCGAGCCGTAGAGGGTAATAGCCCCGTCGTCGAAAAGTACTTATCTTTTTAGTTGTTATTCTTGAGTACCCGAGGACACGAATAGCTTCGGGGAATCTGCCGGAACTAACCGGCAAGGCTAAATACTCTTAGAGATCGATAGTGAACAAGTACCGTGAGGGAAAGGTGAAAAGTAGCCCGGTGAGGGCGTTGAAATAGACCTGAAACCACATGCTTACAAGGAGTGGGAGCCCCTTTCGGGGGGTGACCGCGTGCCTATTGAAGAATGAGCCAACGAGTTTATATTTACTGCTCACTAAGCCCTTTTGGGGTGGAGTGATAGGGAAACCGAGTGTGAATAGCGCGATTATCCGCCTTTGGCGGAAACGGTAGTAAGTATAAGACCCGAAGCCAGGTGAGCTTGCCATGAGCAGGGTGAACCTCGCAGAAATGCGAGAGGAGGCCCGAACCGGTTGGTCGTACAACGCCATCGGATGACTTGTGGTAAGGAGTGAAAAGCTAATCGAACCTGGTAATAGCTGGTTCTCTCCGAAATAACTTTTGGGTTAGCGTCTGGATTACCCGTGGGGGGTAGAGCACTGGATGGTCTGAATAGGGCGAAAGCTCGTCAAACTAATCAAACTCCGAATACCCACGGCCACTTCCAGGCAGTTAGACTATGGGCGCTAAGGTCCATTGGTCAAAAGGGAAACAGCCCTGACCTCAATCTAAGGTCCCCAAATCTACGTTAAGTGCACTTAAGGAGGTGAGATTTCTCAGACAATGAGGAGGTTGGCTTAGAAGCAGCCATCCTTTAAAGAAAGCGTAATAGCTCACTCATTCAGAGATGTCGCGCCGAAGATAATCGGGGCTAAACGTAGTACCGAAGGTGAGGACTTGTCTTGTCGCTTGCGACAAGAGGAGTGGTAGGAGAGTGTTCTTGACCGCTGTGAAGTTTCAACGTGAGTTCGGAATGGAGCGTCAAGAAGTAAGAATGTTGGCACAAGTAACCGCAATCCCGTTGAGAACACGGGACGCCGAAAGACTAAGGTTTCCTTGGCAATGGTAATCAGCCAAGGGTTAGTCGGTCCTAAGGTGATGGCGAACGCCGCAACCGATGGATACATGGTTAATATTCCATGACTCTTGAAACGTGCGATGGGAGGACGAAGTTTAGTATGCTCTGCATGTCATTGGATTTGTGTTCGGGCGGTGAGGGTGGGCCTTTGGTAAATCCGGGGCTTCCGCCATTTGGCGGACATCCAAGCTGAACGAAGATGTTTCGGTTCGCCGGAGCAAATAGAGCAAAGCAAGCTTCCAAGAAAAGTCTCTAAGCATAACGTTTCAGGAACCGTACCGCAAACCGACACAGGTAGTCAGCTCGAGTAGAGTAAGGCGAACGAGTGAGTGATCCTCAAGGAACTCGGCAAAAAAGCAGCCGTAACTTCGGAATAAGGCTTGCCCCACTTTGTGGGGCCGCAGCTAAAGTATCTCTGGCAACTGTTTATCAAAAACACAGCTCCCTGCGAACTCGTAAGAGGATGTATAGGGGGTGACGCCTGACCAATGCCAAAAGGTTAAATATCGGTGGTGGTATGTCGCAAGATGTACTGCTGGCTGATATAAGCCCTGGTGAATGTCGGCGATAACTATAATCGTCCTAAGGTAGCGAAATTCCTTGTCCCTTAATTAGGGACGCGCACGAATGGCGTAATGACTGGAGAACTGTCTCGAGGATCAGCTCGGTGAAAATACAATACCGGTGAAGATGCCGGTTACCTGCAGTTAGACGAAAAGACCCCAGAAGCTTTACTACAGCTTGATATTGAGCTTACGTCTTGGTTGCGTAGCATAGGTGGGAGACTTTGAGATCTTGCTTTCGGGTGAGATGGAGTCGTCAGTGAAATACCACTCTACTTTGATGTATGTTCTAACCCGCGCGGTTAAAACGCGTGGAGACAGTGTCTGGTGGGTAGTTTGTTTGGGGCGAATCCCTCCTAAAAAGTAACGGAGGGGCCTATTAAGGTCAGCTAAGCGCGAATGGAAACCGTGCTGATAGGGCAATGCCATAAGCTGGCTTGACTGCAAGACGTGCGTGTCGAGCAGGTGCGAAAGCAGAGCATAGTGAACCGACGGCCCGCTTTAGATGCGGCCGGAGATTAACGGATAAAAGCTACTCTGGGGATAACAGGCTGGTTCCGCCAAAGAGTCCATATCGACGGCGGAGTTCGGCACCTCGATGTCGGCTCAACATATCCTGGGGGTGGAGAAGCTCCCAAGGGTTTGGCTGTTCGCCAATTAAAATGTTACGCGAGCTGGGTTCAAACCGTCGTGAGACAGGTTGGTCTCCTATCTACTGCAGGCGTTGATACTTGAGGGGAGTTGTTTTTAGTACGAGAGGACCGAAATGAACCGACCTCTGGTGTGGGAGCTGTCGCGCCCGCGGCACTGCTCCGTAGCTATGTCGGGAACGGATAATCGCTGAAAGCATCTAAGCGAGAAGCCGTCCCCAAGATTAAGTATCGTTATGAGGCCCCTAGGAGATGACTAGGTTGATAGGCACTAGGTGTAAGCGTAGCAATACGTTCAGCCGAGGTGTACTAATTAGCCCATTCCCATTGGGAAATCTGGAAATCATTAATTATCAGCATTGCTTTTTTATTACTAGTTGAGTGTTGTGTTCTGGTGGTTCAACGTGGTGGTCACACCTCTTACCATTCCGAACAGAGTAGTTAAGCGCCATAGTGCCGATGGTACTCGCAAGGGGAGAGTAGGTATCCGCCAGAACAAAGCACTGAACAAATCTTTTTACTTTTGCTATAATCAATTCATGATTAGTTGGAGCGCTAGACGCAGACTGCTTTATTTGTTGGCGGCGGTATTACTTATAGTTGCCGTCTTGGCGATTATTCTTATTTATTATCGTCCTCAACCTTCTTGTTTTGACGGGATTCAGAATCAAGCTGAGTTGGGTATCGACTGTGGCGGACCTTGTGCTCTGGTCTGTGAGCTGGAGGTCCAAGCACCCAAAGTTATTTGGACCAGAATTTTTAAAGTCAGCGCTGATCGTTATGACGCGGCGACTCTGATTGAGAATCCTAATCGTGGTCATAGTTTAGCCAGTCTCAAATATTTCTTACGAGTTCTTGATGATGACAATATTTTAATCACTCTTCGCGAGGGAGAAGTCTTCCTTAATCCGGGCGAGCGGTTTATTGTTTTTGATCACCGTCTGGCGGTTGGCTCTCGTTTGCCGGCGCGCGCCATCTTTGTGCCCGGTGAGCCAGAGCCACCGGTGTGGCAGAGGGTTGACAAAGAATCTCCTAAGTTGGCCATCGCTCGTCAATCTTTCACTAATTTACCCTCACCGCGCTTGGTGGCCGTTGTCCGTAATGACTCCTTCGTTGACTTAGCTAATATCCAAATAGTAGTTGCGCTCTCCAATCAAGAATATAACGCCATCGGTATTAGCTCCACCTTGATTGAGAACTTAGGTCGTGGTGAGGCGAGGGAAATCGCTTACACTTGGCCGGAGCCTTTTGCCGACGAGCCGGTACTATTTGACTTTTATCCTCACTTTGACCTAAGACAAGTTCCCTAAATCTTTCTATGGAACAAGCCCGCGTTTATTTAAGCAAGGCCTGTCGGCACTTTGACTGGCTCTTGGTTGGTTCCGCCTTGGCCTTATTGACGGCGGGCTTGTTGACGATGAACTCCTTCACCGAGGATAGTTATCACTTCGATCGGCAATTAATGTGGATTGCTATTTCTCTCGTCGTCTTTTTTATTGCCAGTCGTCTTGACTGGCACTTTCTGCGTCGGTCCGGCGTCTTGGTGACTCTATACAGCGCTGGCATTGGTCTGGTGTTGATGCTTAATTGGTTTGGTCAGAGCGCCAAGGGCGCGGAGCGCTGGTTCTCTCTGGGGGGGATCGCCTTCCAGCCGGCGGACTTTATGAAGTTGATTCTGATTCTTATTCTGGCTAAATATTTATCACGCCGTCATATTGAGATTGCCAACATTCGTCATATTCTTATCTCCGGCGCTTACGCTCTAGTACCTTTTGCTTTAATTTTAATCCAACCGGCTTTCGGTTCGGCGGTCATTATCTTTCTTATCTGGCTGGGGATGATTATTTTTTCCGGCATTTCTAAGAAGCACTTAGCCTTAGTCTTTGGCATAGCAATAGTCTCTTTTCTGATTGCTTGGCTCTTTGTTTTCCAACCCTATCAGAAGGCGCGGATTATCACTTTCGTTCATCCTCTATCTGACATCCGTGGCGCCGGCTATAACGCTTTTCAGTCAACAATCGCCATTGGTTCCGGCCAAGTGTTAGGCAAGGGCGTTGGTTTAGGCACCCAATCGCGCCTCAAATTCTTGCCGGAGTATCAAACCGACTTCGTTTTTGCCGCCTTTGCCGAGGAGTGGGGTCTCGTTGGCGCGACGCTACTTCTGGCTTTGTTTGGCGTGGTAGTTTGGCGGATTATCCATATTGCGATGATGGTGGAAACTAATTTCGAAGCCCTGTTCGGCATCGGCTTGGCGATTTTCTTCATGAGTCACTTCATTATCAATGTGGGCATGAACTTGGGTTTGTTGCCGGTTACCGGTTTGTATTTACCTCTCGTTAGCTATGGCGGTTCGCATCTCTTAGCCGAGTTTCTCGGTCTCGGCATTTTAACAGGGATGAGTCGTCGCTCCCGCGGTTTCCACCGCGATGATATCAAAAACGAATTTGTGGGAGTGGGGTAGAGATTTTTAGTAAAGTGTCAATTGACACCATGTCGCCTTTAACATTTGTTGTTTTATTGCCCCTCTGATGCAATCTTGATTGGCTCCATTAATAAACCATTGGATGATGGGGTTTGGTATTGATGCCGAATGTGAGTACCAAGCTCCTAAATAACCAAAAGCATTATCAATTACCCACACCTTCTGCGTACTTACTGGAGGGTAATTAGGAATATATTTTGACAAAGAATTTTTTAATTCTTGACTATTTCGGTAAGCTGTTCCAGCATTAAGTGGTTGGAAATTGTTACCTATCCATCTTTCGCATACCCCTAACCCTGGTGGCCCTGAAGGATATTCACCCAAACACACTGGAATGACAGAATTTGGATTAGGAAAGTTATCATTATCAAGTCGATAAAGTTCTAGGGCTTTAACATATTCTAATACTTGAGAATTTATCGCAGTATTTCTCGCCTTCACTCGTGCCTCGTTCAGACCTGCCAAGGAGATGCTCGACAAAAGCGAGATGATGGAGATCACCACCAGTAGTTCTATGAGAGTAAAGCCACGACGGGGCATGAAATTTTATTTGTAGGTCCAGTTTTTAGCAATATCTGATGACCAAACTGAAGCAATGGGGGTTGATATATAACTGAAAGTGTCAGTGTTGCTCATTCTCGTTGGTATGTTATTTTCATTTTTAATGAAAACACTAATTTTGTAATCTTTGCCGTTTGAGGAATACCAATAAGCACCCGAATTAGTATCTCCAGGTTGGGTTAGATTTGGTGGGATAGGCAATTGATTGAGATAAGATTGTAGATATGTTTGTAAATGCAAACTAGGATCTGGTGCATAATCACAAGAATTCCAACAAGTTACCACAATGTTAGCATCTGCTGGACTCAATACGGGATACCAATGATCGCTATAAGGATATATGCCACCATTATTTAAAGCGTAAAGTTCTACCGCTTTTTGAATTTCTAATAATTCTTGCACCCTTTTGCTGTCTTGAGCCTTAATTCTCGCTTGGCCTAGACTGGTTAGCACGATGCTTGAGAGCAAGCCGATGATGGAAATGACAACTAATAATTCGATTAAGGTGAAACCACCTGAATATTTTATTTTAAACATATAATTCATTATATACCACCACCGTTTCCTTGACCATCTGCGCTGTGGAAAAATTTTGCCTCACTTTCTGCTCCAAATTCCGTCCGAGAATCTCCCTCTCTAAGCCGTTGGCCAGCAACCACTTGATGGTTTCGGCCGTTTCGGTGGTTTCTTCCGGCTTGATTAGAATCCCCGCGCGTCCCGCGCCGATTAATTCTGGAATTCCGCCTAGCGCCGGCGCCATCACGGCTAATTCAGCCAGTCCGGCCTCGAGTATGGCGTAAGGTAAATTCTCTTGCTTGGAAGTGAGGAGGAAGAGGTCGAAGGCCTTGAGATAACGACTGGTCTCGCTGATATTTCCCAAGAGCAAGATGTTATCACTTAATTGCGCTTCGGCGATTTGCGCTTCCAGCGCCTCGCGCCCTTCGCCCTCGCCAATAATCACACTAATAATATCTGGATAAGTTTTTTTAATTTCTTTAATAATTTCTACTAATCTATCCAAACCCTGATCAGAGTGGAGATCAGCGACAGTGACTAACCACAGTCTATTGATGGCGCGGTTTAGCTTCACTTTATTATCAGCCGTGCTTAGCTCGCTTAATTTGCTCCGCGCCTCGTCGCGGTAGAAGAAGGGGATAGCTTGGACGCCCTTTCTCATTGGCGTTATTATTTTGTTAATTAATTTGTTGGTTAGCCACTCGGTGAATCCGGAATTCGAATAGTGAGGAGTATAAACTATTTTGATTTTATTCGGCGCTGATGAGAAGAGGTTGTAGAGCTTGATCGCGCAGACGATACTTAGTATTTTATTTTGCTTAGAATTATTTAGATTTAGATGGACGATATTCGGTCGCTCTTGGCGGAGAATTTTCCAGGTAGTCAATAAGTTACTAACTTCGCCAGTTGAGGACTCGAAATCTTCTGCTGGCAAATTGTTTGCTAGGTCGTAAATATAACGCTGGACCTCGCTCCAGTCTGATCGATTGACCAGATAGAGCACTTTCCGCTTGCTTTTTGCCATATATATCCAGCTTACTGATTTTCCGGCAGGCCGTCAAAGTAGTCGGCGACCTTCTTGGCTTTGTCTAAATCTAATTTTAAAAACTGTCTCTCGGCTTGAGTGGTGTCCAGAATTAAACTATCGTTGATATTAGAGGCGATGAAGCGATAAGTCAGCCAGATTAGGACAATCGCCGTTAAGATTACGAGCAGAGTGATAGCGGTGTAAGACCAGCGTTTAATTTTCTCTCGGTTTAGGTTTAATTTAATCATGATTCAAGATTGATAAAAATGAAGCCCTTCACTTGAGCGGTAGAATTTTCCGGCCAATCGTTGACCTTGTTGTCGATATTGATTTGCGTTAAGCTCAAGAAGTAAGGCAGGCTCTCTAATTCAATTAAAGCTCCGACTAAATTATTGGCGTTTCCCTCTAGGGTTAAACTAAATTCTACTTTGCGATAAGTTGAAGTTGATGCATTGGCGTCTGTGTCGCTCCCTCGTTTGCCATCTTGGATGCCGGAAATCTTCAAAGCTTGTTTCAGATTATATTTCCGACTCAAACTGTCTACTTGTCCCACGAAGTTGTCGATTTGATTGACCGAGATAATCGCTTCTTTAATTTGCGTAATAGTGTTGTCGTATCGATCTAATTGCCCCGCCAGTTCTCGGGTGATATTCTCTCTCTCTGATAGGGCGAAAATAGTTTGTCTTTCTTTGGCAATCGCTTGGCGTTTCTCAACTATCTCGGTTTTGAGAAAATAGATAAGAATCAGCACCAGCACTAATATCACCAAGGCTTTAATGATTTGCCGGACGATAAATTTAATTAATTCTTTTTTGTTAAGCATATTTTTATGGCTTCTTTAAGCTAAAGCTGGCGGTAAAGATAATATTTTCGGTCTGTTCTAAGTTCGTCAAAGGGATAGTCACATTGTTGAACAAGCCGGAATTCTCTAGCCACTGGCGGAGCTCGCTTAAAGTTGCTCTCTCGTTGACAGCGCCATTCATCGAGAAGGGTTTATCTAGGGCTGGCAAATTAAGACGGCTTAATTTAACTCCGGCCGGAATATTGGTTGTGAGAGTTTCTAGAACCGGCTTCCAAGTGGCCATATCTTTGATTGCCGTTTCGGCTTGAGAGATTAGCAGATTAAATTCTTTAGCTCTCTGCTCCAAATTAGCATAATCACTGCCCACATTAGTGGCTGATAACACTTGAGTATTGACGGTCATATCTTCGCCGATTTTATTTAGGAATAGCCAAGTGCCCAAGAAGGCCAAACCGATCGCTAGAGTGAAACTGATAATTAAATTAGAAACTAATTTAGAAAACGAAGCGATTTTGTGGTAAGTGTAAGCTTGTTCCGTACCCACTGGCAAGAGACTGATGAGAGTGTCTTGAGAGCGGGGGATCAAAGTTCTTTCCGTTACTCCCAGAATGCTTACCCACTTGGCGGGTGATGGTTTGACTGTCGGATGATTTTGCCAAGGTGGAGCAATTGTCGGTTCACTAACCGCGAGTTGGAGAGTGTTTGCCAGTAAATTACTTATCACCTCATTCTCTAAAGCCTTATTTAAGAGAATCGCCTTTTTGATTTTATTTGTTCCCTTGTTTGATTCATAATAATTGAGAAAGCCGACAATTTGGCTAGTTAAAGTTTCCGGATCATCACCCTTGATTGTCAGCGAGTGTTTAGACTGAACCACTTGATCTTTAACTATTGTCAGGTGGACCCAACTATGACCCTGATCGATAATTAATATTGGCTCTGATGAGATAGCCATCGCGCGCGCCAGACTAGTCGGGCGCGCCTCCACGGCAATGGCTCGGACTTGGCCTGCCGTTAATAATCTTAAGTATTGATTGATCACCGATCGCCTGACGATTTGCAGGTGGATATTATTGTCTAGTGCCTCGGTTTTGCCGGCAACCTTCTCCCAGTCTAGATAAGATTCTTCCGTTCGGATCGGTAACTTGAAGTCTAGAGCCAGTCGCACCGCCTCATCCAGGCGTCCTTCTCTAACAGTTTTGGGAACAGGGAAGGCGTGGGAGTAAACATTGTTTGGTTCAATGCTAACAATCGCATAATCAACTCGTTTGGGCGCTCGGCTTCTAAGCTTGCTTAAAGTTAAGAGAAATCTTTTATCATCTTTAATTAAACCGCCGGTAATTACTCCTGATGCTAAGGGTTCTTCTGCTAGCCATAATTGGATACCGGACTGACTTTTTTTATCCGGCATAATTAATCCCAGTCTTAGAGCGTTGTCGCTAATCTCTAGACCAAAAATTGGATCTTCTTTGATAAAAAAACTTTTTAAAGTCATAAGGTCAGGCTAACTACATTGCTTCAATAAAATTATATCACATCTTAAGATATCCACAGTATCTATTAGTAACTAATTTGTGTTTAATTTTGCATTTGTTACACTTAGGCAATGAAAAAGCTTTTTACCAATAGACGCGACCATCATCGTCCAACCGGTTTTACTTTACTAGAACTTTTGATTGTCATTTCTATTATCGCCATCTTGGCTGTAATTTTAGTTATCGCCTTAAACCCGGCCGAGACTTTGCGCAAAGCGCGCGATGTCCAACGCATCTCTGATCTCAACACTCTCAAAGCTGCCCTGGCGATCTATGTTACCTCTACTGGTTCGCCTTATTTGGGTGGGTTGGCTGATAATGATTATTGTGGAGATGTCATGTATAGTGTGGCTAGTGATGCAGAAACGCTTACTTCTGCTGGTTATACTGAACAACAATTAGCTGATGCGGATGCTCTTTATCAAACAGACAGTACTGGCTGGATTCCTGTTGATTTTGCTAATATGACCGGCGGGGCGCCGATTTCCAGTTTGCCGGTTGATCCGGTTAATTCTGCTAGTGGTGCTGTTGATAATGCAAGTTTAGTCTATCGTTATTCCTGTGATGCTACTGATTTAACTTTTGAACTCAATGCTAGGTTAGAAAGCGACACTTATGGACCTGGTAGTGATGATGACAAGTCAGCTAAAGACGGTGGCAACAACGATGAATTATACGAAGTTGGCACCTCTCTCTCAATTCTTGATGCCGACAACGATTTCTAGGCGTCTTCCTCTAATTTTATTCTGGCTTTATTTACTTGGTCTTGTTAGTCAGGCGATTTATCGCACTATTCATCAATATCAAGTTTGGGCTGGGCATGATTTTACTCGTTTGCTTTTAGATCAGCCGGGCTATTTCTTTCGTTACGCTTTTGGACGGTTCTGGCTTAATTTGTTGGTGGCGCTACTAGTAGCTTTGCTTTTTTATTTACTAATCTTAGCGCTGTCGCGCTATCAAACTAGCTGGTTTGCGCCTAGCGATGCGAATCTTGCTCTTTTGACGGCGCTTATCGCTGGTTGGCCGGGGTTTATTATTTTCCTGCCTCTGGTGGCGACGCTGGTTATTCTCTTCTCGCTGTATCGCGCGCTATTTTTGAAAAAGTTTTACACAACTTTAACTTGGCCTCTAATTATTTCGGCGATTTTTACTTTTTTTATTAGCGATTTTATTATCCACTGGCTTGATTGGTCTGTTTTGTTTATTTAAATTCTTTAGAAGCTCTGCTATAATTAACTCATGCACGTTAGTGACGAAACTTTGAAAACTATTCTCGGTCGCGTGGTGGAACCGGAAATTTTTTCCGCCGCTCAAGCCGAGGCGGAGAAGTCTCAACAAAGCACGGCCGATGTGTTGATCGCGCGCCGTGATGTGCCGGAGTATTATCTCTTGGAGATGATGGCCACCCACTTCAACTCCTCGGTGGTTGACTTGCGTAAATTAACTATCCCTAGAGAAACTCTTAATTTAATTCCTAAGGATTATGCCAAGAGCCACAAGGTGGTGGCTTTTGAGCAGGATCAGAAAGCCAAACTCATTAAAGTGGCGATGGTTGACCCGGCTGATTATGAAGTGCTTGATTATTTGCGGTTCAAATTAGAGTCAGAGATTAAGGTGCATTTAACGGCTAGCGAGAGCTTGCGTTATGCTCTAAGACAGTATGATGCCGAGATTGGTGTTAGCTTCAATGAGAACATTGCCAAACATATCCAAGAGTCGCTCTCGGTGGGTGGCGAAACTAATTTGGCCAAACTTTCTGAAGCCGTGTCAGTGGTTAACATTTTGAATAACATTATTGAACATGCTATTGAGTTAAATTCTTCTGATATTCATCTTGAGCCGATGGAGGAAGAAGTCCTAGTCCGCTACCGCGTGGATGGCACAATGCGGGAGATTCTTACTTTACCCAAAGTTTTGGAAACCATTCTGGTGGCGCGCGTTAAAATCCTGTCCGAATTGCGTATTGACGAACATCGCTTGCCTCAAGACGGTCGTTTCCGTTTCGAATTAATTGATGGCGAGAAGGTTGATATCCGCGTCAGCATTATGCCGATGTTACATGGCGAGAAGGTCGAGATGCGTCTCCTACAGAGTTCGGCCAGACCACTTAATTTGTCCGAGCTAGGCTTCACCAAGAAACATATCGAAGTGATTCGCGAGGAGATTAAAGCTACCGGCGGGATGGTGCTCTCTACCGGTCCCACCGGTCACGGTAAGACTACGACGCTGTACGCCCTGCTCTATATTCTCAATAAACCTAATGTGAATATTACCACGATTGAAGATCCGATCGAGTATGAGATCGCCAGGGTGAATCAAACTCAAGTTAACACCCGCTCCGGTATCACCTTCGCTAACGGTTTGCGTTCCATCTTGCGTCAAAATCCAGACATCATTATGGTCGGTGAGATGCGTGACAATGAGACCGTGGAGATTGGTGTTCGGGCGGCGCTCACCGGCCACTTGGTGCTCTCTACTCTCCACACAAATGATGCCGCTGGCGCCTTACCACGCTTGATTGACATGGGAGCGCCGCCCTTCTTGCTCTCTTCCACTATCAATCTGGTGATTGCCCAGCGTTTGGTGCAGAAAATTTGCACTTCTTGTATCTCTTTCTATGATTTGAGCAAGGAAATGAAGGATTTAATCGCCTCTCAGCTCTCGATCTCTGGTCCGGCTGGGGAATTGCCCGCCATCCCCACCGCTCTCACTCGAGGGAAGGGTTGCAATGTTTGCAACGGTACCGGTTTCCGCGGTCAAACTGGTGTGTTTGAGATTTTGCGTATCAGTGACAAAATCCGAGAATTAATCTTGCGCTCCGCGCCAGCTAGCGAAATTCGCAAAGTGGCCATCAAGGAGGGGATGGCGCCACTCTTCCATGACGCCTTTGAGAAGGTTAAGCAGGGAGTCACGACCATTGAGGAAGCCTTGCGGGTGGTGAGAGAATAATTATTTTTTATGGCTAAATTTGAATACGAAGTAGCGGATCGCAATGGAGTTGTCTTAAACGGCGAGATGTTAGCCTTCTCTCGCGACGAGGCTTACAAGCGTTTGACTCAGAAAAAATTCACTGTGATTCGCTTGAGGGATGTTATCGCCTCCGCCTCTGGCGGTAGTTTGAAGCGCGCCTTGCTTGAGCGGATTACTCTGGTGGAGCGGATGTTTTTGGCTCGTAATCTGGCCACGGCTATCAAGGCCGGCTTGAGTCTAGTGGAGACTCTCTATGTCTTGATTCTTGATACCAAGAATAATGTCTTGCGTCGGATTCTGATTGAGGCTAAAGATAATTTGGAGAACGGCGCCCCTCTCTCTACCACCTTGGCTAATTACCCGCAACATTTTTCTTCGGTTTATACCGGCATGATTCGCGCTGGCGAAGTTTCTGGTCAAATGGACAAAGTCTTGGACGAATTAGTTGATAACTCGATGCGAGAATATGAGTTGAAGAAGAAGGTTCGTTCGGCCTTGGCTTATCCGGTGGTCTTAATTCTCGCCTCTTTCGGCGTGATCGCTTTGTTTATGTTCTTCATTCTACCTCGTCTGGCGCGCACCTTCACCAGCAGTCAGGTAGAAATTCCGCTTATCACGCAAGTGCTCATCAACGTTAGTAACTTTTTCGTCAGTCAGTGGATTCTGGATATCGTCTTAGTTTTAATCTTAATCGGGGCTGTTATTTTTATGCGCCGGACGGCTCTAGGCAAGCGGGCCTTCTCTTGGTTTGTTTTCCATTTGCCCTTGATCCGCGAGATGGTCAAGAAGATTGCCCTAGTGCGATTTACCAAAACGTTAAGCAGTCTGATTACTACTGGTATCCCGATTACCGACTCGCTCAACCTGGCGGCTGATTCGGTTGGTAATTACGCTTATCGCCAGGCGATTAGAGACTCAATTAAGAAGATGGAGGCTGGGGTCACTTTCTCTAAAGCCTTCGACGAATATCCGGAACTCTTCCCGCGCTTCTTAATCAGTATGATGGTGGTTGGCGAGAAATCAGGTACCCTAGATCATATTCTTAAAACTTTTTCTGATTTCTATAATCAAGAAATTGAGAGCGATTTGCGCGACTTCGTCGCCCTTATCGAGCCGGCTTTGATTGTCTTGATTGGCCTCTTCGTTGGCGTGATCGCCTTCTCGGTCTTGATTCCGGTTTATCAAGTAGTTGGTCGCGTGGGCGTGCGTTAAATAATTATGCGTCAAGGTTTCTCTCTTATTGAAATTCTAGTTGTCATCGCCGTCTTGGCGGTTATTGTTGGCATTAGTGCCGTGTCCTACCAAGGTTCTCTGGGTGAATTAGAATTAAACAGTGTCGCCGAGGCGATTGTCTCTGATCTGCGTCGCGCTCAATCTCAAGCCCTCTCCGGTATCGGTAACGCCGATTGGTCTATAGACTTTGTGAATCCACTAGATGATGAAGCTGATGATTATTACACCATTAACGGTTCTTCTCCTCTTGATGTTACTTTGCCTCCGCGAATTAATTTTTTTGCTCCAACTACCGACGAAACTATTACTATCACTTTCCTCCGCGGTTCCACTCAATTGCTGGATGATGATACTTCTATTATCATTACTAGAGCGGGGCAGTTTAAAGAAATTTCCATCGAATCCATCGGGCGGATTACGATTAGTGATTATGAGCCAGTTGAATAATTATTATTAAATATAAATATGTTAAATCAAGGTTTCCTCTTAGTTGAAATTTTAATCGCCATCGCGCTTATTGCGATTATCACCTTCGTTGGTTTCCAATTGGTGATGGTTAGCCAACAGGGTGGTAAAGTAGTAGCCGATAGAGACACGGCCAATCGCTTGGCGGAAGAGGCGATAGAAATTCTGCGCAATTTGGCCGTCGAAGATTGGGGAAAGTTCCAAGCTTGGACTAAGAGCACTGAAGGCGGGTCTTCTGTCGACAGTGATCTCTTTCTTGAATTAAATCCAGAAACAGGTGTCTGGTCTATTATTGATGTTATAGGAGGAGATCTCGAACTTACACAATATGAGGTTGTTACAATAGATGATAGAAATTACGAACGCTTTTTTCGTCTCTACGATGTCAGTCGTGATACTGATGGCGATATTGATCCAACTTATGATCCAGAGAATAGAGACTTCAGCACCCAAAAAGTTAAAGTCTTTGTCCGGCTCTTGGGCCAAACTGATGACTTGGTAGTCTTAACCGAATATTTAACGCGCTGGCGTAATCTCGTCTGCGCCCAAGATGATTGGAGTGTTGGCCCAAGTGGTGATACTCAAGGGTGTGATATTTCTCCGACCAAGTACAGTTCTCTTGAAGATGTTGAATATGATGCTGGTACTGGCGCTTTGCGACTAGAGTATTGAGGGGGATAAAAATTGCTATATACCAAGCAAAAAATATGTCAATAGAGAAAAATAATTACGCTTTCATCGATGCACAGAATGTCTGGCTTGGCATTAAGAATCTCAATTGGAAACTAGACTGGTTACGTTTCCGAACTTTTCTTAAAGATAAATATCATGTCACCAGAGCCTTCATCTTTATCGGCTACAAACCCGGCAATGAAGGATTGTATACTCACTTGCAACAGGTTGGTTATCTTTGCGTTTTTAAGCCCATTCTAGAATTGGCTGATGGTAAAGTGAAGGGTAACGTCGATGCCGAGTTGGTTTTACATTCGATGATAGAATTTGGTAATTATGATCAAGCGGTTATCGTCACTGGTGATGGAGACTTCCGTTGTTTGGTAGAGTATTTGTTAAAAAAAGATAAACTTAATCGTGTCTTAGTGCCGGATCAATTTCGTTATTCTGCTCTGCTCAAGAGCTTGAGCACTCCCAGTAATAATATTTTTCAATTTATGAACTTTCTGCGACAGAAGGTTGGTGTGGTGGAATTGGCTGTTCCATCGCTGGCAGAGACGAAGGAAATGGTGTTGGGAAAGGCGGTAGATATGAAAGTAGAAAATGAAAAGGGCTCTCGTCGGGACGAAACCCGTAGAGAACCCCTTTCGTCGTGATACCTATAGTATATACTTATATAAATGAAAGTCAAATTCACAACCACCCATCTCAAACCCATCCTCATCTCCCTCGTCGCTATCTTGGCCTCGTTTTTCTTCTTTACCCCCGAGGCCTTCGCGACGACTCTAACTTGGACTGGTAATAATGCCACAAAGAGTATTTCTCTAGCTGATAATTGGAGTCCAGCTCAAGCACCAACGGCAAACGATGATCTTGTTATCAATACAACGGCCGATGCTATCTCTTGGGATGCTAGCGCTCCCGACACTATTAATTCTTTGACCTTAGGTGCTGGCTACACCGGCACCCTCTCTATGACCAAGGCATTGACTGTCACCGATGATATGACGGTAGCTGCCGGCACTTTCCAGACGGCAGATTGCGAAACACCGACGGATGTTTGCTCTTCCACCGGTCGTGATGGTAGTGTGATCGTGACAGGCACTTTACTGATCGATACGGACGGGACATTTGTCGTGCGGAGGCGAGATCTAACAACCGCCACTACTAACAGTGTCGGAGCCACAGTTGCCGGTGGCTATGGGCAATTGATCACTGTCGGAAATTTGACTGTTAATGGCAACATGAACGCGAATGGGCAAGGATTTAAAGCTGGTGTGGGTCCGGGGATAGGCGGTTTCGGTGTTTACGGTGATGGTTCAGGTTATGGAGGTGTCGGGGGAAAGTCCGTAGGTGGTGTTGCGGGTGGCCAAACATACGGTGCGTTCAGTAATCCTGTCTCACTTGGTAGCGGTGGACAGAAGAGCAATACAGCAGGGCCGGGTGGCGGAGCGATTATTTTATTGGTGAATGATACTTTGACGGTTCATGGGGTTCTTTCTGCTAATGGGGGACCGAATGTTAATGTAGCAGGCGGAGGCAGTTCTGGTGGAACAATCAATATCACCGCTAACACGCTTACCGGATCAGGAAGTATTCAGGCGTTGGGTGGAATTGCCCCTGGCAGAGTACAAAATGGTGGCGGCGGAGGAGGTCGAATTGATCTATCAAATGTAACAAACTGGTCGTTTGGAGGCAGTGACAGTCTTAGCTCTATTTCTGTGGCACACGGTGGTTTGACTTCGACATATGACCCTGGGCAGGCAGGTACGATTAATTGGCCCAGCAATTTCTCATTGACGATGGGAACCGGAGGTGGTGGGAATTATGTTACGTCTGTTACGATGGGGTACGACGGTTCCAACAATTATGATTTTGGAAGTGGGAGCTTAACCATTAATGATGGAGCTACTTTGACTATTGGGGGCCATCCATCTTTGCATCAAGGGATGGCAACGGCTGGTGGTGGTGGCCCGATTATTTCTGCTGTTAATATTATAATTAACGAAGGGGGGAACTTGAACGCGAATGATCAAGGTTTCGCTCGTGGTGCCGGACCAGGTGCTGGTGTTGGTGGCGGGACTTACGGTGATGGCGCCGGTTATGGAGGCGTTGGTGGAAAAGCATTAGGCGGTGTGGCTGGGGGTGGAACATATGGCTCATTCAGTAACCCTGTTTCACTTGGCAGTGGTGGTCAGTCCAATCTCTACGGAGGCTTGGGTGGTGGCGCGCTCATTTTCAGTATAAGCGATACGTTCATGGTTAATGGAACATTGTCTGCCAATGGGGGAAACAGCATTGCTATAACAGGGGGGGGTGGTTCCGGTGGGACAATCAATATTACCACCAACACGCTTACCGGATCAGGAAGTGTTCAGGCTATTGGGGGGCGTAGTACGACTAGAAACCAACCAGGCGGCGGCGGAGGAGGTCGAATTGATCTATCAAATGTAACAAACTGGTCGTTTGGAGGCAGTGACAGTCTTAGCTCTATTTCTGTGGCACACGGTGGTTTGACTTCGACATATGACCCTGGGCAGGCAGGTACGATTAATTGGCCCAGCAATTTCTCATTGACGATGGGAACCGGAGGTGGTGGGAATTATGTTACGTCTGTTACGATGGGGTACGACGGTTCCAACAATTATGATTTTGGAAGTGGGAGCTTAACCATTAATGATGGAGCTACTTTGACTATTGGGGGCCATCCATCTTTGCATCAAGGGATGGCAACGGCTGGTGGTGGTGGCCCGATTATTTCTGCTGTTAATATTATAATTAACGAAGGGGGGAACTTGAACGCGAATGATCAAGGTTTCGCTCGTGGTGCCGGACCAGGTGCTGGTGTTGGTGGCGGGACTTACGGTGATGGCGCCGGTTATGGAGGCGTTGGTGGAAAAGCATTAGGCGGTGTGGCTGGGGGTGGAACATATGGCTCATTCAGTAACCCTGTTTCACTTGGCAGTGGTGGTCAGTCCAATCTCTACGGAGGCTTGGGTGGTGGCGCGCTCATTTTCAGTATAAGCGATACGTTCATGGTTAATGGAACATTGTCTGCCAATGGGGGAAACAGCATTGCTATAACAGGGGGGGGTGGTTCCGGTGGGACAATCAATATTACCACCAACACGCTTACCGGATCAGGAAGTGTTCAGGCTATTGGGGGGCGTAGTACGACTAGATCACAACCCGGGACTGGTTCAGGTGGAAGGATTGCAATAATTTATACGAATGCGGAGGGCTTTGCGGGATTATTTCAGGCGTATGCTGGCAGTAGTACGAATAACGGCGCGGCTGGAACAATATATACTAACGGTGTCTTGACGGTTGATAATAATGGCATAACAACGGCTTCAGGCGTTGATACTCTTATTTCCGATTTGGTGACAGACACTTCAGTAGATTCGATTGTTTTGGCAAATGCTGGAAATCTTGCCATTGATTCAGGGAAAATACTTACCACAACCGGCACTGGCACGACACTTTCGATTGCTTCTGGCACGACACTGACCAACAACGGGACGCTGGTGCTGGCGGGAACAGCGTTTACCAATTCCGGGACGTGGACGAACGCGGCGGATTCGCTGGTTAAATTTACAGGACAGGAGAATGACGCCGCTGTCACAATTCCCGCGGGAACGTATGACGGAATTGAATTTGACAATGCTGGCACAACATTCGGAATCGCGGGAAATTTGACGGTGAATGGCAACTGGACAAACACAGCCGGAACTGTGCTTGCCAGTTCCGGAACCGTCACTTTTTCTGGATCAAGTAATACTATTTTCGGAGATAATACTTTCTACAACCTCTCTAAAATTGTCGAAGCTGCCAGCTCTTTAATTTTTGAAAGTGGTAAAACTGTTACGATTGAAAACAGCTTGGTATTACAGGGCGGAGATACACAATTATTAGAAATTAGTGCTACTAATTTTGGCGCAGAGGCGTTTATTGATATTCCTGCCAATCACACTCTTGAATTTATTGAAGTGAGTGATTCTCATAATACTAATGAAGCCACCATTCCTGTTTCGTGCCCTTCTGCTACTTGCAATGAAGGTTCTAACACCAACTGGTTTACCCCCTTAGGCCCCGCCCTCTCCCTCTCCGGCTATCGTTGGTTTGAGAATCTTGAAATTAATCAAGATGAAAGAGAGGATTTTCTCGGCGCCTCTTTGACTGATGAACAAGATACCAGCACGCCAGCTCCCGCCAAGGGCCTTCCTTTCCGCTTGCGTCTATTAATCCACGCGGCGTCTACGCAAGAGGTGGGTACCGAATTCCATCTACAGTTGGCTGAACTTGGGGACGGCTTAAGTTGTTCTGAAGTTTCTGAAGATGATTGGGGCGATGTTGATTTGGAAGATTCTGCGATTGTCTATTACAACAATCCTGGAGATGGGATGACAGATGGTGCTGATATTTCCTCACACGACGATGACCCAACTCACGAAGGACATCAGGTTGTTCCCCAAGCTTATGAAGAATCTAATCCCTTCGCGGTGACTGATCAGATAGACTCTGGCGAAGACGGCCTCTGGGACTTCGCCCTAGTCAACAATTCTTCCACTGGTGGCTCCTATTGTTTCCGGGTGGTTACTGATGTTGGTGGCGTACCAATTGATCACATTGTGTATCCCACCCTCTCTGTTATTCCCGCCTACGGTATTCTCACTTCCACTATCTTCGATACCGGCGTGGAGAAACCTTCCTACAATTCTATCTACTGGAACGGCACTTTACCCATTGGCACTGCCGTCAGATTCCAATTTGCCACAGCGGAAGAACCTGAAGATTTTGATGGTACATGGTATGGTTTAGGCGACGGATCTGGTATTTGTAATTCTGATCCCGATACTTTTCTTAGTTATTATTACCAACCATCAGAGCCTACTATCCCGGCTTCTTTCCGCTGTTCACCCACCTTCGATGGCAAACAATATTTCCGTTATCGCCTCATCTTATGTTCTGACACTTCCTGCCAAACTTCCGGTGGTGATACTCCTTCGGTCGAGAAAGTCTTTGTGAATTGGAGCCCATGAGAAAAATAGTTAATCATCATCAATCGGGGTTTACTTTAATCGAGCTACTCATCTATCTAGCCGGAGTGGGGATTATCACCGTGGTTATTGTCGGTATTTTTATTTCCTTCGGTCGAGTGCGAGGTCAGAGCGTTGCCAGAGCCGAAGTCTCTTCCAATCTCCGCCTGGTGATGTCTCAATTGACTCAAGATATTCGTCAGGCTATTGCTGTTACTTCGCCGGACCCGGAAGGCGAAGTGGGAGAAGAAAAAAACGCATTAACTCTAGCGCGTTCAGGTGATTATCTAACTTATTGTCTCTCTAGCACTGGCGCGCTTAATCGTTATGTTTCTGATGATGCGCCGGCGGAGGGTGAGTGTGCTAGCTCTGGTTCGCCACTGACTTCTGATCAAGTCATTATTGATGATGCCACGGATGGTTTAATTTTTACCCTTAGTCAAAACACTAATGATGATCTGGGTGTGACGATCTCATCTATTACAATTAAGATTACGATCAGTTATAATTCTCTTGATCCCAATTTTGCTTACACGGCCAGTGAACAAACCACCGTTTCCTTGCGTTAAACTTAAATTATGCTTTCGCGTTTATTTATTTTCACTTTCTTGATCTTGACGCTTCTGGCTAGCTCTCTGGTCCAAGCTCAAGATTCTACTGGTCGGATTGATAATATCCAGTGGTTGGATAACGGTTCTGTTGTTGATCCCGATCCAAACACTGATCCTGATCCGAATCTGCCACCGCTTGATTTGCCGAATAATTCGAGAACTGCTGGCGAGTCTGGTTTAAATTTAATTAAAACCACCGTTCTTGAGGTCGCCGACCATCCGGCGACGCCGGTGGTTCTCTCTGGTGCTGGTGCCGTCTCTGGTGTAATTTACTTCAGCGTCGGCTTGGCGACTCAAACTGGGGTCTGGCAATGGGGCTTGTGGTTGGGCCGTTTACTCGGCTTGTTTGGCGGTTTGTTCCACTTTGGCCGGCGACGCCGGCCTTGGGGTACGGTCTATGATTCTGTTACCAAGCAACCCCTTGACCCGGCTTATTTGTCGCTAGTTAGCACCAGTTTGGGAGGCGTGGTTCAGACGGCGATTACTGATCTGGAGGGGCGTTACGGTTTTCTCGTCGCGCCCGGGACTTATCGTCTAGAGGCGAATAAAACTCATTATCAATTTCCTTCAGATAATTTGCGCGGTCGCCAAGCTGACGAACTGTACGCCGATCTCTATTTCGGTGAGACGATTGAGTATCGCGGAGAGGAGGTGATGCGTTTGAATATCCCTCTTGATCCAGTCGGCTTTGACTGGAATGAATTTGCCAAGCGCCAAGGTGATTATCTCCAATCATTTAGAACTAAATTAATCTGGTGGTCGCGCTTCTCTCGAATGATTTACCTCATTGGTTTAATTTTAAGCTTCTGGCTAGCTTGGTCTCGTCCGGATTATTGGAGTTATTTCTCGCTTGGTCTATATTTAGTTTTAGGCTTAGGAGCTCTCTGGTGGCGTGATCATCATCCGCCCACAGCCTTGAGGCGTTATGGTGGTGAGGAGACTATCGCTTTTGCTATCATTCGTTTGTTTTTGGCCGGCACCACGGAGCAAGTTAAAGCAGTGGTGAGTAATATTACCGGCCACTTCTATCTCTTGGTGGCGCCCGGCGTGTACGATTTGACCGTGGAGGAGAAGTTACCCGACAGTTCTTATAGCGAGATTTATCGCGAGTCTAATCTCAATCTCAAGAAAGGTTTACTTAAGCATGATATAATTGTTAGTTGAGATGATATGAATATGAAAGGGATGGCTACTTTATCTTTGGTTTTTGTTTTAACTGCTATTATTTTATTGATAGTGGTCGCCGTAGCGATGACTGCTATCAATCAGAATTTCGACTCGGTTGATACCGAAGCCGGCTTACGCGCCCGGTCTTATGCCGATGGTGCAATTAAAGAAGCTTTATTGCGTTTAGCTCGTGATTACACTTACGATTTTGATGAATATGATGAATCAATTGTTTTAGATTTTCCTGATGGCGAAGCGTCTTTTCGTATCGTCAACGAATCTGATTTTCTCAAACGCATTATTGCTCAAGGCCAATCTGGCGAGGCGACCAAAGTCCTCCAAGCAATGGTTCAATTTGATGAGGAGGATCAATCGCATCAAACTATTACTTGGCCCAATCAACGCGAGTTTCCCAGAGATTGCGCCCTGGCAGATTTAACCGGAGATGGTATTGTTGATGAGTCCGATGGCGAATTAATGACTTCTCAATTGGGTTGTGATGTCTCAACGATTTGGTTGCCTGGAGAGGTTGTCTCGGAGTTTCCTAATTTACAATGCTATCACCTGGATTTAAATTTAGACGGCGAAGCCGATCAGGTGGATTATAATATTCTGGAAAGTTGTTATAATTAACCTTATGAACTTTTTAACCAAATTTAAGAAACCAGCGCGTGGTATTGCCATCTTATCGCTCATTTTTATTTTAACGCCAATGATTCTGGTGGCAGTCTTGGGCGAGACCTTACTCTCAGTCAACCAGAATTTCGATTCCGTTGACACCGAGTCCGGCTTGCGCGCTCGTTCTTATGCTGATGTGGCTGTTAAAGAAGCCCTATTGCGACTATCTCGCGAGCGAACCTATGAGACTGCTAACGACGGCGACGATGCTGTTCTCTTAAGTCCTTCTGCTGATGATAATGATTCCGCTTCTTTCCGAGTTATCAACGAGTCTAGTACTAGAAGTCGTGTTATTGCTCAAGGTCAGTCTGACGAAGCGACCAAGACTATCCAGGTGATTGTTGAATTTGATGAACTGGATCAGTCTCATGAAGCGATCACTTGGCCCAACCAACGCGAGTTTCCCGGCGATCTCTGTGCGCTGGCAGACTTTGATGGTGATGGTTCAGTAAATGGAGATCCTAAATCTGATGATTCTACGATGTTTCTCGCTGTTATTAATTGCGATGTCTCTTCTGATTATGAATTTTTCTCTATCCCTTTGGAAGAGTGGCCAGGATCTTCAGCTAATCAATGTTACCATTATGATCTTAATTTGGATGGCGTTGTCGATCTCGTCGATTTTGCTATTATCGGAACATGTGACGGTTGGCCTTTTTAATTAGCGTGAATCAATCTATTTTTAACTTTCTGCATTCTCTGGCTGGTCAATTTATTTTGATTGATCGCTTAATTATTTTCTTAGCTCAAACTCTGCCTTGGCTGGCGGTTCTTGGCTTGGCGGTTTACGTCTTAGTCCACTGGCGTCAGTCTGGCGCTATCGCCAACGCTTTGTTTTTAGCGACAGCGCCCATTATCGCTTGGTCGCTCTCCACTCTAATTAAAACTTTTGAACTTCTGGAACGACCCTTCCTTGTTTTTCCGGAGGGATCAACTCTACTGTCTAATATTTCCTCGAGCGCCTTTCCTTCTAGTCACGCCACTTTCTTTTTCAGTTTAGCTTTCGCTATTTATGTTATTTATGGCAAGAAGTTAGGCAGTTTTTATTTAATTATTGCTATCCTCATCAGTCTAGCGCGCGTGGCTTCCGGCTTGCATTGGCCGATTGATATTTTGGGTGGCTTTTTCTTAGCCTTAATTGTTGTGGGTTTATTGCAATTAGCTTTTGGCCAACGCCGATCTCGCGCTCTGGCCTAAACTTGCCTAAAGCTTGTTTTAGCTTATAATACGACCAAAGATGTTGAAATATCGTTTATTGTCCTTATTTATTTTACTGGCCGGTATCGGGCTTGGCTCTTTTGTCTATTATTCGGAATCAACTCCAGAGGCTTGGTGGGGGAGAACTTTCCGTCTGGGTTTAGACTTGCGGGGTGGTAGTCACTTGGTTTATGAGGCCGACACTTCGGCTATTTCTTCTTCTGATGTCAAAGAAGCAATGACCTCTCTGCGTGAAGTGATCGAGAGACGGATTAACGCCTTCGGCGTTGCCGAGCCTCTAATTCAAATTGAAGAGTCCGGTTTGGCTGATCGCCATCATCGTCTTATTGTTGAGTTGCCCGGCGTGACTGATATCCAAGAGGCGATCGCCGTGATTGATGTCACCCCAACTTTGGAATTCAAAACCGAGAGGCCGGACGGTCCCGAGAAGGAGGCCATCTTAGCTGCTTACACTGATGCTCAAGCCAAATTAGCTGCTGGTGAACCACTTCCCAATAATGTGTTGTTAACAGAGGATCCTTATTTTATCTCTTCCGGTTTGACTGGTCGTTATCTTAAGCGAGCCCAGGTCGTTAGCGGTCAGCCTATCGGTTGGGCCATTTCTATTGAGTTTGATCAGGAAGGGGCGACTCTCTTTTCTGAATTAACTAAGAACAATGTTGATAAGGCGATTGGTATTTATCTCGACGGCGCCTTGATTTCCGCGCCGACAGTTCGCGAGCCAATTTTGGATGGTCGGGCGGAAATTAGCGGACAGTTTACGGTCGAAGAGGCGAGATCTCTGGCGCGTAATTTGAATCTCGGCGCTTTGCCGGTGCCGATTAAATTAATTTCCACCCAAACAGTTGGTGCCACCTTAGGCGAAGAGGTTTTAATCAAGGGAATTTATGCCGGTTTGATTGGTTTCATTGCGATTCTAGTCTTTATGTTGTTGTGGTATCGCTTGCCTGGTTTAATTGCTATTCTAACTCTCTCGCTTTATGTTGTTTTAGTTCTGACTCTATTTAAATTAGTGGCGGTGACTATTACCGCGGCTGGTATTGCCGGAATCATTCTCTCTATCGGCATTGCCGTTGATACTAATATTTTAATTTTCGAACGATTGAAAGAAGAATTGCGCGCTGGGCGACACTTACATGATGCTATTCGTGAGGGTTTCCGTCGCGCCTGGAGTGCTATTCGCGATTCTAATTTGTCTACTATTTTAGCTGCGGTCATCTTGTTTTGGTTTGGCACCAGCTTGATTAAGGGGTTTGCTTTGACTTTAATTATTGGTGTGCTGGTTAGTATGTTTACGGCTATTGTTGCTACTCGCACGATGTTGTTGGCTATCGCACCCGGTCATAGTTCGCGAGTGGCTAAATTTTTATTTAATTCTGGTTTTTTTCCAAATACTAAAACCTAATCACTATGTTCATCATCAATCATCGTTGGATTTTCTTTACTCTCTCGGCTCTTGCCGTCTTGGCTTCTATCGTGGCCATTGGCGTCTTCGGTCTTCGCTTGGGGATGGATTTCCGTGGTGGTTCAATTATGGAAGTTGAGTATCAAGAGAGTGTCCCATCAATCTCGGCGGTCAACGAGGCCTTATCTCCACTTAATTTGGGCGCTACTACTATTACTCCCACAGACAATCAGGGATTAATCATTCGCCTTAATCATCTTGATGAATCAGTCCACCAAACTATTCTCGACAAATTAGCCGAGTTAGGTGAGTTTACAGAAAATCGTTTCTCTACTGTTGGTCCGGCCTTGGGTGCCGAGTTGGCGCGCAAGGGAATCATCGCTTTAATTTTAGTTATCATTTTAATTATTGTTTACATCGCTATTGTTTTTCGTCAGCGTAGTGCTCATCATCAGGGTGGGGTTAGTTCTTGGAAGTATGGTTTAATTGCTGTTGTGGCTCTCGCTCACGATGTGATTATTCCCACCGGCATCTTCGCTGTTCTTGGTCACTTCCGCGGAGTAGAAATTGACGCTCTGTTTCTGACTGCCCTTCTCACTGTCTTGGGTATTTCTGTTAACGACACTATTGTGATCTTTGATCGCATTCGAGAAAATTTACGCCAGCCTCACTCCTTAAGTTTTGCCGCTATTGCTGGCCAGAGCCTCCGTCAAACTTTTACTCGCTCTATTAATACTTCTTTGACCGTCATTTTCGTCTTACTCGCCCTCTTCTTTTGGGGTGGTGATTCAACTAAATATTTTGCTCTGGCCTTAACTATCGGCATGATTGTTGGTACTTATTCCTCGATCTTCTTGGCAACACCACTACTGGTTGCTTGGAGTAATTCTCGCACCAAGTCTTAAGCTTGAATTTAACTTGACTTCTTGAGAGAGCCGTATATACTATGGGTTCGGGTTCGGACTTTGACAATTAATTACAAGATGATCCAGTTAGTTTAAGTTATTGTTTCTTTTGTTCCGTTCATTCTTTAATTAGAGTTTGATCTTGGCTCAGGATGAACGCTGGCGACGTGGATAAGGCATGCAAGTCGAGCGCCCCGCAAGGGGAGCGGCGAACGAGGTAGTAATACGTAGGTACTTCCCCCGAAGTCCGGCATAGCTTGTCGAAAGACGAGGTAATTCCGGATGGTCCCAAGTGTTGTCGCAAGATGATGTTTGGGTAAAGTTTTTCGCTTCGGGAAAGGCCTGCGGGCTATCAGCTAGTTGGTGGGGTAATGGCCCACCAAGGCGATGACGGCTAGGGGAGGTGAGAGCCTGACCCCCACCGATGGGACTGAGACACGGCCCATACACCTACGGGTGGCTGCAGTCGAGAATCTTCCGCAATGGGCGAAAGCCTGACGGAGCGACGTCGCGTGATGGATGAAGTTCTTCGGAACGTAAACATCTTTTATGAGGGAGAAAATTTTTGATAGTACCTCATGAATAAGGGGTTGCTAAACTCGTGCCAGCAGCAGCGGTAATACGAGTGCCCCAAGCGTTATCCGGAATTACTGGGCGTAAAGTGTGCGTAGGCGGTCTGATTAGTCGTTCGTTAAAGCTCCCGGCTTAACCGGGGAAATGCGAGCGAAACGGTCAGACTAGAGGAGGTGAGGGGCTGATGGAACTCATGGTGTAGGGGTGAAATCCGTTGATATCATGGGGAACACCAAAAGCGAAGGCAATCAGCTGGCACCTTACTGACGCTGAGGCACGAAAGCGTGGGGATCAAACGGGATTAGATACCCCGGTAGTCCACGCCCTAAACGATGTTCTCTGGCTTTTCGGAGTATCGACCCTCTGAGAGGCGAAGCTAACGCGTTAAGAGAACCGCCTGGGAAGTACGGCCGCAAGGCTAAAACTCAAAAGAATAGACGGGGACTTGCACAAGCGGTGGATCATGCGGTTTAATTCGATGATAAACGAAGAACCTTACCAGGGTTTGAAATTCAATTGAAAGCTTGCCGAAAGGTGAGCCTTCTCACAAGGACAATTGGACAGGTGTTGCATGGCTGTCGTCAGTTCGTGGCTTGAGCTGTTCCCTTAAGTGGGGAAACGAACGCAACCCTCTTCGCGTGTTACAAGTGTCACGCGAGACTATCCGCCTTTGGCGGAAGGAAGTGAGGATGACGCCAAGTCAGCATGACCCTCTGATATCCTGGGCTACACGCATGATACAATGGCCACTACAATAGGTCGCGACGGAGTAATCCTGAGCTAATCCTAAAAAGTGGTCCCAGTTCGGATTGAGGGCTGCAACTCGCCCTCATGAAGTTGGAATCGCTAGTAATCGCGGGTCAGCCATACCGCGGTGAATACGTTCTCAAGTCTTGTACTCACCGCCCGTCAAGCCAAGGAAGCCGGGAGCACCCGAAGATTCGCCATTGGCGGATTCAAGGTGAGCTTGGTGACAAGGGTTAAGTCGTAACAAGGCACGGGTAGCGGAAGCTGCTCGTGGATCAATTCCAAACGGAAATGTTTGATCCACTTCGGTGGATTGAACTTACCGGTCGAAGTTCCGGATTGCTATAGCGTCCAGAACACCTGACTGCCGGGTAAATGGCGGGAACTTGGAGATGGTTCTCAAACATCTTCTGACGCTCGGAAAGACGAGGGGTGAACGGAACAAAAGAGTCAGTAACAATTTTCTATACAATCATCTTGCGTCTTGACAAAAATTTCTAGTATGCTAGACTAGTAAATAGTCGAATCGTTAAGGATAGCGGTTCTAAAGTGTTAGTTCTTTTCAGGAGACCGATTATGCGCAGGGAAGTTGGCATGATCGGAGGGGCAGGAATGGTGTTGGTGGCGTCTGTCGCTAGTGGTAGCCAGCCAATCAAGATCAACTCTGATCTCATCAGGGCTATGATCATGGTTGAGTCTGGTGGTGATGATCGGGCCGTTGGCGATAAAAATCTGCAACACAAGGCTTACGGTTGTCTGCAGATTCGCCAGCCCTTCGTTGACGACGTCAACGAGATTAAGGGCACCAAGCACCGTGCGCAGGAGTGTCTTGGCGACCGCGAGCTTTCTTTGTGGTTGTTCCATCGCTACATGGAGCGTTACGCTACGAGGAAGCGCTTGGGCCGAGAGCCGACTAGTCAGGATATTGCTCGGATCCACAATGGCGGTCCCAACGGGTATCGCCTGAAGAGCACCCTGTCTTATTGGCGTAAGGTGGAGAAAGCGCTGGAAGCGGTCCGGCGCGAGAAGAAAAAGTAAGCCCTCAATTTTTTTGAGGCAAGAGATAGCAAAGGCGTCCTGGTGGAACCACGGCGTCTTTTCTTTTTGTCCTTATTTTGTTATAGTTCCGAGGTATCTTGCGCGTGTAGTTCAGTGGTAGAACGCTGTCCTGATAAGACAGAGGTCGAAAGTTCGATTCTTTCCACGCGCACCCATGCCGAAGTGGTGGAATTGGTAGACACGCACGCTTCAGAGGCGTGTGGACGCAAGTCCGTGGAGGTTCAAATCCTCTCTTCGGCACCAGTGTTGCTTCGGCACACCGTTCCTTTTAATAATTTCCGGAGTGTAGTGTAACGGTAACATGCACGATTCGGGTTCGTGTGACTCCGGGTTCGAATCCCGGCACTCCGATATTTATAATGACCAATTGGCAAGAATATTTTAAAGACAAAAAAATCACCGTCATGGGGCTCGGCCTCCTTGGTCGCGGGGTTGGCGATGTTAAATTTCTTGCCTCGGCCGGAGCGGATCTGCTGGTGACTGATGTTAAAACAGAAGTCGCTCTCACTCCCTCGCTTAAGAAGTTAGCTAAATTTACTAATATTAATTATCGCCTTGGCGGTCATCACTTAGATGATTTTCGCGATCGCGATTTTATTTTGAAGGGCGCTGGTGTTCCTCTAGATTCGGAATTTATAGCAGAAGCGCGCCGGAATAATATTCCGGTATTGATGAGCACGGCTTTGTTTGTTAAATTACTGCCTCCTGATGTTACGGTGGTTGGCGTTACCGGCACGCGTGGCAAGACCACCACTACCTATTTAATCTACGAGATTTTGAAGACGGCCGGTTGGCGAGTTTATCTGGGGGGTAATATTCAAGGGGTTTCTACTCTAGCTTTGTTGAAGCGAATAAAGTCTGGTGACGCTGTAGTTCTGGAATTAGACTCTTGGCAATTGCAGGGTTTCGGCGATTTGGCGATTAGTCCTCATCTGGCTGTTTTCACTAATTTTTTACCTGACCATCTTAATTATTATCATGGTGACATGGAACGTTACTTTTCTGACAAGGCTAATATTTTTAAATATCAGAAAGCTGATGACTATTTAATTTGCGGGGCGCAAATTGCCAAGCGTCTGGGGCGCCAGCCGGCGCCAAGTTTGCCTAAGAGTTGGCGGCTCAAATTACTCGGAGAGCACAATCGAATTAACGCTTCTTTGGCGAAACAAGTGGCGGGAATTCTAGCGATTAAGCCGGCGGTGATTAAGAAAGTGATTACTAATTTCTCCAGCGTGACGGGGCGCTTGCAATTAGAAAGGGTGTGGCGGGGGATTAAAATTTACAACGACACGACTTCTACTACTCCTTCCGCGCTTGGAGCCGCGCTAGGGGCGCTTGGTGAAACTAAAGCTAATATTATTTTGATTGCCGGTGGCGCCGATAAGACTCTGGATTTCACTTCCGTTGTGACTTTAATGAAGAGATATTGTCGCGAAATAATTTTATTACCCGGGACAGGAACGGCTAAATTAATTCCTAAACTGGCTCTGGCTCGTCTTCGTTTTAATTTAACTTCCAGTTTGAGAGAGGCGGTGGACTTGGCGACTCGCGAAGCTAAGAAGGGCGAGGTCATATTATTTAGTCCTGGCTTCGCTTCCTTTGGTTTATTCCAAAACGAGTATGACCGTGGCGATCAATTTAATCGTCTGATTAAAAAATTAAAATAAAAAAACCAACCAAGCGCGAACTTGATTGGTTTGGAGGTTGCTGATCTGGCAATCAGTTGCGTCAGCGACTAATCACCAACACCAGATTCCGGCCGTCTGGACCCTTTTGTTCCCTCGCCCAGCGAGAGTGACTCCAGAGGGAGCGGTCGGTAGCGGTATCGAGGCCGTCGTGTTCCACCTGCTCTGGTTGGATGTCATAGGTGGCTAGCTGGGCGCGGATGATTGCCAGCAAGCTGATCCTGCCTTCGTCAGGATTGCCAACGACGATTGGCCACCTTCGGTAGCGATCGTTCCCTCGGAGGTATTGCAAGCGCAGGCGGTTGATGGTTCCGTAGACGGGGTGGTCTACTGGATAAGAGAAACTGTTGCCGATACCAGCGGCAACGAAGAATCGCAACTGGCTCCAAGTCTCGCGGGGGAAATGCTGGAGCAGTACATCCAGTACACTCTCCCTGACTCGATATTGTCGTTGCACTTGAGGGTCCCAACGGGCTCTATCAATCAGGGAGTCGAAGCCGGCGTGCGCTACGACGACTGGGTGATTTCTCCTCAGCAGGTAGGCGATGATGGTTGGGCAGTCGCCGGTGGCTATCGCCACTGCTCCGGGCTCTTCCAGCCTGTAGCCGTCAAGCTCGGCGCCGTGATAGAGTGCAGCGTGTTGATCGGTCACAAGTTTAAACTCTGACCTAATTTGTCTTCCTCCGATAAGAGTATTGAAGCCTCTGGGGTCGGGAGCAAAAGCAAGCCTTACTCCTTGACTAGTCATCAGTCGGAGTAGTTGCAGTCGTACTTGTGGCTTGTCTCGGATTTCGGACCAGTCATTCGGCCGGCCGTCAACCAGCACTTCCAATCCGGGTCGAAGTTCTCGGTGGTATCTAGGGCCTCCCACCGACAGTGTCATACCCCCGATGTCTATTGCCGTCACGGTTAGTCCTCCTGTAAAGATCAGGTCTTGGTGGTTTACTTTCCACCAATTGCCGTTTAAACTCTATCGTTTTACTTCTCTTTTGTCAATTTATCATTTTATTAATTAAAGTTATACTGGAAAATAATGGAACGCATCCACTTTATCGGCATTGGTGGGATTGGTATCTCGGCGATCGCGCGGATGTATCTTGGCGAGGGTAAAATAGTCAGTGGTTCGGATCAATCTCATTCACCGGTGACAACCGAACTCTCTAAGTTGGGGGCGACTATTTATGAGGGTCATCGAGCCTCTCATCTTAATTCTAATTTAGATTTAGTTATTCATACTATTGCGATTTCGGCTGATAATCCCGAGCTCCAGGAGGCTAAGAGATTGGGGCTAAAAATTTTAACTTATCCGGAGGCCTTGGGCCGGATCTCGGCGGAGAAATATACCATCGCTGTTGCCGGGACTCACGGGAAGACAACGACCACGGCGATGATTGCTAAAATTTTTGTAACTGCCGGTCTTGATCCGACGGTTATTGTTGGCAGTTTTTTGTCCGGTCTTAAATCAAATTTTATTTCCGGTCGGAGTAAATATTTTATTACCGAAGCTTGCGAGTATCGGCGCTCTTTCCTCAACTTATCGCCCAAAGTTGTGGTAATTACCAATATTGATAACGACCATCTTGATTATTTCCGCGACTTGGCTGATATCCAATCCGCCTTCAGCGAATTAGTTGCTAAATTACCCCCTGACGGTTATTTAGTTTGTGACACTAGCCAAGCTAACCTAGCACCGATTGTGGCGCAAGCTTCTTGTCGAGTGGTTGATTATTCGACGCAAGATATTTCTGGCTTGCAACTCCAAATTCCTGGCGCTCACAATTTGACTAACGCTCAAGCAGCCCTCGTTGTCGCTCGGGCCGAAGGCTTAGCTGACGCCAACGCTTCTTCAGCCCTCAATGATTTCCAGGGCACTTGGCGTCGGTTCGAATATCGTGGTCGGACTAAGACTGGTGGAGTTATCTATGATGATTACGCTCATCATCCGACTGCTGTGCGGGCCACTTTGGTCACCGCGCGAGAGATTGCGAGTGGTAAGGTGGTCGTCGTTTTCCAGCCTCACTTGTATAGTCGGACTAAATTATTGTTGGACGATTTCGCCCACAGCTTTAGCCAGGCTGATGAAGTGCTAGTTTTACCAATTTACGCCGCGCGCGAAGCTCTAGATAACAGCATTAATTCTGCTATGTTAGCCGAGCGTATCAATCAGACGGGCACACCAGCACAAGCGCTTGATTCTTTTGCTGACGTGGTTAAATATCTCTCCAGTCAAATTACTGATGGCGATGTGATTATCACCATGGGCGCTGGCGACATTGGGAGCCTTGCTGATAATTTATTATCTTAGTATAATATTTAAACAAGTTGTTATTAATTAATGTAATTTTTTTTGATGTTTAAATTTACCAAACTTTTCAGTCTCTTATTAATTTTCAGCGCTGTTCTTCTAGCCCCTTCTGTAACCATTGCCGATGGCCCCTCTCCATCAACCGGCTCTGGAACTGTTGAAGATCCCTATGTCATTACTGATGTTGACGAACTCCAACTGATGGCCAATGATCTCTCCGCCCACTACATCCTTGGCAATGACATTGACGCTTCTGCTACCGAAACTTGGAACGACGGCGCTGGTTTTGTTACTATTGGTGATGACGGTAGCGTCGAAAATTACTTTACTGGTTCTCTTGATGGTCAAGGCTATGTTATTAGTGATCTTTATATCAATAGGCCGGAAGAATCTAATCTCGCTTTAATTAACAGTTTGGGCGAAGCGGGTGAAATTAAAAATCTTGGCCTAGATGTTTCTATTGTTGGCGGTGTTGCTGTGTCCGGTTTAGCCAATACAAATTATGGGACCATTAGTAATTCTTTTGTTACTGGGTCTTTGATTGGTGGAGAGGAATTATCTGGATTTTCTCTTTCAAATTACGGTACTATCACTGATTCTTACTTTGAAGGTACAATTGAGTCTAGGTTGTGGGCTTGTGGTTTAGTAATGATGAATGAAAACGGTGAAATTATCAATTCTTATGCCACTGGCTCTATTGATGGTGAGGATGGTGTTGCGAGCCGAGGATTGGTGTGCTACAACGGAGATGGGCCCAAAAGTGTTCCAGGGATTGTCACCAACTCCTTCTGGGACACAGAAGCTACTGGCGTATCAGAGTCAGGTGGTGGCACTGGTAAAACCACAGCTGAAATGAAAACTCTCACCACCTTCAGTGACTGGGACATTGTTCCTACCGCTGATTACGTTGACGAAACTTGGTTCATTGACGAAGGTAATGATTATCCCAGACTAGGTTGGCAATGGGTGGAACCCGAACCAGAGCCCGAGCCTGAACCCGAACCAACCCCTCGCCGTTCTCGTCGTCCCAGCTTTGCTATTCCTACCACTCCGCCAGTTATTCCACCACCTATTGGCCTAACCTCTAACCAAATCCAAAGTACTCTCGACTTCCTCCGGGCCCTCAATCTAGAACCCCAAACTATCACCAGAGTTGAATCTGCCCTCACTGGTTCTACTCCACCTCCACCTACCCCGACACCACCCACCTTCACTCGCGATCTATCTCTAAACTCCCAAGACCCTGATGTTCTCGCTCTCCAAGTCTTCCTCAACAACAACGGTTTCCCTCTCGCTGACCAAGGACCCGGTTCTCCTGGCCAGGAGACTAACCACTTCGGGCCTCTTACCCAATCCGCTCTTATCCGCTTCCAACAAGCCAACAACCTTACTCCTGCTCTTGGCTACTTTGGACCTGCTACCAGGGGGGTGGTAAATTCTTGGTGAGTAATTTAGGATAGAGCGTGTTATAATCTCTGCATGATTAATAAAGAAATAAAAAACTGGAATAACTTTTTTCTCGGGTTATTGGTGGCAGTTTTGCCATTTTTGGGCTTACCTTTGTTTGTTAAAAATGTGATTTTTATTATCTTGGGATTATTAATCGCCGTTTTTTCTTTGGCGCGTTTAGGGCGAGCTCCGGAGAAAGTGCTAGAGAATCAAGGAGCGCCAACTTTATTTCCACCTCCACCTCCGTCTTCGTTTCCAACTGATCCGGCTCAAGATGCCTAGAGGTAGCGCTCTTTGTTGGTTAGTTCTTGGATTCCTTGGTTTATTAACTGGCGGAATTTTTTTGATGCCGGCTAGTTGGGGTACCGTGGAATATTTAAATTCCTCAATTTCCCTCCCTCTTTTTTCCTCACCAGCTCCGTCTTTGCCAGAGTCGCCTATAGAATTGCCGGTAACTCATTTACCAACTCCTGAACCGCTCAAGGCTATTTATATGACTCAATGCGCCGCTGCTACACCCAGCTTGCGTCAGCACCTTATGGGTATTGCTAGAAATACGGAGATTAATGCTATTGTGGTTGATTTGAAAGATTATAGTGGGACAGTGGTTTTCTCTTCCGAAACTGCCCTAAGTGGCGGTAAGGGTTGCCAGGTTAAAGACTTTAAAGACTTAGTCCGTTTGATGCATGATGAGGATATCTATGTCATCGGGAGACTAACCGTGTTTCAGGATCCATTATATACTGTTGCTCATTCAGATCAGGCGGTGCAGAATGTTTCTACTGGCGAGATTTGGTTGGATCACAAGAAGCTATCTTTTGTGGATGTTGGCGCTAAACCCTTTTGGGATTACATTATTTCTTTAGCGCGCGAGGCTTATGACTTGGGGGTTGATGAAATAAATTTTGATTATGTTCGTTATCCCTCTGACGGTAGTGTCGGAGAGGCTTCCTACCCCTTTAGTGGCGATCAAATTAAGTCTGTGGTTCTCGAATCGTTTTTCAGCTATCTTCATGATCAGTTGGCGGATACGGAAATAGTTACTTCGGTTGATTTGTTTGGTTTAACCACTAGTGTTCAAAGTGATTTAAATATCGGTCAAGTGTTGGAGAAAGCATTGCCATATTTTGATTATATTGCGCCTATGGTTTATCCCTCTCATTATCCGGTGAATTTTAATGGTTGGCCTGACCCTAACGCTAAACCTTACGATATTGTTTATTACGCGATGACAGAAGGAATCAAACGGCTTGAGATTGCAGTACCCGCTTATGACCGTTTGAAATTGCGTCCCTGGTTGCAGGATTTCAATTATCCCGTTCCGTATACGCCGGAGATGGTCAAGGCGCAAATCCAAGCTACTTATGATGCCGGGTTAACTTCTTGGATGATGTGGGATCCGGCTAATCGGTATACGGTTTCTGTTTTTCAGTTAGAGTCGAGCGATTAGTTTAATTGTAAGCTGATAGGGAAGTTGGTAAAATATAAACAATGGCTGATTTACCTCAAACAGATAATATAACTTATTTTGCGGAAACTGATTTTCGTGGCAAGCGAACTAAGTTTGGTATTAAAGACGAAGACAGATCCAGGCACATCTATGTGATTGGGAAAACCGGTATGGGTAAGTCCACCTTGTTGGAGAACATGGCTGTGCAAGATATCCTGCGTGGTAATGGTTTGGCTTTAATGGACCCTCACGGTGCGACGGCGGAAAAGATTTTAGGTTATGTGCCACCGGAACGACTTAAGGATGTAATTTATTTTGCACCCTTTGATTTGGAGCACCCGATTTCTTTCAATGTCATGGAAGATGTTGGTAAAGATCAACGCCACTTGGTGGTCAACGGTTTAATGAGCGCCTTCAAAAAGATTTGGGGGACAGAGTCTTGGTCTGATCGGATGGCTTATATTCTCACTAATATTTTATTAGCTTTATTGGAGTACCCCGATTCTACTTTGCTGGGTGTCAACCGGATGATTGCTGACAAAGAATATCGCAAAAAAGTTATTGATAATGTTAAAGACCCCAGTGTTAAATCTTATTGGACCGAAGAATTTGCTAAATACACAGAACGCTTCGCTGCTGAGGCGGTGCCGGCTATCCAAAACAAAATTGGTCAATTTACTAATAATCCCCTGATTCGTAACATTATTGGTCAGCCCAAATCGTCTTTTAATTTCCGCGATTTAATGGATAAGAAAAAAGTGTTGATTGTTAACTTGTCTAAGGGTCAGGTGGGAGAAGATAATGCTAATTTACTCGGAGCGATGTTAATCACTAAGATTTATTTGGCGGCCATGTCGCGTGCCAATGTCTCTCCGGTGGAACGAGGAAAGTTGCCTCCCTTCTATCTTTACGTTGACGAGTTTCAGTCTTTTGCTAACGAATCTTTTGCCAATATTTTGTCAGAGGCACGCAAATATAAATTATCTTTAACCATGGCTCATCAATATGTTGAGCAAATGTCGGAGGAGGTTAGAGCGGCAGTGTTTGGGAACGTTGGCACTACGATCTCATTTCGAGTTGGACCCCTGGATGCTGAAATTTTCGAACGAATTTTTAATCCCACTTTTACTCAAGAAGATATGGTCAATCTTGGTTTTGCTCAAATTTATTTATCCCTGATGATTAATGGCGTTGGCTCAATGCCATTTTCGGCAGTTACCTTGCCACCGATTGCTGATCTGGCTCAGTCTAATTTGCAGGAAATTGTTAATTCTTCACAACAGCTTTATGCCAAACCTCGCGCTGTGGTTGAGTCGGAAATTAGTCAATGGTATGGCGAAGCTAAGAAACTTCCTGGTTTGCCTAATTTGCCAACAGAGAAATTTAAACCAAAACCACCAGTTAAAGTTACTCCGGAGAAAGTTACTGCCCCGCCCAATTATCGCCAACCGGAAAAAGTGGTTTCTTTAGAAGCCTTAAGGGTTGTGAAGCCGGAGAAGGCTAGCGGTAAACACTCGGCGGATCTGCGTGAAGTTCTCAAGGAAATTCAAAAAGAATCTTCCTCGGCTTTGTCTAAAACGTCATCGCCACCGCCAAAAGTTGTAAACGAAGCTGATAAATCTAAGCCGGATGCTACTAAGGGTGTTTCGGAAGAAGTGTTGCGACGAATGTTGGAGACTTAATAACTTGTTTTATTTTTTTCTTAATGTATAATGGGTTGGTGAGTGCGGTAGTTGCCTCACAATAGATGTCTTGCGAAAGTCCCCCTCCGTCTTTGGCGGAATGGGGGATTTTCGTTTTCAGAAATATTATGTTAAACTGAAAGCAATAAATATTTTGCATCCAGAGATGGTCGACGGTCGCACTCATTTAAAGACATTTAATTTGGAGGTAGCACCCGTCGACCATCTCTGGATGTAATTTTTTTTGTAAAAAATAAAATGAAAAAGTTATCCACACTTTTGCGAAAAAAATATTGTATTCATTTTATTTTTAGTTGATAATTATTACTGTGAGTGGTAATCAAAATTAAAATGCAAAAATATTTTTTTATCTTTGCGTCAGGTCGTGATTATCACGGTAACTTTAAAAAATAAATTTTATATTCAAAAAAATGGCAAAGAAAAAAAAGGCTGCTAAGAAGACTGTAAAAAAAGCTGCTAAAAAGACCGCTAAGCGAAAGACTACCACCAAACGAAAGACTGCTAAGCGAAAGAGTCGCTAAGTCCAAGTTTGTTTTAACAACCCCGCGCCATCTTAAAATTGGCGCGGGGTTGTTTTTTGTCGGAAAAAAGTGCAAAATAGAGCGATAATGTCTTGGTTTAAACGTCTATTTGGTGATCAAAATAGTGGCAAATTAAAGCCAGTTAAATTATTGGTGGAACAGATCAATAATTTAGAAGCCGAATTTAAACTTTATTCTGATGTCGAGCTCAAGGCGCTTACGCCTGATTTTAAAAACCGCTTAAATAAAGGAGAGAATCTTGATAATATTTTACCACTAGCGTTTGCGGCAGTTCGTGAGGCGGCTAGACGAACCCTCGGTCAGCGTCATTATGATGAACAATTAATTGGTGGAGTTTTTTTACATCAAGGCGGCATTATTGAGATGGGCACCGGAGAAGGGAAAACTTTGGTTGGCACTTTGCCAGCTTATCTCAATGCTTTGAGTGGTCAAGGGGTTCACATCGTTACTGTTAATGATTATTTAGCTCGACGTGACGCGGTGTGGATGGGGCAAATTTATTCTGCTTTAGGATTATCTGTCGGGGTGATTAATCACGAATCGTCTTTTCTCTATGATCCTGAGCACAAAGAGAGCGATGCTGAGCGTGATGCGGAAGGTTCCTTCCGGATCTTTTATGAATTTCTCAAACCCTGTAGTCGCCAGAATGCTTATCTTGCTGATATTACTTATGGTACCAATAATGAATTTGGTTTCGATTATTTGCGCGATAATTTAGTTTATGATCCGAAACAAGTTGCCCAATCGACACGCCACCATTACGCTATTATTGATGAGGTTGACTCTATTCTAATCGATGAGGCGAGAACCCCCTTAATTATTTCTGCACCGGTGGCTGAATCAGAAAGTCTTTATGGAGTTTTTGCAAAAATCTCTTCTGGACTAACGCGCGAGATTGACTTCAATATTGATGAGAAAACTAAAACTATTTCCCTGACTGGTGATGGTATAAGTAAGGCGGAGAAAATTCTGGGAGTGGAAAATATTTATACTGATAAGGGAATCAAATACGTCCATCATCTTGAGACCGCTGTTAGAGCCAAAGCTCTTTACGAACGAGATCGCGATTACGTTATTAAGGATGGCGAGATCGTTATCGTAGATGAATTTACTGGACGACTTCAGCCCGGTCGACGTTGGTCGGAAGGTTTACATCAGGCGATTGAGGCCAAAGAAGGAGTGGCTGTTAAACAAGAGTCTCGGACTTTTGCCAGTGTTACTTTCCAGAATTATTTCAAGCTTTATAAAAAATTATCCGGTATGACTGGTACCGCTTTAACCAGCGCTGAAGAGTTCTTCCGTGTCTATGGTTTGGATACTACGGCTGTACCAACCCACAAACCAAGTCAACGTCGAGATTTAAATGACTTAATTTTCCAAACAGAGAAGGGGAAGTTCCAAGCGATTGCTCGCAAAATTAAGGATCTTCATCAGACTGGCCAGCCGGTGTTGGTGGGTACGGTTTCTATTGAGAAGAACGAGCTACTCTCTAGTTATCTCAAGCGCGAGGGTGTGCCTCATCGTATTTTGAACGCTAAGAACAACGAGGAAGAAGGGGCGATTATTGCTGGCGCTGGGCATAAAGGGGGAGTGGTTATTGCCACCAACATGGCTGGTCGTGGGGTTGATATTAAATTGGGCGGTATCAATGCCTCTACTGAACAATTTGAGGAAATTAAGAACTTAGGTGGCTTATTTGTTTTGGGCACCGAGAGACATGAGGCGCGTCGCATTGATAACCAATTAAGGGGTCGTTCCGGTCGCCAGGGTGATCCGGGTACGACCCAATTTTATATTTCTCTTGATGATGATTTGGTAAGAGTTTTCGCTTCCGGAAAGATTAAAAGTATGATGAGCCGTTTCGGTATTCCGGAGGATGAGCCGATAGAGAATCGTTTAGTCTCCCGTGCGATTGAAAGCGCTCAGACTAAAATCGAGGGACTTAACTTTGATTTACGTAAGCACTTGTTGGACTATGACAATGTTCTTAATCATCAGCGAGGAATTATTTACGGTCGTCGCAACCAAATTTTGTTTGGTGACCACTTGGCGATAGAGCAATTTATTGAAGAGGCTTTGTCTGATCTTGATAAACCTACTCGAGAAGATTTGGAAAATAAGCTGGCTCTCAAACGACAAGAACTTGGTGTGGATAACTTTTTTTCAGAGGTGCGTCGTTTAATTCTGCAGGTTATTGATCTTTATTGGGTGGAACATTTGGAGGCTATGGAATATCTGCGTGGCAGTGTCCGTTTGCGCGCTTATGGTCAGCGCGATCCTCTGATTGAATATCGTCGTGAAGGTTTAATTATGTTCAAGAATATGGAAGGACGAATTTATGACGATGTCTTGAAGCTTATTCCCAATATCGGATCCCAGTTTAAAGAAGAAACAGTCAACCTCAAAACTGTGCATAAGTCAGTATCGATGATTGGTCAGACTAATGATAAAGCATCTAACCTTCCTCAAATCACTCCAGCGGTTAAAACAGGCCGTAACGACGTTTGTCCTTGTGGAAGTGGTAAAAAATATAAGAAATGTGGAGCTTTGAACACTCCCGAACATCAGCGTAATCTATAGGACAACAATCTGTCCTTTATAATCAACGTTAAAATGGAAGATAGCCCTTCCCTTTTTTCTTGTATTGTGATAGTAGTATAAATAGCGCTTGAACCTTAACTAGCTCTTTATTCGTTTCGTGCTCAAGTTTATTTTTATTGACATGATGAAAAAGAGCTATCTTCTTAAATCTATTTTACGCAATATTGTAATCCTCGGGATAATCGGGGCTGTTTTTCTTGCGTTTGGATGGAATATGGCTCTAGCCGCTAATGAGGAGAGTGTTGCCACGGGAGACATTGCCTTGACCCTTTCGGAAGTGAGTCAAACCCTAACCGAAGTAGCTTCGACTGTTCCTGATGAGCAGTCAGTGGAAAGTTTGGAGACAGCTATTGTTATCCTTGATCAAGTTGCATCTCTGTTGGTGCCTAGTGATGAGGTCAGTTCTACCACTTTGGTTGTTCCACCTCCTCCACCACTTGATGGGTCCTTTGCCATTAGCGACGAGGTTTCAGTTTCTTCACTCCCAGTAACTCCACCTCCCTCATCTAATTTTGCTATTAGCGATGAAGTTAGCGTTACAACCTTGGCTATTCCTCCACCACCGCCACCTCCCGCAGCATCATTTGCCATTAGCGATGAGGTTTCAGCTACTACTGACAAGAGGGGTGGCGGCGGTGGAGGCGGCGGCGGTGGCCGGAGGGATGATGGAGATTCTCCTGTTGTTACTCCTCCCGCCCCTGAACCCGCTCCTTTGTTTTGTCCAGAATATTTACATAAATACATTCGTCTTGGTTGGCCCAATGATCCAGTCGAAGTAGTTAAACTCCAGGTTTTTCTCCAGGTTTATGAGGGATTAGAGGTTCCAATAACTGGAGTTTATGATTTAACGACCTTTAAAGCGGTTGAGATTTTCCAAATGCGTTACGGTAGAGATGTCCTTAACCCTTGGGGCTTGTCCGATATTGACCCAACAGGATTTGTCTTTGTGACTACTCGTCTGACAGTTAATAACATTTATTGCGAGCGTAGTACTGTGCATGGTTTAGACTTGCGCAATATTTATCGACAGGAACTATCTCGTTTAGGTTTGCCTTTAGATAATATTGACGATGGTATTCCTTTTATGCCAACAACAGGCGGTGATGATTCAGAATTGCCAGATGACTCTGTTGATCCAATTGTTCCCGTCCAGCCGGAGGAGACTCCTCGTCGCGACTTTCTCCAAGCTGCGGCCCTGGGATTATTAGATTTTATTATTGAATATCCAACCTGGTGGCTGATTTTATTATTGATTTCAACTCTTGGTTCCTTGTTTTATCTAATTTGGCTAGTTAGGAAAGAAAAGCCTGATGAAGTTAACCAAAATATAAATAATATAGAGAATATGGAGATGGGGGACATAGAAGAAATATTGCCAGCAGAAAATGAAAGTGATGATGAGTTGATAGATTTAGAAATCGCTGAGTCTGATAATAACGGCGAAATGATTTTAGACGACACTAAAGAGGTGGGGGAGGACGTCGCTGACGTCACACAAGGACAGGAATCTGTTGATTTGACGCCTAAGGGTAAAAAGAAGTCTTCTGGACGCTCCTAATTTGTCCCTATTGACAATTTAGTCCAATGGGGGTAGTGTAAATTTTGTGTCCTTTGAAAAAAAGTTAGTGTTTCGTTTGCCCCTTAGGGGCAGGAGGTTCTTATGAACACGAGTAAGTTTGGGTATGGCTTGTTGGCCATCTTGTCCTTGGTGGGTTTGGCGGGTTGTTTCCCCGTTCCACCAGAGGTCACGATTGAGCCACAGGGCGCGGTAGTGGAAGTTGGCGAAGTCGTTACTTTCCACGCTCGTACCCGTGGCGGTGTCGCCCCCATGATTAATTGGGTGTGGCATGTTTCGGATCAGACGGCACCTCGTGAAGGGGAGCCGAATCTGTCCTGGACCTTCACCTATCCCGGGCTTTACGAAGTCCAGGTGTGGGTGGAAGATGCCATTGGGCAAGTGTCTACCGGTACGACTCGCGTGCGAGTGGAGCCGGCTGAGACGGAACCCCCACCGCCGCCACCCGCGCCCACCGTTGACCTCAAGGTCAATG
>CAYNPK010000001.1:0-233271 GCA_964399075.1 uncultured Candidatus Saccharibacteria bacterium | reverse complement strand
ATTTGGACGAAGTGGTGGTCACCGTTGAAGAGACGGAACCCCCACCGCCGCCACCCGCGCCCACCGTTGACCTCAAGGTCAATGGCTCCAACGGTCCCTTGACTCTGGAGATTGACGAGGATGAGGTGGAGGTCACCTTGTCCTGGGGTTCGACTGAGGCCACCACATTGACGGCCTCGGCCACCAGCATGGGAACCACCAAGCCAGCCTGGAGTGGCTCTAAGCCACTGTCCGGTACGGCAACGGTTTCCCTGGCCATTGGAACGCACACCCTGCGTCTCACGGCCACTGGTCCCGGTGGTAGCGATTTGGACGAAGTGGTGGTCACCGTTGAAGAGACGGAACCCCCACCGCCGCCACCTGTGGTGGTTATCGTCAAGCCCTTGGACGGACAAAGCTTTGTTCGTTCTGGTAGTCCGGCGACGGTGACTGCCTCGTTCCAGTTTGAGGTGGAAGGAGGCGAAGCCCCCTTCAAATTCCGGGTTAAGTTCCCGGATGAACACCTTCAGCGTGAGTTGGTGACCAGTAGCCGGGGTTGGGAGATTAGCAAAACCTTCTCCAACCCCGGCACCGGAGCCGTCGCCGTTGAAGTGGAAGACGGCACCGGAAAGATTAGTAATCGTGACACCATCGTGATCACGATTAACTGATTCTCGTTTCCCCCTAGTTCTTTTAAGCTCTTAAGGAGAGCACAAACCGCTGAAACTTGTCCTTGTGACAGTCTCAGCGGTTTTTTATTGCCTCCCTTGTACTTTATTCCAATCTATGGTAGGTATAAGAGGTAGGTATAAGATATTCAAAGTCGGCTCGAGATAATTTAAGAATAATTTAAAAAAATATGAAATTAAACAAAATAGCCTTAATTCTAGCCATTTTATTGGTTGTTCCGGTTGGAGTTTTAGGCCAAACTACGATTAGTCCCACTATTACTAGTCCTGTCGCAGGTGCTTCTTTTGATGTTGGCCAAGCGGTCAATTTCCAAGCTTCCGCCACCGGCGGTTCTTCACCTTATAGCTTCACTTGGAACTTTGGTGATGGTACCGCGGCTTTTGGTTCTAGTCACAGCAAAACTTACACCACAGCTGGTACTTTTACTGTGGAGTTAACCGCAAGTGACTTTAATGGAGTTTCTAATACTGTCACTCGTTCTATTTCAATCACTAATCCTCTTGTTAATAATCCCTTAACCGCGACTATTACGACTCCGGCCAATAACGCCGATCTAAATGTTGGCCAAGCGGTCAATTTCCAAGCTTCCGCCACCGGCGGTTCTTCACCTTATAGCTTCACTTGGAACTTTGGTGATGGTACCGCGGCTTTTGGTTCTAGTCACAGCAAAACTTACACCACAGCTGGTACTTTTACTGTGGAGTTAACCGCAAGTGATTTTGAGGGTGTGGTGGATTCTAAATCTATTACAGTTAATGTGATTGAGCAATCCAATCCCACCCCTAGCATTGACCTTAAAGCTAACAACCAAGATGGAACTCTGACTGTCACCGTTAACACTCCCGTAACCCTCACTTGGTCTAGTCAGAATGTTACCGTCTGTACAGCTTCTGGATCTTGGACCGGTAGCCGGTCGCTCGGTTCTTCAGAAGTTGTTACTCCAACTACCGCTGGTTCTCGCACTTACACTTTAACCTGTACTGACGCCGATAACGCCACTGTTAGCGATAGCGTAACCGTTGTCGCCACGGATGATTCAGTGCCACCACCAAGCTCTCCAGCAGTTGACCTTAAGGCTAATAATCAAGATGGAACTCTGACTGTCACCGTTAACACTCCCGTAACCCTCACTTGGTCTAGTCAGAATGTCGCCACCTGTGACGCCTCTGGCGCCTGGACCGGTAGCCGGTCACTTGGTTCTTCAGAAACAATTACTCCCACTACCGCTGGTTCTCGCGCCTACACCTTAACCTGTACTGGTGCCAACAATGCTACTGTTAGCGATAGCGTGACGGTGGTAGCTACGGATGATTCAGTGCCACCAGGAGGATCATTAACGATCTCCAATGTTCGAGTGACTGATGTGACCACCAACAGAGTTACTGTTCGCTGGACGACCAATCGAGCTGCTACCAGTCGAGTGATTTATGACACCGCTTCTCGCTCTATTTCTGGACAAACCGCGCCCAATTTTGGTTACGCTTTTTCCACGGAAACCTTTGACGAGGATAATAGGGTTATTGAGCACTCCGTAACAGTTACCGGATTGTCGGCTAATACCACCTACTTTTTCCGCGCGATTTCTCAAGAGTAATCAATTTATTACTTAACTTTACTTAGTTATAAAACACTCCCACTTTTCAATCAGGCGGGAGTGTTTTATGATGGTAGAACAATGTCTGATGTTTTAAAAACTATTAAGAAGGTTTTTCCCGAGGCAGTGAGAGATGTTTCTATGGCTAAACAAACCACCTTCGGTATTGGTGGTAAGGTTTTGGCTTATTTGATAGTTACTACTCCAGAAAGTTTTCTTGAAGCTGTTGCTTTGGCTCGTCAATATCAAATACCACACCAAATTATTGCTGGTGGTAGCAATGTTGTTTTCCCTGACAAGGCATTTCGAGGTTTAGTGATTCGTTATCACAATCCTCAAGGCGTGATTAGTAGTAAAACCGATGATGGTTTATTGATTATCAGCGATGCTGGCGTTCCCTTGTCCAAGCTCATTGATTACAGTTTATCACTTGGCTTAGGTGGATTAGAAACTCTCTCAGGCATTCCTGGTACTGTTGGTGGCGCTATTGTCGGTAATGCCGGCGCTTATGGTCAATCTATTTCTGACACTCTCCTTGCGGTTCAAATTTGGGATGGTTATCGTTTACGTTGGTTGAAAAAATCTAATTGCAAATTTCATTATCGAGATAGCATCTTCAAACATCGATCTTGGTTAGTTTTGCGAGCTAGGTTTAAGTTGTTTTTGGGTAATAAGCGTCAATTAAAGACGAAATCAGCTAGTATTATTAAAACTCGTAATCTTAAGTATAAACCTGGAATTTTATGCCCCGGAAGTTTTTTTAAGAATGTTTTAGTGGCTAAGGTCCCTAAACGATCACTTAAATTAATTGACCAAACAAGAATAATCGATGGTAAAATTCCTGCCGGTTATTTGCTTGAAGCGGTTGGCGCCAAGGGGATGAAGGTTGGCAAAGTGTCCATTGCCGACTTTCATGGTAATTTATTTGTCAATCAAGGCCAGGCAACTTATCGCGAGGTTCGCCTGCTGGCGAACCGAGTTAGGCGCTTGGTGTACAAGAAGTTTGGAATTACCCTTGAAGAGGAGGTGCGCTATGTGATATAGTAGATAATTATTATGGCTACATGGGAGAGACATGTTTTAGGAATTATCTTCATCATTATTTTGGTGTTGCTGGTTGCTAGTTATGTCATTATGAAGCGTTACCCCTCGCTTAATCGCACGATTAATTCTTCTTGTACCACCGAGGCTTTGATTTGTCCCGATGGTACGGCGGTGGGACGAACCGGCCCGCGTTGTGAGTTCGCTCCCTGCGCTAACTTGAATGTCGGTGATTTACCACCGGCGCCAGCGACTGGTGAAGGGAGCTTCACTACTCCGGCTGAATAAACTTCTAGGTGGTTATAATTATCTGGTTTAATGGCTAATTTCCAACCGACAATTGGTTTAGAAGTTCATGCGGAGCTCAAAACTCTGACTAAAATGTTTTGTGGTTGTCGCAACAATCCCGATGAGAAAAGACCCAATGTAAATATTTGTCCGATTTGTCTAGCACATCCTGGAACCCTGCCTGTTCCCAATCTTCAGGCTATTAAAAATGTTCTCTTAGTTGGTTTAGCTCTTGGTGGTCGTTTGGCTGATTTTACCGAGTTTGATCGGAAGAATTATTTTTATCCTGATATACCCAAGGGTTATCAAATTAGTCAGTATAAACACCCCTTGGTTCTTGGTGGTAAACTCAAGGGAGTAGCTCTAACACGTGTTCACTTAGAGGAGGATACGGCTCGTTCTCAGCATGATAATACTAGTAAAGAAAGTTTAATTGATTTTAATCGCGCTGGTATCCCTCTTATGGAATTAGTAACCGATCCGGTGATTACTTCTGCTAAAGAGGCAGGAGACTTCGCTCGGGAATTACAGCTTCTGTTGCGTTGTTTGGATGTAGCAGAAGCCAATATGGAGAAGGGCGAGATGAGGGTGGAGGCTAATATCTCTCTCGACATGGGAACAAAGGTGGAGGTTAAAAATCTCAATTCTTTCAGATCAGTAGAGCGAGCTATTGAGTACGAATTAGGTCGTCAGCAAAAAGTTTTGGAGAGAGGCGAGAAGGTGGTGCAAGAGACGCGTGGTTGGGATGATGTCAAAGGGGTTACTTTTTCTCAACGTAAAAAAGAGAGTTCTCATGACTATCGTTATTTTCCTGATCCGGATTTGCCGAAATTGTGGATCAGTCAAATTCCAGAGCTCCAGCATTTACGTGAGACGCTTCCAGAATTGCCTTGGCAACAACGGGAGCGATTGACTAAACTTGGTTTTTTACAAGATCAAGATATTGAACAATTAGTAGGTGATCGAGAATTGGCCAAGTTTCTTGATCAAGTTTTAATTAAATTATCTGAACCAAAATTAATAAAAACTGCTGCCAATATTATTCTTAATGATGTTTCCGGAGTCAGAAAAAAGACGCCTGATTGGTTGCCGGAATTCAATTTTTTTATTGAGACTATCGGTCTAGATTTACCCTTGTCGCAGATTCGAAGCTCAATTCTAAGTGGCGTTGTTGCTAAATTGATTGACACTGACGCTTTGTCAGATTTGGTTATTAAAATAATAGATGCCAATCCCAAAGTGGTGGCTGAATATCGAGCGGGTAAAGAAGCGGCCCTGCAGTTCTTGATCGGCCAGGGGATGAAAGAGAGTCGAGGCGGGGCTAATCCGACGGTTTTGGCCGAATTGATTCAGAACAAGCTAAACTATTGACAATAATCGAGGTTCGTGTATACTGACTATTGTAAGTGTTTTCTCGCGATGTATTCTTCACGTTTTGTGTAAGGATGACTAGGAGAAAGACCCTTTGTGAGGGTAGGTCGCCTTACATAGTTATATAAAACGTTAAAATGACAAAAAGATTGTATGTTGGCGGTATTCCTTATAATACCTCTGACGACGCTTTGCGCAGTGCTTTTGCCCAAGCTGGCGAAGTAGCTTCCGCTTCTATTATCATGGATCGCGCCACTGGTCGCTCCAAAGGCTTCGGCTTTGTGGAGATGGCTGATGACGCTTCGGCTCAAGCCGCCATTGATATGTGGAATGGTAAGGACTTCGAAGGCCGCAAATTGACTGTTAACGAAGCTAGACCACTCGAGAATCGCCCTCCCCGCCGTAATGGTGGCGAGATGTAATCTCAAGGGTTTTCTAGTTTTCAGCAAACCAAAAGCTCGCCCTTATCGGCGAGCTTTTGGTTTGTATGTTATGATAATGTGATAAAGCAAAGCAATGGAAGAAGCGATTAAAAATTTTCATCAGCAGTTTAGTTGGGAGCCTAAGATTGAATATTTCAAACCAGCTAATAAGTTTACTAAGTTTGTTGTCTGTGGCATGGGTGGCTCTCATTTGTCGGCTGGAATCTATCAATTAGCTAATCCTAAGGTGGATTTAATTATTCATCGTGATTATGGATTGCCAGTGTTTTTAAATCATGATTCATTAGATCAAACCTTAGTAATTATTAGCTCTTATTCTGGTAATACTGCTGAAGCGATTGATGCCTTTAGAGAAGCCAAATCACTTGATTTATCAATGGCTGTAATTTCCACCGGGGGTAAATTACTAGAATTAGCGAAAGATTCTAAGGTTGCTTATATTCAATTACCTCTGACAAATTTACAACCTCGACTAGCCTTAGGTTATTCACTTAAAGCTCTAGTTAAATTAATTAATGATGACAGCGGGATGTTATTATCACGTTTGTCTAAATTGAACTCCGATTTAAATCCAGAAAAGTGGCGGGAAGCTGGAGCTAGGTTGGCTGTTAAGATTGGTAATTTAATTCCCACAATTTATAGTTCAACGGCTAATCTTTCTCTTGCTTATAATTGGAAAATTAAACTTAATGAGACTGGTAAAACCCCAGCCTTTTACAATGTTTCGCCGGAATTAAATCATAATGAATTGGAAAGTTTCAATTCTTCTTCTGGCTCTAGACAATTTTTCTTCATTTTTATTAATGACGAGATGACTGATCCAAGAATTAATCAAAGCCTAGGGATTGTGGCTGATTTGCTTAAATCTCGCGGCTTCCCAACAGAAAATATTTCTTTAAGTGGCGCTGATATTTGGGAAAAAATATTTAATTGTTTATTGTTAGCTGATTGGACTGCTTACGCTATCGCTCAAACCGCCGGTGTTGACCCGGAAAAGGTGCCAGTGATCGAAGAACTGAAGCAGAGACTAATTAGTTAATTAGATTCAGCCGTCTCGCTATTTGGGGTTGTAAACCTGAAGGTGGAGATTATTTTTTGCGCTCTAGCAAGTTTATCCTTATAAACTGAATCATATTGTTCTTGAGTTGGGTCTGGGGTACTTAAGGATACTTTTAAAACATTGTTTGTGGTTACAAAATAGTATCTTATGCGGTAGCCAAATTCTGAAAGACCGAGCGAAGGCATTAAATATTTGTCGCCATTGATGGTTTGACCTTCGGATGGAGTTATGGACGGAGAAAGCTCCCCATCGTAATTATAAACAGGTAAATTGCGGAAGTAATTTCGCAAAGATGAAATATTGGGATATTGGGAAAACAAATCTGGTTGAGGGGAAACGGTGACCGTAATAAAACCGCCCAAGCTCGGATCAAGATCAGAGTGGCCTATCACTAAGGGGTCGAAGAAGCACGCCACGGAGTCGGCCATAATATGCTGGCCAATTTTATTTTTTTCTTTCTCGCAGTCGCGCCAGTCAGCCGGATACTTAAACTCAAACCCATATTCCTCGTTGCGGTAGGTTTGCCAGTCAGCAGTTTCGCTAGGGTTGAATTCAGTTGTCTCCTCTGGCTCTAATTCAAGTGGAGTTGGGATGGGGTCAGGGGTGGGAGGTTGGCTAGTGAGATAAAAGTAAGCCGAAGCTCCGCCGACAATGAGTAGTAAAACAAGAATAATTGTTGTGACTATTAATCCGGTGTGAGATTTTTTTGGCAGAGCTGGTGAATAATTATCTATATTTTCTATATCTGTTGGTATTAACGGAGCTTCAATTTTGATTTTTTCTGGTGATGGTTCGGGTGGTTTATTAGTTGGCTCGAGAGAATCAAAAGCCTCTTTTAGAGCTTGAGCTTCTACTTGATTAATCAATAAAATTCGTTCGATTTCAGCGCGCGAATTACCCTTACTCAGACTTTCTTTTATAAAGTCAATTATTTGTTGTTTATTCATAATTTTTATTATACAATTTAAATTATAATGTATCTACTTTTTGACATCGGTGGAACAAAAATGCGCGTGGCTGTCTCTCGCGATGGCCAGACTTTTCTTGAGCCAGAAATTATCACTACACCAGAAACTCCCCAACAAATTGCCGAAGCGCTGAAAAATTTGGCTGATCAATTGAGCAATAACGAACCCCTTCAGATTGTTTGTGGCGGTTTAACTCGTAAAAAATTGTCAGCTGGTGATGAAATTAGAAAGCTCTTTTCTTGTCCAGTCTATATTGAGAATGACACAGCGGTGGTTGGTTTGGGTGAAGCGGTTTCTGGTGCCGGTCAAGGTAGTAAAATATTAGCTTATTTAACAATCAGTACTGGTGTTGGTGGTGTTCGTTTGGTAGACGGTCAGATTGATCATCAGGCTGAAGGTTTCGAGCCGGGTCATCAGATTATTGACTATCATGATCCTCTCAAACACCTTGAAGATTATATTTCTGGCACTGCCGTTAGGGCTAGAACTGGCCAAGCTCCACACACTATCACAGACCCCTTATTTTGGGCTGAAATGGCTCGTCTTGCGGCGGTTGGTGTTCATAATGTGATTGTCCACTGGTCGCCTGATGTCGTGGTGGTGGGTGGCAGTATGATGAAGAAAGTTGGCATTCCTATAGATTTATTACGACAAGAAATCACTGCTATTTCTAAAGTTTATAAAATTTGCCCAGAGATTCGTTTGGCAACCCTTGAGGATCTTGGCGGTCTTTATGGCGCTCTGGCCTTGGCTCGTCTCAAGGTGGTAATTTAGAGTAAAAAAGTGAGGTTATCCACTTTTGGTTATTAACCAAAAGTGGTTTACAATGATGATGTTAAAAATTTAATTACTCAACAAATATTATGGCAAAAGTAAGTCCAAAATTGGTCAAGCGAACGGTTCCCACTTTGAAAAAAATTAGAAAACGCGATGGGGTCGTTGTTGCCTTTGATCGAGGTCGAATAGAAAATGCCACTTGGAAAGCTATGCGCGCCAGTGGGAATGGAACAGAGAAAGACGCTAATAAAGTGGCTGATTTGGTGGTAAAAGACTTACTTAAGGCAACTAAACACTCGGTTGGTAAATTTATTCCCACTGTTGAGGGGGTTCAAGATTTAGTTGAGGCTCAATTGATTATCCAGGGCTTTGTGAAGGCATCAAAGTCTTATATCTTATACCGCCAACGTCGAGCAGAATTGCGTCAGCAAAAAGGTGAGGTGCCTCGTGAAGTAAAAGAATTAGCTAAAGAAAGTAAAAAGCACTTCCGGAGTCAGTTGTCTGAATTTGTATACTACTCCACCTATTCTAAGTGGATACCAGAGAAACATCGTCGTGAGACTTGGGTGGAAACTATTGATCGTTACATTGACTTTATGCGTGAGAATTTAGGTAATAAGTTAAAAGAAGCGGAATACACAGAAATTCGAGATTACATGATGGAGATGTCGACTCTTGGTTCCATGCGTCTGTTGTGGTCAGCTGGTAAGGCGGCTAGGACAACTAATGTCTGTGCTTACAATTGTTCTTTTGTGGCGCCTAGTCGTTGGTCAGACTTTGCGGAAATAATGTATATTCTCATGTGTGGTACTGGGGTTGGATTTTCTGTTGAGCATCAAACTATCGAGCGTTTACCGGTGATTCAGAAACAAGTTGAGGCTAAACCTTTTCAGTATGTTATTGCCGATAGTAAGGAGGGTTGGGCGGACGCCTTCGTCTTTGGTTTGAAGACTTGGTCCGAAGGCAATGACGTTATTTTTGACTATTCTCAAATTAGAGCTCAAGGTAGTCGCTTAGCCACCATGGGTGGTAGAGCTTCCGGGCCGGCTCCCTTAAGAGCCTTGCTTGATTTTACAAAAGAGAAAATGTTGAAGCGACAGGGTCGTCGTCTCACAACGGTTGATGCTCATGATATTGTTTGTAAAACCGGCGAGGTAGTGGTTTCTGGCGGAGTGCGGAGGAGCGCCCTTATCTCCCTGTCTGACTTAGATGATCCAGAAATGCGTGATGCGAAAAACGGTCAATTTTATTTGACTAATCCTCAACGGAGTATGGCTAACAATTCGGCTGTTTATAATCAGAAGCCAACTCTGGAGCAATTTTTGGATGAGTGGGTTAGTTTGGTTAAGTCCGGTTCCGGTGAGCGGGGTATCTTTAATCGTGGTGGTTTACAACGACAATTACCGGCTCGTCGTTGGCCGATCTTCAAAGCTGATGTTGATACTTGCGGGACTAATCCTTGTGGCGAAATTATTCTAAAGTCAAAACAATTTTGTAATTTGTCTGAAGTGGTTGCCCGATCAGAAGATACTGAAGAAACACTTTTGAAAAAAGTTAGAATTGCGGCGATCTTGGGTACTTATCAAGCAACTCTAACCAAATTCCCATATTTATCTCGAGAATGGAAGAAGAATTGCGAGGAGGAAGCGCTCTTAGGCGTATCAATTACCGGTCAATTTGATTGTCCGGCGGTGCGTAACGCTCACACTTTGCGCAAAATGAAGGAGGTCGCCATAGAAACTAATCGTCAGTACGCCTCGCGGTTTGGTATTAATCCTTCCACTTGTATTACTTGTGTTAAGCCTTCCGGCAATGGTTCGCAACTGTTTGATTCTTCTTCAGGGATGCATCCACGTCACGCGCCTTACTATATTCGCCGAGTGAGAATTGAAAATCACAATCCACTTTTCTTAATGTTGCGGGATATGGGAGTGCCTCATCATCCCGAAGTTGGTCAAACTTTGGATACGGCTACTACCTTCGTTTTAGAATTTCCCGTTAAGGCTCCCAAGGGATCAATCTTTAAGAATGATTTAACCGCTCTTCAGCAATTGGAACATTGGAAGATGTTGAAGGAAAGTTACACCGAGCATAATCCATCCACAACAGTGTCTATTGGCAATGATGAGTGGTTGCAAGTGGCTAATTGGGTTTATGAAAATTGGGATCTGGTTGGCGGCCTCTCTTTCTTGCCTCGGAATGATCACGTCTATCGCTTAGCGCCTTATGAGGAAATTGACGAAGCGCGTTATCGTGAATTAGTTCAGAATTTTCCAGAAATTGATTTTTCTAAAATCGTTCTTTATGAGCACGATGATCGCACTACCGGTTCTAAAGAATTAGCCTGCGTCTCTGGTGTCTGTGAGATTGATGTAACTCCAGCAACCGATAACGGGGTTCAGAATTAATTTTTTGATTGTTTTTCTAGCAGATTATGGTATAATCAATAAGGCTTCGCGCCAGATGATTGCTATTATCACTCCGTCGTCATTGACGACGGAGTGATAATAGAGGAAAGTCCGAACAACCCTTGTTCTGACTGTTTCAGATCAGGGCAGGGAAGATGGTAGTGGGTAATCCCCACCCCGACCATGGTGACATGGTCGGAGGGAAAGTGCCACAGAGACAATACTATCCATCAGTTAATTTATTTAATTGATGGAGAAAGGTGAAAAGTCTATCGAGGTTTCTCTTAAGTGGGAAGCCACAATAGAAGAATCGTCGCGAGGCGATCTACTCGGCAAACCCTACCTGTTGCAAGGCCGTGTCTTTGGGAGGACGCAAGTTTTCCTAAGGAAGTGCCGCTTGACCCCGATAGTAATTGAGGGGCTAGATAAATAATCATCATTCGTCATCCTACGGAAGACGGAACAGAATTCGGCTTATCGGCGCGGAGTCATTAAAATCAGAAATCTCTCACCTAAATGGTGGGGGATTTTTGATTTTTTGTTGCAGAACCTCAATATTTTCGTTACTATGCTAGCAAATGGTTGAGCGAATCTTAAATTGGTTAGGTCGAGAATTAAACGGCCTTCATCAAGCAGCGCTTTTACTCGGCCTTTCTTCGCTTGCTTCGCAATTCTTGGCTTTGATTCGTGATCGTTTGTTGGCTTCCAAATTTGGTGCCGGTCAGGAGTTGGACGTTTATTATGCCGCTTTTCGTTTACCTGATTTGGTTTATGTTTCTATTGCTTCTTTTGTTTCGGTGACCGTGCTTATCCCTCTTCTTTTGAATTTTTTAGAAAAAGATCGTCCCCAAGCGCGACAATTTCTTAGTCAAGTTTTCACCGCTTTCATTGTTGTGATGATTGTGGTTAGTTTTTTACTTCTTATTTTTGCTCCATTTTTGACCAAAGTTGTTGCGCCCGGCTTTAGCGCTAGTCAGCAAGCCGATCTCACGACTTTAACTAGGATTATGCTATTGTCGCCATTTTTGTTGGGGCTATCTAATTTATTGGGAGCGGTAACCCAGTCTCTGCGTAAGTTTTTTATCTATGCTCTAAGCCCCTTGCTTTACAATATTGGCATTATTGTCGGTATTTTGTGGTTCTATCCACGGCTTGGTTTGCCGGGCTTGGCCTGGGGGGTAATTCTGGGCGCTAGCCTCCATTTAGCCATCCAATTGCCGACAATTATAAAAAGTGGCTTAACTCCTTACTTAAATTTTCGTCCCGCTTGGTCAGAGCTACGACGAGTTGTGGTTATTTCTCTACCACGAACGCTCGCTTTGAGCGCCAACCAGCTCTCTTTATTGCTTCTGATTGCTTTCGCTTCATTCTTGGGCGCCGGATCGGTGGCGATTTTTAATTTATCAATGAACTTGCACTCTGTTCCTCTAGCCGTAATTGGGGTGAGTTATTCTGTCGCTGCTTTTCCCACCTTGGCTCAATTATTTTCTCGAGGCGAAGTTGATCGCTTTTTAGTCCAAATCACCGTGGCTTTGCGTCATATTATTTTTTGGGCCATCCCGGCTACGGCGCTATTGATTGTTTTGCGAGCCCAAATTGTTCGAGTAATTTTGGGCGCTGGTAATTTTGGTTGGTCAAACACTAGACTGACCGCCGCCGCTCTTGCCTTGTTTGCTCTCGCGCTGGTTGGTCAAAGTATTATTTTGTTATTAGCTCGCGGTTATTACGCTTGTGGTCGGACTCGCGCGCCACTGGTCATTAATATTTTATCAGCCATCTTGATTGCTGTTTTGGCGCTGTTTCTCCTTTTCTTATTTAAGCATAATTTATTTTGGCGAGAATTAATCGAACGCTTATTAAGAGTGGAAAATCTGTCCGGCACGGCCATTCTCATGTTGCCTTTGAGTTTCTCTCTCGGGGTTACTTTTAACGCGATTTTATTGTGGCGATTTTTCCAGCGTGACTTCGGACACTTTGGCCCAGAGGTAAGTCGTTCGGTTTCCCAATCAATCATTAGCTCTCTGGTGGCTGGGATTGTTAGTTATCAAACTTTAACCTGGTTGGTGGTTTGGTTTGATCAGAATACTTTCTTGGGAATTTTTCTCCAGGGCTTGATTGCCGGTGCGCTTGGTTTAAGTGTTTTATTTTTGACGCTAAAATATTTTAATAATCAAGAATTGGCTGAAATCGGGTCGTCGCTTAAGCGTAAATTCTGGCGAGTTCGGGTGATTGCTCCCGAGCAAGAAGGGTTGTAGGATGGTAAGGCATGCAAAATATTCGTAATTTTTCTATTATTGCCCACATTGACCATGGTAAAAGCACCTTGGCCGATCGTTTGTTGGAAGAAACGGCTACTATTGAGCGTCGGAAGATGAAGAATCAAGTGCTAGATATGATGGATTTAGAACGAGAACGGGGTATTACGATTAAAATGCAACCTATTAAAATGCGCTATTTGCAGGCTGGTCAAGAGTATATTTTAAATTTAATCGATACACCGGGGCATGTTGATTTTGCTTACGAAGTTTCTCGAGCTCTTGAGGCGGTTGAGGGGGTGATCCTGTTGGTTGATGCCGCTCAAGGTGTTCAGGCGCAGACTTTGACAGTCTTAGCACTAGCTCAAGACTTGGGGCGAACTGTTATTCCGGTTTTAAATAAAATTGACTTACCTCAAGCTAGAGTGGAAGAGACTAGGGCTGAATTAGTTGAATTATTAAATTGCAATGGCGATGATATTTTGGCAGTTTCTGGTAAGACTGGCGCTGGTGTCTCGGAATTGTTACAAGCAATTGTCGAGCGAGTTCCACCGCCGGAAGAAAAGTTTCCCGAGACCGCTGGTTTGCGGGCTTTGGTGTTTGACTTTGAATATTCTAATCATCAGGGACTAATTGTTTATATTAGAGTAGCTGACGGTTCGATTAAGAAGGGCGATAATCTAGTCTTTGGGGCCACGGGCGAGAAATTCATCGCCTCTTCAGTTGGCCTTTTCCGTCCGGAAAAAGTTTCTGTGGAGCAATTGAGAGCTGGTGAGATTGGCTATGTTGTCACTGGTATTAAGAATCCTGGTCAGGCGAAAGTGGGGGATACGATTATTAAGTTAAATCGCCCCCTGCCTTTATTCCCCGGCTACACTGAGCCTCGACCGGTAGTCTGGGCGTCACTCTATCCCGAAAATCAGAAAGATTTTAATCTTTTGAAACAAGCTCTGGGACGCTTGCGACTTTCTGACGCTTCGCTTTATTTCGAAGAAGAGTCGTCGATTATTTTGGGGCGCGGTTTTCGGGCTGGTTTTCTTGGACTGTTACACTTGGAAATTGTTACCGAACGGTTGAGGCGAGAGCATCAAGTTCGTTTAATTACCGCTACGCCAACGATTGGTTATCAGATCCAAGACGAGCGCACTGGAGAAGAGCGTTTTGTTTATTCGCCATCGCTTTTTCCTGAAGATCTGAAGCATCTTAAAGTTCTCGAGCCTTGGGTTTCGGCGCAAGTGATTACCCCGCCGGATTATCTTGGATCAGTGATTAAACTCTTTAATGATCATGAGGTAATTTTGCTAGCGACAGATAATTTTGGTCGCAATCGCACTGTAATGCGGATTGAGTTGCCCTTGCGGGAACTGATGCGTAATTTTTTTGATGAATTGAAAAGTGTTTCCTCCGGCTTCGCCTCTTTTTCTTATGTAGTTGGAGAACTTCGTCCAGCTGATGTGGTTAGGTTAGATATCTTGGTTAATGATGAAATGGTGCCAGCTTTCACCAGGATGGTCGCTAGGAAAAAGGTGGAGATAGAAGCTCAGGCCGTAGCAGAAAAGTTAAAAGATTTATTGCCTCGTCAATTGATTATTGTGAAAATTCAAGCTCGCGCCCTGGGAAGAATTCTTGCCTCGCGCACTTTAAGCGCTTTGCGCAAAGACGTTACGGATTATCTCTACGGTGGAGATATTACTCGGAAGATGAAGTTGAGAGAAAAACAGAAGAAAGGTAAAAAGAAGATGCAATCAAGAGGACGGGTGAATATTCCGCCGGAAGTGTTCTTAAAGATGATTAGTTCAACTGGCGAATAGGGCTGGGATGTACAGCAAGACCATTCCAGCAATGACCAGAATACTGCCAATCATCCAGATTATCCGAATTTTTTTCTGATGTCGTTTATTGAAGATCATGGTGTTATACTATATTATCGATGAAAGAGTTTCAAGATCGGCCTAAATTTAGGGGTAAATTTTTCTACGGTTTTTGGAGCGTGGTGATTATTTTACTGATTATTCTACTGGCTCGTTCGGTCTTTGGCAGTTGGGCGCGTTATCATTTGGTGGCAAGGGATAGGAGCGCTCTCTTGGGTCGAGTGGCTAATCTGGAAGAACGTCGACAGGTGTTGCAGGCGGAGCTTGATAAATTAGGAACTGATCGAGGGATTGAGGCTTCAATCCGGCATAATTTTTCCGTTGTTAAAGAAGGGGAAAAAGTGATTACTGTTGTTGTTCCAGACTTGGTAAGTATTTCTACCGATGAGGTTGTTGATGACAATTGGTGGCAGAAAATTTTAGAGATTTTCAAATTAAAGCGGGATTAATTCAGTGGTAGAATGTATGCTTCCCAAGCATAAAACGCGGGTTCGATTCCCGCATCCCGCATCAATTTTGAAAGAAGATATTTTGATGGACCTTGTTGAGTTTATCAAGCATGTGGGGAAATTACTTGATTCTAAATTACAAGATATTGGCAGGATCGGAATGATTTGCGAAGGTTTTGGGATTAATCACGCTTATGTTAAATTATTACCAATACATGGAATGAAAGTGTCCAATTGGGAACCGCAGATATTGCAGTTTGAAAAACACTTTGAAAAGTATGGGGGGTATATTTTTTCACGACCACAAACAAGAGGATAATTAAAAATCAGCTGAACTCGCCAAAAAAATCCGCGAATAATAAATTACCAAATCGATAAAAAAGAAAGGCCTAATTGCCAAAACGCAATTAGGCCTTTTGATGTTCCTGTGGCTCTTGTTCAGAAGCCATGGAACAGTTTTGCATTGTCGTGAAAGAGCTTTTGCTTCACCATATCCTGTTCCCGTTCGGGAAGAGCGGACACGGCTGTTTTCACAGCTTGAAGTGCCTGCCAATGAGCGTGAGTGATGCCGGTTGCCAAGTGTTTGTATGCTTGGTAATCCGACATATCAACCCAATGGTACGGATACTCCGTTGCTAAACGCTCACCCTTGTCCGGGTGTACATATGGTGTTGAGCGGATCAAGTTGAGCGGCTCGTCGGAGCCGTACATGATCCTATCCGACCCAACAATTTGCAAGGCCATCGTGACCACTTCTGCTGATGGCACCAGTGCCGTGTCGAAGTGTACTCGTGTTAGCCGAGCAATTTCCGTAAACGCCTCCTCAAGTCCAGACACGACACTCTTGGTTAGGCTCAAATGGGCAAGACAGATCCGCAAACGGGGGAAGTCTTTTGCCAACGTGAGTATCTGATCAAGACACATCGTTATTCGTCTCGGTGGATGCAGGATGATCGGTATGTCTCTCCTTTGTGCTTCATCCAGAATCACCTTCGGGAAGTACTGGTAAATCTCCATTGCCGACGGCTCAAGGTATGAGTAGTACATCTTGAGCGTCGATACCCGTGGATGAGCCAGCATTCCGATTGTGTATTCCGGATCATCGGGAAGTCCGTAGAGCGCAACTCGATCATCTGCATCGCTTTGTCCCAGTAAGTATAGATTTGCCGCTCGATGGTTGATTCCTCGGAACGTCTTGGGGAACCGCAACGAACGTATCGTCTTGTTCGGATGAAACAAAGCGTGCCATTCCTTTGACTCTGCCAAGCTGAAGCTCGGGAAAGTCGAGAGCATGTGATTGTACGTGCGATCATCAATTGAATGAGCATGTTCCGGCAGATTACAGTGCGCGTGGCAGTCGATTATTGTATTCGGTAGCCATCCTTGAAACTCCCGGATTAAGCCATGTTCCTTTTCGCTAAGTGCTCGTGCGTACGCAAGGTACGCTTCTCGGTCTATCTTTCTATTCACTTGTTACCTCCGTTTCGGTTTGGTTGAGAAAAAAGAAACCCGGGAAGCTCGTAGCAAAATGCTCGTAACCTCCCGGGTTTGTTAGTTGCCGATCCTTCTTGCTACGGAGTGAGTCGGTTGACGCCTCGGTAGAGGTATGTCACCTCGCGCACGTTTTTTGCACCCAGCATCACCATGAGCATGCGGGTGAGGCCGAAGCCATAACCGCCGTGAGGTGGACAGCCATAGCGGAAGAAGTTCAGATAGTACTGAATGGGTTCAAGTGAGAGCCCCTTCTCCTTAGCTTGTTCCATCAGGATTTCGTAGCGATGCTCCCTTTGCGCCCCCGTCGTCACCTCAAGTCCCTTCCAGAGAAGGTCGAAGCTCTTGGTAAGACGGGGTTTGCCTTCGGGACGCATGTGGTAGAACGCCCGGACCACAGCGGGGTACTCGGTGACGAAGACGAACTCGTGGCCGGTCTTTTCATGGAAGTGCCGACACAAGAGCCTCTCGCCCTCCGGATCGAGGTCGCCTTTCTCGCCCCGCTCAATGCGGTGACCCATTTGGTCGAGGATATTGTACGCCTCTTCCATAGTCACGCGCGGAAACGGAAGCTCGGGAATCGCGATCTCCGTGCCGAACGTCGCCTTGATCTCCTCGCCATACTCGGCTTTCACCGCTTGAAGCACGTGGCGAAGCCAACGTTCCTCAAGTTGCATAACGTCCTCGTGGGAGTCAATCCACGAGATTTCGACGTCCACGCTGGTGAACTCCGTGTCGTGCCGCGAAGTAAAAGACGGGTTGGCCCGAAAGACCGGCCCAATCTCGAACACACGGTCGAACCCCGCCGTCATCGCCATCTGTTTGTAGAACTGTGGCGATTGAGCGAGATACGCCTTGCGATCGAAGTACTTTACCTCGAAGAGCTCCGCACCGGACTCGCTTGCGCTACCCATGAACTTCGGGGAGTGCATTTCAATGAACCCCTCCGATGCCCAGAACGAACGCATGGCGTGCTCGGCCGCCGTCTGGATCTTGAAGACGAGCAGGTTCTGCGGGGTACGCAGATCCAGAAATCTCCAGTCCAGCCGGGTTTCGATAGTCGGGTTCTCGCCAAACGGCAGAAGTGCTTCTGCTTTGCTGACGATGTTTACCGACTCGACCACTACTTCCAGCCCGCCCAGCTTGACCACCGGATTGGCAATAACCTTGCCGATGATTTCCACTGCACTTTCAGGCGTGAGGTCGGCGATAGCTACCGTCAGTTCGGCGTTTGCCGACTTCTCGTGAAGCACTTGCGTGCTACCGGTGTGATCGCGGATGATGAGGAATTGCATCCGCTTTTGATCGCGGAGCACTTCCACCCATCCGCAGATCCGAACGGTCTTGCCGACCTCGGATCCGATCTGCTTGATCAGTGTCCTTTGCATAATGGGCTCCTTTCAGTGTGCCTTGCCGTGATTGGCTTGATATATGGGGTATTCATGGATCAATCCTTCTATCGAACGCTCGGTGGAAAGGAATGGTGTCTCGCACATGAGGGATCTGCAAGAGCCAACGGATCAACCGTTCAAGACCCATGCCAAAGCCTCCGTGCGGTACACAGCCATATTGACGAAGGTCCCGCAACCATTCGTAGCGGGAGTCACCGGCTTTACCTTTCTCTGCCAGTCGTTCATCGAGCATTGACAGAGAATGGATCTTCTCGGCAATACCGAGAAGCTCACCAAACCCTCGACTTGCGATCAAATCAGCCGTCTTCGTTCGACGAGTATCGGCTGCGTCAACCACATAAGGAAAGGGTTCGATGGATCGTGGAATGCCGACAATCCAAAACGGAGTGTCGCCGAACCGCTGGCAGAGCATAGTTTCCTCGTCGGAACCCATGCTTTTGCCAAACTCGATATCGGAACCCTGCGTCCTGAGCCACTCCACCGCCTCGGCGTAGTCAATGCGCGGAAACGGAGTTTTAAGGCCGTCACTGCACACCTCGGTGCCGATGATATTCGCAAGCTCGCAACCCTCGCGGATACACTGCTCGCTCACATCATGGATGAACCGCTCGACTACTAAAGCCATGTCCTCAAAGTCCACGAACGCCAACTCTGCCTTGATGTGCCAGTACTCCATGAGATGTCTCTTGGAGCGGCTCTCTTCGGCGCGGAAGCTGGGACCGATGTTGTAGATCTTCTCGAGAGCATGAACTGCTTGTTCGAGATAGAACCCAACGCACTGTGTTAGGTATACATCTTGCTCGTGTACCTTGATTGCCATAGCAGTACGATCGTCGTATAGCGGCGTCGGTGTCAGCACCGGAGCGTGGATCTCAATGAACCCATTCTTATGGAACCATTGATGCACGATCCTCGTGAGGATGTGACGAAACTTCAGGATGGCGGCAAGTTTCTCGTTGCGGAGATAAAAATGCCGTTTGTCCAAAAGTTGCTCCTGCAACCTTGGGTCTTGGATGTCGATGTTTCCCCGCGGATACGGAGAGACATTAATCGTACTCACTCCGACGATCTCGATGTTGTGAACGCGGATTTCTCGCGATGGGTTCGCTCTGCAAGTATCTGCAATGACACCAGTGATCTTAACTGCCGTCTCTTGGCTCATGCGCCGCGCGAGTTCAAAAGCTGATTTGTTGCCAACTTCGACCACGCACTGCATCGAACCGGTGGAGTCCGTGATGTCCAGAAAAACGACGTGATTATGCCGACGGCGGGCTTTCACCCAGCCGTAGAGCACAACCGTCGTTCCATCCGAAGGGCTGTGGAGTAGGTCAACTGCATACGTCGTTTTCATTCCGTTCTCCTTTCTTCGCCGTGTTCCTCTGAACGTGGCTGAGAGTGCTGTGGGTGATTTCAGTGTACCGATCGGGGTAATCCCTTTTCAATACACCGAGCCAGCGAGCCGCCTTCGCGGTCTCGTCGTCGTGAGTTGTGTTTATAACCATGTCATAGGCCGCCGTTGGGCTGCTACTCTTATCGACCAGAAGGACGATGTCCGACTGATCGAGGATGAGCTTGCAGCGCATCATGACTTCTTCTGCTGTGCGCATACGTGCTGTTCCTCCTTTCAGGATCGGATTTTAAAAGAACATACCTCAAGACTATCTTGAAGTTCCAGAAGTACTATAGCATAATCATCTTTGTGTGTATAGGATTTGCGTTATATTAACGATTTTGCTATTATTTAATTAAAGGCAATGAAACCGTTGACACGGTCGAGCCGAGGAAAGAAATCTCACTTTTGAGAGAGTAGAATCTTCCGGGATAAGCCCGTCACAGCTTCAAACCACTGGAAGTTGGTAAGAGATTGGATAAAAATCCAATGAAGTAAGGTGGTACCGCGATCGTAGATCGCCCTTACAAAATCGTCAACCTTGATTTATTATTTTGTAAGGGCAATTTTTATATTATGAAAACAAGAATACACATCCGCGATATTCAAAAACATATTGGCGAAGTAATTACTATTGTTGGTTTTGCGCAGATAATTCGCGATCAAGGGAATATTAAATTCATTTTAGTACGCGATATTACCGGAATAGTACAAGTTGTCATAACGAAACATCAGCCAGATGTGTTTGCTATTTCTAAAACATTGACACACGAATCAGTCATTGAAATCAGAGGGTTAGCAAAAGTGGAGAAACAAGCATCGTCGGGTTTTGAAATTGAAGCAAAAAATATTATCATCCTTTCTCTCGCAGATCCTGATCTCCCAATACCGATAGTTGAAAAGGGACAACAAGAAGAAACGGATCAGTCAATTCGTCTTGATTGGAGATGGCTTGATTTACGTAAACCAGAAAAAGCTTTAATTTTCAAAGTATGGACAACGATGGAACAATCTTTTCGTTCATATTGTATAGAGAACGATTATATTGAGATACATTCTCCAAAATTAACAGCGACTGCCACTGAGTCTGGTGCAGAATTATTTGCAGTGAAATATTTCGACAGAGAAGCACGTCTCGCTCAGAGTCCACAGCTGTATAAACAAATGGCGATGGCGTCCGGTTTTGAAAAGGTGTTTGAAGTCGGCCCTGTCTTTCGGGCTAACCCATCTTTTACTTCACGACACGATACGGAGTTTACGATGTACGATATAGAAATGTCATACATTTCTTCGCACCACGATCTTATGGGTGAAGAAGAAAAGATGATTGTGGCAATGCTAAAAGCGGTGGAAGAAAAGTATGGAGATGAAATCGAAAAGATGTATCACAGAAAAATTCAGATTCCCACCAGCCCATTTCCTAGATTAACCGTTGCTGAAGCGAAAGAAATAACTGGTCGTATGGGCATATCTGATGAACGAGATGGTGATATGAGTCCGGAAGAAGAACGAGCTATCTGTGAGCATATTCTAAAAGAAACAGGTTCTGAATTTGTATTTATTCATGAATTTCCCACTAAGGCGAGAGCTTTTTACAGTATGCGTAAAGAAGATGACCCGACAATTACAAAGAGTTTTGACCTGCTTTGGAATGGTTTGGAAATTACCAGTGGTGCTCAGAGAGAGCATCGAATGGAACAACTGACCAAACAAATACAAGAACAAGGGCTTGATGTGTCTAGCTTTAATTCATATCTTAACTTCTTCAAATACGGCTGTCCACCGCATGGCGGTTTCGCTCCAGGGCCAACGCGCATGCTTATGAAGCTTTTGGGAGTTACCAATGTGCGTGAAGTAACCTATCTATATCGCGGAGTAAAGAGACTGGAACCGTAATTTTCAGGAGGGAGTCTCTCCTTCGACAACCCCTCCCTTGTCCTTTGTGGGCGACATCTGGAGTCACCACGGACGCGAATGCGTATGTCAGAGTATTGCATATTATTATCACGTGCTCGGTGGGTGACAGATCATTCGAGATTGTCGGTAAAACAGGTTCTAATTTCGTAAAACAATTGTACATTTTAGTGAAGAAATAGAGTTTTAGTAGAATTTTCTATTTAGATGTCGTGTGCTATAGTTAAACTGGTCAATCTTTCGATTAAATAATTATTATTGTCATCTAAATTTATGAGACAACAACTTGATCAAAAAGCCGTTTGGTTATTTTTTATAAGTTTTCTTTTGAGGTGGTTTATTGCTTTAGTGTTTTTGAGTACATGGTTATCGGTCATTATTTTCAGTCTTCTTAGTGAAAATAGCCAAGTAGATGGTGAATTTTCTCTTTCTCTCGGGTCCCTAGATTGGTTATGGATTATTGTTCCAGTTTTCCTAATTATTGGGTTTATATACGCAAAGTTAACTTATCATTTTTACCGTTATGAATTAACAGAAGATGGCTTTAGGAAAGAGCTCGGAATAATTTGGAAAAAGTATGTAACCATTCCTTACGATAGAATCCAAAATGTAGATATCTATCGAGGAGTGGTGGCGCGGATTCTTGGCCTCTCTGATCTACATGTACAAACCGCCGGCGCTAGCGCGCAATATTCTCGTCATGGTGCGCTGGGGTTAGCTGCCGAGGGTAGATTACCCGGACTCTCTCGTGAAGTTGCCGAACAACTTCGTGATGAACTCATCCACCGCGCTAAAAGTTCAAAGAATCAAGGACTTTGATTCTCTGTCATTACTTACATTACGATGTTTATTAAAACAGTAGAAGATTTTGTTTGTGATCACTGTGGTCTGGAGGTTGAGGGCAGTGGCTACACCAACCATTGTCCAGAATGTTTGTGGAGCAAACACGTAGATATTAATCCCGGCGATAGGGCGGCAACTTGTGGTGGCTTGATGCCACCGGTCGGTTATGAAATCAGAGACGGTGGGATTAGCCTCGTTCATCGCTGTGAGTTGTGCGGTCACCAAAAAGTTAATAAAATTGCTAAAAATGACAACCTTGCTCGACTGGCTTGGCTCTGATACAATAGTTCTATTATGGCGAAAAAAGTTGAAATTTATACCACCCCTTCTTGTCATTATTGTCACATGGCGAAGGATTTTTTTGGACAGAATAATATCAAGTACACGGAATATAACGTGGGGCTGGATGCGACCAGGCGGGAAGAAATGGTTGAGAAGTCTGGCCAGATGGGCGTGCCGGTGATTGTGGTTAAGAACGAAGAAGACGATGAGGAAATTGTTGTTGGCTTCGACAAGGCCTCGCTGTCCAGTCTCTTGGGTCTCTAGAGAGCTTCGGCTGCTGTAGTTCAATGGATAGAACGAGGGACTCCTAAGCCCTAAATGGCTGTTCGATTCAGCCCAGCAGCATTAGATAGATTATGTTTGAACAAGAACACAATAATTTAGTTCGCAAAATCGCCGAGCGGGTGGAAGAAAATAATCGGCTACTCCGCAAGTTGCTTAGTTATCAACGCCTGCATCGCGCCTGGTTTCTGGCGCGTTGGATAGTGATTATCGCTGCCGCTCTTGGGGCTTATTACTATCTCCAGCCCTTAATTGGGCAATTTACCCAAAATCTTGAAGAATCTAAGGGTCTCATTAGTGGGTTTACTTTTTAAGGTTTTTTCTCTAGAATAATGATTAAGTCGAGATAGCTCAGTTGGTAGAGCATTCCCCTGAAGAGGGAAGGGTCGCCGGTTCGAGCCCGGCTCTCGACACCCATTAATTAGAAATTAGATTAGGATTAAGATAGATTTAAAGCGATTTGATTTTGAGAGTCTGACTCTTGTCCTTATCTATCTTAAGCAGGCGGATTGTTAACAAGCCGTGTTTCTCAATGGCTTCGGCTTCTTCCACCTCAATTTCGGCTGGTAGCAAAATAGCGCGAGAGAATGATCCCCAATAAAGTTCCCTTTGGAAATATTGATCGTTGGGAATCTCGCGAGTTTCTTCTCGACGGCCTTTGATTGTCACCATGTCGCGAGTGATGGCGACATTTAGATCTTCGGGTTTAACACCGGCTACCATTGTTTTAATCACAATCTCGGACGGAGTTTGATAGACATCCACAGTTAGTTCGCCCTCTTCGGAACTCTCGCCAATCCAATCATTATCTCTATCCCTGTCTTTATCTTTTTCGGTTAGTTTCTCCTCTAGTAAATCTTCATCCTCATTGACTGAAACACTGCCGGTTAGGCGTTCGAAGAATGATCGTTTTTTTTGCATCATGATAATTTAATTATTGCTTATCTATTTTAAATTGAATAATATTTTGTTTAATCTTCTCGAAAAAAAGAATGATCATTAGCGCCAAAAACCAGAATAGCAGAAAGATTTTAAATAAATCAGACTCAACTCCTTTAATTATAGTGTAATTGAAAAAGCTATGCAATGCCGTCGCGCCACCGAGGCCAACCACGATGTAAATTAGCTTCTTCCAGGTGGAGCCATAGAAGGCGAGACCGATCATTCCACCAACTAGAGCGGAGGCAACCACGTGCACAACGGTAGCGCCGATAAAGCGCAGGTTTCCCATTAAGACGAAAGAGAGGCTGGTGATGCCGTCAGACTGGAGCGCTCCGAGAGCGTAGAGGGTGTTTTCTATCGCCACAAAGCCCAGAGCCGCTGTAATTAAATAAATCATTGCATCAATCGGCTCGTCGAAGTGGCGACTTCGTAAACCGCCAAAGTAGGCGGCAAGAAATTTAAGAACCTCTTCAATTACTGACCAAATCACGATTAGCCAAACTAGATTTTCTGCCAGCTCAATATTTACTCCAGGGTGCATCTCTTTCTGTAATAGAAAAGCTGGAATAATCATTAAGCCACCTAGCGCGAATACTCTAATAATTAGCCATTTGGGTTCCGGATTAGACCTATCTTCCTTCAACCAAAACCACAGCCAAAATATTGCCGGAATTAAACCAATAAGCAGAGCGAAAACTATTAAAGTCATATTTTATTTCTAACTCTAATTTTAACAGACTTATTATTTAAGGGGTAGGGTGCCTCGTGCCACTATGGTTGGCGACTTTTTTTGCGTTTTAGTTTTTGGATATTTGAGAGAGCGACAATAAGCAGCGATGGCGATCATCGTGGCGTTATCAGTGCTTAAGTCTGGCGTTGGCAGGAGTAGGGTAGTCTTCGGATATTCTTGAGTCAATTTGCGTTCCAACTGTTTGCCTAGTTCAACATTGTTAGCCACCCCACCACCAACAATTAAGGTCTTAGGTTGGTAGCGCTTCACCGCTTGGAGAGTTTTGTGAATTAGAACATCAATCACCGCTTGTTGGAATTCGTAAGCAATTTCGGTTTTAGTAATTTGCGTCAGAGGTTGGATTTTTTTTACTAAATAAAGCGCTGCTGTCTTAAGACCGGAGAAAGAAAAATCAAAATCGTTAGTGTTAATCATCGGTCGCGGTAGACGATAAGCTTCCTTGGGTGTACCCAAGGAAGCGAGGCGGGCAATTTGTGGTCCGCCGGGGTAGGGGAGGTCGAGAATTCTTGCCACTTTGTCGAAGGCTTCACCGGCAGCATCATCTCTAGTTTCGCCGATGGTTTGATACCTAAGCCAATCTTTCATCAAAACAAGTTGAGTGTGACCGCCGGAAATTAATAAAACTAACGCCGGAAAATTTATTTTGTGATTATTATTTAGAACCGCTAAGGCGTGCCCCTCCAGATGATTAATTGGTAAGAGAGGAATATTCCAAACCAGAGAGAGGGCGCGAGCAAAGTTGATGCCGGTCCACAAGGCTGGTTCCAGTCCCGGCCCTTGAGTTACCGCCAGCAGGTCAATCGCTGGCGCTTTGATTCCAGGAATCACCGTCAAAAACCTTTCTAATAGTTCAGACTCATGATCGAAAATTTGACGGACTTGTTCGGCTAGGCCGATAGTTAGATTATCACGCTGACGAGATCCTGGGTTGGTTAATTTTGCTTGCTTAAGAGCCGCTATCAATAAGGGGATTAAATTTCTTCCGTGTTCTCGTTTCGCTAGAGAGGGGACTACGCCACCGTAGGGGGCGTGTAAGTCCGCTTGAGAGGCCACCAAGTGGGCAAGAATCTCAAATTTGGGCCTATTTAAGCCACCTTGAGCGTTGATCACGCTTACGGCGGTTTCGTCACAACTAGTCTCGATTGCTAGAATTTTCATCCGAGTGGGCGGTACAGGATTCGAACCTGTGACCTTTTCTACGTCAAAGAAACGCTCTACCAACTGAGCTAACCGCCCTAAAACCAAAAGTTATCTCTCGATTTTATCATTTCAAGCCGAAAAAACAAGGTGACAAAAACCTCTTGCAATCTGATTAGTTATTTGCTTAAATATATCTAAGGATTGGATGGGCTAGGGCCTATGGGCCGTGCATCTGCATTATCGTCCCCAAAATCTGATCCTAGGGAGAGCTACGAGAAGCTCTCCTTTTTTTATTTCAACCTACTTTTTTATATTCTGATTTTAATTTGGGAAAAATTAACCTATTGCCTCTAAGTTAATTTGTAAATTTTATTCCCATAATTTATTCTATTTCCTCCCAGACAAAATATGTACTTTTATTAGATTGTTCCTCTACATATCCTTTAGGATTAAATTATTTATCTACGAGTGTTGCTTGGAATTTGTGACGAATATATTCAGACTCTAATCCAGGATAACTTGGGGAAGTAACTCGCTGTGTGTCTGTTCCCATTTCGGTTAAATTAATTTCGTCACCGAGACCTAACTCTTCTTGTATCCCACGGATCATGGCGTCTTTGGGGTCTTCGTCCGGCTTCATTTTTTCAGAAACAGCTTGCTCTAAATCTCTGCGTCGTTCTCGTCCATCTTTAAAAACCTGTCGGTCTTCTCTCAGGCGATATTTTTTACCATTTGGCGATTGATAATAGATATCAGCACCTCCAACAATAACTCTCCTCAACAATTCACCAGTCTCGCCGGTAATTAAAACAGTTTCGCCACTCTCAATCTCTTTCTGGAGATTCGCTAATGTTTTGGCTTGACCAGTGCCCCACATAGAAGTGTCAATACCTGCATCGATAAGCTGTTTCTGTAAAGTATTAGTGGCGAAATTTTCTTTGTTCTCAAAGTTTTCCATAGTGTATAAATTAAAGAATAAAATTTTTTATTTTATCCACCACGATCGTGCTTGATAGTGGCGAAAAAGTGCATTATATCACATTCCCGCCCATTTGCAAGGTGCGACATCCGCAATGGAGCGGAGCGGAATTGCGGACAACGTACGCGTGTATGCGATGTCGCGATAGCGATATGGGCGGAGCGAAGCGGAACCGCATACACGCTGTTAGCCGTCGTATTTTGACGGCAATTTTCAATATTTTAAAAACTTTTATTTCAATATCTCCTCAACAGTCGCATCCGCAAGTATCTTCATTGTGTCGAATATTTTTAATCGTGGATGTTTAGGAATTAATAATTGGAGGTCGGTGCAAGCAAGTGCAACACAATCTACATCTTTTTTCTCGAAGTCATTAATAATTTGAATAAGGTCTTCTCTGTCACGATTTTTTTGTTGACCAGTAACAAGATTCAGAATAAATTTCCCCATTTTTGCCTGTTGGAAAGCATCTGGCGTTACATAAATAATCCCGTTTTTTTCAAATGCAGTTTCATATAATTTATTCTGAATCGTCGCAGAAGTTGATACTATGCCAACCTTATTCAAATTATTTGTCTTGAGGAATTTTACCGTTTCTTCAATAATGCTTAAAACAGGGATATCGACAGCGTTCCTGATTTCTTTGATAAAAACATGAAGAGAATTGCATGGCATGACTAAGAAATCAGCGCCAGCTTTTTCTAGTCTCTTTGCCTCTGCAACTAAGAAAGGTGCTATTCTTTCAATCCCAATATTTTTTGATATAGCTTCATCTTCGATTGCATAAGGCAAAGGAACGCTGGCGATTATGATAGATGGCCTGCTACTTCTGTCTTTTTTTTGACACGAAAAAATTATATCGAGGTAAAATTCCGATGTTGTTTCAGGTCCGAGACCTCCAATTATTCCTACTGTTTTCATAATTTATTGTTTTAAAATAAAAGTTTTTAAATCTTTGGTTTTAAATTGCCGTCAAAATATGTCGGCTAACTGGTTATTATCTAACTTTTCCATTCGTATTGTAACAAATTCTTGTATATTATACAAACTTTCGCTATTCTTTGAATATGGAAAATGTTTTAGATAAAACTGATCGTGCGTTGCGTTTACGTAACTATTCGCCTAAAACATGTAAAGCCTATTTGCTCTACATAAAAGAGTATATCAATTTTTCGAAAGAAAGGGGAATCACAAATAAGCAAAAAGCGCTTGAGGATTTTTTGCTTGATAAACACAGACGCAATCAGTCTCCACAAACAATCAACCTCGCCCTAAATGCAATTAAGTTTTTGTATGCAGAAGTTTTGAAAGATCCTCAAAAAATCGATTTGAAGTTTGCTAAAAGGAGTAAGAAGTTACCGATAGTGTTATCCCATGCGGAAATTGAGAAAATTATTGAAACAACGGATAATACAAAATATCGACTGATGATTTCACTTGGTTATGCTTGTGGTTTGCGCGTGAGCGAAGTTGTCGATCTCAAGGTTGCTGATTTGGATATCGATGAGCTCGTGGTACATATCAAAGGGGCAAAAGGTAAAAAAGACAGAATTAGCGTCTTGCCTGAAAAGTTGCAAGATGCTTTGCGAAACGTTGTGGCTGGTAAAAATACGAATGAGTTTCTCTTTGGCTCAAATCGTGGTGGGAAATTGACAACAACATCTTTGCAAAAAGTATTTAGAAAAAGTTTAGCCAAAGCAAAGATCAGTAAACCTGCAACTTTTCATTCACTTAGGCATTCGTTTGCGACACATTTATTGGAAAACGGAACTGACGTTCGTTATGTGCAAGAATTACTTGGACACTCAAACATTCGTACAACTCAAATTTATACACAAGTGACAAATCCCAAGTTGAAGAATATTAGAAGTCCATTATAAAAATTGGCGGAGGGTACAGGATTTGAACCTGTGAGGGGATTGCTCCCCAACCGCATTTCGAGTGCGGCGCGTTAGACCACTCTGCCAACCCTCCAGAAATATGCTAGCATTTTTGCGTTGATTTGCCAAAATGGTCTAGAAGCTATAAACTAAAGCAGTCCTAGAGTATTTTGGCCCTATCGTCTAACGGTTAGGACATCGGCTTTTCAAGCCGGTAATCCGGGTTCGATTCCCGGTAGGGTCATTTTTTAATCTTCAAAAGCCTCAATTTGTGCTCCGAGCTTGTTTAGGCGTTGGGCTAAATCTTCGTAACCACGATTAATGGAGTAAACATTTCGCAATAGCGAAGTGTCTTTGGCCGCTAGCATGCCAATTAGAATAATAGCAGCCGGACGCAAGGCCGGTGGGCAAATAACTTCGGTGGCACGCAAAGCTGTTGGCCCCTCAATAATTACTCGATGCGGATCGGCTAAAATAATGTTAGCGCCAAGTTTGGCCATTTCCAGATAATAAATCGCGCGATTTTCATAAACCCAGTCGTGGATTAGGGTTGTTCCTCTCGCTTGCGTGGCAATGGGTACAAAGAATGGCAGATTATCAATGTTGATGCCGGGATAGGGTAGGGGGTGAATTTTTTCCTCCAGTGCTTTAAGTTTGCTTGGTTTGGTGAGGATGTCTACTAGATTGGTAAAGTTATTCTCGCTCTTGTATTTTTTTAACACTTGGTAACGCCAGCCCATTTTCTTAAGTTTGAGCAATTCTAATTCTAGAAAATCAATCGGGCATCGACGAATGGTGATGCTGGAATTAGTGGTAGCGGCAATAGCAATGAAGAGCATGCTCTCGATTGGGTCCTCGCTCATTTGGAAGACCACATCTTGATTAATTCCTGGTTGTCCGTGGATAACCAGAGTGCTGGTGCCTATCCCTTCTATCTGGACGCCTAATAATTTCAAATAATGACAAAGATCTTGCACCATGTAATTAGCCGAAGCGTATTTAATGATTGTTTTGCCTTTAATCAAAGAGGCGGCGATAATCACATTTTCCGTCACCGTATCGCCGGTTTCGTACAAGACGATTTCGTTTGGGCGCAATTTTTTTGCTTTAACCTCATAGTTGTCGTGAAGAGAAATTATTGAGACCCCTAGTTGTTCTAGAGCAAATAAGTGAGGGCGGACAGTTCTAGTGCCGAGTTTACAACCACCAGAATGAGGTAATTTGAAGTTTGGCGCGTGGTGGACTAGAGCTCCCAGCATCATCAAGACGCTTCTGGTTTTAATCGCGGCTTCTTGATTTAAATTATTGATTTTAAGTTTAGTAGGAGGAATAATTGTCAGATCATCTTTTTCCCAAATTGTTTTAACGTCTAGACTGTTTAAGACTTCGTTTAGTCTATTTACCTCCTCAATTTTCGGCATATTTTTGAGAGTGGTTTTCCCTTTGTTTAACAGTGAGGCGCAGAGCAGAGCCACGGCTGAATTCTTAGCCGTGCGCGTGGTGATGCTTCCTGATAAACTTTTACCGCCAATAACTTTAAAATTCATTAGAATTTTTAGTGGAGATAATAATAAATATCTTCCAGAGCTTTAATTGCGTCTCCGGTGGCAATATTATTTTGATGATATAAGCCATCAGTACAATCACCAGCCGCCCACACGCCCGCTAGGGAAGTGCGTCCATTTCTTGGATCAGTGACAATCTGTCCGTGAGGATTAAGCTTGATTAGATTTTTTACCAAATCAGTTGATGGCACCAAGCCAATTTCGACGAAGACACCCTGGATCTCTAATTGTTTAATCTCGTCTGTAGTGATGTCGCGATAGACTAGAGTTTTGATAAATTTATCACCTCTAAATTCTTGAGTTTCCGCGTTGGTAATTAGCTGGAAGTTCGGTTGTTTTTTCACTTTATTGACCGTAATCGCGTCAGCGCGGAAGTCATTGCGATGGTGGATTAGAGTAACAGTTTTGCAATAAGCCAATAGTTGAATTGCGGTTTCAAAAGCGGCATTACCACCACCAATTACCGCCACATCCTTACCAGCGAACATCGGTCCGTCGCAGGTGGCGCAGTAAGTGACACCGCGTTGTTCAAATTCTTTCGCGCCCGGGATATCTAATTTGCGCCTGGTGGCGCCACTGGTTACTAGTACTGTCTTAGCTTCGTGCTGTTGGCCCCCTTCGTCTGTCAGAGTGAATAATTTATTTTTGGTCGTTATGTTTGTTACTTTTTTTCCAGTTTGAATGGTAAAGTTTGGCCCTTCGTAATGATAGAGGTGTTCTCGTAATTGTTTCGCCAAGTCAGCGCCAGAAATAGATTTGGTGCCAATCCAATTTTGGATATCGTCAGAAACCATTGATTGACCGCCAAAATCAACAGTCAGCAAGATTGTTCTGATATTTTTGCGAGCAGCATAAACTCCCGCTGCCACTCCGGCTGGACCGCCACCGATGATCGCGAGTTCGTATGGCATCTATTTTTGTCGCGGACGACGAAGGAAGGCGGGGATAGAGGACCAATCGTCTTCGTTATTTTCTTCTGCTAATGGCGTTGCCTCTCCCTTTTTGGTAGTTTTAATTTCTGGTGGGTTGCTGGTTAGGTTATCGCTGATAATTTTCCCATCTTCTTCTTTGTTTTGATTTAAGCTTGGTACCGGCTTTCGTTTGACATTTTCTGGGAAACCGGAGGCAATCACTGTTACTTTGATTTCGTTTTTATTTAATTTTTCGTCCTTGAAGGCGCCGAAGATAACTTTAGCACTTGGATCAATTGATTCGATGACCGCTTTAGCGGCTTCTTGGATTTCGAACATGGTCATGTTTTGATCACCAGCAATGGCAAAGAGGACTCCCTTGGCGCCATCAATAGAAATGTCTAACAACGGCGAGTTGATCGCTGCCTTGGCCGCTTCCACAGCGCGATTATCACCAGCGCTCCGGCCGATTCCTAATAGGGCTGGTCCGGCATTAGTCATGACAGCGCGGATGTCGGCGAAGTCAACGTTAATGATGCCCTCCATTGTGATTAAGTCAGAAATTCCTTCTACCGCTTGTCTAAGGATCTCATCGCACATCGCAAAAGCAGTATTAAAAGTGGTATTTTTATCAATCAGACTTAACAGTCTGTCGTTAGGGATAACAATTAGAGCGTCTACTTCTTTTCGGATTTCTTCAATCGCTCTTTCGGAGATTTGCATTCTCTGATTGCCTTCGAAGAAAAAAGGTTTAGTCACAACGGCCACTGTTAAGACTCCTTGGTCTTTTGCCACCTTGGCAATTCTCGGGGTGGCGCCAGAACCAGTGCCACCGCCAGTGCCACAAGCAAGGAAGACCATATCTGCTCCCTTAAGAACGTCTTGAATTTCTTCGATACTTTCGTCAGCCGCTTTTGATCCCAATTCCGGATTCATTCCTGTGCCCAAACCTCTGGTTAAGTTCTTACCAATATGAACCTTCTTCTTGGCTAGAGAATGGTGGAGGTCTTGAGCGTCAGTATTGACGGCAATAAACTCCACTCCTTTAACGTTGCAACGCATCATGTGGTTAATCGCATTGGTGCCGGATCCACCAACACCAACCACTTTGATTCTGGCAAAGGCTTCTATTTCTGGGTCAAGCTTGGGCATAGATTTACTTTAATTTTTTAATAAATTTAAACTTCGGTGGCAACTTAAAGGTTAACAGGTATTTCAGAAAATGCAACTATGATTTTTACGGCCAAAATTCGTTTATCCAACGTCGAATTCGGTGAGTAAATTGGCGGAACTTGTCTGATAGGGGCGTACTTGTATCTGATCTTAATCCATACAAACACAAACCGTAAGCGGTCATCCAGGTGTTATTTTTTAATTGATTTTTTGCCGGGCCGTCAGTGAGGGGGTCAAAAATTTTAACTGGTAAATTAAGAATTTTTTTTGCTAATTTTTCCATACTGGAAACATTAGAACCACCGCCACCAATAATGATACCGGCTGGCAGAAGACCGTTCCGCCCCAACTTTTTTAGATGTCCTTCGATTAGTTCTAAAATATCAATCATTCTGGCTTCGGTTATTTCATCTAACTTGCGCTGAACCGTTGCCGGATAATTGCGTTCGATTTTCATTTTCTCAGCTTCTTCCAGGGAAATTTGCAAACCAAGCGCAATATCGTGAGTGATGTCGTTAGAACCGATAGGGAAGACTTGTAGTGCGGTCGGAATACTGTCTTCGAAGACGACAATAGAGGTGGTTTGGGCGCCAATATTAGCCAGAACACAGCCGGCGGTTTTCTGGCTGGGCGAGAGGGCGGTGATGGCGGCGGCAATGGGCGAGGCCACAATGTCATCCACAATTAGTCCGGCCGCTTCGGTCACCTTAATTAAGTCTTGCAGGTGTTGATTTAAGCAATGGATAAATAAAGTTTTAACTTCAAATTTTGTTCCCTGTAGACCTTCGGGTCGGCCAAGAACTTTTTTGCCGTCAAGTTTGTAGAATAGAGGTAGAGTGTGGATAATTCGTCGATTAGGAAATTCTCCCAAACTCCGCTCACTAGCCTCGCTGACGCGCTTGATGTCAGTTTCGGTGACGCCTAGGTCGACATTTGAGACCGCCACACTGCCTTCGGTCGTTTTGGATTCTAGAGTGATTCCACCAATTCCGAGAAAGACGCCATTCAATTTAATTTTTGCTACTCGTTCTGCTTCCGCAACCGCTTTGCGAATACTAATTAGTACTTCGTTAAAGTTGATAATGTAACCTCTTCGGAGTCCAGCTGACTCGTGTTTAACTTGAGCCAGAAGTCTAGGCGCTCGACTTTCTTTCCCGATGTCGCATACCACCAGATGAATGTTGGTGGTTCCGATATCCAATCCGGCGATGATGGTTCGTGACATGGGGTAAAAAATGTTTTAGTAATTTGTGTTCTTCAGCCTCCATTCTACTACCATGTGCGAAACCTTTCAAATGCAGTAATCCGTGGATAAAGATATATAGGGTATGTTCTACCTCTGATTTTTTCAAAATTAGGGCTTCGCGTTTAATTTGTGAGAGGTTGATCACGATTTCTCCCTCGTGGTCGCTTAGAGGGAAACTCAAAATATTAGTTGGCGAATTTTTGTTCCGGTACCGTTGATTGAGAGTACAAGAAGTTTCGTCGTCAATATAAGCCAGACTCAAATCATACTTTGAGCCTAGAACTTTTTTAGAAATTTTGTTACTAACTTCTCTTGGGAGCACGTCTGCTGAAGGTGGGAGTTGGTAATTTCCCTAATTTTTTTAGTCGTTCGTATTTTGCTTGGCGTTCTAGGCGGACCAGGGCTGATCGCTGTTTTTTGTAATCAGAGAGTGAGCGTTGGCGGAAGCGCAAGCCTTTGACTCGTCGCAAGAAGCCGGCGATTTGGACTCGCTTAGAAAATCGACGCAGGGCGCCACTACTGGATTCTGTCTCGTCTCGTTTAACTTCCACCATAATCATAATAAGTTAGGTTAACATAGTCTCTCGTTTTAGGCAAATAAAAAACCACCCAACTAAGATTATCAAGTCTTAGCTGGGTGGGGTTGTGCCGGATCAGGGGAGGGGCGAGGGACGAGGGGGGTGTCAGGCGCTGGCCTTCTTTCTCTTCCTTCCCTCTCCCTTCGCCTTCTTCTGCACCGGCAAGCGCCCCCTCATCTCGATCATCTTGACCGCGTCAGCGATCGGGATGATCTGGCGCCGTTCCTGATGCCAGAAGGGGCGAACGCCCCAGAGCCTGGCCCAGGTCCGCCCTCCAGCTTCCGTCTCCCGGAGGAAGAGCACCGGCATCCCAATCAACACTTCCCCTCCGCGGTCTCTGCCCGCGAAGTAGGGGTTATCCCGGTGCCCTTGCATGACCTCGCGCATCATTCCGATGCGGAAGTAGACATCATCGCCATCGCCGTCTGAAGTGAAGAAGCCGTAGCCGGTCTGCGGAGAGAATGATTTCACGGTTCCGGTCTCAATTCCCATCTTCTTGGCCATCTTTTTCTCCTTTCGCGAGAAGTGGCCCACTTTTTTTCGTCCATTCCACAATGAACGAACCTTTTACCATTATATCACCTAGTAAATTTTTGTCAAGCCCTAAGTATTTCTTATATTTAAGGTTGAAGTTCGTGATTATGTATAACATTTGCCGATCATGCGATCATTTAATAAATGTTGCGTATCGGCTGTTAAGCAACATAATTTTTTAATTCAAATAATGACGATAAAAATGGTTAAAAAAGTAAAATTAGTAGGAAAATAATGAATACTATAAGTCCAACTAACGCGCCATATTGATTTTCTTTACTAAACTGTATTCCCATAAAATAAAAAATAATTTCACATAACGTCTAAGTATAATCGGTCATGTTTGCGGGTGATTCGCCTTTTTCGAGATTTGATAGTTTCAGATACTCTGGTTCAATGAGTTTCAAAGTTGGGAATTCTTCAATTGTGTAATCAAATGGATTTTGCCTTAAAAAAGAGAGGATTTCTAATATTATATCAATGTATTCAATTGCAGTATTTCTAGTTAATCTTACTGAGCCATGCATTATGTCATTTCTTTTTGTATTAATCTTTTTCAGCTTTTTAAATAGTTTTTCGTTTTCTTTTTCAAGACTCACCCAATCGCATAATTTTAATATACTGGTTAAGAAGTTTGCTAACCTATCTTCTGTAATACCCCTAAGAATATTTTTTTGTTCTTTTAACGATAATTTCTTTTTTTCAAAACCTGCCTTCAAGACTTCTTGTGTTAAATCATCTAATAATGCAAAAGCAGTAATGAAGGCATCTGAATAAAAACCAAGATTAATTAAGTCTAAACAGCTAAGGATTCTTCTCGTGGCTGATGGTGTTGGATTTTGCGATGGTCCATTTGTTACAACCATGTTACTTAGAAAACCGCTTAAAATTTGGAACCCCTTAAGACTTTGCCAATAGGATCCATTTTTCCACTCAATTAATGAGTCATCTGATATCTCAACAAAAAAATATTTAACGTCTGATCTACCTACTTGTCTTATATAACTAGAAATTTTACCGACTTGTTCTTTCGATTTTGACCAAAGTGACAGTTCGCTAATTGCTATGAGTGATTTTTCAAGGACTTCATCGACTTTTTGTGACTTGTTCAAATCCTCTCTTTTGTAATTTTTATGTTCAATTGAAAAGATCGTACAGTCTTCAGTAGGAACTTTTATATTTTTCTTTTCATCTATGATATGTTCTGCAAAGGAATATCGTATTAAGCAATCAATACCGAATTCCCCAATTTTGATCTGTTGAATTCCTGGAAGTAAAGTAAATCTTCCCAAGATCGCTAAATATGCTACTACTGGCGGTTTTTCTTTGTTCATAGTTGGCGAATAATAATTTACGCTAACTCGTTGTCATCCAAGTCATGCTATTTTAATTTTTTCAAATACTCGCTTAGTTTTTCTATGGGAACTATTTCTTGAGAGCGGTTAGACATATTTCGGACAATGACTGTATTATCGATCGCTTCTTTTTGACCCAAAATAATCGTGTAAGGCACTTCAAGTTTCTCCGCAATCGCTAATTGGACCATCAGAGAGTCTTTAGACAGCGATTGAGTGAGAGGAACTTTAGCTTTCCGCAAAATTTCTATCACCTGGAGACTTTTCATTTTCGCCTCGAAGGATAATTGAATGAAGAATATCTTCGGTTTCTTAATAATTCTCGGATTTTGTTTGATGTAACCTGGCGCGAGCATGACTCGATCAATGCCAATGGCGCTACCGACGCCCGGTACCTCCTTTTTAGCTCCGAGCGCTTTGGCTAAATAATCATAACGTCCACCGCCACCGATTGATAACGGTTCAGCAACAACACCGTCTGTGGTGACGGCCGGGTCAACAATTTCAAAAATCGTTCGAGTGTAATAATCTAGACCTCGCACTAGAGTGTGACTGATTTCATAATCAATCCCCATTGTTTCTAGATATTCCAGGGTTTCTTTGAAGTGAGTTTTGCAACTATTGCATAAATAAGAGATAGAAGTTGGGGCGCCAAGTTTAAGTTCTTGGCATTTTATATTCTTACAATCCAAGAGGCGTAGGGGATTAGTTTTTAACCTCTCTCGACAATCGGGACACAAATAGCGCGCGTGTTTACGATAATAATTAACCAGCTCTCGACGATAAATTGAACGACATTCTTTGTCGCCAAGACTGTTGACGATTACTTTAGTGGAACGCAAACCAGCTTCTGCCACGATTAGAGTAGTCAAACGGATAATCATGGCGTCGGCGATGCTCTTGGTGGTACCGATAATTTCCAAACCAAATTGATAAAATTGGCGATAGCGTCCTCGTTGTGGTCGATCGTGACGGAAGAAAGGTCCGTGGTAATACAACATCACTGGTTGAGGTTGGGATTGGAGGCCATTCTCAAAGTAGGCGCGCATAATTGGAGCCGTGCCCTCACTGCGGAGGGCGAGATGATCACCACCGCGAGTTTTCAGCGTATACATTTCTTTATCAACAATATCCGTGCCAACTCCGACTCCGGAAGTAAAAAGACTTTCGAATTCCAAGACCGGCGTTTCAATGGGGGTGAAGCCGTAATACATGGCAATTTCGGCCGCTTTTTCACTGAAGCCTTGTTGGGCATAATAATCTTCGCCAATAATATCACGCATCCCCCTTGGTACTCGTAATTCGTCGCCGGCTTCTCGTTTCTTGTTAGTCATATTTTTTCTTACTTTTTTATTTTACTTAACTGCTCCGGGTAAAATTTCTGCTCTAGCTGGTGGAAATAGTCGAACGAAGGCGCGCCCGGTGATTAAACTCTCAGGCAAGGCGCCCCAGGCGCGAGAATCGTGGCTTACCATTCTATTGTCGCCCATGACGAAGTATTCTCCATCACTCAAGCTGGCCCTAGCATCAGCCCAAAATTGTGGACCCTGGAGATATGGTTCTTCTAGTTTTTCTAGCTTATTTTCTTCTTCTGTTGTTTGCTTGATCCACACCTCGTTATTTTTGATAACCACAGTTTCATTGGGTAAGCCGATGACTCGTTTGATAAAATATTTTGAGGGATCTTCGGGGTACTTAAATACTACTACTTCGCCTCGCTCTGGTGGTCGCCAATGATAGGAGAACTCATCAATGATTAAATATTCGTTAGTGTGGAAAGTTGGTTCCATAGAAGCGCCCGAGACGATGAAAGGTTGAGCAACATAGAGGCGGATAGGCACGACAATCAAGAGGACTGTGGCGACAAATTTAAATAATTCCCAAATTCCACCGCCAATTTTTTTCAACATGGGAACAGTTTACCCCCTTTTTTCCTTTGACGCAAGAAACAGAAATATTTATAATTCGAAGATGAAATATATTATTGTCGGTTTAGGTAACCCCGGAGCGGATTATGAGGGGACGAGACACAACATTGGACGGATGATATTAGAAAAGTTGGGACAAGGGTTGGGTGTTAGGGATTGGGTGTTAGATAAAAAATTAAACGCTCTGATTGCTAAGGAAAAAATCAACCAAACAGTAGTCGAACTAATTTTACCAGAGGGCTTCATGAATAATTCCGGCAAGAGTCTTAAGCCACTTATCACTTCGGTTAAGAAAGCAGAGAGTTTAATTGTGGTTCATGACGATCTTGATTTGCCACTTGGTCGGCTTAAAATCACTTTCAATCGCGGACCGGGTGGTCATCGGGGAGTGGAGTCTATTATTAAAAATCTCAAAACAGAGCAGTTTACCAGAGTTAAGATTGGCATTTGCCCAACAACGCCAAGTGGTAAATTAAAGAAACCGACTGGCGAGAAGGCGGTGGTGGATTTTATCCTCGGGAAATTTAAAGAGACAGAACAGAAAGAGATCAAGAAGATAATCAAGAAATCAGCTGAAGCGTTAGAAGTTCTCGTCACCGAGGGTCGCGAGATCGCCATGGGGCAGTATAATTAATCCGAGTTATTTGTTATTTTCTTATTTTTTAGTCTTCTCGCCGAAACTTAAAGTCATCTTTTGGGATTTGGGTTCAAATAGATTGATAGTGAAGGGGTAAGTTTTGCCTAGCTCCAATTGGCTTTTTAGTTGATCTTCGTTCTCAAATTCTGAAACGTGAACCAAGCCAGCGACGCCTTCTTCGATAGAAACTAGAGCGCCGTGTTTGTTGTGCTTAATTACTACGCCACTGACGAGATCGCCTAGTTTATATTTTGTTTCCGCGTCTATCCAAGGGTTTTTCTTCAAGGCCTTAATCGATAGAGAGATCTTATCATCTTTAATTTCAATAATTTTCGCTTTGATTTTGTCGCCAACTTGGAAGTGGTTACGAGGATTTTCTATCAGTGACCAATCCATTTCGGAAATATGAATTAGACCCTCAAAGCCTTCTTCCATTTTTACAAAAATTCCGAAATCAACTACACCGGTTACTTCTCCGGCGACAACGTCGCCTAAACTGTACTTCCCAATTATTTCTTTTCGGCTTTTATTGCTTAGAACTTTTTCGGAAAAGATCAATTTGCCTTCTTTGGGTTCAGCGGTAATCAAGTAGGCAGTAATCGTTTGTCCAACGAGCTGTCTTAACTCTTCCATAATTTTATCTTTATTACCGTCATCAACTTTAGGATAATGCTCTGGTTTGAGTTGAGAGGCTGGAATGAAGCCGTCGATACCTTGCCAAGCCACCATTAGTCCGCCCTTGTTGGCGTTAGTCACTACGAGCTCAAACACGCTGTTGTTCTCGATCGCTTTCTTGGCTTCGGCCCAAACTATCGCTTGCTTGGCTTCTTTGAGAGAGAGTTCAATATAGCCTTGTTCGCCTTCGGGCAATATTACTTTGGCGGTAATTTGATCGTTAACGCTTATTTCTTTAATAATATCGCGCGCGTTTAGATATTCTCGGCCGAAAATAATCCCGGTGCCAAAGGGGGGGATATCCACATAAACGCTGGTTTTCGACTTAGCGATTACCGTGCCCTTGACCAAGGCCTTCTCTCGTGGTCGTTCCGGCGCTTGTTTGGAAATCTCGTCCATTAGGCCGACTAGTTTTTCTTTGGTGGCTTCTACTGTTTGCATAATTGTCAAGTATATAGATTTATTTATATTACGCAAGTACGCAAGATTGTCTTGGGTCGTCTTTATTTTTACTTAATAATTTGCTAGACTAGAGTTACTTACGCAATCAATATGATAATTACTTATCACAGTCTGGCGATGATTAAGATCCAACAAGGGGACAAAGTGGCTGTCTTTAATCCTATTGGTAAAACTAAGACTCACCAGCCGGTTAAATTTGGCGCCGATTTAGCTTTAGTTAGTTTCCAGGATTCGGCTTATTCAGGCACGGAGTTTGTCGCTCGTGGCGATAGAGTTCCTTTTGTAATTGATGGACCCGGAGAGTATGAGGTTGGGGGCGCTTTCGTTAAGGGCTTGTTGACCGCCGGTCCGGCAAATAAAATTAATGTTGCTTATGCCCTATTGCTTGATGGTATCAAATTGGTTCATTTGGGAATTCTGGCTGGAACTGGCGCTGAATTGTCTCCGGCTTTGATTGAAGAATTAGGCGTGATCGACGTTTTGTTTATCCCCATTGCTGGCGAAGAGATAATTAACGCCAAACAAGCTAGTAAAATAATTTCTGATCTCGAGCCTAAGATGGTTATTCCTGTCCACTATACTCAAGACACTCTTAAGATTTTTCTGAAAGAAATGGGTAAGGAGGGGGTTAAATCTGTAGAAAGCCTTGCTCTCAAGAAAAAAGACTTGCTTGGTCAGCAATTAGAAGTGGTCATAATCACATCAGCCTAGAAATTCTATGTCCGTATTAACCTATTTTGAGAAAGCGAGACAGAGGTCGGAGGCAGAGCGTCAGAGATTGGCTCTGCAACTCTCAATCGCGGTGGTTTTGATTATTGCAGGGCTTTGGCTGATCAATTTGCGCTTCTTGTGGCATAATAGTTCAAATTCAGCCGAACCCGTTATTGCTGGTCAGGAACAAGGGGTGGGGCGTGGAGTGTTTAGCGAAACAATTTTTCGCATTAAAACAGGATGGCAAACGATCATAAATCAAAATTAAATAACCCCGCTGATTCTGGGGATCTTGAAGTAGATACAGACAGAATAATTTCTGTTGATATTTCTAAAGAGATGAAGGATTCTTATATCGACTACGCCATGTCGGTGATTGTTCAGCGCGCTCTGCCTGATGTTCGTGACGGACTTAAGCCGGTCCACAGGCGGATTTTGTACGCCATGCAACAGATGGGCCTAACGGCCCAAGCTAAATTCCGCAAGTCGGCCACAGTGGTGGGTGAAGTTTTGGGCAATTATCATCCTCACGGCGATGCTTCTTGTTATGGAGCGATGGTCCATTTGACTCAAGACTTCAGCATGCTTCATCCTCTGGTTCTGGGGCAGGGGAACTTCGGCTCCATCGACGGCGATCCGCCGGCAGCGATGCGTTATACGGAGGCTAAGATGTCGCCCCTGTCATCAGAATTATTGCGCGATATTGAGAAAGATACTGTCGATTTCGTGCCCAATTACGATGATCGTTTGCGCGAACCATCAGTCTTGCCGGCGGTTGTTCCTAATTTATTGATCAATGGCACTATGGGTATTGCTGTGGGTATGGCGACTAAGGTGCCACCTCATAATTTGGGTGAAGTGGTCTCGGCGCTCATTCGGTTGGTTGATAATCCCGAGATCAGCACTGAAGATTTGCTAGCGGAAGTTCAGGGCCCTGATTTTCCTACTGGTGGTCTAATTTTTAACCTCAAAGATATTCATCAAGCGGCGGCGACTGGTCGTGGTGGAGTAATCTGTCGTGGCCAGGCCGAGATTGTTGAGCCTAAGAGTGGCGCTTGTCAGATTGTGATTACTTCTATTCCTTATCAAGTCAATAAGGCTGATTTGATTGTCAAAATTGCCGATCTAGTGCGCAATAAGAAAATTGAAGGAATCAGAGACATTAGAGACGAATCTACTCGTCTGGAAGACATGCGAATTGTTATTGATTTGAAGAACGGCACTTTCCCCCAAAAGATTTTGAATGCTTTGTATAAGAATACAGAATTAGAAACTGTTTTCCATTACAACATGCTGGCGCTGGTTGACGGTGTGCCGAAGTTGCTTTCTCTAAGAGGGATTCTGGAAGAGTTCTTGAAGCATCGCCGACAAATTGTTGTCCGACGGGCGAAATTTGATTTAGCGCGCGCTGAAGAACGCGAGCACATTTTACTGGGTCTGAAGAAGGCGATTGACATTATTGATCAGATTATCAAGACCATTCGTCAGTCGGCTGATACAGAGACTGCTCACAAAAATTTAATTGCGAAGTTTAAGTTTAGCGACAAACAGGCCACGGCAATCTTAGAAATGCGTTTGCAAAAGTTAGCCGGCTTGGAAATTAAAAAGGTGCTAGACGAGTTGAAAGAAAAGCAAGATTTAATCAAGGAATTAAAAACACTTTTAGCTGATGATAAAAAAGTTTTGTCGGTCATTAAGCAAGAGTTTGAAGAAATTAAGACTAAATACGCTGTTCCCCGTCGCACTAATATTATCAAACAAGGTGTTAAGGCTATCAATGTGGAAGATTTAGTGCCGGACAAAGAGAACGTCTTGGTGATGACAGCCGGTGGTTATATCAAGCGCACTGATCCAATTGAGTATCGTGCTCAACGCCGGGGCGGTGTGGGGGTGATTGATTTGGATATTAAAGAAGAAGACTTCGTTACTATTTTTCTGACCGCTAGTACTCACAGTGACCTGCTCTTTTTCTCTAACAAGGGTAAGTCTTATCAACTGAAAATGTATGATTTGCCGGAGGGTAAGAGGGCGACTCGCGGTAAATCGATTATGAATTTCTTACCCTTGGCGGAAGGGGAAACCGTTACTTCGATTCTAGCTGTACCCAAAGAAACTAAAGGCAAGGTGGCTTCGGTGATGATGATTACCAGACAAGGCGTGGCCAAAAAAGTGGCAATCAAGAATTTCGCTGATGTGCGACGGAATGGCATCATTGCAATTAAATTATCAGACAATGATTCTCTCCTCTCCACTCACGTGGTAGAGCGTAGCGACGAGGTGATTATTGCCACGCGCGCTGGCCAAGCGATCCGCTTCAAAGAAAGCGATATTCGCGAGATGGGTCGCACTGCTGGTGGAGTGCGAGCGATGAAGCTTGGCAAGGGCGACGAGATCATGGGCGCTAGTGTTATTAAACCGGTTGATAAATCTGGTGTTTATTTAATCATGACCGAGAACGGCTATGGCAAAACCACTAAACTGAAAGAATACAAAACTCAAAACCGAGGTGGTTCCGGGATCAAAACTGCTAAATTAACCTCCAAGACCGGTCGCTTGATTGACGGCAAAGTAATTTATGCCGACGAGACTGAAGTGATTGCTATTTCTAAGAATGGCCAAGTGATTAGGACTAAGCTAGATGAGATTCCTAGCCACGCGCGCCAAACTCAAGGGGTGAGAATTATGAAGTTGCGCCCAGGTGATAGTTTGGCTAGTCTGACTTTTCTTTAAGTTGTACCCAAACGCTGTTTGTGGAAATCTAGCAAGAGTAATATAATAAACTCATTATGTTTTCTGATCCGCAAGCGATCATTCCATATCTTAATCTTAGAGAGGGGATGTGCGTGGCCGATTTCGGCGCCGGCAGTGGTCATTATTCTTTGGCAATGGCTCGACGTTTGGCAGAAATTAATCCGACTTCCAACGCGCCCGGTCTCAATAAGGTTTATGCAGTTGATGTTCAGAAGGAGTTGCTCCAGCGACTGGAGAAAGAAGTTAAACATCTGGGGGTAAGGAATATCGAAGTCGTCTGGGGTGATATCGAGAAGCGTGGCGGTTCTAAACTAGCTGACGGTATTGTTGATCTGGTGTTGTTGGCCAATACGCTCTTCCAGTCAGATCAGCGTTATAGTTTAATTCTAGAAGCCAAACGAGTGCTTAAGGCTGGCGGTCACTTGGCGATTGTGGAGTGGTCTAGCTCTTTCGGCGGGCTTGGTCCCTCGGCCGATCGCGTGGTCTCGCCAGAGGAGGCAAGCAAGATTTGTGCCCAAGCCGGCCTCAAGCCGGCCGGGGACTTCCCGGCCGGCGCCAATCATTATGGTTTGCTATTTGTTAAATAAATGAAATGATGAAATGAAAAGTCCCAATATTTTCCAAACAATTTTACTAATCATCTTCGGCTTCTTTTTGATTATTGGCACTTTAATCTTTGCTGGTATCTTGCCCGGGTTTAGGGCCCAGCCCGGCGGTCAGGCTGGACAGATTACTCTCTGGGGGACTATTCCCGAGACAGAGATGGGTGCCTTCGTCGAATCCTTCAATAAAGTTCACGAAGAAGACTTTACCCTCCTTTATTCTTATCAGAATCCAGCTACTTTTGAATCAGTCTTAGTTGATGCTCTAGCGAGAGGCGAGGGTCCCGATTTGATAATGGCCAGTCAAATTACTCTAAGCAATCAGGCTGACAAATTACTCACTATTCCTTACAGCAATTATTCTCTCCGCCAATTTCAGGATAATTTTATTCGCGGAGCGGAATTATTTTTACAACCAGATGGCTTTCTGGCCTTACCGCTCTATGTAGACCCTCTAGTGCTTTATTACAATCGTAATTTAATCACTAACGCTAAACTAATCCGACCACCTCAAACTTGGGATGATTTCCCCGTGGCGGTTAAGGCGCTGGTCTCGGCTGATTTGCGAGACAATATTTCTCAAGCTGCCGTTGCCATGGGTCAATTTAGTAACATCACTCATGCCAAAGACATTTTAACCATGTTGATTTTGCAGGCCGGCAATCCGATTGTCGTCTCAAGTGAGCAAGGTTGGCGCGCCACTCTTAATGACAGCTTCGGTTATAGCCAATTGCCGGCCTCGGAGGCTCTGGCTTTCTTCGGCCGTTTCTCCGATCCGGCTAACGCTCTCTACTCGTGGAATAGCGCTCAGCCGGAGGCGAGGGAGGCCTTCCTCCGTGGTCAATTGGCAATGTATTTCGGTTACGCTAGCGAATATTCGCGCTTAAGAGAACAGAATCCTCAGCTTAATATTGACGTAACCCTGATCCCTCAACGCTCCGGGTCTAATAGTTTAACTCTGGGCCGTTTTACTGGCCTGGCCTTGGTGAAGAAAACTGTCAGCAATCAGGTTAAAATTACCGGCGCTGCTAGGGCTGCTTCCTCATTAAGTTCAAGTTCCTTCAATCGCTCCTTGGCTGATTTAGCAGACTTACCGCCAGCTCGTTTGGATCTCTTGAGTTCACCGCCTTCAGCTGATCCTATCCAGACTGTCTTCTACCAATCGGCTTTGCTGGCTCGATCTTGGCCGGATCCTAATCCTTCAGGAACCAACACTGTCTTCCGCACTTTATTTGAGCGCTCACAGATCGGCCGAGTGCCACTCGTCGAGGCCTTGAATCAGGCCCAAAGAGAATTAGAATTATTAATTAATCCCATCTAGTCACCCTATTTTATTTTTATGAAGTTAAATCGCCGTCTAATAATTATCGCCAGCAGTGTGCTGTTGTGGATCTTCATCGCCATTCCTCTAATTTATGCTCAAGGTTCGCCACCGCCAGAGAGTCTAGTGCCTTGTGAGGGTTTTGATAGTTGCAAGTTTCCTCAATTATTACAATTGGGCAGAAACATCTTTCTTTGGCTGGTTTATTTAGCCACGGCCGCGGCGGTGCTAACCATCACTTACGCTGGCATCCAAATGGTGGTGTATGCCACTAACGATGGCAAACGCTCCGAGGCGAAGCACATGATCAGTATGGCCATAATTGGTCTAATTGTTACTCTGGCGGCTTGGTTGATTGTGGAAACAATTATGAAGTCTCTAACTGATGATGATACTTATTTACCGCCATTGTCTATGATATACTATAAATATTATTAAATATTTTATGTTAGATTTTTTAATAGTTAAAGTATTTGCTCAAGATGGGGCTGGCAGTTTCTCAACTCCCTCTTTTAATCCTCTTGGTAGCATTAATTCCATTCCGGAATTAATTACAAAAATCTTAGAAATTGTTGTCAATATTGGTCTTCCCATTATTGCTCTCATGATTGTCTATGTTGGTTTGCTCTTCGTCATGGCGCGAGGCAAGCCGGAGGATTTGACCAAGGCCAAGCAAGCCTTCCTTTGGACTATTGTTGGCGCGGCCATTGTCTTGGGCGCTTTCGTGATCCAGACGATGATAGAAGGAACGATTGATCAATTATCAGGTTCTTAAAATTATTTCTATAAACATCAACAATGAACAGTCTTCTTAAGTACTCAAAATTTTTACTCCCGATTCTGATTCTTAGTCTATTAATCTTACCTGCGGTTGGATTAGCTCAAAGCGGTTCTTATGGAGACGATATTGAAACGGTAACAAATCCTTCTGCCAACTGCGGAGCTAATTTCTCCAACTTTATTAATTGTGGGTTAGATAAAGTAGCTCAACCGCTTGTCTACTTGTTCATCGCCCTGGCTATTGTGTATTTACTTGCCGGGATGCTAAAATATATCAGGAAGGGAGATGATGAGAAAGAGCGGCAAGCCGGTCGAGACATGATGGTTTACGGGATTATTGCCCTCTTTGTCATGATTTCAGTTTGGGGATTTGTCGGTATCCTTATTAGGACTGTTGATTTTGAGACAACACCACCGCCAGTTCCCACGTTTAATAGAGGTAGTTAGTTTATTAATAGATTAATTATTAAGTTTATGTTAACAAAAATTAAATTAGTTTTAGTTGCTGGTGCGGTAATGGTTTTGCCAATTATGGCATCTGCGCAAGCAAGTTTTGAAGGTAAGGGTTTGGGTCAGTCTCTTTTTGAGATAGTAAATTTCATAAATGCTTACATTGTTCCATTTCTGATCGCTATTGCTATCCTCTATGTTATTTATGGCGCTTTTAAGTTTATTACTGCCGGTGGTGATGAGGATAAGCGTAAGGCTGGTCGGGATGCGATTATTTATGGCTTGATTGGTATCTTCGTGATGGTTTCTATTGTTGGCTTGGTCTCTGTTCTTGGTAGAACTGCGCGGTTTGGATCAACAAACATTACTGTACCTCAGATACCTTTACCTACTGTTCGTTAAAATAACGAATGTTTACCTCCTTCACTTCCACGGCTGAAGCGGCTACTGACGCGATTGATCTGATTGATAAGATTACAGTCAACATCTTTAATCCCTTAATTAAGCTCTTCTTTGGTATTGCTCTGCTTTTCTTCCTCTACGGCGTCTACGAGATTATTAAAGGTGATGCTAGCGAGGACGCCAGAACCATTGGCCGTCAGCATGTGCTCTGGGGAGTGGTGGGAATGTTCATTATGGTTTCCGCTTTCGGAATTATGCACCTCATTTGCGGGACGATTGGTTGTCGGTAGGTAAAGTAAAAATAGAAAAATAAAAAAACGAGCGGGAGGATTGATATCCTCTCGCTCGTTGTGTTGTGGGGGAGTGTGGCGTTTCCTTTTACCACATGCCCCCGGACTTCCTCTGGTAGGTGAAGCGTACGATCACTGGCCTTTCATCCAGCGACGTTACGCAATACCTTGTCTTTTTCAGAGACAAAGGCACATCCGTATCGCCCCAATCGACAATTTCCTTCGGCCTGACTGAAAAAGTAGTTTTGTCGGAAAGTTGGAACATGACACTACCCCGATTTAGAACCTGGTAGACACCATCAACGCCCGATGGGAGCTGGTGCCAGTTTGACCATTCTCCCACTGGAGCAATGACGTCTTCAGTCCAGGTTGGAGCACTACTCGTTCTGATCCGACTTCCCTCCGCTAGCGCCTGTGTTGTCGCTGGACGGGGGCGTTCGGCCAGCCAGTCGTTAATCCCGAGACGCTTGCCGACTATTGGTCCAATGGTCACCAGGCTGATTATGACCAGGGACCAGGCTAGCACCTTGCCGATCTTCTTGCTGGCCTCACTCTCTTGTTGAGAGATCAGGATTGCAGCCAAGATAATACCGGCCACAATCATGCCCACCATCCAGTTCTCCTGGGCGAAGGATTCCATGAAGGAGAATTTGGGCCACAGCAATCGTCGGATGATCGCGAAGATCATCAATCCGGCCACCAGGATCATGAGTGGGTTCACTGTCTTTTTCAGGTTTTTCCATCGTTCCCCACTCGCTACTGTCGCCTTGCCAATAGCCCGATAGATGGAAGGGACAATGAGGATCAATGCCAGGAGACCCTCGATTGTTAGGAGGGTGTATCCGACCGTCTTGAAAGAAGAATTGTCGGACGTTACCAACAGAATTGTCACAGCGATTACCAGGATCGCTACGATCAGACCAAGTTTGTGTACCGGTTTCATCGTCTACCTCCTTATGTCAAAGGACTGCCTATTATTGTTTACAAAAGGTCACAAGACCTCTTCCTATTATAGGGTATCATATATTCATTAAATGTCAAGTGGCGGTGTGGAGTTTTGGCTTGACATCTTAAAGACCTCGTGCTAGCTATAGGTTTGGTGTAATGATGTTCGTTTCCAATTCCATATGGCTAAAAAGCCGGAAAGGAGGCCAATCATGGCCAAGAAAGTAATCACCCGTCGAACTCTTCCCGATCCACCGACTCAGCCGGCCTTGACCGCCGAAAGTGTTGGTCGGGCGGTGGCTGGTGTGGTGGTCCCGCTACTCACCGACCTAAGTGAGAATATGACCCGCTTGACCAACGCTGTTCAGCAAGGTCAGACGGATAGCTCTCGCCCCGCTGTCGCCGATGCCATCCGCAATCATCCGTCCGGCCTCGAGCGTATCCTCAAGGGTACCATTGCTCTCTTCGGAATGTTGTTTCTGTTCTTGGTGATTCACCACATTCAGGGATGTTCCCAGAATGGAGACATTTTGAAGGGGGTGGGGAATCTGCAGGCCAGTTACAGGGCCTCGGAGGCTACCACTGAAGAGCGTCATCAGGAGGTGCTGGAGGCCATCCAGTCTCGACCGGCTTCTGATTTGTCTTCGGCAGTGGTAGATGATACCCCCAAGGTGTCGAAGATTCCTTCTGCTCCTCCGCCTGAAGAAGCGAAAGAACGGAAGGAGACAGAGGCCCCTCCTTCGCCGGAGGTGACGGTTTCGCGACCGCCTGCGCCTCCACCGGCTTACACTGTCCCAGAAAAGTCTGGGCTGGCTGGGTCGGGTAGAGAAGTTGGCGCGTTCCGCCCTCAACCTGATCAGTGTCGAGACCGCAAGCCCTTGGTGGTGGAACATCACCACCATCACCACTACTCCGGAGAGATTCTGGTTGTCGTGGAAGACCGTCGGTCTCCATAAGAGCCACATGGCAGAAAGGATTTGTTCTTTTTAGAAAAACAAAACCGGTAACGAAGTAATACTTCGCTACCGGTTTTTTTGTGTCTCACTCTTGCTCTTGTGATTCTCCTTTCTTGCTCTTGTCTTTTTGTTTTTTGTTTTGATCGGGCGTTTCTTTCTGGGACTTGGCGTTTGACAAAGCCTCGGTCGCGAGAACAATCCCACGTACGATGTTAGAAATCGCTGGACCATCTGAGGGGATCGTCTGATCCAGCCGTTCTTTTTCGGCTTTTGCGATCGTTCGAATCCCCGCAGCCTGACCTTTGGCTTTTCGTTGTAATGCTTTACCGACTTGTTCAGCGACGCCCGCCTCTTGGTAGCGTCTGTGGAGTTCCGGATTTTGAAATTCAACCCGCTGGAAATCCACACCGATGACGATTACCCCAATTTGCTCAAGTAGTTGCGGGTTGACACCCATCACCGCTTTTTCGAAAGCCGACTCTGTTGCCTCATGCTTCTCCTTTCTTATCTTCTCGAAGGTTTGGTCGCCACCAAAATCTCTGATGGCAGAAATTACCGATGAGTGGAGGAAGCCGAACCAGTTACCAATGGGTAGAATCCGAAAGAGTGTCCGCATCGGGTAGACCACTCGCACGGTTACCAGAGTAATTATCTTGACCGTGACGTTCTCTTTGAGATCCACGTCAGTGGCAGTGATGGGATACACTGTCTGGAAGAACAAGGATCCGACAGTCTCTTGTCTTGGTTTGACGAAGTACTTACCCTCCTCTTTGTTTGGGGTTGGGTCATTGAGCCCCTGATCTTGTCCTACTTGTTGCCATTTCTGCCAAAAGAACTTGTACCACAGAAGTTTGAAGTATCCAGGCAACCAACCGATATAGTAGAGACCAAGTCGGTTGAACCAGTTTCGGTATTTGTCTTTTTCTTCGTCAAACTTCACAATGACATGTTCTCTGACCAGTTTGATTGAAGTCTTTGGACTTTGTGGGAACAGACGAGCATAGTCATCGACAACATCTTCGATGTTCTTGCCAGCATTGGCCGGATGGTCGCTGTCTGTAGGGTGGTAGTACCGATAACCACTGACGTTGACTAGAAACTTCACCAAGGATTCTCCAATCATCACCGCCTTGATCTCTCCTTCCTTGACGAAAGTGAAGATTGTGTCAGTGATTGCCAAGAAATAGACGAGCGCTACTATGCCCGCAATGGGTAGGACGATCACGGCGCCCCAGAACATTCCGACCCACATCTCGTTTCCAGGCTCGTTCATGATCATTCTCCTTTTTTCTTGTTCACAAGAGTTTCAAAGATCTGTTTATCCAATCTCCTAACACTAGGAGATTGTTTTTTGTCCACTTTCTATACTACATCAAAAAGATATAAAAGTCAAGCAAAATGGCTGATTTGATTTTGGTGCCTTGGGAGAGACTCGAACTCTCAATCCCTTGCGGGAACTAGCTCCTAAGGCTAGCGCGTATACCAATTCCGCCACCAAGGCAATTTCTCCATGTCCGCCCAGAGGGGTTCGAACCCCCGACCGTTTGCTTAAGAGGCAACTGCTCTACCAGCTGAGCTATGGGCGGTTTAATCTTCTCTATCTTCTCCTAACTTTTCTAATTAAATCATTTACTAAGCAATTTTACAATTTAATTGATTCTTGCGATGATTATCAAGGTTTGGTCTTTGTCACCTCTTTCTCTTACACATCTTATATAGGAGTTATGTTATGCGTCTTCATACACGCATCCGTACGAAAGTTCTCTTGGTCTATCCCAAATTCCCGATTTCCTTTTGGGGTTTCCAAAAAGCTGTGGAAATCTCAGGCAGAAAGTCTGCCATGCCTCCAACCGGACTCTTAACTGTGGCCGCCATGTTGCCTGACGATTTTCTGGTTACCGGGTTGGTTGATCTCAATGTTCAATCTCTCACCGATGATCAGATTGACGAAGCTGATCTGATTCTCACTTCGTCCATGTTGGTTCAGAGTGAGTCGCTTAGAGAAGTAATCAAGAGAGTTCACTCGCGTGGCAAGAAGGTTGTCAGTGGTGGCCCGCATCCGACTTTGTATCCGGATGATGTGCCGGCTGACTATCTGGTTCTTGGCGAAGCCGAAGTCACTCTTTGGCCTTTTCTGGAAGACTGGCGCGCTGGTACACCTCGGGCGATCTACGAAGAGAGTGTTTGGGTGCAGAGAATGTCTCCCGCCTCCCTCACTCGTGAAGGTAAGGCTCTGATCGACAGGACTCCGGTGCCACGTTGGGACTTGATCAACTTGGACGATTACGCTTCCATGGCGGTCCAATACTCTCGTGGCTGTCCCTTCTCTTGCGACTTCTGCGACATTCCCGGTCTCTATGGTCGTCGCACTCGAGCTAAGTCGCCAGAGCAGATGATCCGCGAGTTCAACGCTCTTTATCAAGCTGGTTGGCGTGGTCCGGTCTTCATTGTTGATGATAACTTCATTGGCAATAAGTCGGCCCTACGCGTTTTTCTGCCAGTCTTGGCCGATTGGCAGAGAGAGCGGTCTTACCCCTTCTCTCTGTTTACGGAAGCCAGCGCGGACTTGGGCATGCTTAATCACGCCGATATCCGTGACTTGATGGTTGATGCGGGATTTGCTGAAATCTTTATCGGTCTTGAATCCTCAGATCCAGATGTCTTGAAGGCGATGGATAAGGGTCAGAATCTAGGCAGTTTGAGTTTGGCGGAAAAGATCGCCATCATTCAGGAATCAGGGCTGGAGGTTAGTGGCGGTATCATCATCGGTCACGATGGTGAGAAACCGAATGTCTTTGAGGTCTTGCCAGCCTTCCTGCTAACGACCGGTGTGGTAATGCCAATGCCGGGACTTTTGACGGCCGTTCGAGGGACGCCTCTCTACCAAGAGCTCAAGAGGGCCGGGCGCTTGCGGGGCGAATCGGGAGGTAACAACACCCATCATCTCGGTTTCAATTTCGAAACCGAATTGCCGGAGCAATTCCTTATCGATGGTTATGTGGAATTGCTTCGCCACCTCTTCCATTCTCGGAATTACTACCAACGCTGTCGGGTTCTGGCTTCCAGACGTGGTCCTTATCATCGGCCCAGTCGTCTAAGTTGGCGGAATCTGGCCGTGGCTGGTCGGCTCCTGTGGCGGAACTTGTTCCGCCGGCCGGATATCTTCTTTGCCCATCAGCTTTGGTGGGTGCTCCGGCGGGATCCGCATGGATTGGCGGAGTTTTTTGCCCAAGCGGCTAAGCTCCTCCACTTCCAAAAGATGACGGATGACTTGGTCAAGACTCATCGTAAGAGATGAGAGAAAGAGGTGAAGAGAGTATGAGGTATCAGGGACCGCAGGCGAAAAACTTGCGGTTCTTTTTTATTTTGCTCTGATAACTAGCAGAGGCTCGCGCGTTGGGCGGAGCCACACATTGTAACACGGCGACTCGAAGGAGGAACCGCCATGATTGTGCTGAGGAGCCTGGTGGCAGCGTAACCGAAGCGAATCGCGGTGAACCCTGTGACGGCTAACAACAGAGTCGTCACAACCCCCCGGAAACCAGTCCGGGGGGTATTTTTTAAGAATGCTTAACTCCTTGACAGTAAAATGTTATGGGTATATACTCATAATAGATAGTAAATAAAGGTCGAGCTATCTATTTAAACTAATAAAAAATATTAAAAATATGCCAAAATTAGATGGAACTGGCCCTATGGGTCAAGGTGCAGGAACTGGACGAGGAATGGGTCCTTGCGGTGCTGGTGCAGGAACTGGACGAGGTTGCTGTGGTGGATATGATTTCAGTCGCAGGAGATTTATCTCTCCAAAAAACGAGCTATCCGCTTTAGAGAACGAAGAGAAAATGCTCGAAGAAGAATTAGCGGCGATCAAAGAAGAAAAATCGGCTTTACAGAACCAGCAAAAGTAAAATAAAACCCGGAAACCGACCTCTTTTCGTAAAGAGGTCGGTTTGCCTTCTCTTCTGAAGTAATTTATTATTAAAATGAAAATTATGCCCAGACCAAGACTTTGCCGAAAAATAGAATTTAATCCACACATAACTTATTTCAAGCCTCAAGGTGTGCCAATGAGGTATCTTGAGATTGTGGAACTTACTGCCGAAGAGATAGAAGCTTATCGTTGGCGTCACATTAACGATCTAGAACAACGAGAAGCGGCTGACAAGATGGATACTTCTCAGAGTACTTATCAAAGGATTTTGTATTCTGCCTACAAAAAGATTGCTGACGCCTTAATTAATGGTAAGGCAATTAAAATTATTAATTAATTCTTTAAATTTTAAATTAAAATGGAGAAAAAAAACATGCTTAAGAAAATCTTATTTTCTCTATTTATTTTTCTGTTGTTAATTGTTCCGGCGCAAAATATTCTGGCTCAAGATATTGGTGATGTGAACGTTTATTTTTTCTGGGGCGATGGTTGTCCGCATTGCGCTAGGGAAAAACCGTTTTTGGAGAAACTGGAGCAGAAATATCCGGAAGTTAAAGTTTATGATTATGAAATTTGGCGTGACGCTGGCAATAGGGACTTAATGGTGGAAGTTGCCAAGAAATTAAACGCTAGTGTATCAGGAGTGCCCTTTACGGTAGTGGGGGAAAAATATTTTATTGGTTATTATAACGACGCGACAACTGGGAGAGAAATAGAAGAGGCGGTGGAGTATTGTCTCACTAATCAGTGTGTAGAAGTCTTTAGTCAAGACAATAATCCGCAAGAAGAGACGATAAGTGATACAAAAATAATCGACCTGCCTTTTCTTGGAGAGATAGACGCGCTTAATTTTTCTCTGCCGATACTCACGATAGTCATGGGGGGATTGGACGGCTTCAACCCCTGTGCTATGTGGGTTCTATTGTTTCTGATCTCTCTTCTGCTGGGAATGAAGGATAAGCGGAAGATGTGGATCTTGGGCACCGCCTTTATTGTTGCCTCGGCCTCGGTTTATTTTGTCTTTATGGCCGCTTGGCTTAATTTAATCTTGTTTATTGGCGTAGTAATTTGGGTCAGAATTATTATCGGCCTGGTGACTTTAGTTGGTGGCGTTTACAACTTGAAGGAATATTTTACTAATCATACTGCTACCTGCAAGGTGACTGGTTCGGAGAAGAAGCAGAGAGTGTTCGAAAAATTAAAAGACATCACTCAACAAAGAAGTTTTTTCTTAGCTTTGGGAGCTATCATTTTGCTTGCTTTCGCGGTTAATTTGGTTGAGCTTCTCTGTTCGGCCGGATTACCGGCGGTTTATACCCAAGTCTTGGCTTTGAGTGATTTGGCGAAGTGGCAATATTATCTCTACATCTTGCTCTACATATTCGTCTTCATGCTCGACGATTTGTTTATCTTCTTCGTGGCCATGACTACTTTGCAGATGACCGGGATCAGCGCTAAATACAGCCGGTGGTCACACTTGATCGGAGGAATTCTCATGCTCATTATCGGCTTGTTGCTTATCTTTAAACCCGAGTGGTTAATGTTCGGCTAATTTTATAAATTAATTTTCTTAAGGCGTTTTCTGAAGTTATAAACCCAATACCAAAACGGACTTGTGACTAGATCAAAAAAATCGGAATGTTTTATTTCCTCGCCACCAAATTTTTTCTTGAAGGCTGTCAGGCCGTCCCAGCCCTTGTAAATTTTGTTTTCAGTGGATATCCCACCGAAATTATAGAATTGGCACCCTAACTCCTTAGCGTGAGATATAGCCCTCCAGATTGTCAGATAAGTAGGTCGACGGTTTCTCTCTTCACTGCTCGAGCCAGTGAAAACATCATTCGAAACAATTCCGAAGACGATTATGATTTTGATAACCAAAATTTTTTGGCCATATTTTGCAATAACTAAATGAGCGCCACTTATTTTTGATAAATCAGTAAAGATATGCTCATAATAATTTCTTGAATGAAGACTAAAACCATTTCTTTTCGCCGTTTCTGTCATTAGTTCGTAAAAAACATCAAAATATTTTTCAAAGTCTTTGGTGATTATTTCTGTTGTTATTTGTTTTTTTTCTGACAGACGAATTGAGTAGCGATTATCCGTATGCATATCCATCAATAGTTCTTCTTTCGGTTTTCCTAAACCAAGAAACCACTCGGCGCGGGGTTGGAAATATGCCGAGTGGTAAGTATAGAGCGGAGCTTTGGTAAAAAATTTTGCGAGAGTGTCGTTTGGAACCGATGGAGTAAAATCAAGCCGAACAAAAACCGCGTTCTCTGCTTTGGCAATTCGTTTTAATTCCTGTTTGAGGTTAGCAAAAAAATCTTTTGGCAATTCTTTAAAGTTTTTTATTACCGGGCCATAAGGGATGTACAGGTAGCTTTTGTTAAGTAGAAGCGGATATTTAATCAATTGGAAATAGGCGACTGTTTTATTGTTGTTATCTATCAAGAATCTTCTTACGCTTCTACCTAGACTCTTTTGCCAATTACCATAAAAATTCGCTTGCGTGAACGGAACATTATTACAAAAATTGTTCAGGTCAAAATTTTCATCTTCTCCGATTTCTCTGAACTTGAATTGCTTCATTGTGTGGTTGGATTTTGTGCCCGGGGTGGGAATCGAACCCACATCCCGTGAGGGACACGATTTTAAGTCGTGCGCGTATACCAGTTCCGCCACCCGGGCTTACTTCAAGATTTCATTATAATTAAAGATGTCTTAAATGCCAATTATTTTCTATATGGACTTTTTACTCAAACTATGGCACGCTGTATAAGCCCTCATGGGGGCTTTTTATATGGAGATTAGAAATATCGCAATTATCGCTCACGTTGATCATGGCAAAACCACGCTCACTGATGCTCTCTTACGCCAAACCGGCGCTATTGTTGAGGGCGTATCGATGGATTCTAATTCACTTGAGCAAGAGCGAGGTATCACTATTTATGCCAAAAATGCTTCTTGTGTGTACAAAAATACTAAAATTAACATTGTTGATACGCCTGGTCACGCCGACTTCGGTAGCGAGGTCGAGCGCGTTCTCCGCTCTATTGATTGTGTTCTCTTGGTGGTAGACGCACAGGAGGGACCAATGCCTCAAACGCGCTTCGTGCTTAAGAAGTCTTTAGAATTGGGACATCGGCCGATTGTGGTGATTAATAAAATCGATAAACCCGCCGCCAATATTGACCGGGTTCATGATCAAGTTTTCGATCTATTTGTCAGTCTTGGAGCTAGTAATGAACAGCTTGATTTTCCAACCATGTTGACTATCGGACGAGACGGTATCGCTAAGCGCTCGCTTGATGATTTATCTACCGATCTCTCACCCCTTCTCGATTTAATTTTAGAGCGAGTCTCGATTGCTTCTGGTTACGATCAGCAAACTTTTCGCGCTCAACCCTTCAATCTCGCTTATGATAACTATCTCGGCCGACTTGGTATCGTGCGCGTCTATGCTGGCGTGCTTCGTCTTGGCGATGTGGTCTATGCTCACGGCACCCATGGTATCGCTAAGGGTCGAGTGACTAAATTATTTTTGTTTAATGGCCTGGCTCGTGAGGATGTTGACGAGATTCATTCTGGCGACATTGCGATTGTGGCCGGTATTCCTGATATTTATATCGGTGACACTCTGGCTCTGACTGATACCGTCGAGCGCTTGCCAGAAATTGCTGTTGACGAGCCGACGATCGAGTTATTTTTTTTAGTTAATAATTCGCCTTTTGCCGGACGAGAGGGGAAGTTTGTTACTAGTAGACAAATTCGCGAGCGTTTAGAAAAAGAGCTAGAAGTTAATGTGGGTTTACGAGTGGAATTTGATCAAGGTGGTGGTGAGCGCTTCAAAGTCCGTGGCCGAGGCGAACTCCATGTGGCGATCTTGCTTGAGCAAATGCGTCGCGAAGGCTACGAAGTGCAAGTCTCTCAACCGAAAGTGATTGAAAAAGAGGAAGAGGGGATTAGACTAGAGCCATTTGAGGAAGTCACTGTTGATGTGCCAAGCGTTTATCAAGGAGTGGTCATTGAGACGCTAGGCTTGCGAGGCGTCCATCTGGTTTCTTTGGATTCTGCTAACGACAGAGTTCGTTTGGTGTTGGAGGGACCAACTCGTGGTCTCTTCGGCTATCGGAATCAGTTTGTGGTTGATACCAAGGGAGAGGGAATTTTAGCCACCAGAGTTCTAGGTTTCCGACCTCACGTTGGCGAGATAGAGCATCGCGAGGTGGGGAGTATGATCTCGCAAGTCACGGGGAAAACTTTAGCCTTCGCTCTGGATAATTTGCAAACTCGTGGCGTTCTCTACATCCATCCCAACACAGAAGTTTATGAGGGTCAGGTGATTGGTAACACCAGCAAGGGTGATGAAATGACAGTTAACCCAACTCGAGGAAAACAATTAACTAATATGCGGAGTAAGAGCGCCGACGAAGCGATTAAGCTAGTTCCGCCCAAACTCCTTAGTATTGAATTGGGCTTAGAGGTGATGTCTGACGATGAGTATCTAGAGATTACTCCAAAATCAGTTCGTCTTCGCAAACAACATCTAACCGACATCGACCGCTCTCGCGCCCGGCGTAAAGGTTAAGAGTGGACTTAATTCTAAATTCTAAATTAGGCAAAAAGCTGGTAAAATTATAAAATTACTAGATATGGAAAAGCACCCACTTCATCTTAAAAATCCCGAACTCCAAACCTCGCCAGAGGTTAATCGGGCCGTGGAACGTGAAGAGCGTCGGACTGATGAGAAGGTTCCCAATGACCCAGTCGAGCGTATCGAGGCTTACATGGATAGACTCGAGAATATCTTCCTCAATCCTGACAAACAAAAACGCGAACGCAATCTGGAAATGTTTCGAGACAAGATCTATGACGCGCTCATTATTAAACCAGAAGATGTTCCAGAGCAAGCGTTTTTATTAGAGCAAAAAATTGCAAGGGAAATGGGATACGGAGATGTGGAAATAACCGATGGATTTAAAGACAAAAAGATACAACAAATAGTCAATGATCAAAAACACTCATTAGACAGATGGATGCGGTATCTAACTAGCGATGATGCAACTTATCCTACCTGGTCTAAATATCTTGTCTTTACTTCAATCACTAAAATGGGTGGATTAAAGAAGGGTGTTGATGAGTCTGGAAAAGAAAAAGCAATATTTAAAAAACGAAATAAAGAAACAGTCGCGTCATTTCCACCACTTAATGCTAGAGCATTAGCGATGACCGTCAGCGCTTTATCCGAGCAACTCAGGCGAGATGGTATTAAGATAGAAAACACAAGCACCAAATTAGATGACGCTGAATTTAAAAAATTAATTTCATCAGAAAATTTCTCAAAAATATACGCTCAATTTCTTATTGAGTTGCCGGAGTATTCCACAGAGGGTCTAAAAGAGATCAGGGGAGAGTGGGTTAAGTATGAAAAGAATTCTGATCCAGAGCGGCTCGTTAAATCTCTGGATGGATATCCTTTGGAATGGTGTACTGCCAATCCTGATACGGCAAGATCTCATTTAGAAGGTGGTGATTTTTATGTTTATTATTCACTTGATCAGGACGGCAACGCAGTTATTCCTCGACTGGCAATCAGAATGCAAGATGATGAAATAGCTGAAGACCAAGGGGTATTGCTCCAGACCAAAATCTTGATCCATACATCACCCCTGTATTAGAGGAAAAACTTAAGGATTTTGGAGAAAAAGGTGAGCAGTACAAAAAGAAAAGCGAGGATATGAAGAAACTTACTGCTCTTGATAAAAAACATGAACAAGGAGAAGAATTTACTAGAGAGGATCTCGTATTTTTGTATGAAATAGACGGACAAATAGAAGGTTTTGGATATCCTGATGATCATGATAAATGTTCTGATCCTCGCATCGCCGAACTTCGTCAAGGGAGAAATATCGAAGAAGACATGCTTGTCATCTTTGAATGTACGAGAGAAGAAATTGCTCATATGTCGAGCGAAATCAATGAAAACACCAAAGCCTATGTTGGCCAGCTCGAACCGGGCATCTTCCAGAAACTGCCGGAGAATCTCGAACATATCTACATCTCATTTCCTGATAGAAAAATTCACCGAGAAAAGGTTGAGATCGGTGGAAAAACTGCCGAGCAACTCATAACTGAAATGGAAACGGCCGGCATAAAAATTACCGACTACGCCAAATCGATGCTCAAGAACAGGGAATTCGTGCCGGGCAAAAATCCGGAGGAAGTTACGCTTATTCGTTTGACTGTCGCTGATCTTGGATTATACAATGCCATGACCGATGAAATTTATGAGAGTGCTCAAATACTCGGTTTAGAACTCTGTCCGACCGATACCGGTCCCAATTATCGTTTGAAGTATCGAAACCAACCTTTAGGTGAATGGATTAATGTGGGCATGAAGCAAATCACCGACTCCGGTGGCCGCCCGATCGTCTTCGAGCTGGCACGCAGCGGCGTCGGTTTGTGGCTGGGCAACTCTTGGGATGAACCCGTCGACGCGTGGCATCTGGATAGCGAGTTCGTGTTCCGTCTTCCTAAAACTAAAGATAAAATTCTGGAGGCCTAGGGCGGAATCGAACCGCCGTATAAGGGTTTTGCAGACCCTTGCCTTACCACTTGGCTACTAGGCCTTAATCAACTCGAAATCTAAATGGGGGATACGGCCGAGGCGAGCGTTCTTCTTGATATAATCTCTCAAACTATGTCGTCGACGCTTGGCGAAGAGGAGCGCGCTCTCGCCCATGCTCTCCGGCAAGACGGAAATTTTAATCATCCCGCGACGGTGGTCGGTTGAGAGATTGAAGTCGGTAACGGTGATTAGAGATTGCTTGCCACTCTCGCGATTAAGAAACTCGGCCGTTAGACGCTGGAGCAGGGCTATCAATCTTTCTTCATGAACTTGGACCGCCATATTAGAGCATAACTTATTTATTATTTATTAACCAGATCAAAGACCTCTAAATAATCGCCCGGGACTATTGCTGTTTTGGTTTCTACCAAGGCGCCGAATTGGCTGTCTTTGGCCACTTCTTTCGTCGCTAATTTCTGGCGTTGCAATTCCACTATTTTGCCGCGACCGATCTCGGCTTTCCGTCTAAGAATTTTGCAATTCTTGCCGACAACCAAACTGCCTTCTGTTACCAAGCCACCGATCACTTGTTTATTGGAGGCGGAAGACTTGCCTCGTCCGGCACTAAAGACTTTTAAAATTTTCGCCTGGCCGATCATTTGTTCTACTTCTACCTTCGGTGTCTGACGCGTCGCTTCCTCGATTAACCATTCGGATAGTTTGTAGATAATAGCAAAAGTTTTTATTACTATTCCCGAACGATCAGCTAAGTCTTGAACGGTTTTATCAATCTTGACGTTGAAGCCAAGAATAATCGCTTGCTCGGATCCGCTGGCTAATTTAACGTCGTTCTCGCTTATCGGCCCCAACCCGGATTGGCAAATTTTCCAAGTTAGCTCATCGTTAGAGAGTTTATTAATTTCTTTTTTGAGCGCTTCAATCGCGCCAGCGACATCGGCTTTAATAATGAGCGGTATCTCTATCTTTCCGGCAACCGGTTCTGGTTTGGGTGGAGATGACTCGTTCGTAACCTCTTTGTGATTTAACTTAGAGACAAATTCTTCGGCCTCTTGTTTGTTGGAGAAGGCAATGAAAGTTATTCCAGCTGGCGGAATATTGCTGAAGCCGGTGACTAGCGCCGGTTGCGACGGACCTAACTCTTTAGTGGCTTTTCCAGCGCTGTCGCGCAAGATTTTTATTTTAGAAACCTCGCCGTTGATAATAATGAAGTCACCAGATCGCAGTCTGCCGTCTTTAATAATTAAAGTTGCGGAAATGCCAATCTTGCTATCGATGCTGGATTCCAGAACGAAACCGGTTCCTAATTTGTTGGCGTCGCCAGAGAGTTCTTCCATCTCGGCCATGAGGAGCAGAATTTCCAAGAGTTCTGGCACACCTTGGCCGGTTTGGGCGGAGACTTCCTGAACCGGAATTTTGCCACCGTAATCCTCGACTAAGACATCGTGTTCTGCCAGCTGTTGGCGTACTCGTTCCGCGTTGGCGTTAGGTTTATCAATTTTATTAATCACCACAATGTAGGGTAAGTTAAACGCCTTAATTATTTTCAAGGCCTCAAGCGTTTGTGGCTTAACGCCATCCTCGGCTGAAATAATTAAAATGGTAATATCAGCTAAGCAGGCACCAGATTCTCGCATTTGACTGAAGGCCTCATGACCCGGAGTGTCAATGAAGGTGATACCCCCAGCCTCATAAGCGCCGACCGCTTGAGTGATGCCACCGACTTCTTTGGCCGTTAGATTAGTGTGACGAATGTAATCAAGCAAAGTCGACTTGCCGTGGTCGATGTGTCCCATGATGACAACCACCGGCGGGCGGTTTAACTTTGTTGGTGTTTTAGTTTTGGTTTTTGTGTTTGTCTTCATGATGATAATTATTTAGCCTTATTTAGCCAGAACTATTTTTTCTTCTTCGGTTATTTCGAATTCTGAATGATAGTTTTTAATTGGCTTGGCGTAAACAGAAACTTTGTCGCGACTGTACAGAGTGGAGATAACCGTGCCATTGCCCTGCTCATCAAGTAGCGCGGTGGCGAAGCTCTGATTGCTCCCTTGACCTTGCTCGCGGAAGGGGTTGAAGCGAATTGTTTTAACATGTTGAACGCTTTGCTTCAAACGTCTTTCCATATCGATTAAGTATTTTTGAATTTCTTTGTTTGTCTTATCTACTGTTTCAACTTCTTGTCTAAGCTTCAGAATAATCGATTCTAGATTGACGCCTTCTCGACCACGCCAGAAACGATTAAGGCGGAGTTCTAAACGAATAATCCAAATCAGTGATACCAATAGAGCGATAATAATCAAGCCGAAAGCGATAGTTGTTTGATCCAGTGCCATAGTTAAGTTATCATAGCCTATGAAGGGCAAAATGGCAAAAAAATCAATCATTTATTGGGACACCGCCGCCGCCACTCCGCTTGACCTTAAGGTCAAGCGGGCGATGTTGCCTTATCTCGATCAAGTGTTTGCTAACCCCTCTAGTTTGCATTTTGGCGGGGTTTCTGCCGGTCAAGCCCTGAATAATGCGCGACAGCTTGTGGCGGAAGTTCTTGGCGCTAGGCCTCAAGAAATTATCTTTACCGGGAGTGGCACCGAAGCTAATAATTTAGCTTTGTCCATTGGTTCCGGACAAATTTTAACCTCAACCATTGAACACGCTTCTATCTTGTCACCTTGTCGCGCTCGCGGAGCGTCAGGTAATCCGGTTGCTTACGTTCCAGTGCTTGGCAATGGTTTAATTGATCTGGAAGCTTTCCGATCAATGTTGAATCCGGAAACTAAATTGGTTTCCCTGATGTATGCCAATAATGAAATTGGCACTATCCAACCATTGCGGGCCGTGGCTAAAATTGTTCGCTCCCATCGCAAACATTTCAAAACTATTTATCCTTATTTCCACACCGACGCTTGTCAGGCCACGCGCTTTTTGGATCTAAACGTCGCGCGCTTAGGCGTTGATCTGATGACAATCAATGCTGCCAAAATGTACGGACCTAAGGGGGTTGGCGCTCTATATGTCCGCGAGGGAGTATCAATTGTTCCGCTAATTTATGGCGGTGGCCAAGAGCGCGGTCGGCGCGCCGGCACCGAGAACGTGGCTGGTATTATTGGTTTGGCCGGCGCTCTAGAATTAGCCAGACAACACCGAGAACGAGAAGTGGCGCGTCTAACGCCTTTACGCGACCGTTTAATTTCGGGCTTGTTGAAATTGTCCGGCACGACACTGCAAGGTGACGCCACTGAACGTTTACCTAACAATGTTAATGTCGCTTTCGATGGAATTTTAGCCGAGCAGTTGGTAATAGAATTAGACGCCAAGGGCGTGGCTTGTTCCACCGGCTCGGCTTGCTCTATCACTGATCATAACGAGTCTCATGTTGTCATGGCCTTAGGTCAAAGTCGAGAGAGAGCGGAACAGTCGGTTAGATTTACTTTTGGCCGAGATGTCACAGCGCGCGATGTTGATTATGTGTTAAAAGTTATCCCACCAATATTAAAAAAATTAAGAAGTAGGGTATAATAGCGGGATGAAAGAAAAAGGGAAAAAGAAAGTAAAAAACAAAGAGGTGTCTAATGAAGATTTGGCGCATTTGATTGATTCTTTAGCCAGAGCCACAGCTAAGGGCTTCAACAATGTTCAGGATAAATTTTCTAAGATCGAAGATACTGCAAATAAACGATTCAAATTAATCATTGACCGTTTCGAGAGGGTTGAGGACGATGTGACTGATATCAAGCGCGCGCTTGGGCCTCTAGTTCAGGTGATGGCTTTGGGTGATAAAGAAATGAGCGAGGTAAAACTTAGATTGACCAGAGTAGAACGCAAAGTAGGTTTAACAAAATAATGTATTAATCATGGACAACAACGAAAATCAATTTACCAACTTAAATCAAGAACAAGCTCCAGTGAAAAGAAAACACACCTTGATTTGGATGGTGTTGCTTATTGTCATCTTACTACTCATTGCTGGCGGGTATTATTTTTATCAAATTTTTACCACCATCGGTCCCGGTAGTTTGGCCACGCGACCTGCCGATGAGGTTCCAGCCGATTGGCAAACCTATCGCAACGAGGAGTACGGGTTTGAGTTAAAATACCCGACTGATTGGAAATTTGCCGATAACAGTGGTACGGATAATGATATTCAATATCTTAGGATTAACATCGAAAGTCCTAGCCGTGTAGATTTGCCAGGATACGAAGGGGTGCCAGTCACCTACCGTATTTTATTTTGGCCTGGTGGTGATGGTCCTGATCACAATATCACTTCTTATGGTGATTTCGGAAGCGATCAGCTCAGTAAACAATCTTGGTGGAATCTTGCTTTAGACGAATCTATCAAAAGGACAACAGATGAGTACAAGATTGGAGAACAAATAATATCCACTTTTCAATCTATCGACAAAGATGAAACTGCCGATTGGCAAACTTATCGTAACGAAGAGTATGGGTTTGAGTTAGAATTTCCCTTAACTTGGACGAACTATCAAGTAAATCATGATGGAGACACAATTTGTTTTAAATTTGATCGCCCTGTTCCTGCCCTCTCAATATGTAGTTTGAATATTACGGTTAAGACTTTGGTTGAGTGGGAAGATCCTAAAAATGATTCAGTGAGAGCTAAGTATCCAGATTTGGCTTTTGCCAAAAATGATAGATTTTATTTTTTGTCTGATACTAACTATTTTCCTGAATGCGCTCAACTTGATGTTTTCCAATGTGCTCGGAGTTCAGAAATAAAGCAAATTCTTTCCACTTTTAAATTTCTCGACTGATTGTGCTAAAATATATACATGCATCAATTACCAAATTTGCCATACAAATATAGTGACTTGGAACCGCACCTTGATGAGGAGACGATGCGGATTCATCACCTTAAACATCACCAAGCTTACATTGATAAATTAAACATCGCGCTAGAGAAATATCCGGACCTGGCTCAATTGAAAATTGAAGAATTGATGAGTAAATTAGAAACAGTGCCGGAGGATATTAGATTAGCCGTGCGTAATCACGGCGGTGGTCACCTCAACCATAGTTTGTTTTGGACAATGTTAACGGGGGAAAAAACCGAGCCAAGAGAGCAGACGATTACTATGCTTGATGAGCATTTCGGCGGTCTGGAAGACTTCCAAGCTAAATTCATCGCTAGTGCCCTAAACCATTTTGGTTCTGGTTGGGTCTGGTTGGCAGTGAAAGATGGTAAATTTGAGATCATAAGTACCGGCAATCAAGACACGCCTGTCAGTCAGGGTGCCAAAATCATTTTGGGTGTTGATGTTTGGGAGCACGCTTATTATCTTAAGTACCAGAACCGTCGGGCGGAGTATCTCGAAGCCTTCTTCAAGGTGATTAATTGGGATGAAATAGAGCGAAATATCGTGGCTTAATTAGTATTGCTTGTTAGTCACTAATATTGTATATTGAGGTTATGGAGGATATGAACAAAAGTCAGATGATTTTGTTGGCTTTATTGGTCAGTTTCGTGACCTCAATTGCCACTGGCATTGTGACTGTAACCTTAATGGATCAGGCGCCACCGGGTGTGACTCAAACAATCAACCGCGTGGTGGAGCGAACGGTGGAGAAGGTAGTCCCGGGAGAACCTCAAGAGCAGATTATTGTTAAGGAGGTGCCAATTACGGTTCCGGTTACTGTCAATCAAGATGATTTGGTTGCTAAAGTAATCGAGACTGCCAGTAGTGGAGTTGCTCAAATTGCTGATGATAGGGGTAAAATTTTAGGTAGCGCTGTCTTGATTCAGCCAGCTGGATTTTTAGTTACTGTTGCTAAATTACTTCCGCGTTTGGTAGTTGGACAAGAATACAAAGTTGTCATCGCTGGTGGTAATGAACTAACGGCCAAATTAATGAAAGTTTCCACTGATCACGATATTGCTCTACTTAAGATTGAGGGAGCAGTTCCGGAGGGATTAGCCGGTTTTAGTTTGGCGGAAACTGACATTTTACCCGGACAAACCGTTATCGCTTTTGGTGTTAATGAAGATAATTTAATTACTGCCACCGGTGGTGTCGTCTCCTCGCTTACACCGCTTGAGGCTGAGGCTTCGTCTGATATTATTTTGGTTCAGACCACGGCGGTCACTGATCAGAATAGAGGCGGACCAGTGCTCAATACTCAAGGCAAAATTGTTGGTATTAATCAAACTCTTGGTTTAGCCTTGGCCGTCGGGTCGATTAGAGAATTAATTAATAGCATTATTGAATAAATAAATTATATGCCACCACCATTTTCAAATTTTACCGCTAAAGCCAAAGAAGTTATTCGTAAGACTCACGAATTGGCTATTGAGCGTGGCCAAAATCAGGTCAATCCACTCCACTTATTAGCGGCGCTCTTACTCCAAGAAGAAAGTGTCTTCTTGTCTATTCTTGATAAAATCGAAGTTGATGCCGTGATGTTGTCTGATTATGTTATCGATAGTCTCGATAGTGGTCATGAGGGCGGAGCGACTGTCTCTGCTTCATACCAAATTTATCTTACTCCGGATTTAGTACGAGTTTTCGACACAGCAGGGAAGATTGCTACTAATCTAGGCGATGAATTTGTCTCCAGTGAGCATTTGATCCTGGCTCTCCTAGAAACGCCCAACCAAGGCAATGAAATTCTTCAGCGCTTTAGAGTCACCAAAGATCGCGTCTTGAAGGTGGTCCAGGACTTGCGTCAATCTCCCGGGGGGCCGGAATTGGAACAACCTCGTCGAATGAAGATGTTGGAAAAATTTACTAAGAATTTAACGACGATGGCTCGTGAAGATAAATTGGATCCGGTCATCGGTCGCGAAGAAGAAATTCAACGAGTGATGGAGATTCTCTCTCGTCGGACGAAAAATAATCCAATCTTGATTGGCGAAGCGGGTGTGGGCAAGACCGCTATTGCGGAAGGTCTGGCAATCAAGATTGCCAAGGGTGATGTTCCGGATTCTTTGCGCGACAAGGATCTGGTCTCGCTTGATATTGGTTTATTGGTGGCTGGGACCAAGTATCGTGGTGAATTTGAAGAACGTTTAAAAAACGTTTTGAAAGAAATTGAGAAGGCGAATAATAAAATTATTTTGTTTATTGATGAAATTCACACAATTATTGGCGCTGGCGCTGCTGAAGGGGCTATTGACGCCGCTAATATGTTGAAGCCACCACTGGCGCGTGGTGAGTTGCGAGCGATTGGCGCCACGACGATTAAAGAATACCAGAAACACATTGAACGAGACCAAGCTCTAACACGTCGTTTCCAACCGGTTTATGTGGAGGAGCCGAGCATTGAGGATGCGATCACTATTTTGCGAGGTTTGAAGAGTAAGTACGAATCTCATCACGGGATTCATATTACCGATGGGGCGATCGTGGCAGCAGTCAATCTCTCTAGTCGCTATATCAGTGATCGCTTCTTGCCGGACAAGGCGATTGATTTAATTGACGAATCAGCTTCGGCCTTGCGTCTCCAGCTGGAGAACAAGCCTCAAACTTTGGGTGACGCTGATGCGGCTATTATGCATCTGGAAGTGGAAAAGGAGGCGCTTAAGAAAGAGGTTAGCGAGAATGATGATAAGAAAGCTAAAGCAAGAATCAAAAAAATTGAAGCAGAAATCAGCGACAGGCGCGAGTCAGTCGGTGAACTGGAATTACGTTGGAAAAACGAAAAGCAAATTCTCAATGAATTGAAAGAATCGAAGCGAAATTTGGAACAACTGCGTTCTGAGGCCGAGCAGGCAGAATTACGAGCTGATCTCTCTCGAGCGGCGGAAATTCGCTATGGTCAAATTCCGGAATTAGAAAAGCAATTAAAGTCTCGCGAGAGCAAGCTGAAAAAATTGCAAAGTTCTCGTCGTTTGCTTAAGGAGCAGATTACTGATGAGGATATTGCTAAAGTAGTGGCGCGTTGGACTCATGTGCCGGTCACACGGATGTTGGAGTCCGAATCGGAAAAACTCGGTCGGATTGAGGATGAGATTCGTAAACGCGTTCGTGGTCAAGACGAGGCGATTCGCAAAATCACTGAAGCGGTCAAGCGCTCGCGCGCCGGTGTGGGCGACCCTGATAAACCGATTGGCTCATTTATTCTCTTGGGCCCTACCGGTGTGGGCAAGACGGAACTGGCTAAGAGTTTAGCCTCCTTTATGTTTGATGACGAGAAGGCTCTGGTGCGAATTGATATGTCGGAGTACATGGAGAAATATTCTATTTCTAAAATGATTGGCTCGCCACCCGGTTATGTCGGCTACGAAGAAGGTGGTTCTCTAACGGAGACGGTTCGTCATCGTCCTTATGCCGTGCTCTTGTTTGATGAGATTGAGAAGGCTCATCCGGAAGTCTTCAATATTCTCCTGCAAGTTCTAGACAACGGCCGTCTGACTGACGCCAAGGGTCGCACTGTCAACTTCAAAAACACAATCATTATGCTTACTTCTAATCTTGGGAGTGAGTACATGATGCGTTGGCAGAGAATTGGTTTTGCTTCCACGCCCAATGTTCTCGGTCAATTTGAGGAAACCAAATCGCGAATTATGGAGACTCTTAAACAACACTTCCGTCCCGAATTTCTTAATCGCCTGGATGATATTATCATTTTCAATCCGCTTGACCAGGTGGTGATTAGAGAAATTGTTGATATCCAACTTCGTCTGGTCAGTGAGCGCTTGAAGGTGAAAAATATTGAGCTGGAAGTCTCGCCGGCCGTGGTTGACTATCTCGCCAAGGAAGGTTTCAGTGCCGAGTACGGCGTGCGTCCGCTCAAGCGTCTAATTCAAAACAAAATTCTTAATCTCATCGCCGAATTTATCATCGCGCGTCGGATTGAGAGCGGGGGAGTCTTGAGTGTGGAAATGAAGAATGGTCAATTGACGATAGATATCAAGAAAACTTTTCGCAGTTCGCACCGCGGAACTCTCAAAACTAAAATAGTCTCACCCTCCGGCTCTCGGAAGTAGGTAGACTAGACCATGTCCTCGGTTTCTATTACAGTATCAAACCTAACAAAGAAGTTTTCTTTCCCCACAAGAAACGCGTCTTCGAGTTGGTTGAAAAATTTACTCTCGCCTGAAACTAAAGAAATCGTAGCGGTTAATGATATTTCTTTTTCGGTCAAACATGGTGAACGCATAGCGTTCATTGGTCCTAATGGGGCAGGTAAATCTACCACAATCAAAATGCTCACTGGTATACTTTTTCCAACTTCGGGGAAAGTAAATATTCTTGGTTTTGATCCAACAAAAGATAGAAAGAAGCTTGCTTATCAAATTGGCACAGTTTTTGGTCAGCGTTCGCAACTTCTGCCAAATTTACCAATAACAGATTCACTCGAATTCTTTGGTGTAATGTATGATTTGCCTGAAAAAGAAATCAAGAAGAGAATTACTGAACTTGTTAGCCTTTTTGACCTCGGGCCATTTATCACTCAGCCGGTACGTAAGCTCTCACTTGGTCAACGTATGCGAGCAGAAGTTGCTGCTTCTTTAATTCATAAACCAAAAATTATCCTTCTCGATGAACCAACAATTGGGCTTGATGTCGTGGCAAAGAAGTTGCTTCGCGATTTGTTGCTCAAAATAAACAAGGAAGAAAATACGACAATTTTCTTAACTTCTCACGATGTCGGCGACATCGAATCTCTTTGCGACAGGACAATAATTATCAATCACGGGGTGGTGATAAGAGATTTGCCTACGCAAGATTTGGCAAAGACTTTTGTTTATGAAAAACATATCGATCTTATCGCGCTAAGCAAGTTTAATAATTTTCCGGAACTCCCAGAAGGCATGCGTTATTTTTCACAAGACAAAAATAAAATTACTGTCGTTGTTGATATTAACAAAATCACTGTTCAGGAATCTTTAAAAAAATTGCTTGACCTGTTTGAAGTCGAAGACATTGATGTGTATAACGCTAGCCTCGAAGCAGTAATTAGGCATATTTATGAAAGAGATTCGACTAGCAACTAAGATACTAAAGACGCTCATTAAGGATCGGATTCAATATCCCGGTAGACTTGTTGTGGATACCGTTGGTGTCATCGCGCGATGTGGAATACTGCTAATTTTATATTGGCATGTTTTTCAATTAAATGATGGTGTCATAAATAACACGACTTTTCTTTTTGCCGCGTGGAGTATTTTTTTCTATTTCTCATTTTCGGTATTTAGATTGCGTGACATTTCTAGGGAAATCATGAGAGATATTCAAACTGGAAATGTTGAAGTGTTGTTTAGTAAGCCAATTTCTTATCTATCGTATCGAATATGGTGGCAGATCGGTTCTGGTCTATACTCTTTTGCTGTCATAACATTATTGGCTGTAGCCGCGCTGTTTTTTATTATTGGTTTTCCATCAACGATGATGATTGGCCTTTTTATCCCAACATTCATTTTGGCTTTCATTTGTGGGATATTTCTTTCCTTGTTTTTATATACAGTTGTTGGTCTTTTGTCTTTTTGGATAGAGGACATCAATCCAGTTTTTTGGATTGTCGATAAGGCCATCATGATTCTTGGTGGATCGTATCTCCCTGTTGCTCTGTTTCCAGCATTTATGTTTAAGATTGCTTTGTGGAGTCCTTTCGGTGCTTCGCAGTTTATAACGCACACAGTTTACGAAACTTGGCAAACAAACTGGTATCAACTTGTTGGTATCCAATTGTTTTGGGTTGTCTTACTTGGATTGGTCGTTTATTTTATGTTTGAAAAAGCAAAACAAAAAGTCTCAGTAAACGGAGGATAATTTTATGATGAAAGAATTATATTTCGCCTTATACGCAATAAAAAAGAATATCCAAAGTAGTGCGGAACTTCGCACCAGTTTTCTAATGAACATTGTTGGAATGAGTATCAACAATGCAGCTTTTCTAATTTTGTGGGGATTTTTTGTGAAATCTGTTGGCGTTATTGGCGGTTGGACTGTTGCTGATATTATTGGCTTGCAAGGCTTCGTTGCTCTGTGTTTCGGCATTGTATTTTCAGTAGGAGCGGGAATCAGAAAACTTGCCGATCATGTTGCAATCGGGGTATTCGATCGCTTTATGCTTTCGCCAAAAAATCTACTCGTCAGAATTGCTACGTCGTCGTTTGGTGTTTCGGCTCTTGGCGATATCGTTTTTGGACTTGTCTGTTTGGGAATTTATGCTTTTCTTATTCATGCAACTATTTATCAGATTCTTCTGATAGCATTACTGATTCTTGTTTCCACGATTGTGTTTTTGTCGGCAGCAATAGCAATTTATTCAACGAGTTTTTTCTTCACCGACGCTAATTCTGTAACAGGAAGTCTTTTTGAGTTATTTTTAACTCCCTCGCTATTCCATGGCGGTGCTTTCCAGGGAGTGATGAGATTTATTTTTACATTCGCCATTCCGTCACTTTTGGTTGGGGCTTTACCAGTTGAAATAGTTAGGGATATTTCTCTAGGAAAACTTTTGTTGGTTGGCGTTCTTGCAATATTTTGGTTTATTATTTCAATCAATATATTTAACCGCGCAACTAGAAAATATGAAAGTTCCAATTTTATGACCTTTGGGAGTTAGCGTTTACCGGCTTTATCCTTCTTTGAAAGCGATATTCCTCTCTTTAACACCAAATGCTCTGGCCCATTGAGGGTATATTGCTTGCAAATTTTTCGTTAGAAATTCTTCTCCGTTCGGGTCGGCCAAAATTTCTCTTATAAAATCTTCTTGTGAGGCGGTGGTTGGAAGTTTCGATAGACCATCTTTCATTGTTGGATATCTGGCCGATATTTCTTCAAGTGTTTTTGGATTTTTAAGTGCCGTAATTAGTGAGCGGAAAGAAGATTCGATAATTTTGCTTTGCATATCGTTGAATGACTTGTACTCCCTGGCAAATTGCGCTGGATCGGGTGAACGCCCCCTTGTCTCAGATGTTATCGTGATTCCTGGAATTTCCTGCCCTTGGCTATCTATAAGAGGCTGAGCAAGTAAAACGCCTTCTCGATTAAATTTTTGTTTGTTTTGTTCGGCGTATTTTTGTAAAATAGGCAGAGCCTTACCCATCCCTTCTTTGCCAAGATACAGGATTATCCTGTCCTTTTGATTCATTATCTGCCCAATTTCTTGTGGGCTTACTCTTGATACATCGACAGTCTTAATTTGGAAACCAAGTTTTCGTAAGTCAGGGTCATTGTTTAATTGGTCGATAATTTCTTGGTATGTTGGTAAAATGTCGCCACCTTCAAGATTAAAATAGATGCGATATTTTGTAGATTCTCGATCGGGTTGGCACAATTCACCCTTTTGTTTATCAAAATAATTCGATTCATAATAAAGCCAATTATTTTCGTAAAAATAAGGTGTTGTGTATCTTTCTTTTTGGACCACAGTTCCGTCTAGTTGTCGTATTGCCACTATTTCTTGTCCTTCCCTAAGTTCTTGTTTGTGATCTTGCTCAAATTTTGATCCGGCAACAATCCATGCCTGATTACCAGGCTCTTGAAGCCAGGCATCAATTTTTTTCTGACGAGCTTCACGAAAACTTGTCATATCTGGTGTTCCGTCAGGATTGACTTTATAATCAACGCCTTTCTCCAATTTCACATTTTTGCCTGTAAGATGGTCGTAAAAATTACCACCATATTTTACCCAATCTTTCGCAACATCTACAATCTGTTTTGCTTTGATTCTGTCAAAGATATTTTCTCGCCCTAGTTGATTTTCGTTTCGATTCTCTTGTTGTTCTGGCACAACCGGAATAGTCTCAACAACTTGTGGAGTAACCAAAGTCTCTTGTTGAATTCCCAGTTGTTCTCGAATTTCGCTTAATTTTTGAGCGTTTTCAGCGGCGTGTTTCTTGCTCGCCACTTTACCTTCTAGTTGTTTAAATAGACCTTCGATTTTCTTTCTATCAACAAATCCGTGTCCATCGATGGGGCCAAAGCGAAAAATATTCCCCCCTTCTTCATCAGAAATTCCGCCAATATCTTCAACCGCTCCATAATCTTTATTTTTCCAGAAAATCATTAATTGATCGGGATTCCCGCTAAAAACAAATTTTCCTGATCTGTCATAAACTTTTACAATTCCTAAATCCGAAATAGTTTCTAAAGAATTTATAACTTGTACGTTAATTTCCGTATCTTCTGGGATGTGTTTTACCTTTGGGTTTTCTTCGAAGTATCTCTGTTTAAGAAACTCTGTGAATGCCCTCATCTCCTCTTGTGAGCCACGTAAGACTTCTGGAGTTCGATTACGTTCTTCCTCTGTTAATTCATTTTGTATCCTCTCTTTTTCGTTGTTGGGAATATAGAATTTACCGCCACCATGCACACGGAAACCGCCCACACTCCTATCTGCAATGATACGCAACTCGTCTGGCACATTACGTTCTGTATAAAATTCTCGCAGTAAGGATTCTACTTTGATAAAAAGTTTTTCGTTTTCTTCTTCCCAAGCTTTGTACTCTTCGGTTTCTTCTTGTTCTGCACTCAATTTCACAGCTTCTTCCCACGCCTCTTCATTATCTGCACGCAACACTTTGTCGACTGTTACTCCGTATTTTTTAGCAACTTGATTATAGATTTCTTCTTCGTGTTCAAATCGCCACTGTGGTTCATTTGGAGCTTCAACATCAACCCAAGGCACGGGAAATCCATGTTCAGCTTCATTCTCAAAATGACCCTCGCAAGATGCCGAAGTCGGCAACTCCATGACGTTATAAATTGCTACAGTTTCTTTTATTCCTTCATCAACTCCCTTACCCAGTCGGTCCCCCCAGCTTTCAATCTCCTGTAGTGTGGCCTGTAATTTTTCTTCTTTTTCTGCGCGAGGGGATTCTTCAGCTTTCTCTTGCTGTGGTTGTAGAGGTTCTTCAAATTTCATAAATTATATTATCAGAGTAGTAGAATTACCATATCAGCATTCTTTACTTATCATTATGATACTAGAAAGTTTGAGAAACGAAAAGAGGAAAAAATTTAAAAAATAAAAAAGCCCGCCAGAGGTCCGAAGACATGGCGGGCGACGATCCGGCGGTGGCGAGTGGGGGCTTAGGCGAAACACTCGTCGAGGAGTTCCTGAGCAATAGGCTTGGCGAACTCCTTCAGCTCCTCGACGGGTACTCCGATATCCTTTGCGATTTTCCCGAGCTCGTCCGTGTTGTCGGGCGAGAGCCGAATGCCCTGCTTCCTTGCGACGTATTTCACCACTTTGATTGCGATTTCACCCTGGCGTTTGGGATCCACAGGATCCTCCTTTCCAATGTTCAAATCTGCCACGAAACCTTCGTAGCCCGGATTCCCAAGCTCGTCTTGAGAACAACATAAGTGTAGTGGAAAGCATCATCTTTGTCAAGTTCTGGCAATCTAGGAAAAAGAAAGAGCCCCGTTCACGATTACTCGTGGGAGCTCTTGTTCCAGTGAAATCCTCGTTTATTGGTGTACCGCCCACCTCCACGCACGTCCCACCTTATCACGCACATGCATGATCGTCAAAACAACGACGATTGATGTGGCGACGATCACAGCGACATACAGCGGGCTCGCATACCTGTGTTTGTTGAGAAGTGAGCTGGCCGCTTCGTAGCCGATCTCTCCCAGGAGTATTGCACTCCAACGGAGAATGATTGGCAGTAGGCTGTAGAAGGTCCACATCCAGAAGATGAACAGAGAACCCGGTAACCCCCGATGGTTACTTTGTCCAAGGGCGACACGCCAATTGAGGTAGAGTGTTCGGCGATGACCGACTTCCGTGATGCCTGCAAAGGTCGCCGCGGTGAACCAGACAAATAGAAACGCAGGAGCAACCCAGATCGCTATCAGAAAATGATCGAAGCTCCACCCCGCCAAAAGGCAATACGGAATCGCCAGTAGAACGCCAGTGAAAAAGTAGAGGATACCGAACACGAGATACATTTGTCGCCTCGCTTTCTTGGTTCAACATGTACATTTGATCAAGCCACAATAGCTCAATCACGCCATTACCATCGTAGCACAATAGACAATAAAAGTCAAATTCTGGTGCGCCGGGAGGGATTCGAACCCCCGTAGCCCAAAGGGCGACAGATTTACAGTCTGTTGCGATTGACCACTCCGCCACCGACGCTTATTTGGCCATAGTAGCAAATTTTGTTTCAAAAGCCAATCAGGATCAGGTTTAATTGTGAATTTGCTTTTTTTAGATAAATTTAGTAAGCTGTAATCATTATGTCCCAGGACCAACTGATCAAACTTGCTTGCCACACCTGCAAAAGGATTAATTATTGGAGTCGCAAAAACCGCAAGAAGGTGGAGCGTAAAATCGAACTTAAGAAGTATTGTCGTTGGTGTAAGAAGCATCTAACTCATAAGGAGATCAAAAAGTAAATAAGCAATGCTCGACAGTATTTGGCTCATTGTCAAAAATGTGGTTACTGTCGCTTTTTGGTTTAATTTGGCCCTCTTGGGGCACATTCTCTCTCTTGGCTATGAATGGTGGCAAAGTCGTCGCCAGGCTAAAGAAGTCATTTCTGCTAGTGATCATTGATCGTGACTAAATTCTTTAAATATACTATAATATAGTTTATGCAAAAAGCACCGATTCCAGCTAATGATAAGGAGCGTGTTTGTGCTCTAGAGGATTTGAGACTTCTCGATACGGTGACAGAAGAGAGGTTTGACCGAATTACAAAGAAAGCCATCGAGAAATTTTCTGTTCCGATATCTACCATCACTCTTGTGGATAAAAATCGCGAATGGTTCAAATCTGTTCAAGGTCTCGAAAAAAGAGAGGGGCCGAGAGATATTTCTTTCTGCGGACATGCTCTAATGTCTGAAATTCTTTTAGTTATTGAAGATACTTTGGCTGATCCACGCTTTGCTGATAATCCGATGGTTAAGGGTGATCCCTTTATTCGTTTTTACGCCGGAAAATCTCTTTACGAAAAAAACAGCCACCTGCCAGTGGGCGTCTTTTGTATCAAAGATACTAAGCCAAGAAAATTAAGTTTAAGTGATGTAAACGATTTTTTGGAATTGGCAGAAGAAGCCGAAAACGAAATAAATAAAAAAGTGTAAAATCAGGCGGGTCCACGAGGATTCGAACCTCGATCAACGGTTTTGGAGACCGTGATTCTGCCATTGAACTATGGACCCAGGAGAATCCTCATTTTAGCTGATCTGGCTTCAAATGTCATCTTTTGTTATACTCTCTCTTATGGAAAATAATCAATTAACTAGACAGGAACGGCGTCGTCAGCAACGGGAATTTGGTCGTCAGACTAATGGTTTGTCAGCGACCGGTTCTTGGACTTTTCCGGTTTGGGGTATTTGGGTGGTTCTGGTTTTAATTTTAATCGGATCAATCGTTGGTGCTGTAATTCTCGCCAAACGCAATCCTAATTTAGCAACCGGTCCTAGGCAATTAGCTTTGGCCGTATCGGCGACAGATTGGACCAAGGGCTCGGCGACTAATCTTGTTTCTCTAGTAGAATATAGCGACTTCCAATGTAGCGCTTGCGCTTTTTATTATCCTTGGGTTAAGAGACTGGGGGAAGACTTTGCTGATTCTTTGGCCATTACTTATCGTCATTTTCCTCTTCGTTCAATTCATCCTAATGCTCAATTAGCCGCGGAAGTGTCAGAGGCCGCTGGTCGCCAGGCTAAATTTTGGGAGATGCACGACCTCCTGTTTGAAAAGCAAACAGAATGGGACAAGAGTACTAAACCACTAGAACTTTTTACTAGTTACGCGCAGTCGCTCAACTTGGATTTGGTGAAATTTGCTGATAATCTAGAGGATAGAGAAATCAAAAATAAAATTGAAGCTGATTATCAGAGTGGTGTTAGGTCGGGAGTAAATGGTACGCCGACCTTCTTTATCAATGGTGAGAAAATTAATAATCCTCGCAGTTATGAAGACTTTGCCGCTCTCATTGCCCAGGCTTTGGTGGCTCCTACCACTCCTTAGCTTAATCGGCTTTATCGACGCCATTTATTTAACCGCCTCTCATTATCTGGGCGGTGATATTAGCTGTTTTCTGGTCGGCGGGTGTGATGTGGTTACCACTAGTGTTTATTCCACCATTGGTCCGATACCGGTGGCGTTATTGGGCGCCTTATTTTATTTGACAGTTTTAGTTTTAGCTCTATTATTTTTTCAAACTCGTCTAGAGGTATTTTTAAAATTGATACTGGCGCTAGCTTTAGTTGCTTTTGTTGCTTCGCTATATTTTTTGTTTCTTCAAATATTTATTTTGCAGGCTTATTGTTCGTATTGTCTATTGTCAGCTCTCATTAGTACTTTAATTTTACTTACAGCGCTTTGGCTCTGTGTTAAACTAGAAGTGTGGATTCTAAGAAAAAAGTTATAATCGTTGGCGGGGGATTCGGCGGTATTCGCGCGGCGCTTGATTTATTGCGCCGCGCTTCTGATCTGGAAATAATATTAGTCAGTGATAAATCTTATTTTGAGTATTATCCGGCTCTCTATCGAGTTGTCGCCGGTTATTCGGCTCACGAGACTTGTATTCCGCTTAGTTTGATTTTTGCCACTAAGCCGGTAGAGATTGTTGAGGATCGAATTGTTGCCGTTGATCTTAAATCAAAATTTGTGACAGGCAAGAACGGTTTTGCTTCTCATTTTGATTATTTGGTTTTCGCTCTTGGCAGTGAGGTGGCTTATTTTGATATCCCGGGTTTGATTGAGCATTCTTTCGGTTTGAAGTCTACTTACGAAGCGCTCCAACTCCGTAAACATCTTGAGGGAGTCGTGGCTGTTTCTAGCGTTGCTGATCTTACTTCGTCTCCAGCCTCACTTGGTCATATCGTCGTGGTCGGCGCTGGCCCGGCTGGAGTGGAATTGGCCGGAGAAATCGCGCTGTATACTCGGAGTTTACGTCGCAAATATAAGCTCAAAACTAATCCCATCACGATTGATTTATTTGAAGCAGCCCCCCGTCTCTTGCCTCAACTAGATCAGGCTCTCTCTCGGCGCGCCCGCTGGCGCTTGCATTATCTTGGCGTTAACATTTTCGTTAATCGAGCTTTGGTTAGAGAAGAGGTGGATACGATTTTTCTTAAAGATATGGCGATCAAAGCCAAGACGGTGGTCTGGACCGCGGGGACTAAGCCTAATCGCTTTTTCAATCAAATTGATGGTTTGACCTTCGACCATCAGGGACGAGTGTTAGTTGACCAATTTCTTCGTCCCCCCGGCTTTCCTCAAGTTTTTGTGATTGGCGACGGGGCATCCAGTAAATATTCCGGCTTGGCGCAAACCGCCCTCCACCAAGCTTCTTATGTTGCTAATCTGATTATGGCTCCGTCGGATAAAACTTGGCGCGCTTACGAGCCACGGAGGCCGGCCGTTGCCATCCCCATCGGTCGCGGTTGGGCTCTGGCTCTGGTTGGCAAATTTGCTTTCTCCGGCCGAGTGGGCTGGTGGATTAGACGCCTGGCTGATCTGTTATTTTTCTTTTCCATTTTAACCCCGCTCCAAGCCCTACGAGCTTTCCAATATGGCGCTACTTTGGTACAGAGTGAACCAATTTCTATTTCCCCCGAAGCCAAATAATTCTCTGGTCGCGCTTAAACCAAGTTAATTGTCTCTTGGCGTATTGCCAAATTGCCAATGACAATTGCCCAATCATTTCTGTTTTGGTGATTTTGTTTTGCAAGTAGAGCGCCAGATATTTATATTCCAAACCTAGTGATTCTAATCTCTGCCAGCTAAGGCCTGACTGATGCAACTCTTCTACTTCTTTGATTAGTCCCAGTTTGAGTTGCTGGCGGAGGCGGGCTTTGATTTTCTGTTGTAGAATTTCTGGTGATAATTTGATGCCTAACATAACAAATTCGTAGGGTGGGGGGAGTTTTTTAATCTTGGGATTTTGACCCATAGTCTCTGCTATTTCAATCGCTCTAATTAGACGACGGGGATTATGCTTATCAATAGTTTCTGCTCGCGCGGGATCTAACTGGCGGAGCTTGTTAAATAATTCTTGCTTGTTTAATTTACTTAACTGGCTGCGAAGAGCGTGATCGGGTTTAACTTCCGGCAAGACTAAACCGTCTACGATTGCTTGAATGTAAAAACCAGTTCCGCCGACAATAATTGGCAAGCGTTTTCTCTTGAGAATTTCCTCTATTTTCTTGTTAGCTAATTTTTGATACTGAACAACGCTGAATGCCCGTCGCGGACTAGCAACGTCGAGGAGGTGGTGGGGGACGCCTTGCTTCTCTTTCTCCGTTATTTTACCACTGCCGATGTTTAATCCTCGATAAACTTGTCGCGAATCGGCCGAGATCACCTCGCCATTTAATCGTTTGGCCAATTTAACCGCCAAATCCGATTTACCGGATGAAGTGGGACCGACAATCACTAGAATTTTTGGTTTAGTCATATTTTTGCTCTCGACAGGAATCGAACCTGTATTGCGAGCTTCGGAGGCCCGTGTTCTATCCATTAAACTACGAGAGCGCGGAATTTATCTTAGCAGATTAAGGTAAAAATAAATATGGTATACTAGAAATGATGTATATCAAAGTTAAGGTAACACCAGAGTCTAAGCGTGACATCCTCCAACGAATTCACGAAGAGAGCTTCAAGATTAGTGTCACAGACAAGGCTAATCACAATCTTGCTAACAAGAAAACTCTGGAATTATTAGCTCGCCACTTAGCTGTCCCTACTAAAAATCTACGCATCATCACTGGTCACCGCAAACCCCAAAAAATAATTTACGTTAAGCGTTAGGGTGCGCATAAAAAAGACCCGCGTGGATCTTCTGAAGATACTCACGCGGGTCCTTGCGACTAGGAGGGGGCTGGCTTTGTGTTGTCAGGACTTGGCCTTGGCGCGCCGTTGACGTTGGTAGCAGGCGTAACAAAGGCCAAGGGCTTGGATAACTTTCGTTTCTTCGCACTTGGCGCACTCGCCAATCTTGCATCTGTGATGGCCTTTGCAATAACATCTGCTACAGATAGCTTCGCCTATCTCATTACGTCTCTTTCCCCATGTACCCTTGCCACACTGGGAACACTTTTTGTGTTCGTGGAGATTTGGGTAACGACTCTTGTGATAGCAGTTATAACAGATGGCCTCGCCAGTCTCGGTGCGTATTGTCACAGGCTTGACTCCACCACACTTGGAACACTTCTCGTGCGTGGAGGGATTTCGGTAACGAGCTTTGCTGTAGCAGCTCTGACAAACAGCTTTGCCAACCTCGCGATTCTTATGGACGTTTTTGCGTTGTCCGCAGATAGCACAAATGCCTTCCATGGCCAACCTCCTTTCGTTTTGGGTTTGAAAAAGAGCAAATTCAGATCACTTGACCTGATGTATCTCACCTTACATTGTTAGCGCCCTAATGTCAAGGTTGAGAAAAGCAAACAGAAATTATTTATATTGTTTTTTTATTTGCATTATAAACATCTGTATTTCAGTAAGTGTTTTTTTCTGTTTTTCATTTGCGATTTTTTTAATATTCCCAATAATTTTTTCTAGGGTAATGAAAGCATTTTCTGTATTGGCAATTGGTGGAATCACAATGTCATATCTTTCACTAAGATATTCATATTCTCTGAATACCGTACTTAGCGCATTTTTGTTCTTACGAATAATTTTTTTAATCGCATTAAATATAAAACTGATAAAAAAATCAATACGATATGAGTCCGAAACGTCTTTTTTCTGGGGATTGAGTTTTATTTCTCCAATTGGTAGCAAAATGTCACCAAAAAGGTTTTTGCCCTCTGTGGTGGTAATAGAGGTAGACTGAGGGCACAAATAATAATCTACGGGAATTAGTCCTATTTTTGTCTTATATAAAACAAAAGACTGTACTCCATCAATAGGGGCATTTTGAGGAGGTTCGCAAATATGAACAATTTCTCCAATTTGTGAATAGTATTCAAAACGATTTTCTAGTATTTCAGGAAAATTTTTATCGGAAAATGTTAGCCATACATCAACATCACTAAAATTATCAGCATTTCCTTTTGCCAGAGAGCCTGAGAGATGTCCCTCTAGAGCAAAACTTTCAAATACCTTTTTGATTTTTTCTACTATTTTATTTCTACAATAAGAATCAACAATATTAAGTTTGCGATTATCTGGCATAAATCAATTTTGGTGCCGAAGGTGGGAATCGAACCCACACTCCCGAAGGAACACGATTTTGAGTCGTGCGCGTCTGCCAATTCCGCCACTTCGGCTTGGTCTTAGTCTAATTGATTTTTGTCTTGAAATCAATTGTGTTAAACTATAGTCAAATTTTATAAATTTTATTATGACAGAAAACTATAGTGGCGCTGTGTTTTGGATTGAGGTGGATAAGATCCAGCCTAACCCTTTTCAACCCCGACGCGAATTTGATGAAGATAAGCTTAGGGCTCTGGCTGACTCTATTCGTCAATACGGCATTCTCCAACCCCTGGTGGTAACTCGCAAGGAGGTGGAGAGAGAGGATGGTGGCTTGGTTGTGGAGTATGAGTTGATTGCCGGAGAACGTCGGTGGCGCGCCGCGCGCCTAGCGGGAATTATGCAAGTGCCTTCCATTATTCGCGATGGCGAGGATAGTGATAAGTTAAAGTTGGAGATGGCGATTATTGAGAATCTCCAGCGCGAGGATTTGAATCCGATTGATCGAGCCAACGCCTTCCAGCGTCTGGTGGACGAATTTAAACTCAAACATCTTGATATCGCCAAGCGCGTGGGCAAAAGTCGCGAATATGTTTCTAACACCATTCGTATTTTAGCCTTGCCAGAAGAGATGCTCCAAGCGGTGGTTGATCGCAAGATGACGGAAGGGCACACTCGGCCGATTTTAATGTTAAGTGATAGGCCCGAAGAACAAGCAACCCTCTTTCGGGACATTATTGCTCGCAAGATGACGGTGCGTGAGGCGGAGCAGGTGGCTCGCCGGATTGCTTATGACCGAGTCCGCAACAAGGCTTACTTTGTTCCGCCAGAAATAATCGAACTGGAGCACGAGCTGTCTCAAACTCTGGGAACGCGAGTTAAGGTTGAGCGTCAGAATGTTGGTGGCAAAATTACGATTGATTTCTTCACCAACGATGATCTAGAAGAAATCCTCAAATTGTTAGCGGCTAAACAACAGCAAGAAACAGCCTCTGGTCTCTCGCCCGAACAGGCTCAATTAGCCACAGCCGAAGCAATCGACGATTCAACCGAAGAGGAAGATGAGGAGTTGTACAACATTAAAAATTTTTCTATCTGATTAATTTATGAAGAAAATCATTTTTGCTATTATTGCGCTTCTACTAATCTTTATTGGTTATAATATTTTGACCGTAGAGATCTGTGTTGATAGAGAGCCTCTCTTTTCTGGAGATGATGGTTGTTATCGAATTTGGGAAGATTCGAAAACTGGCAGGCCTTATTTTTTTTCTAACTTGTGAGGATTATGATTGGCGCAAGCTTTGTTGGAACAACGTTCAGGGATTGTTTTAGTGCCGGTCATCATTAGTGACTGACACATTTCGCAAATCTTGCCGGTGGGTTTGGATTTGATGATATTTTTACATTTAGGATAATTGGAACAGCCATAAAATAGTCCGAATCTCCCGCGCTTTTCAATCATGGTGCCTTGGTTGCAACTTGGACAGTTTACGCCGGTATCGCCAGCGCCCCCCTTACCACCTGATTCATCTTTTTTGATATATTTACATTTGGGATAATTAGAACAAGCCACGAATTTGCCGAAGCGTCCCTCGCGTTCAATTAGATCGTTGTCGCACTTAGGACACTTTTCTCCCGTTGGCTTGGGTCCTTCTAGTTCTTTGCCTTCAATTGTTCTAGCGCCTGAACATTCGGGAAATTTGGCGCAACTTAAGAATTTACCACCTCGGCCTAACTTAATCAACATCTCTCCGTCGCAAATTGGACATTTCATTTCTGCTGGCGCTTGGCCGAGATTAGAAATTTTCTCTATCACTTTTTTTGAGGTCACCGCTTTAGAGAAGGGCGTGTAGAAATCTTTCAACGTTTTTATATAATCGCGTTTTCCGCTGGCAATCTCATCCAATTCGTCTTCCATCAGGCGAGTGAAATCGTCACTAATATAATTAGCGAAATGTTCTTCCAGAAAACCGCTGACCACTTCTCCCGTATCCGTTGGCTTGAGACTTCGGCCTTCCTTTTCCACATAGCCTCGATCAATAATTGTCTTAATCGTTGGCGCGTAAGTTGAGGGTCGTCCGATACCGCGCTTTTCCAATTCTTTCACCAAGCCAGCTTCCGAGTAGCGCGCTGGCGGTTGAGTTTCTTTTCCTACGGCCTCAATTTCTTGGAGAGTTAGAATATCGCTGGCGCTTAAATTTGGTAATTCGTTTTCTTCACCACGCGCCGCCGGGTCGGCCTTGAGCCAGCCGTCGAAGACGACAACGCTACCAGTGGCGAAGAAATTTGGTATCGCTTGTTTTTGGCTGGTGTTAGAAGTAGCACTGGCGACGATTTTTGTTTTTAGTAATTTCGCATCTGTCATCTGACTGGCGACTGTTCGCGACCAGATTAGTTGATAGAGTTTTTGTTCCTGTGGCGTTTTGCCAGCTTTGGTCACTACTGATTTTGTTGGCCGGATGGCTTCGTGCGCTTCTTGGGCTAGTTTAGATTTAGTGACATAGACGTGTCTGGTTAAATATTTTTCTCCAAAATTATTTTTCACCGTCATAGCTAATTCATCAAGAGCACTGCGACCTAAGTTAGTGCTGTCAGTGCGCATGTAAGTAATATGCCCAGCCTCATAGAGCTTTTGCGCCAAGCGCATCGTTATTGACGGCGAGTAGCCTAGACGTGATGAAGCGGATTGTTGGAGGGTGGAGGTGGTAAAGGGCGCTCGTGCTTTGCGTTGAAGCTCACTTTGTTTAACCTCTGCTACTTGCCAGCTGGCTTGTTTGGCGTTCTCAACAATCTGATTGGCTTCCACTTCGGTCTTTGGTTCAATCGAACAATTGAAATTAATATTTTGTCCCTTAGGTGATTGGAAAATCGCGTTAATTACCCAATATTTTTCAACAATGAAAGCGCGAATTTCTCGTTCGCGTTCAACTAAGATCCTCAAGGCTGGCGACTGAACTCGTCCGGCCGAGAGGCCATAGCGGAGTTTTTGCCAGATTAAACCAGAGAGATCGTAACCAAATAATCGATCTAGAACCCGGCGCGCCTCTTGGGCGGTTTTTAAATTAAGATCAATATCTCGTGGTTGTTTAAGAGCTTCTTGGATCGCTTCTTTGGTTATCTCGTGAAAAACGATTCTTTTGGTCTTACTGCGACTTAACTTAATTGCCTCGGCGATATGCCAAGCAATCGCCTCGCCTTCGCGATCAGGGTCGGTGGCGAGTAAGACCTCTTCGGCGCGCCCAGCTAGATTTTTCAATTCTTGAACCACTTTTTCCTTGCCGGGTGAAATTTCGTAATAGGGGACGAAGCCGTTTTCAATATCAATAGCGTTTTTGTTTGATTTGGGCAAGTCGCGAATGTGGCCAACCGAAGCGCGCACGGTGTAAGCGCTACCTAAGTATTTAGAAATCGTTTTCGCCTTGGATGGCGACTCCACAATCAATAATTTTGTTCCTTTGTCTTTAGACATTGTGTTACATTAGTACACACTCAAGTTTTTTTTGCAAATTGTTTTGGAAATTTTAGCAAAAGAAAAACCCCACGCACTTCTGCATGGGGTTTTAAAGATCGGGCTTCAATGCTGATGATCACTTGCGTACAGGAACGCCAGCGAACCAACAGTGGCCAACCCAGTCGTAGGCGTCGCGGCTGACGTGCACAGCGCGCACATCGTTCCAGCGGCGGAAGGCGATGTAGCACCACTTGCCGTTTGCATCCTTCCAATGAGTCCCATTGGGATGCTGGTCGGCAAAGGTCGGGTCGGCTTCATTCACTGTCGCCAGATCATCGGGGAAAGCGGGCACAAGGTTGCGGAGTTTGTACTCCTCCTCCAAGTCGTCGTCGCTCACATGGCGACCGGGTTTGAAGAAAAAGACCTCCGCCTCCTCGCCCGTACCGCGAGGCATGGCATCCACAACCTTGCGATCGGTGTACTGCGCTCGGCCAGTGGCGTCAATGACCTGCTGGGGGGTGAGTGCTCGGTTGACCGGGATCCCCGAAACGACAATCGAACCATCTTGTTGATATCGTTCCTGGATAATCAAGATATTCTCCTTTCGTTTTCTGTTTGTTTTCAGTTCTCGCGAGTTGACACAAGTCAAACCCAAATCAAAGGACAGATACTCCTCTTAATATATACCTAAACTATAGATTTGTCAATAGATGTTAATTAAGCCTGATTTCACCCATCGTTTCGGTAATGATGCCCTTGATTTCTAACAAGCCTAACAAGGTGTTGGCTTCGCTGACTGGCAAGTTTAATTGACGAATTAACTCATCGCGCGTGGTTGGTTCTATGGAGATTATTTCGATCACTTGGCGTTCCGGTTTAGTTAAATCCAGAAAATTAAATTTAGGTTGACTGGCCTCTTCCGGCTCAAATCCCAAGGCTTCCAGAATGTCATTTCCGGAAGTTACCGGTGTCGCGCCTTGTCTAATTAAACGATTAGTTCCTAAGGATCCGGAAGAAAAAATAGATCCGGGCACAGCTAGAACTTCGCGATTGTAATCGGTTCCCAATCTGGCGGTAATTAGAGTGCCGGAACGTTCACCAGCTTCGATAATTAAAATGGCTTTGGCAATGCCGGCCATGAGACGGTTCCGACGCGGGAAGGTGTGCAATCCGGCCGGACACTTCGGTTCAAATTCACTGATGAGAGCGCCACCACTGGCGACAATTTCTTGAGCTAGACGGCGATTGGAGTGGGGATGGAGCACAGAGTGGTCGAGGCCGGAGCCAGGAAAGGCGATGGTTTTAAGGCGGTTGGCTAGAGCCGCTTGGTGGGCGATAGTGTCAATTCCTAATGCTAATCCCGAGACAATCACAATCGGTGAGTTGGCTAGTTCTCTGATTAATTTTTCACATACGTCGCGACCATAACTGGAAAATTTGCGGGAACCAACTACTGTTAGATAAACATAGTGCGGTTCTGGAAGTTCGCCTGCTAGATACAAGCACTTCGGCGGTTCTGGTATTTCCAATAAAGACGCTGGCCTCTCGCGACCTTCCAGTAATTTAAGTTCTCCCATTTGTCTATTGTACCATTTCCTTAAATTTTGCTATTCTTTTTATATGCTTGATATTAGATTTATTCGCGAACACTCTGATTTGATTAGCGAAGCCTCTCGCCGGAAGCATCTTGATTTCAAAGTGGAGGATTTATTGGTGTTAGATCAGAAACGGCTTAAATTACTGATGGAGGTGGAAGATATGCGCGCGGAGCAAAATCGAGTCAGTGAAGAAATTACTTCTGCCGACACTAGGCGTCGCAGTATTTTAATCGAGAGTATGCGTACGCTCAAGGCTGCTCTTAGCCACAAAGAGGTGATTCTCCAGGGTGTGATTAAAGATTGGCAGAAGCTAATGTTGGCGGTGCCAAATATTCCTGATGTTTCGGTTCCGGAAGGAGCCAGTGGCGATGACAATGTTGAAGTATTGGCTTGGGGGGAAAAACCGAAATTTGATTTTCCGATTAAAAATCATCTGGATCTGATGCTTGCTTTAGGTTTGGTTGATTTTGTTCGCGGAACTAAGGTCCATGGTTTCCGTGGTTATTTTCTGCAAGGGGAAGCGGCTAATCTATCTTGGGCAGTGTGGAATTACGCGCGAGACTTTTTCTCTCGTAAAAATTTTCTGCCAATTATTACGCCGACTTTAGTTAAGAAAGAATATTTTTATGGCACTGGCCACTTACCTAATGAGGCAGAGGATCTCTATAAAACTCAAGACGATGATTACTTGTCAGGCACGGCTGAAGTGCCGACCATGGCTTATCACTCTGAAGAGATTTTAGCGATTGATGATTTACCCAAACGTTATTTGGCTTTCTCTCCCTGCTATCGTCGCGAGGCTGGTAGTCACGGCAAGGATACTAAGGGATTGATCCGAGTCCACGAGTTTTATAAATTAGAGCAACTAGTTTTATGTCGCGCCGATCATGCCGAATCGGCAAAAATTCATGAGGAAATAAATCGTAATTTCGAAGAATTTATCGAGTCTCTGGAGTTGCCTTATCGGCGTTTGCTTATTTGTGGCGGTGATCTTGGCTTGGGCAAGGTCAAGCAATATGATACGGAGGTCTGGCTCCCTTCGGAGGAGACTTATCGCGAGGTCTCTAGCGCTTCTTATTATCACGATTTCCAAACTCGGCGATTTAATATTCGTTATCAAGACGGAGATAAGAAATTTTTTGCCCATTCGCTTAATTGTACCGCTGTCGCTACGCCGCGTTTACTGGCGATGTTGGTGGAGAATAATCAACAAGTCGACGGTTCGATTATTATTCCTAAAGTTCTTCGACCATATTTTGGCCAAGATAAAATTAGTAAAAAATGATGATCCGCTTCGTCGGTCTCGAGAATTAAAGAAGCTGCATCGCTTACGGCGCTGGTCTTTTCGGCTAATTTTTTTTCTTATCTTACCGATTATTGTGCTGGCGCTGGTGGCTAATTGGGATCGTTTGCTTATTGAGACAGTTAAGGTGGAAGGTAATACGGTTGTTGACACTGAAGAAATTAAGGAAGTGGTAGAAAAAGTTTTAGATCAATCTTATCTCTTTATTTTTCCTCGACGTAACACCCTCCTTTATCCCAAGCGAGAATTAGTTTCAACTCTGGCAAACCATTTTCCTTATCTTAACGAGATTGTTGCCACGACTAACGATTGGACTAATTTAACAATTAAAGTCACTGAACGTCGGGCGACTTTCTTGTGGTGCCCTATCTCTGATAGCTCTGATGGTTCTTGTTATTTTATGGATCACACTGGTTTAATTTTTTCACCAGCGCCATTGTTTTCTAGTCAGCTTTTCTTTGAATTTCGAGGTTTGGTGGCGAGTGATCCTTTGGGGACCAGACCTTGGCCTAGTTATCAGGTGGCGAAGTTAAATGCCCTACGGCAGTCTATTGATGACATTTTTTCTGATTCTCTGTTTTCTGATTATCAAGTTATGCAAGCCAGTCAAACTCCAGATGGTGACTTCGAATTTATCGCCGTTTCTGGTGAACAACAATTCAAATTGATTATCAGCTTAGCTCAAGAAATTGAAGTTATTTTAACTAATTTACGAGCGATGCTTACTTCTCCTGATTTGATTGAAGAAGCTAATATGACGCAACTTTCGGCTGATCAGCACTACATTGATTTACGGTTCTCTCCGAAAGTTTTTTATAAATTACATTAGCGGTATAATATAAAAATGCCTTTTATCTTTTTGCCAATCCAATATCTTAGCTGGCATTACACTACGGCTCTTAAAGATTTACTGAATATCATCCGCGATTTCTTGTGGTTTATCGGTCACCTGTTTTCTTTGTCCGAATTGGGTCGAACTTTCTTTTCTCCCTGGCGTCGCCTTGGCGAGCAATATCGTGGCGGTTTTTCCCCCCAAGCTTGGTTAGAAACTTTTATTTTAAATTCAGTTATGCGTTTAATCGGGATAATCTTCCGACTTATTCTTTTGATTTCCGGACTCATTGTCTTGTTGTTGGTTCTAATTCTGACGCCCATCGTTTTTATATTTTGGTTAATTTTGCCCTGGTTGGTGATTTTCTCTTTTATTTTGGGTCTTAATCTACTGTTAAGATAATATCGTGAACGATTATCAATTTTTTTGCAAAAGAAGTCATCTCTATCCGGCTTTAGTTTTAGACAGAATTATGCCTGATTCTCGACGTTTGACTCTGATTAGAGTTAGTCTGATTCTGTTAGTCCTGGTAGTTCTTGGATTGTGGTATCTTAATTTTCCCATCTGGGGAGTTGGCATTTTTCTACTTCTATTGAGCTCTCTTGTTGTTGTTTTAATGATTGAGTTGTTTTTCCGTTCTTATTATTATCGCAACATTATTACCAATAATTATTCTGGCGATGATTTATTTTCTTTTACCGTCGGGCGGATTTTGTTAGACGCTAAGGAAGCCAGTTTATTGCCAGCCTTGTTTCGTGCGTCGATTGGTCGTCGTCTCTTTAGTCGCCTGGGAATTCCTGAAGTGGAACTTACTTCCTTGTCTACAGTCTTTAAGGAATTGCCATCCAAGCCCTTAACTTTTCCTACTGATGGGATCTTGCGACTGCGTTTCTTGATGCAATGGCTGTGGTCGACTCATAATGATTTCCGAGGTTGGCTACAGTCGGCTGGCGTGCGTGAGGGGGATTTGCTCTCCGCCACTGACTGGTTAGTCCGAGATATCGAGAATTCAGCGCGGCGAGAACGATTTTGGTCGCGTCAAATTCTAGAGCAGATTCCCGGTTTAGCTCAAAATTGGAGTTACGGTGGCGCTTACACTCTTGCTAATTATAGTCGGGATTTAACCGCTGAAGTAAGTAAGGTTTCATCTACTGTCGCTGACGCCAATCTCCATTCAATTGAGATTGAGCAAGTAGAGACTATTCTATATCGCTCTCGCGAGGCTAATGTTTTAGTTATTGGCGAAAGTTACGAAACCGAAGAGGCCGTCTTGTGGCAACTCGCTACGCGAATAGTTAATAATCAAGTGGTGCCATTTTTGCGAAACAAGCGTTTAGTTTTACTCAACACTTCTTTATTACTAGCCTCTTTTAAGGAGAGGGCTGATTTTGAGCGGGAGTTGTTAAAGATTTTTAACGAGGCAGTTCAATCAGGAAATATTTTGCTTGCAATTGACAATCTTGCTGTTCTCCTTCGTGCTAGTGAGAACTTTGGGGTCGATTTTGCTAGTTTGATTGATCCTTATTTATCCTCTGGTGTTTTATCAATTATTGCTCTGACTAATCGTGATTATTTCAATCATTTGCTTGGATCGCAGGGCGCTCTCTTGGAACGATTTGAACAAGTGTCAGCTTTGACTATTGATTATTCTCGTTTGATCACCTTTTTGGAAGATTTGGCAGAAGAACAAGAGCGCCACCAGTCCATCTTTTTTACCTATCAAGCGATAGAGGAGTTGGCCAGAGGCGCGGAACAATATTTCCAATCCGAGTCATTAACTAACAAAGCTTCTGATTTATTAATCGAGATTGTGCCTTGGGCGATTGGTCGTCGCCAGTCTATAGTTAGCAAAGCTCTAGTTTTGGACTTTATCAAGAGCAAGACAAATATTCCGGTTGGTGAAATAAATCTTGCTGAACGTCAGCAACTACTTTCTCTGGAATCACTTTTGGCTAAGCGAGTTATTGGTCAAACTCAAGCCCTAACCGCTATTGCGACCACCTTGCGTCGAGCTCGCACTGGTTTGCGTAATCCCAAGCGACCGATGGGTTCCTTCCTCTTCCTTGGTTCAACTGGAGTGGGGAAGACGGAAACAGCCAAGGCTCTGGCGGAAGTCTTTTTTGACCAAACCGGAGCGCTTCTGCGTTTGGACATGTCGGAATATCAGACGATTGATTCTCTTGATCGTTTAATTGGTTCCTTTACCGCCAAGCGCCCGGGAACGCTTAGCGCTATGGTCCAAGAGCATCCCTATGGCGTGTTATTGTTGGATGAATTTGAGAAAGCCAGACCCGAAGTTCTCAATCTATTTTTGCAAATTTTGGATGAGGGATTCTTTTCCGACGCCACTGGCCGGAGAATCAATGTTCGCAATCTAATGATTATCGCCACTTCTAACGCTGGCGCCGAATTTATCTGGAACCTCTTAGACGCTGGTCGCGATCCAACTAAAGCCAAAGAGGAAATTATCAAGCACTTAGTGAGCCAAGCTCTTCTCAAGCCAGAGCTCCTCAACCGCTTCGATGAATTAATTATTTTTCATCCGCTTAGTGATCAAGATTTGCGTCAGATCGCCCGCTTGCTCTTAGAACGATTAGCTAAGCGCTTGGAGGAGCGAGGACTCACTCTGCTTATTACTGACCCCTTGCTTGCCCGGGTGGTTGCCGATGGCGCCGATCGCCACTTTGGCGCTCGGCCCATGCAACGTTATATCCAAGATCAGGTGGAAGAACGGATTGCCCAGGCGATGATCCGTGGCGAAGTCGCCAGTGGCCAAAAGTTAGAATTTAATGATAAACTAGAGTTACGGAACTATGTCTAAGTTTAAAATTTATTTTATTCCCTTGCTGGTGGCAATTTTAGCTGGGGTTGGTTTGGCCCAATCTTTTACCACCGGCTTGGCGCTGACTCGTCAGCAATTTTCTACTCCGGCCATGGTCCTATTGGAGACCACTGAACGCTTGGCGGTTTTGCCTTTACAGGTAGCTCAAGTTGCCAAGATCCCCAATTTTGAATTTGTTCGCGATTTCCTTCGTTATCGTTTTGGTTCTGTTGATCTAGTCTCGCCACCTTCTTCGTCATCAATTTTAATTACAGCCACAGAAGATGCTTTAATTGAACAATCTTCAGAACTTAAACTGCGTTTCGTTGGTGACATTATGCTTGGTCGCGGTGTGGCTAGTATGGTTCAACTGCACGGTGATGGCGATTATCAGTGGTTGTTTAATAATTTGGAATCTTTAGACGAGGCTGATATTTTGTTTGGTAATCTGGAGGGTCCGATATCCGATCGCGGGGTAGATAGACGGAATTTGTATTCATTCCGCTTTGTTCCGGAGACGGCCGGTGTTTTAAGAGATGCTGGTTTTGATATTTTATCTATTGCTAATAATCATCTTGGCGATTGGGGGATGGAAGCTTTCCTCGACACTATCGAACGTTTGCAAGATAGTGGTATCGTGCCAGTTGGCGCTGGTCAGAATAAGGCCGAAGCCATTACTCCTCAAATTTTAGAACGGCAGGGAGTGAAAGTTGGTTTTCTCGCCTTTACTGACGTTGGTCCGGATTGGTTAGTGGCGATGATGGATAGACCGGGAATTTTGTTAGCTTCGGACCCTGATTTGTCTCAAATTATTAATCAAGCCTCGGGGCAGGTTGATATTCTTGTCGTTTCTTATCATTTTGGCGATGAGTATCAGACGGCACCAAATGATCGCCAACAGCGCCTGGCGCGTTTAGCGATTGATCAGGGGGCTAAGCTGGTTGTTGGCCATCATCCTCACGTGGTCCAGCCTGTGGAATATTATTGCGATGGCTTGATTGCTTATAGTCTTGGTAATTTTATTTTCGATCAATATTTTTCTGAAGAAACGATGCATGGAAACTTGCTGGAAGTTACCCTTAAAGATGGCGAAATTTATTTGGTAAAAGAATTTGAAGTAATTTTAAATTCCGAATATCAGCCGAGTTTGCGACTTAAATAATAATGCTTGTTGATAATAATTTTTGGCTAACTTTGCCGCGTCCGTTTTTTGTCTTGGCGCCTATGGCGGATGTGACGGACGCGGCCTTCCGACGAATTATTGTTAAGTATGGCAAACCTGATGTCCTGTGGACCGAATTTGTCTCGGCTGATGGGCTCTGTCATCCTTTAGGTCGGAAGCGCTTGCTTAAAGATCTAATTTTTACTGAAGCGGAACGCCCGATTGTGGCGCAATTGTTTAGCAGTCAGCCAGAGAAGATGTTCCAAGCTTCACAATTGATTCAGAGTCTCGGCTTCGACGGTTTGGATATTAACATGGGTTGTCCGGATAAGACGGTGGAGAAGCAAGGCGCTGGTGCCGCCTTAATTAGAAATCCAGCGCGCGCTGTAGAAATTATCAAGGTGGCGAAGTCTGGCGCCCCCGGCCTGCCGATCTCTGTCAAAACTCGTTTGGGTTATCATCGATCCGAGCTAGAGGAATGGTTACCAATTCTCTTAGGCGCTGAACCGGCGCTAATCACTATCCACGCTCGCACCAGGAAGGAAATGTCCAAGGTGCCAGCGCGATGGGAAGAGGTGACTCGTGCCGTGGCCATCCGTAATCAAGTTGGGAGTCAAACTTTGATTGTCGGCAATGGTGATGTGGCCAACTTGGTAGAGGCTCAAGCTCTTGCCAATGAGACTGGCGCCGATGGGGTGATGCTGGGGCGGGCGATCTTCGGTAATCCTTGGCTCTTCGCTAATAGAGATGAGTCACCTCCGTCGCTGGGAGAGAAATTAAGAGTGTTGGTGGAGCATACTAAACTCTTCGAGAAACTTTTCAGTGAAATTAAGAGCTTCGCGGTGATGAAGAAGCATTATCAGGCTTATGTTCAAGACTTTGCTGGTGCTCATGACTTGCGAGCTAAGCTAATGGAAGCTCAAACCGCGACAGAAGTAGAGCAAATTATTGAGGGCTTTCTAAAATATGGCTTAGAATAAGGATATTTTGTTTGTTAAACCTTGTTATCTTTTAAACCCCTTGACAAGTCTATTGCTTTCTGCTAGGCTAGTAGCAGACAGTACAAACGGGCAATCGAAATTGCCCAATCACAAACAGGCCACGTAGTGGCCAGAGAGGAGGTCACCATGACCCCCACACGCAACACCAGAGCCGGCCCCGGCGCGAGTCCCGGTTGTACTTTTTTGATGCAAATGGCCAGCGCGAACAGCGACGACGGCACCGGCGCGAGCACGATCGGAGCAGCGGCCAAGGGCGCCAGCTGACGATCACTGCCGGCGGAGGAGGCGGGAAGAGGGACAAGATGATCGGAAACGATCAGAAAGGAGGTCTTCGTGCCTCGTCCACCGTAGGTGAACAAACACAACACAAGCCCCCCAGCAAGATTTTAATATTTTGCTCGGGGGCTTTCTTTTTTGTATAATACTCTCGTGGCTGAACTCGCTCTCTATCGCAAATATCGTCCTCATACTTTTGCTGATGTTATCGGCCAGGAGTCGATAGTGCGAGTTCTAACTACAGCTGTGAAAGATAAAACTATTTCTCATGCCTATCTCTTTTCCGGTTCGCGTGGCACCGGCAAGACCAGTGTGGCTCGAATTCTCGCTCAAGCTATCGGCACCGTGTCGGAGGATCTCTATGAGATTGATGCCGCCTCTAATCGCGGGATTGATGAAATTCGGGAATTGCGCGATGGCGTCGCCACTCTACCCTTCCGTTCTCCGCGGAAAGTGTACATTATTGATGAGGTGCACATGTTGACTAAGGAGGCCTTTAACGCTTTGCTGAAAACCCTGGAGGAACCGCCGGCTCACGTGATGTTTATTTTAGCTACGACGGAATTCCACAAATTACCGGAAACTATCATCTCGCGTTGTCAGCATTTTGTTTTTAAGAAACCAAGTCAAGAAGTTTTGGAGAGTCATCTCACTACTATTGCCAAGAAAGAGGGTTACAAATTAGAAACAGAAGCCGCGGAACTTTTGGCCCTGCTCGGTGACGGTTCCTATCGTGATGCTCTAAGCGCGCTGGAGAAGGCAATTAATGTCTCAAAGGATAAAAAAATTATTCGTTCGGAGATCGAGGTGGTTACTGGCGCGCCCAAGGTTGAACTTGTCCAGGCGATTATCACTTCCATTCTTGACCACCAATTAGATTCTGGTTTGAGGGCGATCCGCGAAGCCGCTTCAGATAATTATGATTTCCAATTATTTTTGAAATTAATTTTACGCGAACTTCGTTTGGCGATGCTGGGACGCTTCGGCAATTTCCCTTTATCAGATTATCCTTATGCTCTCAAAATCAGCAAACATGAATCAGCCTCACGCTTGCCGGAAGTCTTGCGCGAATTGTTATCGGCTTATGATAATTTACGCCGAACTTATTTGCCGGAGCTATCTCTGGAATTAGCCTTGATTAAACTCCACACCGCGGTACAATCATAATTGGGTGCGACCAGAGTCAAATTTGATAAATGGAAAGGAGGTGATGTCCCGTGACCAAGCGATTGTCGCGAGGGTTGGTCCCCCTCGGACGCTACCTGGTAGCCGCACTCTTGTGGCTGGTGGCGTTTGGCGTCTTCGGCTGTATCTAAACAGTCAGCGGACGTGTGCTAAACATCAACGTCGGTTGGCTCGAGGTCTATTGTTCTTTGTTTCCGCTTAGGCTTCCTGCCTCGAGGAGTCATTATCCTATTTATTCTTTGCCAACTGGCGACAAGAAACTTGGGGGACCTATCCAAGCCCCACCGCGACAATAATTTCGGTGGGGCTTCCTTTTTTATTTACTTGTGCTAGACTGGTAATTAGGGGAGGTCTCTAGCTGGGGAGCCGGAGCCTCGTTCGGGGGGTGTCGCCATTTCCGCGTCTGGCGCCACCCTCCTTTTTTTGTTAATCTAAACTAGGGGAACTTAAGAGATTGTTGCCGGATCGTCTAATGGTAGGACATCGCCCTTTGGAGGCGAGTATCTAGGTTCGAGTCCTAGTCCGGCAGTTAGCTTGTGTTGGTACGAAATATCTGGTGTAATATAGAACTAATTTTCCTAGCGCATAGATAGGCGAGTGGCGGTTTGGAGAGAAAAGTGGTTTAATGAGAGAAATTATAAATATGGCCTCAAAATCCCTAAATAGTAATTTACACAAAGCAAGCGCCGCCAAGAAAGACGAGTTTTACACTCAACTTGTTGATGTTGAAAAGGAGTTAAAACACTATAAAGAACAATTTCGTAATAAGGTGGTATATTGCAATTGTGACGATCCTTTTGAAAGCAACTTTTTTAAATATTTTGCAAGTAATTTTAATGCACTCGGTTTAAAAAGACTTATCGCTATCAGTTATAAGCCTTCACCTATTGCCAATACTCAACTGGGGCTATTTGGCGACGACAAAACACTCACCAGGCCAAAAGGTCGTCCAAAAACAACAGCGAACAAATTTATTATCAATGAAGTTAGCGATCTTGATGGTGATGGCGCGTTTGATTTGCGTGATATTGCAGAGCAACTCAAAGCAAACAAAAATAACGAATGGGCACCATTGAAAGGTGATGGAGATTTTAGAAGTGAGGAAAGTATTGAGCTTTTAAAACAAGCAGATATTGTGGTAACTAATCCGCCTTTTTCATTGTTTAGAGAATATGTTGCACAATTAGTTGAACATAATAAAAAGTTTTTGATATTGGGGAACATGAATGCTATTACATATAAAGAAGTTTTTAAATTAATTAAAGAAAATAAGCTATGGTCTGGTTATGGTTTTAATATGTCGATGGTATACAAGACACCTTATAGTAATAATCTCGAAGCCAATAAAAAATTTGTCATAGGAAAGGGGTATAATCCAAATGATGGATATGTAAAGGTTCCAGCTGTTAATTGGTATACAAATATTGATACAAAGAAACGGCACGAAGGAGGAAAAACGACCGCAGAAAATTGTCAATTATTATGCAAAGAATGTAATAGAAGAAAATCGGGGAAATAAATCAGCAAAAATTCACAATATGCATAATCCATTTTGCCAAAGACGATGGAAGAAAAGAGATGTAAATGACCCCGAGTGGAACAAACTTGGTTATACACAAGACTCCAGAAGGCAACGTGCGGATGCTGTTGAAAGAGAGTGTCGGCAATTTTGGTTAACAATTATAACCACAGTAGTGATTATCACGGTTACCGTCTTAGTGGAAATAGTAAAAAGATTTAAGTGATTTTAGAATAATCCTTGCCGTTAAGAGTACTCATTTGAACAAAATTTAAAAATTTTGCTATAGTTATTAAATATGGGAATCGAGTCATTTATACCATCACAAGAGGGAGCAGGGGAAGGCCAAGAGCCTAATTTTATTGAGGCTTTAACTCCAGCCAGAATTAGCGAATTGGTCAGACAGGGAGAATTGGTGGAAGTTATCGTCCGAAGATCTTCCGGTGAAATTGAAGATGGTTGGGTGATTGTTTCTAATGACCCCAGTTCGCCAGAATTTGTCCAGATAATGAAGCACAATCCTGACGGTAGCATTCTTACTAAAAATGTCTCTCTCCAGCAATTAAAAGAGTGGAGTCGGTTAGAATTAGGAGATTAGGTCAATATCAGACAATCTTTTACTTATCCACAGTAGTGTTTTTAGTTAAGCTTTTTTGGTGCTACAATGAGCGTAAATATTGTGTCTCATCGTACTCAAACCCTTTTTCTCATCCTCCTTGTCTTAGTGGCAGTTTTAATTGGTCTCTTGGTCTGGCTTAAGCCACCGCTTCTTGATCTATCTCAACTGCCGTCAGCTGTTGGGACCTCGTTGCCGTCGAATAGTGGTTCGGGGAGCTACTGTTTAGAATTCTCCAGTTGCACCACTGACACAGACGGCGACGGAATTATGGACTGTGTTGACGAATACCCTGAAGACTCTTCCAAACCGGTAAAGCATGTCTCGATCACAAACAAAAACAACAATGACCTTCTTAATCTCGCAAACAATCAAAATGTTCTCTTCGTAAATCCAAACAGTCCAAATTGGGTGACAACAACAAACAAAGTTCAGATAAGGGCTCAGGCTCTCAATCCCGCAACACCCGCTCCATCTTTAAGAGTACTTTTTACTGAGAATGTTCTAAAGGACGGAGACACCATCCTAATGCGTGGGGGAATTCATTTTTTGCCGAACCCAAATGATCCAGGAGGCGAAACATTTGTCACATTTATTGGAACAGCCGATAAGCCATTAACAATAAAAGCTTATCCAGAAGAAACAGCAATCTTGACAGTTTCAAGGATTGCTCGCTGCTGGGAAGAAGCAACTAATGAAGCAAAAATAATCCTTGGGACAAATTCAAATTTAAACGGAATGAAAGTCTACAAAAAATCATTTAATAAAAATTACTACAATGTTATGTTCAATAACACTCCAATGGTAGGCTATAGTGGGTCACGCTGGAGAAATTTTGATAGTACTACTGGTTTCCTTGATTTACAGTCAAACAATGAGCAGATAAAATATTTTTCGATTTCTCCTCTAACTGGAAGTGAACTGGTTGGGACATATAAAAATGACAATTATCCTAACACCACAATTTATATTTCAGTTCCAGGGGGTGTAAACCCAAATCATGTAGACAATCACCTTCGAGTTGCAAGAGGAAATCTCATGAAATTCAGGACCAGACCAGATCAAAGCGAAGTGTATCATTATATTATTGAAGGTCTTACATTTTCCTACTCAAGTGCGCTCAAAGTCGAGGGGAGAGACCAGTCAGACAAAAAATTGGATGTCACAATCCGAGATAATATTTTCAAAGATATGTATGGTAGCGGGATCCTAGTTACCGAAAGAAACAATCTAGTAAAGATATATGATAACTATTTTGAAAACATTGGCTCAACAGCCTACGACCATGGAATATATGGGGCGGCTGATGACACCAAAATATACAATAATGAATTTCACTCAATAGTCGGAGCCGCCATCAAACTCCAGACAGATCAAAGATGGGTCTCTCAAAATGAAGTTTATAATAATTTAATGATAAGTGGGAATAAGAGAAGAGACTCATACGATAGCCCAACTAAATTTTCAGGACCTACTGGGATTTATGTGTGGGGCCAAAATAATAAAGTTTATAACAATATTATTGTGGGTCATTATCAGAGAGGAATTTCATCCAGTGGATTAGCTAATAAAGTATACAATAATCTAATTATCGGAGCAGATATACCAATTCATTTCCAGAATCCCACCTATGCAGAAATCAAAAACAACATTGCGATAAAAGGATATGATTACGAGGGATCCGCATGGGGTTATGAGATAGATACTATGGTCGCAAATAGGCGCCCGGATAGGAATATTTTAAATAACAATTTATATTATTCGTCTATAGATAAGTATAAATTTTATTTGTGGGGTGAAAATGGCGATTGTCCCTCAAGATACTATGGTTCTTCCGATAGTTATCTAGCGGCACTCACCAAATGTGGTAGTAGGTCAGAGATCAAGTCCATTTTTGGTCAAGATCCACTATTAGCAAGCATAGACAACATGAATTTTAGACCACTTGCAGGAAGTCCTGCCATCAACGCGGGAGACTGTCCTGCCTGGCTAACAACAGACTTTGATGGAAATCCTCGTCCCACAAACGGAAAATGCACACTTGGACCTTACGAAATCGACACAACTCCACCAACTCTAAGTAATATCGAAGTAATTCCCGATTCTACTACCGCAGTAGTTACTTGGCGGACTGATGAGCTAGCCACTAGCCGGATTGATTATGGCTTGAGCGCTAACTATGGCCAGAATCTCACTAACTCCGCTTTAACCCAAGATCATAGTTTCGATCTTTCTAACCTCGCCTCCTCTAGAACTCACTATTTCAAAGTAACCTCTACTGATCAGACTGGCAACGTCTCTTCTTCTGCTAATTTAACATTCGCCACACCAACACCCCTACCCCTTGATCTTGTTTCTGCTGTATCCCGGCAAACTCACAATGGAGTGGCTTACGATCTTGATCTCACCACAACAATAGAACCACGCCGAAATCCTCAGATTATCCTAACTTTTAACCGCGGGTTGAGAAGTGAAGATAATTTGGTTGTCGCTGGTCATCGCTGTAATCAAGGTTTAAATTGTAACCAGAATGTCGCTACTCTTACTTTGGTTTACTCACCGGCCAGTTTGTTGATCGCCGGCATCCAGAATTCCAGAACTGTTGGTTTGATGATTGGCGATGTTAATAATGATAGACAAGTAAATATTTTGGACCTAACGATTATTCGTAATCATTTAGGGCAGATTGTTGGTGCTGATAATTTTCTCTATGATGTAAATTCTGATGGAACTATTGATAATTTTGACCTAGTCACAACTCGTGATGTTTTGAATCAATCTGCCGATGGTCAAGCAGCCTCGGCTCTTATTGTTGAAACACTTACGGATCGATCTTCTATTATTCCATATCTCTTGCTTGCTCTACTGGCCTTACTGATTGGATCTATGGTTAATCGTAGGTTAAAAAAGCAATAAAATACCCTCGGACTACAAGTCCGAGGGATGTGGGGTGTGGCTAGTCGCGTCAGGATACCACACAAAATCAATCATAGGCTAAAACCACTGGAAGTCAGTGGGGGGTCTGTGTTACAATTACTAAAATTAACAGTATGCCTGAATTAAAAAGCGAATTAAGGAATAAAATCCTGACTTATATTGGAGGCGGTTTCGGTTTAGTGGCTGGTTTGGCCTGGAACGAAGCGATTAAAGAGTTGACCCAATATCTTTTTCCTTTATCGCGTGATACTATTTTGGTAAAATTTATTTATGCTGTTTTAATGACCGTGGTGGTAGTTTTCGTTATTACTTATTTAGAACGAATTTTCAAAACTTTCGATGACAAAACAAATTGAAGCCTTAAAAAAGTATGTTCGGGCGGCGAATTATATTAGCGCCGCGCAGATTTATTTGCGAGATAATTTTTTACTAAGTGAACCACTTCAGCCTAAAGATATCAAATCTCGTCTCTTGGGACATTGGGGAACTTGTCCGGGAATTAATTTTGTCTATGCTAATTTGCAACGGATTGTTAAAGAGAGGGGAGCGGAAACCATTTTTTTATTAGGGCCTGGTCATGGTTTTCCAGCCTTGCAGGCGAATGTTTTCATGGAAGGCACTTTGCAGAAATATTATTCTGAGGCCTCTCTGGATTTGAAAGGATTAAATTATATTGCGAAAAATTTTAGTTGGCCTTATGGCTTTCCTAGTCACTCTAGCCCAGCGACTCCTGGAGTAATCGTGGAAGGTGGTGAATTAGGTTACGTCCTTTCTACTGCTTATGGCGCTGTATTGGACAATCCGGGATTAACGGCTGTTTGTTTAGTGGGTGATGGCGAAGCGGAAACTGGTCCAACTGCTACTGCTTGGCACTTACACCGCTTTATTAATCCGGCAAATAATGGCGCGGTCTTGCCCATCCTTCACCTTAATGGTTACAAAATTTCTGGTCCGACCATTTTTGGTAGGATGTCTAATGAGGAGCTAACCTCTCTGTTTACTGGTTATGGTTATGAGACGATGATCGTTGAGCATGGAGATGATGTTTACGAACAAATGATTTCTACTATCGATAAGGCTTATTCTCTAATAGAAACTCGCCGTCAGGATTCTACTAAGAGGCCACCGATGATTATTTTGCGCACGCCCAAGGGTTGGACTGGCATTCAGGAATTGAAGGGCAAAAAGTTAGAAGGTAATCATTCTTCTCATCAAGTGATTGCTCCTAATGCTAAAACTGATCAAGAAGAATTGTTGGCTTTGGAAAATTGGTTGCGTTCTTATAATTTCAAGGAATTATTCGATGCGGAAAAAGGTTTTTGCGAAGAGATTTTGGGGTTATTACCTCCAGCCCCTTTGCGTCTAAGCGACAACCCTAAGACCATGGGTATGACGGAGAACCAGCCAAGATTAATTTTGCCGGAAGTGGATGCCTTTCTGGAAGATGCCACAGTACCGGGAACGATTGGTTCTAGTTCCATGCGTCGCAGTGGCTTGTATTTGACGGAAGTTTTCCGTCTTAATAAGCAAAATAAAAACTTTCGTCTGATGTCGCCGGATGAAACTTATTCTAATAAACTTGATCAAGTTTTTACTGAAACGTCTAGGGCCTGGGTCGGTAGACGTCAAGAGTGGGACAAGGATCTTGATTTGGATGGACGAGTAATGGAAATGTTAAGCGAACATAGTTTGCAGGGTCTCTTGCAGGGTTATGTTTTGACTGGGCGATATGGTATCTTTGCCTCCTACGAGGCTTTCATCCAGGTTGTTTCCAGTATGGCTGATCAATATGCCAAATTTCTCAAAGTCGCCAGAGAAACATCTTGGCGTAGGCAAATTCCTTCTTTTAATTATATTTTGACCTCATCTGGTTGGCGTCAGGAACATAACGGTTTTTCTCATCAAAATCCTGGATTTATTGATAATATGCTTCAGAAACAAGGTTGTTTCTCTCGGGTTTTCTTTCCAACTGATGGCAATAGCACTCTAGTGGTATTGAAACACTGTTTATCTTCTCACAATGAGATTAATATTATTGTTGCTGGCAAAACTCTTGAACCTCGTTGGCTGACTAAGGAATTAGCAGAACAAGAACTTAAACAAGGATTAATGATTTGGGACTTTGCCAGCGAGCCTAATCCGGATATTGTTTTTTCTGCGGTTGGTGAATATTTAACGAAAGAAACTTTGGCAGCAATTACTTTAATTAAGACCGAAGCACCAGAAATTAAGGTCCGTTTTGTTAATATCTTAGAGATGTCGGCGTTGGGTATTGGCGCCAATGAATGTCGAGTTACTGATAAAAATTTCGAAGAATATTTTACTGTCGATAAGCCGGTTATTTTCAACTTTCATGGCTATCCAGAGACGCTCAAACAGAGTTTATTTGACCATCAAACATCCAGCCGCCCCTTCTTGGTTAATGGTTATATCGAAAATGGTTCAACGACGACACCTTTTGATTTGCATTTACGAAACCGAACTAGTCGTTATGATCTTTTTATTCAAGCCCTAAACGTTGCTCAAGATCGCGGAATTATTGATAATAACAAAGCCAAAGAATTGATTGAGAAATATCAACGTAAAATGATTGAACACAAGGATTATATTATAAATAATGGGGTTGATCCCGAAGAAATTGAAAATTGGCAATGGCAAAATATCTCGTAGTTAATCTCGGGAGTGCTTCTAAAAAATACGGCTTATTTGATGATGGGGAAAAAATAGCCGAAGCGCATTTCGAAACAGAGGATGCTAATTTAATTGCTCAACTTGCTGTGGGAGAGGCTTCTGAAATAATTTCTGTTGATCAAGATGATTACAATCAGGCAACAATTTATTTTACGGACTATTTAATTAAGAGGGGGATTATTTCTGGTTTAGACGACTTGGGAGGAATCGCAATAAGAGTTGTTGCTCCGGGTGAGTTTTTTCTGCAACATAAGATCATTGATCAGGCTTACATAAATGAATTGAATCGAGTAAAAAAAGATCTGGCCCCACTTCACCTTACTCCAGTATTGGTTGAATTGGAACAACTTAAGAAAAGTTTTCCTAATCAAAAATTAATTGCTGTTTCTGATAGCGCCTTTCATAGTCAAATGCCACTAGAGGCTCAATCTTACGCTATACCAGATGATTGGCGTAAGTTGGGAATCAGGCGCTATGGCTATCATGGGATTTCTCTAGAATCAATTGTTGAGAAAATCAATTTTTATTTTCCGGCTTTACCATCAAGAATTATCGTCTGCCATCTGGGTGGCGGGGCAAGTGTTACCGCAATTAAAAATGGTCGGACTGAGGATACTTCCATGGGCTTCTCACCTCTGGAGGGGCTACCAATGGCCGAGCGAGTTGGTAATATGGATGCTCAAGTCATCCTCTATTTAATTAGACAGGGTAAGTCTACTGAAGAATTAGAAGAAGTTTTAAATCAACGAAGTGGTCTCCTTGGTCTAAGCGGTGTATCGTCTGATGTGCGCAAACTGTTGAAGTTAGAAGATGAAGGGAATAAATTAGCCACTCTAACTCTTAATTTCTATGTCCAGAGTGTTGTTAAGTATATTGGAGCTTATGCTGTTTTATTGGGGGGGATTGACCTTTTGGTTTTTACAGGAACGATTGGTTTACGTTCTGTGATTATGCGGCAAAGGATTTGTCAACGACTTGGTTTACTTAATATTGTTCTTAATCTTGATTTGAATTCTTCTGTAAGTTTGGAGAAGCAGGAGGGGTTTATTGCCAATGAGACTTTAGGTCCAAAGGTTTTAGTTCTAAAGACTGATGAGTTGAAGATGATGGCTAGAGTTGCTAAAAACCTTTTGGAAACTTAAAAGTTTAGAAATTAGATAAATATTTGGAAAATTGTCATCCCGATAAAAATACAGTAAACAATCGCTAGCGATATTCCTTCACTGCGCGTGAGAACTTTTCCTGAACGAGCAAAAACATAAAACATACCGGCTGCTAAGACTAAAATTAAGCGACCATTAATGATTGGGTCGTTTGGCATAACAGCTATGGGATGAATTAGGGTGACAATCCCAAGGACAAGAGTCGCTGGCACCATTACTGCCCCCATTAAATTTCCTAGAATAAATCCTGTTTCTCCCCGTCGGGCTGAAATGGCGGCAAAATAAACTTCCGGTAAGGCGTTGCCTAATCCGGTGGCGATAATTCCGATTATGACAAGCGAGATTCCTAACCAGCTAGCCCAGAATGTTGCCGAAATAACAATGCCGTAAGTAGCTCCAAGTAGTAAGGCGGCACTGACTAAAATCCAACCAAAAGAGCGGAGTAAAATCTTTAATTGGATACCAATTTTGTTTGACTGTTGAGTGTGGAATGGTTGGCTATAATTTTTTTGAGTCTGGATTATCCAGTTTGTGTAAATGGCAAAAATGCCTAATAGAATTAAACCATCTGGTCGTGACAGAGTACCGTCTAGTAACAACAACAAAGGGGCAATAGCTGCAACTGAAGTAAATAAAGCACTCGTTTGAACAACGGTCCCTTTAGCCGAAATAACTCCCTTTGGTGCTAAGATTAAAGCCACAGCGACACCTAAGGTCATTGCTACTAAATTATTGCCCATGATATCTCCTAGAGATAAAGAAGGGGTTCCTTGGATCGCAGAATGGATGCCCACCAATAAGTTTGGTAGCGAGGCTGCGCCGGCCATAACAAAAAAGGCCACAATAAACTCGCGCACTCTCATTAGCCTGGAAATACTGATCAATTCTCTAACCAGTCGTTCACCAGATACATACAATAGTACGTTGGAAAGGAGGAATAAAATTAAATAGCCAAACCATGGCATCTTGTCTTTAAGAATATCATAATTGTGTTAAAATAGAAAGATGGCAGATAAGCAGGTAGCGGTTTATTTTTTTTATGCCCTTCTCTTGTTAACTTTGGGGGTTTTGTTTTTGATGTTTTGGCCTTTTCTGGATGTGTTGGTTTTGGCGATTATTTTTGCCGTACTTTTATCCCCAGTTTACTCTTGGGTGTGTTCTTATTTTAATTTAGGCCCTCGAATAGCCGCTTTTTTGGTTATCATTTTTACGGCACTAATTGTTATTTTGCTACTTTCCGCTTTCTTTAGTCAAATTGTTTTTCAGGCTCGCGATTTCTACTTTTCTGTTCAGGAATCAAAATTTGGTTCCTTAAATTATTTAGTTGAAACAATCGAAACATCGGTCCAGAATTTTTTTCCGCAATTTGAGATTAATTTCCAGTCTTATGTTGTTGAAGGTAGCCAATGGCTAGCCGCTCGTGTCGGTAAGATTTTTTCTCACACCCTGGTTGTTTTTCTCAAATTGTTTCTTTGGCTTCTTATTCTCTTCTTTTTTCTTAAAGATGGTGCTTCTTTGCGTCAGTCAATTATTAGAATTAGCCCTTTGCCGGATAAGCACGATGAGGAAATTTTAGCTCGTATCGCTTTTACGATTCGGACAGTTTTTCGAGCCTTTCTGGTTATTGGGATAATTCAAGGAATCTTGGCTGGGGTTGGCTTAGCTGTCGTGGGTGTTCCTAATGCGATGCTTTGGGGAGCGGTAACTGGATTAACGGCCTTAGTGCCTGGTGTTGGCCCTTCGGTCGTCATTATTCCGGCCGTAATTTATCTCTGGTTTAACGGGGCATTTGTTCTTGCTTTAGGTTTGTTGGCCTGGGGTCTGTTGGCGGTTGGTTTGGTCGACAATCTCTTAGGGCCGTATTTATATTCTAAAGGTCTTCCACTTAGTCAAATTTTCATGCTGTTAGCGGTTTTGGGCGGTATCTTTTTGTTTGGTCCAATTGGCTTAATTCTTGGTCCAACTATTTTGAGTGTTCTCGTCACTTTATTAACTATTTTTCGCCAGCCAAATTTCTTAAATCCCTAATTCATTTATTTATCTATGTTATACTATTACTATAATTCCTCATGTATCCTAGAGTGTTAATGTTTGGTTGGGAATTCCCACCTCACAATAGTGGGGGGTTGGGGACTGCTTGTGAAGGATTAACTAGGGCCTTGGCTGATCAGGGGGTTAAAACAATCTTTGTTTTACCGAAAAAGGTTGGCGTAGAAGCTGATTTTTTAAAGATTCTTTTCGCTAACATTCCTAATGCCACATTAAAAACTATTCCTAGTATTTTGTATCCTTATGTCACTTCTCAATCTTATTTAGAATCATTAGCTACTAATAGTCAGGGTGATAAGATATATGGCGCTACCCTTCTAGATGAAGTTCTCTCGTATGGCTTAAAAGCTAAAGATATTGCTCGTCAAGAATGTTTCGATATTATTCATGCTCACGACTGGCTTTCTTTTCCAGCTGGAATTATGGCTAAGGAAATTAGTAGTCGTCCTTTAATTGTCCATGTTCATGCCACGGAATTTGATCGCACTGGTGGTAATGGAATAAACGAAGCGGTTTATCGGATCGAAAAAGAAGGGATGGAGAAGGCTGATGGCATTATCACGGTTAGTCATTGGACTAAGAATATTGTTACGAAACATTATGGAATTTCTCCGGCTAAAATTAGAGTTGTTCATAATGGAATTAATCTAGGTGCTGAAAAAACCGGATCCTTAATGAACAATTTGGAGAAATTAAAATCTGCCGGCAATAACTTAATTTTATTTGTTGGGCGAATTACTCTACAGAAAGGTCCTGATTATTTTGTTCAGGTAGCCAAACAAGTTTTAGAGTATAAACCTAATACTTATTTTGTTATGGTTGGTTCTGGTGATATGCAAGGTTCGGTGATGCAGTTGGTGGCACAATTGGGAATTTCTGATAAGTTTTTGTTTCCTGGTTTTTTGAGAGGTGAGGAATTAGATAGCGTCTACCAGGTGGCTGATTTGTATATTTTACCATCAGTCTCCGAGCCATTCGGGATTACTCCTCTGGAATCTTTAGCAAATGGCACTCCAGTTCTAGTCTCTAAACAGTCCGGCGTGTCTGAAGTCTTGTCCCACGCCCTTAAGGTTGATTTTTGGGATATTGACGAGATGACCAATCAGATTTTAGCGGTTCTTGACCACCAGTCTCTCAAAGAAACCTTGCGTCAATATGGTCAAGAGCAGGTCAAGCAAATCACTTGGACTGAAGCCGCCCGCAAATGTTTGGAGTTTTATCAATCTTTAATTAAAGTTTAATCAATTCAATGGCTTCTGTCTGCTTTTATTTTCAAGTTCACCAACCCGAACGAGTGAAAAAATATCGAGTTTTTGACATTGGCAATGACTCAAATTATTTTAATGATGAATCTGATTCCCTAACTAATAATCAGAAAATTATGCGCAAAGTGGCTGATAAATGTTATTTGCCGACTAATAAGATTATTTTAGATCTTTTAGAACGTCACCCAGAATTTAAGGTTACTTATTCTTTGTCTGGTATTTTTTTGGAACAGGCAGAATCATATGCTCCAGAAGTAATAGATTCTTTTCGTAAGTTGGTGGCTACTGGTCGAGTGGAATTATTAAACGAAACCTACTATCATTCTCTAGCTTATTTGTATTCACCAGCGGAATTTCGTCGGCAGGTGAGAATGCATCGAAAAAAGATTCTTGACCTTTTTAATTACGAACCAGAATCATTTCGTCATACGGAATTAATTTACAACAATAATTTAGCTAAAGAAATAGAAGATCTTGGTTATCGCGCAATTCTAGCCGAGGGCGCCGATCATATTCTTGGTTGGCGCAGTCCTAACTTTATTTATCAACCCAAAGAAAGTCGAAATATCAAGCTTTTGTTGAAAAATTATAAACTATCCGACGATATTGCCTTCCGGTTTTCTTCTCAGGGATGGTCGGAATGGCCCCTCTCGGCTGAAAAATTTGCGCACTGGGTTTCGGCTGTTAATGGTAATGGTCAGGTGATCAACTTGTTTATGGATTATGAGACCTTTGGTGAACATCAATGGTCTGATACCGGTATTTTTGATTTTCTTCGTTCTTTACCACGAGAAATATTAAAACATCCAGATAATGATTTTGTAACTGTCAGCGAAGCGGCTAGTCGTTACCAAGCGATGGGTGAAATTGATGCCCCTCATTATTATTCTTGGGCTGATACCGAACGTGATCTCTCGGCTTGGCTGTCTAATCCAATGCAACATGATGCCGCTCAAAAACTCTACGAACTAGAAGAACCAATTTTGAAAAGTCGGGACGAGCAATTAATCAACAGTTGGCGTCGACTCGGAACCTCTGATCATTTATACTATATGTGTACTAAGTGGTGGAATGATGGCGATGTTCATAAATATTTTAGTCCCTATGACTCGCCCTATGAAGCTTTTATTTCTTTTATGAATGTTTTACAAGATTTACGTTTACGAGTTAATAAAACTTTAATAAACAATGTCTAGAGCACTTACTCTTGGTAATGGTAGTTTGTTGATTAATATTGATCAGCGAGCTCAAGTGAGAGACATCTTTTTTCCTCACGTGGGATTAGAAAACCATGTTGGTGGTTCCCTTGTCCATCGCGTTGGTGTTTTTGTTGATGATCAAATTTCTTGGACACATGAGGCGGGATGGGAAATTTCTATTACCATGGCCGAGGAGACCTTATCCTCCAAAATTGAGGCGATCAGTCAGTCTCTTCAGGTTAAATTAATTTTTACTGACTTGGTTTATAACGAAGATAATATTTTCATTCGACGAGTTATTATTCATAATTTAGCTGATAGGCCACGGACTATTAAACTCTATTTCAATCAAGAATTTGAGATGTATCAATCGCACATGGCTCATACTGCTTACTTTAATCCTGATCGTCATGCCATTATTCATTATCGTAATCAGCGAGTTTTTCTCATTAACGCTTACTTGGAGGGCGTGCCTTTTGATGAGTATTCTACCGGTGTTTTTAACAGTGAGGGGAAGGTGGGGACACACTTGGATGCGCTTGATGGGAAATTGTCTCTTAATTCTATTGAGCACGGCCGAGCCGATTCACTAATTTGTTTAACAGGTGAGTATCAAGCCGTGGAGAGCAAGGTTGTTCATTATTGGTTAACAGTGGCGCAGTCAATTGATCAAGTTATTGTCTTAGACAAATATGTTTTAAACACTGGTGTTAATCATATCATCGAATCAACGCAAAATTTTTGGCGAGCTTGGGTTAATCGTCGAGATTTTACTTTTTATGGTTTAGCCCCCGAAGTGGTCAAATTATTTAAGCAATCGCTACTTATTACACGTTCTCATGCTGATCACGATGGCGGAATTATCGCCTCGTCTGACTTCACCATCTTTCATTATGGTAAAGATACTTATAATTATGTTTGGCCTCGTGATGCCTCATTTATTGCCATGTCTTTAACGCGCGCTGGCGATTCGACTGTGGCTAAAAACTTTTTTACTTTTTGTAATCAAGTTGTGAGTTCTGAGGGATACCTAATGCATAAATATGGACCCGACAAATCTTTAGGCAGTTCTTGGCACCCCTGGGTTCGTAATGGTCGTCCGGAATTGCCTATTCAAGAAGACGAGACCGCTTTGGTTTTAATTAGTTTGTGGCAATATTACGAATTATCAAAAGATTTAGAATTTATAGAATCTATTTATAATTCGTTTATTAAGAAAACCGCAGACTTTATGGTTACTTATCGTGATTCTTATACCGGTTTGCCACGCCCAAGCTATGATCTCTGGGAGGAAAAATTTGGTATTAGTACCTTTACCGCTTCTAGTGTTTACGGAGCATTAATTGCTGCTTCTAATTTCGCTAAGGTCCTAGGTAAGATTAAGAATGAACAGTTGTATGAAAAAACAGCCATGGAAATGAAAGAGGCGATTTTGAAATATTTATATAATAAAACTGAAGGTATTTTTTATAAGATGATTAATTTCTTACCTGATGAGATCGTTTGTGATGTCACTTTGGATATTTCCAGCGCCTATGGTTTGTATACTTTCGGTGTTTTACCGCCACGCGATGAACGTATTCGTCGAATGATTGAATCAGTGGAAAAAACCTTGCGTTTGCCACCGCCGTTTGGTGGTATTGCTAGATATCAAAACGATAACTATCTTCGCACTGATCCCAATCTTGTTGGTAACCCATGGTTTGTGACAACTTTATGGTTAACACAGTATTACATTAGAATTGCGACTAATGAGCGGGATCTGGACCGAGTCCGTCAAGATTTAGTTTGGGTTGCTCGCCATGCTCAAAGTAGTGGCATTCTCTCCGAACAACTTGATCCACGCAACGGTAGTCAATTATCAGTGGCGCCACTAATTTGGAGTCACTCTGAATTTGTTTTAACAGTTATTGCTTATTTAGACAAATTGGAAGAGCTGGGCATTTGTCCAATTTGTAATCCAGTTTATTAATCCAATGTTTAAGTTTAAAGTAGTTCATCGAGCTAAGAATAGTTTAGCTCGCGCCGGAGTAATCGAAACATCTCATGGATTAATTGAAACCCCGGCTTTTATTGCTGTCGGTACTAAGGCTACGGTTAAGGCGCTCGCTCCGGAGTCAGTAAGCAACTTGGGTGCTCAAGCTCTACTCGCCAACACTTATCACCTCTATCTTCAGCCTGGGGACGAGGTAATTAAACAAGCTGGTGGCCTCCATAATTTTATGAATTGGTCGGGGCCTATTTTTACGGATTCAGGTGGTTTTCAAGTTTTCTCTCTCGGGGTAGCTTATGGGCAGAAAATTTCTAAATTAGCTAAAACTGGCGAAAATCAGGAACCTGAAGATTTTTCCCACTCTGTGCCAAGGCTAGCTAAAATTGATGAAGATGGTGTAACTTTCCGTTCTCATCTTGATGGATCAGAGCATCGTTTTACCCCCGAGCGTTCTATGCAAATTCAACACAATTTAGGAGCGGATATCATCTTTGCTTTTGACGAATGTACTTCACCGGGCGCGTCTCGTGAGTATCAACAGGAGGCGATGGAGAGAACTCATCGCTGGGCGGAGCGAAGTCTGTTTGAACATAATCGGCGAGGGATGTCTGATCATCAGGCTTTATTTGGTATTGTTCAGGGTGGGAGATTCCAAGATTTACGTGAGCAAAGCGCTCGAACGATTGGCAAAATGAATTTTGCCGGTTTTGGTGTTGGAGGATCTTTTGATAAACAGGATCTAGAAACGGCGGTTGCTTGGGTCAATGGGATTTTACCGGAAGACAAACCTCGTCACTTACTTGGCATTGGTGAGCCAGAAGATTTAATTGCCGGAGTAGCTAACGGTGTGGACACTTTTGATTGTGTCGCTCCAACTCGGATGGCGCGTAATGGGACTCTCCAAACCAAACAGGGGAGAATCAATATTCTAAATGCCAAATATTTAACAGATTTTACTCCTCTCGAGTCAAATTGTGCCTGTTATGCTTGCCAAAATTATACTCGCGCTTATCTAGCTCATTTGTTTAGGGCTAAAGAAATGTTTGGCGCTACTTTGGCCTCTATTCACAATCTTCATTTTTCAGTCAACTTAGTTAAACGGCTTCGTCAAGCCATTTTAGACGATAATTTGGGGCTATTTATAGCTGATTCTTGCAAAAAACTGTAGAATGTTACTGTGTCGTCTAATCAACTTTTTCAATTAAAATCACTATTTGAACCTGCTGGCGATCAGCCCAAGGCGATTAAAGATTTAGTCGCGGGGATTAATTCTGGCATGAGACATCAGACACTCTTGGGTGTTACCGGTTCAGGTAAAACTTTTACGATGGCTAACGTGATTGCTCAAGTTAACAAGCCGACTTTGGTTATCGCTCATAACAAAACTTTAGCCGCTCAATTAGCCCAGGAGTATCAAAATTTTTTTCCAGAGAACGCTGTTCATTATTTTGTTTCTTACTATGACTACTATCAACCGGAGGCCTATTTGGCCGCTTCAGATACTTATATTGAGAAAGACGCGCAGATTAATAAGGAGATAGATCGGCTCCGGCATGCTTCTACTCAGGCTTTATTGACTCGTCGCGATGTTATTATCGTCGCTTCGGTTTCTTGTATCTATGGTTTGGGAAGCCCAACAGAGTACGAGAAAGAGAATTTACATCTTCGGGTTGGTCAAGGTTTGGATAGGCAGAAGTTGATCAAAGCTTTAGTTAAGATTTATTATAGTCGCACTAATGCCGATCTTGATCAGGGCGGTTTCTTCCGAGCGGTTGGTAATTCGGTGGAAATTGTGCCCCCGGGAGCTAGAGAGATTTACAATATTTTAATTGACAGTGGGATAATCAGTGAGATTCTCAAAATTGATTCGGTCTCACGCAGTGTGTTAGATAAACCAAGAGATGTTTTTCTTTTTCCCGCCAAACATTTTGTAATTTCGCCAGCCCAATTGAAAGGGGCGCTTACTTCTATTCGTGAAGAGATGTCAGAGCGCGTGGCTTATTTTGAGAAAACGGGTAAGTTGCTGGAGGCCGATAGACTGCGTCGCCGGACTAATTATGATTTGGCCATGATTAGTGAGGTTGGTTATTGCAGTGGGATTGAAAATTATTCACGCCAACTTTCTGGCCGGGCGTCCGGCTCGGCCCCAGACACACTCTTATCGTACTTTAAACAAGATTTTTTAACTGTTATTGATGAGTCGCATGTCACAGTGCCACAGTTGGCTGGTATGTATGCCGGAGATCAGAGTCGTAAGACGAGTTTAATTGATTACGGTTTTCGTTTGCCTAGCGCTCGTGATAATAGACCTCTCAAATTTCCAGAATTTATTGAGCGGATCGAGTCTGTTGTTTATACCAGCGCCACGCCGGGTGAATTTGAGTTCAAGCAAAGTCAACGGGTTGTCGAACAGATTATTCGTCCTACTGGCCTGGTTGATCCTAAGATTGAAGTTAGGCCAATAATTGCCAATTCGGGACAAATTAAGGATTTTATTTCTGAAGTTAAATTGGAAATTAAGAGAGGCTATCGTGCTATCGCCACCACTTTAACTAAAAAGATGGCGGAGGATCTAAGCGTTTATCTAAAAGATCAAAAAATTAAAGCAGAATACTTACACAGTGATATTAAAACCCTAGATAGAATTAAAATTTTAACTGAATTCCGTCGGGGCTCTTTTGATGTCCTGGTCGGGGTTAACTTGCTTCGGGAGGGTTTGGATTTACCGGAGGTTAGTTTAATCGGTATCTTGGATGCCGATAAAGAGGGTTTTTTACGTTCAGAAACTTCGCTCATTCAAACTATCGGCCGGGCGGCGCGCAATGTTGATGGTCGGGTAATTTTATATGGTGACAAAATAACTGGCTCTATGGAACGAGCTATTCAGGAGACAGAACGTCGACGAAAAATTCAGCTTGCTTACAACAAACAACACGGAATTACTCCAAAAACTATTGTTAAAAATATTCAAGATATTACTGAACACTTAGAGAGTGAGCGAGAGAAGGTGGTGAGAAGTTTGCTCGAAACTGACAGAGTTGTTTATGGCAAAGATTTACGTAAGTTAATCAAAGATAAAGAAAAACAAATGAGCCTGGCAGTAAAAGAACTTGATTTTGAAACTGCCGCTATTTTGCGAGACGAGATCAAGGCCCTCACAAACGAATAGCCCGACCGCGACCGGCGCGGTGGGGCTATTTTTTTCTGGGTTTGGTTTCGACTTCGAACGAGTAGTCAGAATTTTCTTCTCCTTTCGTTTTTCCTGCACTCTTTTTTCTTCGGCTAATATTGCCATCTCGGATTTCTAAGCCGAAAATATAGAGCAGGTTTCTTAAGCAGAATCGCAACACTCGCGAGCGAGCGCTTCCAATCTTGCTTCGCTTCAGTTTGTCTAGAAGCTTTCTGACTTGGGCCTCGTTTTCTTGTGGTGATGGCATTTCATCACCTCCTTTCTATTCTGTTTTCGAGTATAACATGATTTAGATTTTGTGCTATACTGGCCCTACCCTCGTAGATAGAGCAAAAGAGGGGTGATTTTTGTTGAAAAATAACGATAATATAAAAATTAAAGGCGCGCGAACCCACAATCTCAAGAATATTGATTTGGAAATTCCGCGAAATAAACTGGTGGTTTTCACCGGCCTTTCTGGTTCGGGAAAATCTTCTCTGGCTTTCGACACCATTTTTGCTGAAGGTCAGCGACGCTATGTTGAATCGCTTTCAGCTTACGCTAGACAATTTCTTCACCAGATGCAAAAGCCCGATGTGGATGAAATCGAGGGTCTCTCGCCGGCTATTTCTATCGATCAGAAAACTCGTTCTAATAATCCGCGTTCAACAGTGGCGACGATTACGGAAATTTATGATTATCTCCGTGTTTTATTTGCTCGAGTAGGTAAACCCCATTGTTTGGTGTGCGGTAAGGAAATTAAAAAACTTTCTCATTCGGAAATTATTAATTTGGTTGAAGATAAGATTACTAGCGCCACTTCCACATCCACAGTTAAAATTTATGCCCCTCTTATTCGAGGACGCAAGGGCGAATATTATCAATTACTCTATGACTTGTTAGATAAGGGTTATGCCAAGGTTTTGGTCGATGGCAAGCTTAAACGTTTGCGCGAGCAGATTATTTTGTCGAGGCACAAAAAACATAACATTGATGTTTTGGTTGACGAAATTGAGATAGCTGACTTGAAAAAGCTTCCACAGCTTAGAGAAAGAGAAAAAGAAAATGATTCTGCCTTGCGACGACTCAACGAGGCGGTTGGTCGCGCGCTTGACGAGTCTGATGGTCTGGTGCGAGTAATATTAGATTCTGATTCTGATCAAGAGGAAATTAATTTGATTTTTTCTGCTCGTTTTGCCTGTCCTGATGATGGCTTTTCTTATCCCGAGATTGAACCGCGACTTTTCTCTTTTAATTCACCATATGGCGCTTGCCCAACTTGTCATGGTTTGGGGACTAAACATCTTTTTGGTAACGAGGCTTGCTCGGATTGCCAAGGCGCTCGTCTTAGGCCCGAGGCTTTGCAAGTTCTGATTGGTCGTAAAAGCGTTGTTGAAGCAGTGGCTTTGTCTATTGGTGAAGCTTTTGATTTTTTTCAGAAGCTCCAATTGACTAAGAAAGAACAAGAAATTGCTAGTGTTGTTTTGCGAGAGATTAAAGCCCGGCTAAAGTTTTTGCTTGACGTTGGATTAGATTATTTAACTTTAGACAGGAGAGCTAACACTCTTTCCGGTGGTGAGTCTCAGCGGATTCGTCTTGCTTCACAACTTGGTTCTCGATTGGTTGGCGCCATTTATGTTTTAGATGAACCAACTATCGGTCTCCATCCGCGCGATAATGACCGCTTAATTAAAACCCTTCTGGAGTTGCGAGATCTTGGTAACACTATTTTAGTTGTGGAGCATGACGAGGATACGATTTATGCTTCTGATTTTTTGGTTGATATTGGTCCGGGGGCGGGGATTCATGGTGGTAAAATCGTAATTGCTGGTGAGACTGATAAGCTCCTTACGGCCAAGAAAAATACTTTTAATTCTCTAACCGTTGATTATTTACGAGGTGATAAGGTGATTGAGCGTTCAGAAAAAATAAGAAGTCAGGACAAGGGCGTGCTTAAAATCAGAGGTGGAAAAATTCACAATATTCACAATTTGAACATCGATTTACCTTTGGGTCGCTTGGTTGCGATTACTGGAGTTTCTGGTTCTGGTAAATCGACTTTTCTTTATGATGTTTTGCACGAAAATTTGCGCGCTCGGTTTGATCGTCGCTATCGCTCTAATCAGGTTATTAATTGTCGCGAATTTAGCGGAGCCGAGTATCTTAGTCGGACAATTTTGATTGACCAATCACCGATTGGTCGTACTCCGCGCTCTAATCCGGCGACTTACACTGGAGCATTTACTTTTATTCGCGAAATTTTTTCGGCTACTTTAGAGGCGCGAGAGCGCGGTTGGGCACCGAGACGTTTCTCCTTCAATGTTCCTGGTGGTCGTTGCGAGGCTTGTCAGGGTAATGGCGAGGTGGCGGTGGAGATGCATTTTTTGCCGACAGTTTACGTTCAATGTGATATTTGTCGCGGTCGGCGTTTTGAGAAAGAGACTCTGGAAGTGAAATATAAGGGAAAAAATATTCATGATGTCTTGCGAATGACTATCGAAGAAGCCTTAAATTTTTTTAGTGATATTCCCGCCGTGGCTGATCGACTGCAAACTCTTGCTGAAGTTGGTTTGGGTTATCTTGAATTAGGCCAGTCGGCCACTACTTTGTCTGGAGGTGAGGCCCAGAGAGTTAAAATTTCGTCCGAACTTTATCGCCCTATGACTCAACGAACTATTTATTTATTAGATGAACCGACAGTTGGTTTGCATTACGAAGATGTCAACAATTTAATAATGATTTTGCAAAAGTTAGTTGATCGAGGTAATACAGTCGTAGTTATTGAACATCATCTTGACGTTATTAAAAACGCCGATTATGTAATTGATCTTGGTCCCGATGGTGGTCATCTTGGTGGCCAAGTAGTAGCTAAGGGTACTCCTGAAGAAGTGGCAAGAAATAAGACTTCCCACACGGCTAAATATTTACGCCGAATATTGCAGAAATAAAAAAAGCGTCGTCTGCGTGGAGCAGGGCGACGCTTTCCGGAGGGGGAAAGAAGCCAAGAACTATCTAAGTTAATTATATACCTATGGAGTCAAGAATCAAACAGAAAGTGGATAACTTGCCCGAAGCGCCCGGGGTGTATTTTTTGCGAGAAAATCAACAAATTCTCTATATTGGCAAGGCCACCTCGCTTCGCTCGCGGGTTCGAAGTTATTTTCGCTCTGATTTAATCAAGTCTCGCAGTTCTTGGATTGCCCAGATGGTTAGTCGGATTAATAAAATTGATTTTAAATTAACTGATTCTGTTTTAGAAGCTTTAATTTTAGAATCACGAGAAATTAAAAAACATCAACCCTTTTATAACACTCGCGAAAAGGATGACAAAAGTTATCTGTATGTAGTTATTACCGATGAGGATTTCCCTCGGATTCTGGCTGTGCGAGAGCGAAATATTTCTGAGCAAAAGTCAGCTACTATTTTCGGCCCCTTTCCTCATGGTGGCGAGTTGAGAGAAGGTTTGAAGATTATTCGCAAGATCTTTCCGTTCAGAGATAAGTGTAAGCCTAATAGTGGCAAACCGTGTTTTGATTGCCAAATCGGACTTTGCCCTGGTATTTGTGCTGGCACGATGAGTAAAATTGAGTATAAAAAAACGATTCGTCACCTCACCTTATTTTTTCAGGGCAAAAAGGCGAATCTGATTAAACAGTTGGAAAAAGAAATGATCGCTTGCGCGAAAAAACAAAAATTTGAACAAGCGGGGGAGATAAAAAAACAAATTTTTGCTTTAAAGCATATTCAGGATGTTTCGCTAATTAAGAAGCCAATAATTACCACTTCTGCAGATTTTGCAATAGAAGCCTATGATGTGGCTCATCTCTCTGGTAAACATACGGTTGGCGTGATGGTGGCAATGCGTCACGGAGAACTTGCTAAAGATAGTTATCGGCGTTTCAAGCTAAGAGGTTCCTCGTCTGATCAGTCTGATGATATTGCCAATTTGCAAGAAGTTTTAAATCGTCGTCTTAGTCATGGCGAGTGGCTGTTGCCAGAACTAATTATCGTTGACGGTGGGAGGCCTCAAGTTAATGCTTTTGAAAAAGTTTTACGAGAGCGAGGATTAAACATTCCGGTGGTTGGGGTAATTAAAGATGCCCATCATCGAGCCAGTAAATTCATCGGTCTTTCTAGGCTGATTATCGAACATCGTGACTCTATTGTTGCCCTCAATCAAGAAGCCCATCGTTTTGCGATCAATTACCATAGGAAACTCCGGAGACGAATGGTATAATTATTTGAATGAAGAGTTTCGCCTTTTTTACTTACTACGCTCTCTTGGTTTTAATTATTTTCTTGTTCTTACTTTTCGGTGATTTTTCTTTATTGACCACATCGGTTCGGTTGACGATCTTTGTTTTATTAGCTTTTGCGATTATTGGCCCTCCTTTATTGTTGAAGGTTGTAGGCAAAATAAGTTCATCTTCTCACCGCGCCAATCGAGAATTACGTCAGGAGAATACTCACTTGCAACAAATTAATAAAGAGCAGTCACAAATGATTTCTCTAACTACTCATCAATTGCGAACCCCACTCTCGGCGATTAAGTGGACCTTCCACATGCTTCTTGGTGGTGAATTAGGAGCGGTGACCGAAGATCAGAAGCATTTTCTGCAGAAAGGTTATGATAGCGCCGAGCGCGTTATTACGATCATCAACGATTGGCTTAATTTAGATTATGTCGAGGCTAATAAAAATAGTTATAAATTTGTGGCCATTGATTTGGTGGAGTTGGTTAATAGGATTGTTTCTGAATTGAAGCCAAGATTGGAAGAAAAGAGTTTGTCTCTTGATATTGTCGAACCACTGAAGAGTCCTCTGTTGGTGGAGGTTGATCCAATTAAGATTAGCATGGTGGTGGAGAATTTATTAGACAACGCTATCAAATATACGCCAAATGGTGGCACCGTGACAATCGCTTTTAATGATGATAAAATTAATGCTACGGACGGCGAGATTGAATTTACTGTCCAGGATAACGGGATTGGTATTCCTCTTGCTGATCGACCGAGAATTTTCACTCGATCTTTCCGTTCAATGAATGCCGCCGGGAAATCTACTCAAGGATCCGGTCTTGGTCTCTATATTGTTAAGGGGATTGTGGAAAAGCACCATGGTCGAATTTGGTTTGATTGTGGTAAGGGCGGTGGCACCTCTTTCCATGTGGCAATTCCCATAAAACAGAAAAAGGATTATAATTAACTAAAGTAAAGATATAATTTAAATAAAATATGGACGAAATTAAACACACCATTTTGATCGTTGAGGATGACGAATTTTTGCGTTCTTTAACCGCTAAGCGTTTGGAGAAAGAGGGTTATCAGATTGCTGTGGCGGTGGACGGCGATAATGCCCTCAATTCAGCAGTCGAAGCTAAACCCAATTTAATTTTGCTTGATTTATTATTGCCCGGTATCGATGGCTTTGAAGTTTTAAAACGTATTCGCGCTCATGAGGCGTTGAAAACAATACCAGTAATTGTCTTCTCTAACTTGGGACAACGTGAAGATATGGAAAAGGCTAAACAATTAGGAGCGGACGACTTCTTGATCAAAGCTAATTTTACCCTCGATGATTTGGTGGTTAAAATTGGTGGTAAGCTAACTAATAAAAACTAATTAATCATGGCTATGATTCGTGTTGGCGTCGTGCGTGGCGGTCCATCTAGCGAATATGAAGTTTCGCTTAAGACGGGACAAAGCGTTCTTGATGCCTTGCCGAAATCAGCTTATCATCCTCAAGATATTTTGATTACCAAGAGTGGCGACTGGCACCACAATGGTTTGCCAACCAATCCGGAAAAGATGGTTAGGCAAGTTGATGTTATTTTTAACGCCCTCCATGGTGAGTATGGCGAAGATGGGCGAATTCAAAATGTTTTAGATAAAGTTGGTATTCCTTATACCGGTTCTGGCATTTTTGCTTCCGCTGTTAGCATGAACAAAGCTTTAGCTAAGGATGTTTTCCGCAAGTATGGCTTGAAGACGCCCTATGGTATTTCTTTACGACAAAACGAGCAAGTTGATCCAGCCAGAACCGCTTTCGAGAAGATTTCTCCACCGTGGATTGTCAAACCAACTGACCGTGGTTCCTCTGTTGGCCTAACTCTAGCTCGAACCTATCCAGAGTTGATTGTTGCTCTCAAGAAAGCTTTCCAGTATTCCGATAAAGTTCTAGTGGAGCAATATATCGCTGGTCGGGAAGCCACCTGCGGTGTTCTCGATCATTTTCGCAATGTTGAACATTATGCCTTGCCGGTGATTGAGATCCGTCGTCCCGGTAATAAATCGGTTTGGGACTATCAAGATAAGTATAGTGGCGAGACTGAAGAAATTTGTCCGGCCAATTTCAATGACGAGGAGAAGAAGACGATCGAAGAAATGGCTACTCGAGCCCACTCGGCCTTAGGCTTGCGTCATTATTCTCGTTCTGATTTCATTATTACACCTCGCGGTATTTATTTGTTGGAGGTTAATACTCTTCCCGGACTAACTTCCGAGTCACTTCTGCCGAAGTCATTAGCGGCGGTTGGTTGCGCTTATCCCGATTTCTTGGATCATTTGATCCAATTGGCTCTTCGTCCCTAATGTGCTATTGTCTAATCTAAATGGGCCCTTAGCTCAGTTGGTAGAGCGCCGAGCTTGCACCTCGGAGGTCATCGGTTCAAGTCCGATAGGGTCCACCAAGATGGTAAGGTGTGAATCAATTAAATTGATGTTAAATTTTGAGCCGTTTTCTAATGATGAAGAGATTGTTTCTTCAACTCTAGATTATGTAGAGTTATGGAAAAATGAAGGCGGAAAAATAGTCGCTACATTCGAGAAAGTGACTGGTTTAAAATTTACCGAAGGGGAAATAAAAGTTATCATATATGAAGGAATCAGTCGTTCTGGAAAGAATGAGAACGATCCACTAAAACTGCGAGCAAGTTATTCAGCTGATGTTAAAAAGGCAACTTTGATTCACGAATTAGGACATCGTCTTCTGTTTCAACTTGAAAATCGACAACAAAGTTTGGATGCACATCAAATTCTTTTTCTTGTACTTTATGATATTTGGACAGAGTTATACGGACAAGAATTTGCGGATAAGCAAGTAGCGGTAGAAAGTAGTCGTGAAGGTATCTATGATTATAGAAAAACTTGGGAGTGGGCGCTTGCTTTAGGAAGAATTGGTAGAGAGAAAATGTTTAAGCAAATAGTATGATATAGTAAATTTTATGAAAAAATCATCAAGGAAAATGCAAATTGGAGTGATGGGTTCTGCTGCTGATCTTAAATATTCGAATAAATTTGAGAAACTGGCGGAAGAAATCGGCTATTGGGTTGCGAAAAAAGGAGCAACTCTAATTTTTGGCGCAGAAAAAGATTACGACTCTCTTTCAACAGCAGCCTGCCGCGGAGCAAAGAAAGTCCGCGGTCTTACTGTTGGCGTAACTTATGGAAAAGGTTTTGATATTTTTGAAAAAAAGAATGTGGACGTTGTTATCGCAAGCGGGCTTGAACGTGGTGGCGGCCGAGAACTAACCCTTGTTTTAAGTTGCGATGCTATTATCGCACTTAATGGCGGTTCTGGTACGCTTACTGAAATTGCTATTGCTTATCAAGCGAACATTCCAATTGTGGTATTGAAAAATACTGGAGGTTGGAGTGAAAAACTTGGAGACCAATATCTTGATGCCCGAAACAGAATAAAAATTGAAGTTGCCGAAAACGCTAAAGAAGCAGTAAATTTAGCGCTTAAGTTGGTGAAGCAAGGGAGATAAAATTTACGGTTCTAGAAATTGATAAGGGGCAAGAATTTTAATAATCAGAAATCACAAAACCACCCCGCTAATTAGCGGGGTGGTTTTGTGAGGGAGTGAACCCTAGACTTGTGGTTCAGCTCCGGTTCCTGGGATTTCTACATCAGGCATTGGTGTAGAGTCGATATCTGGTGTGAGTGGCATGTCGGGAGTAGTAGCAGGAGGAACCTGTGGTTCCGGCTGATTATTATCGTCCATAGTTTAACCTTGAGATTGATTAATAATTGCGACTTCTTAAGTTTAACGCATAAAGTAAATTGTGTCTACTTAATTTTAATTAAAATTCATAATTTTGATATGTCCAGTCGATCAAATTGCGAGTGTCACTGAAGTGGTTAGTAGTATTTAGCACAATACTAACTAAATAACCACCGGATAATTTGTCGCGCAGAATTAATACTAAATTTCTTTGGGCTAAAGTGGTCGTACCAGTTTTACCACCGATGACTTCTGCTGGCCAGCCGTTGCTCTTTAACAATTGATTGGTGTTTAGCAATTGGTGATGGAAGTGGCCATCGGCGGTGTAGAAATCATAATTAGCGCGAGTGGTAATCGCTAAAATATCGGGATTATTAATTAGCAAATATGAGACTAATTTCAGTAAATCTTTTGCCGAAGATTGATTTGGTTCGCTGTCGTTCTCTGGATCAAGGCCGGAAGGATTAACCAGGCGCGTGGTATCTAAGCCGAGACGAGAAGCGGTTAAATTAATTCGCTCCATAAAATTGGTTTGATCAATTTCTTTGGCCAAAGCCAAGGCGCTGTCATTACTAGATTCGATTAATAGTGAGTGTAGTAAGTCTCGCATATAAAAAGTTTCCCCCGGTATCATTATTGAAGGATCGATGAAGTCCTTAGTCGCCGACTCAAGAAAGGTAATAGTTTGATAAGGCTCTAATTCTTCTATAGAGGTTAGGGCGGTAAGTAATTTGGTGATACTGGCGATGGGTAGGGGAGTCGAGGCGTTTTTTTCTAGTAGAATTTCTGCTTGGCTAATGTCCTCTGGTGGCAGATAAGCGACAAGATAAGCTTGCGCTTCAGCTGTTGGCAGGGGCAAGGCGGCCTTCAATTTCGCCCGGCTGGGAATCGGTAGTGGTGGCGCTTGATTGGGGCGAACCGTGAGACTTGAGGTCGCCACCATCTTCGAGGCTTCTACTGTTGGCAATAATAGAGCCACTTGACCATTCTCGTCCTGTGATGACCTGGTGGCGATAAAGAGCGTCACGAATAGAATCATTATCGCGACAAAGTTGATGACGAATATTTTCCTCATGTTATTACCTATCTTACCAGAAAAAGTTCTTGGTGATAATATCTTGCTTTACGTTCTAGTTTAACAACCGCCTCCGTTTCCTCAACTCTTTGATGCGATTAGCAATAGCGCGATCACGCTCCTCTTGACTAGCGAGACGTGGATCTCTAGCTCCCTGACGTTGGTCAGCTTCGACTCGCTCAATCTTGGCTCTGATCTCATGGGCGAGGCCACGAGCCGCCTTACGGAGACAGCCCTCATCCCAGGGAGCGCAAGAAATAACTTCATCCGCCTTGCCATATTTTACACCAGAATCAAATTTTTCCGGATTAGTCGTTAAGTCAAAAGTGGCGGTTTGATTTTGATACCGGAAGAAACCATCTACGCCGTAGAGGGTATCTATAGGCGAATGAGTAGACGAATAGAGTTTAAGTTTCTCAACTTCTCCTGGTTCGAGATTTAATTCTTCAGCAACTAAGTTGCGAAGTGTTGTTCCCAGGTCTGGGCGACCTTCTGGTTGTTTAGTCATTAACCAATCTAACAATGTTTGTTTCTTGCCGAGCGAAGAGAGCTTTTTCCATTTGTCAAAAGATGGCAGATCCGGATCAGCTTGTTCGTCAAACCAGTCTTTGATTATCGGATCAGTGTATGTGCCAAACGGTACTTTCTCAAGATCTTCGCGCTTTCGAGCATTCAAAAAAGCGTCAGCGTCCCAGCCAACGTTCATTGTGGTGACAAACAATTCTTCGTATTCTTGACCGCTGAAATCTTTAATTTCCAACTCGGGAAAACTTTCCATATTCTAATTATATTCTAATTATTCTAATTCAACAATTATCGCTATTAAAATGAAAAGACGCCTATTTAGACGTCCTTTCATTCTTATTCATTCTGCCTACCTATCTACTATCCGTGAAGCGAGTAAACTAGTTGTTGTTTACTCCCGTCACGTAGTTGCCAACCATGTCGAAATCTTTTGCTGTTTGGAGCAAGATCACGCCACTGTTGTAACTGATTTGGGAAGAAGCGGTGTTTATCGCCTCCTGCCAACCGTTTGCAACAACAGATCTCACGTAGCCATTGGTGCTCACATATCCGTATGTTGCAGCCTGGGTCAGGCTTGGAAGACCGAGAAGCATTACTACTGCTATCATCGTTCCCCCGACGAGTCCTATGCGTAATGCGTTTCTTTGTCGCTTTATTATTTTATCCATATGTTTTTTTGTTTGGATTAATCTCTAGAGATTATTGAGGTTTCTACATAATCGACCTTTATGCTTAATCTCTACTTATAATGATGCCGTCCTGAATTCAGTATTATTACAGTAATTATCACCGTGACCTGTTGTAGATTCACAAGTCTTCTTGCTCATTAAGCTCATGGGCTGCCTCGGGTGTTGAGACGCTCTTCCCCATGAGGAGAAGCTTTATAATACCCATTGCCACAACCCAATACACGAACATTGCCAGAAGAGTTGTCCATTCAAAAATGATTCCTTCTCCTTGCGAGATTTGGAATACACTTAGAAAGGGAGATACGAAAATATTTGTCGTTCCATAAATGAGACTAGTAAAACCGGCTTCGGCATTTGCGCCAAGTAACTTCAGGGCAAATCGAAATAATAACAATAATTCTATAACGCCAAGAATGTACCAGATAATCTGGGTGCCTCGATAAAGTGGTTTCGTTGTGGGTGAATATGATGAATTCATAATAATATAATATTTGTTTAGATTTTATTTTTTAAGACTACTTAGTTCTTTTTCCAATTTCTTGATATGACTATCAAGTTTTTCTATACGTTCTCCTGTCTTAACCTCAAACTGCTTTGTGTGACGGGCAAGCATCTCGGCCACATCCATCATCTCTGTAACATCTTCTATGGCCAGAAGGATAATTGGCGGAAAGGCCGTATCCTCTTTAACATGAATTTGGCGGGCATTTAAGATCATGGTCTTGCGTCCAATTGAGGGAAACTCATGAACAACTTCGAATCCTTTGAAGAAGGTGTTCTTAGGTAAAATATCCTCGAGCAATTTTCGTAAAGCGGGGATATCCCACTGACCGTTTCCCAATTCGTACACAATTTTCTGTTCAGTATCTCTTGGATCGACCTGGAATGCCCGATAGAAAGACTCGTTAGCCGTCATCACGCGAAAACTTTTATCTAAGATTAGAACTGGTTCGCGCACGACATCGACCACTGTTTTAATATATGTCCAACTCTTTTCCCAAAAATGATCCACGAAATCAGCCCCGATCGTGACACGTGTTTGCTTCGCAACTTTTTTATTCTTTTCCATACAGCAAACGCCGTTAGAAAGTCGATATTATTACAAAACTAACTATAACTAGCTATAAGATGCGCGATGTGGTATGCTCATGAGACCAAGCACTTCCTCATTGGCTGGATATTGTCGTAATACTTTTGTCATCAGGTGGGTTCCAACAATCTAGATAATCCTAAGTATTACCACGACTATGTAATAGCTGTGTAATGAAATGACCCTGTGCTCGGCTTAATATATGATGACTCCGAAGCAGAAAATTGAACGAGAGGGAATATTGACCGTAGCCCACCATGACTATGGGAAAATGATGAATTCGCATGCTTTTTTCAAGGTACACAATCATGCAACTGGTCAAGATTTGGTTCAAGACACCTTCATTAAAACTTGGGATTATCTCGTTAAGGGAGGAAAGATTGATCTGATGAAGCCGTTTTTGTACCACATTCTGAATCACCTGATTATTGATGAATATCGTAAACACAAGACATCTTCTCTTGATGTCCTTCTTGAAAAAGGTTTTCAGCCAAGTTTCGATCATTCCGAACGCGTTTCCAACATCTTTGACGGTAAGGTGGCCTTACTCTTAATCAAGTACCTTCCGGCAAAATACGAGAAAGTGATGTGAATGAGGTATGCGCAGGATCTCTCGCTTAAAGAGATAGCTCTCATTACGGGTCAATCGAGAAATACTGTTGCCGTGCAAGCGCATCGGGGTCTTATCAAGCTTAAGATATTATACAATAATCAAACTTAAATATGCTTTGGACAATTATCATTATTTTAGTCGTGCTCTGGCTCCTTGGCTTTAGCTTCAAGGTGGGAGGTAATCTCATTCACACCTTGCTTGCTATTGCGCTTATTATATTGATCGCCCGCCTCTTGTCTTAGTTTCTCATTTCGTTTGGTGGACTTAGTATGCCAAAGTTGGAACCAACTACAATCTTGGGTTTTTGAAGCGTCTGGAGTGATTTTAGGCGCTCGGCAAATTGAATAGCTATTGACTTAATAGAGAATAAATGCCAGTCTATAGTTTGATAAGCGCTCGGAAATGTTTTCTGGGCACGATGGTTCTTTGTCAGGAGATTCGAGATGAAGACGATTTTTGTGGCAGTGACGGTGTTGTTGTTGGTTTGCGTTCCGACATGGGCCCAGGCAGTGATTTGGAGTGACGATTTCGAGTCGGGGAATTTCTCTAACTGGTTCCCTGGAAATTTTGGCTTATGGAGAACGACTACTGAAACAGCACATTCTGGTCAATTCAGTGCCGATATTTATGGCCGGAGTGCTGGGTTTGAACAGGGTGATGAGTTGATGGGACAAATCTCTTTAGCTGGCTATCATAACATCTCCCTCAAGTATTGGTATAAAGTAAGGGAGAGTATAGAGCTGGATGAAGACATCATTCGCGTTGAGATCTCCAACAACAACATTGATTGGGAGCAGCTTGTTGCTTACGAAGGACTGCAGGCCGAAACAGTTTGGCGTCCTGAGACGCTTCTCTTGCCTGTCGCTTCGGATGACAATTCCAATTTCACCTTACGACTAACGGCCGTTATGGACAGTAGTGGCGATCGGATGCACTTTGATGACTTCATTCTCACTGGCATTCCGATTCCTGAACCTGCATCGCTTGGTCTCATGAGTTTCGGGTTCCTGGGGCTGGTGCGTAGACGACGACAGTAGGTTGACACAGTGAGACAATAGATAAAACTCGGCCGGTGGATTTATTTCCATCGGCCCTTTTTATTGGAATTGAATTATGCAAGGGGTAGGTATAGACTAGATACATGAGCAAGGTTAAAAAATATCTAGTATTACTGACAGAGATTGCGGTGGTCGTTTGGTCGCTTAGTGGTATGTTTTCTAGCCACGCAAGACCCTGTTTCCAAAGTTTATCATCTTGCAATTACAATCCCACTTTAGTTGTTATTTATTTCTTTTCGGCCATCCTAATCCTTTATCTCCTAAAGAAATATGAAAAATAAGGCACTCTCAATTTTAGGAATATTGATTATCTTGGGTGGCGCTTTTTATTGGTTTCAGTTAAGGCCAGCTCAAATCAGAAAAGAATGTATCAAGCAATATCCTAATGCTTTTAATGATTCTAAGGATAGCTTTGGGAATAACAACCAGAAAACTGGATACGAAAGATGCTTAAGATTACATGGCCTAGAAAAATAGAAATGGAATTCATAACAACAATCGGCATAGTGCTTCTGTTCCTTCGTCAAATCAAATTTGGTGGACCGTACCGGATTTGAACCGGTGACCTCTACAATGCGAATGTAGCGCTCTACCAACTGAGCTAACGGCCCTTGGTGACAATATTAGCATTTCTTTTTCCTCTAGTGCACCCTGTAGGAGTTGAACCTACGACCTTACGAATGTGAATCGTACGCTCTAACCAGCTGAGCTAAGGGTGCTTCTCGTATTGCGAAAGAACTTCTTCTAATGCAATTGGCAATTCGACATCTTCAATATGTTCAGCGCCTTTCAGGATGATTATTTTAGCATTCATCTTTTTGAATTCTTCTATATTTTTCTCAAACCCACCAAAAGGATCATTGTCTGAAATAAGAAGCGTATAATTTTCCGAAGCAACTTTTAATTTTTCAAAATCAATTGGTTCTTCAATCCAAGGACGCGCTATTTCAGGATCCTCATCGTCTTCAAGATTATCCAACACAAACCACCCGGCAATAAAAAGAGCTCCAGCAATTTTTTGATCTATTGTTTGAATATATCGCATGATCGCTTGGCAACCGATACTGTGACCAATGAAATAGGTGTTTTCATCAGCCGTACCAACAAGCCCTGCAAGACGCGAAACCCATTCTTCAATTTTGGGATTTTCAGTATTTGGCATTTGGGGCGCAAAGACTTCAAAACCTTTTTCTTTGAGCTTTTTTGCCAGCCATGGCAAACTTGCACCCTCTGGCGACCCTCCCCAGCCATGAATTATAAATACTCGTTTGTTCATATTATTTTTTTGAATAAAACAATTTATTTATTGAGACCTGTGGACCGTACCGGATTTGAACCGGTGACCTCTCCCATGCCATGGGAGCGCTCTACCAACTGAGCTAACGGCCCTTAGTAAAATATTAACATGAAAATAAGAAGAGCCCCACATTGAGAAGTGTATTTGTGGGGCTCTGTTTTACCCAGAAAGGATGAAGAAAAATGACCTGACTTCATCTTACGTTCTCCCACTCGCTCCCGCGCCGTTCAGAATGACCTCAATCCTGGGGTCAGTCTCCCTTGTTGGAAACCTCCCAGACCGTTGTGGTTCTTCCTTTTCGCTCGACCGTAGAGCGACAAAGCCAAGCACGCGACCGCCTTGTTTCTCGATTTTTCTGATGACCCCCTTTCGAATCTTTTGGTCGGGAAGATCGTCGCTTACAATCAAGACACCTTGATTTTGTAAGTCGGTTCCACTCCCGAGATCGAGAGCAAATCTTACCGGTTGCCGGCTAAGACTTTGGATCATGCCCGCCACTCGTGGCGCGAGAGCACAGCCTTCAACTTCTAGACCAAGAACAACGTTTGGGGCTAGAAGATATGAGGTCATGGCGACCGCATTAGCTGCCTGATCCAAGAGGCCGGGATTCTGAAAGATTCTCCCTACCTGCTCAGGACTGAAGAGATTCTCGCTCATTTTTTATCACCTCCTTTCTTGGTGTTAAAGAGCGCCACTTCCACTATAGCGAGAATTTTGATAAAGTAAAGCGCATTATGTTTAAAGATTTTTTGGTTAAAAAAATGTTACGTTCGCAGGGCGCTACTAGCGAGCAAGCTGACGCTATCGTTAAGATGATGAACAAGGATCCAGAGTTGTTTAAGAAGATCGCTGGGGAAATTAAAACTAAAGTGGATGGTGGAATGGATCAACAACAAGCCGCTATTGAGGTTATGACTTCTTATCAATCAGAGATTGCTAAATTGACTTCTTGATTATTTATTATGTCTCTCTCTATCGGCATTGTCGGTTTACCTAACGTCGGCAAGTCCACGCTCTTTAACGCTTTGACGAAAAATCAGGTACCGGCAGAAAATTATCCTTTTTGTACTATCGATCCTTCGGTGGGAGTAGTTGCGGTGCCGGACGAGCGTCTTGATCAATTAGCAACCCTGTCTCAATCGGCTAAAAAGATTCCGGCGATTGTGCAATTTGTTGATATTGCCGGCTTGGTAGCCGGCGCGGCCAAGGGTGAGGGTTTGGGTAATAAATTTCTAAGTCATATTCGCGAGGTTGATGCCATCGCGCAGGTTGTTAGAGTCTTTGCGGATGAGGAGGTGATCCATGTGGCTGGCAAAGTTAATCCTTTGTCTGATGTGGAAGTAATCAATCTCGAATTAATTCTGGCTGATACGGAAACAGTTGAGAAAAGGTTGTCGAATATTGCTCGTGACGCTAAGCGTGGCGACAAGACGGCGGTGACCGAGGAGTTAGCTCTGAAGCAAGTGCTAGCCCGTCTGCAGTCGGGGCAATTGGCAGGATCTCTACCGCCGACAATTTCTCATTTACAACTCTTGACTGCCAAACCGATCTTGTATGTTCTCAACACTTCTGCTGCTAGTGATAACGCTCTAGCTGAACTCAAGACTAAATTGACTTCGGCTTTTGTCGAAGTTGACCCAATTTTTAATGTCGGTTTAGATCAGCTAATTGTGGAGAGTTATCGTTTGCTTAATCTGATTACTTATTTTACTACCGGCCTCGATGAGACTAGGGCTTGGACGATCAAGCGGGGGAGCACGGCGCCGGAGGCCGGTTTGGCAATCCACACCGATTTTAAGGAAAAGTTTATTAAAGCTGAAATAATTTATTATCAAGATTTACTTAAGGTTGGTTCTCATGCCGTGGCGAGAGAGAAGGGTTTGCTTCGCACCGAAGGTAAGGAATATGTGGTGAAGGATGGCGACGTCATCGAGTTTAAAATTTAAGAGCTTCGTGTTATAGTTATAGGATGAAAACCACACCAAAAGATTTCTTTTTGCATCTTGGCGTTATTGTCGCCTTGTTTGTCAGCACTATTAGTTTACTGACTTTGTTGTTTAGAATTATCAATATTTCTTTTCCCGATCAATTGGAATATTATTTTTCTGATCCTTATTCTGCCGGTATTCGTTGGTCTATTGCTTCGCTCTTGATTGTTTTCCCACTCTATGTGTTATTGTCTTGGCTTTTAAATCGTAATTATGTTCAAGATCCGGCTAAGCGCGATTTGTGGATCCGTAAGTGGTTGATTTACATCACTTTATTTGTGGCTGGAGTCACTCTGGTAATTAATCTTATTACTCTAATTAATTACTTTCTGGGCGGTGAGATAACCACGCGCTTTATTCTTAAGGTTCTAGCAGTATTGATTATTGCCATGGCAGTTTTTGGTTATTATTTGTATGACGTACGCAGGAATGAAACAAATTCGCGCTTAAATAAAATAATGGCGATCAGTTCTCTGGTAGTTATTATTGCCTCTATCGTTGGCGGTTTTGTAATTATGGGTTCACCGCAGACGGTTCGTCTAATGCGCTTTGACGAGAGAAAAATTAATGATTTGCAAAATATTCAGTGGCAGATTGTTAATTATTGGCAACAGAAACACTCTCTACCGCTTGCTCTCACGGATTTAAGTGACCCTATTTCTAATTATCAGATTCCTCTTGATCCACAAACTGGAGTCGCTTACGATTATCGAGTGCTTGGTCCAGAAGAATTTGAATTATGCGCTGATTTTAATCTTGCTAATCGAGATAATACTGCTCCCGCCATAATGAGGCCAACTCAACTTGGTGATGTCCAACAAAATTGGGAACACGAAACAGGTTATACCTGTTTTACTAGAACTATTGATCAGGAACGTTACCCTCTCATTCCTATTCAAGATGAAAAATTACGACCATAAAGAAATAGAACCAAAGTGGCAGAGGGAGTGGGAAAAAGATGGAATTTATCAAGCTCTAGATAATAGTGATAAGCGGAAATATTATTGCTTGATTGAATTTCCTTATCCCTCCGGCGACGGTTTGCATGTCGGGCATATTCGGAGCAACACAGCAATGGATGTGATTGCCCGCAAGCGACGCGCCGAAGGGTATAACGTTCTCTATCCTATTGGCTGGGACGCCTTCGGTCTGCCGACGGAGAATTACGCGATTAAGACTGGCGTCCAGCCGGCGATTGTTACCAAGCAGAATACTGATATTTTTAGGCGACAACTCCAGTCGCTTGGTTTCTCTTTTGATTGGTCGCGAGAAATCAACACCACTGATCCGGGATATTACAAGTGGACGCAGTGGATCTTCTTGCAATTATTTAAGAAAGGTTTGGCTTACAAGAAGAAGATGGCGATTAATTGGTGTCCTAAGTGTTTAATTGGTTTGGCCAATGAGGAAGTGGTTAGTGGGAATTGCGAACGATGCGGGACGCCGGTGGAGAAGCGAGATAAGGAACAGTGGATGTTGGCGATTACTAAGTACGCTGACAGATTAGATAAAGATTTAGACACGGTAGATTATTTGGAGAAAATTAAAATTCAACAACGCCATTGGATAGGCCGAAGTGTCGGCGCGGAATTTGAATTTAAAATTGTTGATTCTGGAGAAAAAGTTTCAGTCTTTACCACTAGGGCTGACACGCTCTTCGGGGTTACTTATGTGGTATTAGCTCCGGAGCATGAGTTGATTCAAAAATTGAAATCGCAAATTAAAAATTGGCCGGCGGTGGAGGAATATTTAGCGGAAGTCAAAACTAAGACCGAGATGGATCGCATCACAGAAGGGCGAGAGAAAACTGGCGTTGTGCTAGATGGTGTTTTTGCCATTAATCCTGCTAATCAAGAGAAGGTTCCGGTTTGGATCGCCGATTATGTTTTGGTGTCGTATGGCACCGGTGCCGTGATGGCTGTGCCGGCGCACGATGAGAGAGATTATGCGTTTGCGAAAAAATTTAATCTGCCTATCAAGCAGGTTATAATGCCATGCGAAGATGATTCAATAAATCCACCTCGTGAAGGTTTTGAAGAAGTTGTGCGAGATACAATTATTGTCCACTTGCGTGATAAGTCTACGGGCAAATTTGCATTACTTGATTGGCACGAGAGTTTAGAAGGTATTACTACAGCAATAATGGGTGGTATTGAGGCTGGTCAGACGCCAGAAGAGGCGGCACTCATGGAGATAAAAGAAGAAGCCTCTCTTGAAGGAATTGTTATTAAAAATAAATTACGCTGGATCACTGCAGCCAAATATTGTGCCTCGCACAAAAAACAAAATAGAAAAGCGGTTTCTTATGGAATATTAGCAGAAATTGATAGTCTAAAGAATCAAGGTGTGATTGCTGAGTCGGAACAGAAACTTCATACACTTGTATGGGTAGATGAAGATCTTGTAATTGATAGATTGACCCCTGATCATCAAAAACTGGTTTGGAATCAGTTAATTTCAGAAACAGCTCTTTCTATGGAAGGCGAGATGATTAATTCTAATGAATTTGATGGTTTAGCTTCTGAAGAAGCGCAGGAAAAAATTACTAATAAATTTGGTCAACAAAAAGTTACTTACAAACTTCGTGACTGGGTTTTTTCTCGTCAACACTATTGGGGTGAACCAATCCCAATGATTAAATGTTCTAAGTGTGGTTGGGTGTCGGTGCCGGAGAAGGATTTGCCTGTTACTTTGCCGGCGGTAGAACGCTATCAGCCAACAGAAACCGGAGAATCACCACTTGCCGGTATCACTGATTGGGTTAAGACTACTTGTCCAACTTGCGCTGGTCCAGCTGAGCGAGAGACCGACACGATGCCTAATTGGGCTGGCTCTAGTTGGTATTATTTGCGTTATGTTGATTCTCGAAATATAGATGCATTTGCCTCCTTAGAAAAGTTAAAACACTGGACGCCAGTGGATTGGTATAACGGTGGAATGGAGCACACTACTCTCCACTTGCTCTACTCGCGATTCTGGCACAAATTCTTGTTCGATCTTGGCTTAGTGCCGAGTAGTGAACCATACCAGAAGCGAACTTCTCACGGAATGATCTTGGCCGAAGGGGGAGAGAAAATGTCCAAATCAAGAGGCAATGTGGTTAATCCGGATAAGTTTGTGGAACTTTATGGTGCTGATACTCTGCGACTCTACGAGATGTTTATGGGACCATTCGATCAAGCCATTGCCTGGAGTACGGAGAGTCTAATTGGCCCACGGCGGTTTCTGGAAAGAGTCTGGCGTTTAAGGAGCAAGGTGGCCAAAAAAGAAGAGAGTAGTGATAATTCAAAATTAACCTTACTTCTGCATCAAACGATTAAAAAAGTTAGTGAGGATGTTGAGGCCATGCGCTTCAATACCGCGATTTCTTCTTTAATGATTTTAGTTAATAGTCTGGAGACAGAGGAGAACATTAGTCGTCAGGATTATGAATTAATGCTTCAGCTCTTAGCTCCATTTGCTCCTCATTTAACTGAAGAATTGTGGCATGAGCTTGGTAATAGTCGCTCAATTCATCTTGCTCCTTGGCCGAAATATGATCCTGATAAAATCATTGTTGACGAAATCACCATCGCTATTCAAATTAATGGAATTCTCCGTGATACTATTAAAGTGTCACCGTCATTGTCGCCACTTGAGATTGAAATTGAGGCTAAGAATAGAGCTAAAATCCAGAAATGGTTAGTAGATAAGAAGATTAAGAAAGTCGTTCATGTTCCGGGTAAATTGGTTAATATTGTGATTTGACCTTGACGACAATATGTTGATATGCTAGAAATAGCTATAACAGTTTAATTGAGTTTAATTATAAGAATAGATTTAATAAATTTAATCATGATCAGCAAAGAAGTTCTCACATTTAAGCCAAAGAAGGTGACCCGTGCTTTGTTAACCGTTTTGCCTGAGCGAGCGCAAGATATTTTAAAGATGCGCTTTGGTTTAGAAAGCGACAAAGGTTTAACCCTCGAGGCTATTGGTAAAAAGTATCAAATTACCCGCGAACGAGTACGCCAGATTGAAGACTTTAGTCTCAAGACTATCCGTCGTTCTTCGGTAATGAATGAGTCAGCCGAAATCTTTTCGGAATTGCAATCAGCGATGGAGCAATATGGCGGAATCGTTCATGAGCAAGAATTTCTAAACCACCTATCTGGCGAACGGATGACCCAAAATAATATTCACTTTCTTCTAGTGTTAGGCGATGCCTTCTCTAAAGTTAAAGAAGGAGATTCGTTCTATCACCACTGGACGACTGATCCGGAATTGGCAGAAGGAGTTCGAGGCTCGCTTAAAAATTTGTGTACTCAATTGTCAGAAGATCAATTATTATCTGAACAGGAGATTATTGATACTTTTCTAAAAAATCTGTACGAAACTCTTTCTCCGGAACAAGCTAAGGCTCACGCCAAACGTTATTTGATGCTCTCTAAGGAGATTGGAAAATCGCCAATCGGTGATTGGGGATTAACTAGCTCACCCAATGTTTATGTTCGAGGCATTCGTGATTATGCTTATTTAATTATGCGCAAGCATGGTTCTCCAATGCACTTTACAGAAGTTGCTAAGGCGATCCAGCAAAACTTTGGTCGCAAGGCTAACTCTGCCACTTGTCATAACGAATTAATTAAAGATGGTCGCTTTATCCTAGTTGGGCGCGGTATCTATGCTCTTAGCGAGTGGGGTTACATTAAAGGGGTAGTTAGAGATGTCATTCGTCAAATTATAAAAGATAATGGCCCTCTATCTAAAGAAGAAATTCTAAGCAAGGTGATGAAAGAGCGTTATGTTAAAGAAAATACCGTTATGGTTAACATTAAGAATCGTCGTTACTTCAAGCAAGACAAACAGGGGCGTTATACTCTGGTTTAAAATTGTTTAAAGTTTAAATCTGTAGATAATTTTCTCATTCTAGATTATACTTATTAGGTGCCTGAGAAATTTCTTGAGTTTTTAAAAGAAATTTGGATCGTCCTGGTTTTGTTGCTGGGTTTCTTCGGCTTGATCATTCTCTTTGTTGTCTGGTCAGGAACCGGAACCGTTCTTGCTAGGACAGCTTATTATTTATTGCTAACAGCGCCAATTTGGCTTACCTTCATGTTGGGTATGCTTTTCTGGCGCTTGTGGTTGCTCTATATCCGTAGTCTTAGCGTTGCTTCACAGAAGTCAGTTTTATTGGAAATCAAACTCCCACGAGAAGTGAGTCGTTCTCCTCTGGCTATGGAGTTATTTTTTACTTCTCTGTACTTACCCGGAAATACTTCTTTTCTTGAACAATACTGGCTGGGTAAAATCAGACCCTGGTTTTCCTGTGAATTGGTTTCTCTTGGTGGTGATGTTAAATTCTTTATCTGGGTGAGCCAAGATAAAATGCGGGATGTGGTGGAGGCTCAACTTTATGCTCAATATCCTGATATTGAAATCCGTCAAGTCGAAGATTACACGGAGGAAGTTCATTGGGACCCAGAAACCTGGATTATGTGGGGAACTCATTTTAAATTGGCGGAAGATGATGTTTATCCCATTAAAACTTATATTGATTATGGTTTAGACAAACCGGCGGAAGAAGAAGAGAAGATTGATCCTATTAGTTCGGTTTTGGAATACCTAGGTTCTGTTGGTCCCAATGAACGAGTCTGGATTCAAATTTTATGCCAAGCTCACCGCAAGGAGGGTCTTAAAGATGGCAGATTGTTTGAAAAACCAAATTGGACACAGGCAGCCTTAGATGAAATTGAGGAGATTCGTAAAGAGGCGATTGTTGAGGCCGATATCATTACCCAAGAAGGCAATAAAGGGAAAACTTCTTTTTCTCATCCAACCAAGGGTCAACAATTAAAAATGGAGGCTATCGAGCGCAGTATTGCGAAGTTGCCCTTTGAAGTGATGATGCGCGGTTTCTATATCGCTCGTAAAGATCACTTTAATTCTGGAAATATTACCGGATTAATTGGTAGTGTGCGCCAGTATAATTCCGAGGAGTTGAATAAGTTGAAACTCGGTTGGTTTACGGACCACAGAGATCTGGGAAAAGATCTCTTGACTGTTTTTGGTTGGTTGCCTTGGTTCTCTAATCATATGCGCAAAGTTCGCAATAAAATGGAAATTCAAATGCTCGATGCTTATAAAAAGCGTTCGATTTTCCAACCGCCGTATCAAAATTTTATGAATAAACCTTATATTTTAACGACCGAAGAGTTAGCCACAATTTTCCATCTTCCTGGTCGGGTAGTGGCCACCCCAAGCTTAAAGAGGGTTGAATCTAAGCGCGCTGAACCACCGACTAATTTGCCCATCTAGATGTTACGTTATTTTATTATTATTATCGGCGCAATCGCTTCTTTCTTAATAATTGGCGCCTTGCTATTGTTTGGTGCTTTTTTTGCTCCGCCTAAATATTTTCCGGTCGATCAAATTATAGTTATCGAATCAGGGCAAAGTTTAAAGAATATTAGTCTGACTTTATATCAGCAAAAAGCCATTCGCTCGCCTCTAGTTTTTACCACTGTCACCAAGTGGTTTGCTGGCGAGGATCGGGTAATTGCTGGTTATTATCAATTTGAAGAAGCGCTTGATGTTTTTCAGCTAGCTCGGCGCTTCATTGATGGTGATTTTACTTTAGCGCCGGTTAAAGTTACTTTGCCCGAAGGTCTATCAGTAGCGCAAATGGCTAAAATATTTTCTCGAGCGCCACTGTTGGAATTTGATCCCGATGTTTTTATTGAGATGGGTTTAAGTAAGCAAGGTTATTTATTCCCCAGTACTTATTTATTTCCTTCACGAATTAAAGTCGAGCAAATTTTGGACCTGATGAATAAAAATTTCCAACGGCAAATCGCAGATCTCCAGGGGCAAATTACAGATAGTGGCCGTTCTCTAGAAGAGGTGCTGGTGATGAGTTCTATTGTGGAAAAAGAAGCTAGTGATTACGAAACTCGTCGAATGATTGCTGGTATTCTCTGGAAGAGGCTTGATGAAGGTTGGAAACTAGAGGTTGATGTGGCTCGCGAAACTTACGAAAATTATGGTCTGCCAGAACGACCGATTGTTAGTCCGGGTCTCAAAGCGATCATGGCCACTCTTGATCCAGTTCCAAATGAATTTTGGTTTTTCCTTTCTGATAACACTGGTCAGACTCACTACGCTCGTAATTATCCTGATCACAAGAAAAATATTGATCAATATTTACGAAATAGTATAATGCCTCAAGCATGAAAAAGAATAATCTAGCTTTTATTGACTTAGAAACGACCGGTCTTGATCCAGAGAGACAGGAAATTATCGAAATCGGTTGTGTTGTTGTCAAACCAGGAGCAAATTTTGAAATTGTTAGTGAGCTTGATCTTAAAGTAAAGCCGGAACATCTGGAAACTGCTGAGCCGGAAGCCTTGCGAATCAATAGTTACAATAGCGCTGATTGGATCTTTGCGTCTGATCTAGATCAAGCTCTTAAGGCTCTAAACGACAAGGCCGAGGGGGCAATAATGATTAGTCATAACATCACCTTCGATTGGGCCTTTCTAGAGAGAGCTTTTGCCAAAACTAAGGTGCCAAATTTAATGGCCAGTGTCCGTCTGGATCTTCTGTCAATGGCTTTCGTCAAACTTTATCACCATAATCAAGTTCAGCGCTTTAATCTGCGATCACTTTGCGAACATTTTGGTATTATCAATAAACAGGCTCACTCGGCCTTGTCTGATGCTAAAACAGCTCTAGAAGTTTACAAGCGACTGATAGAAGGTTAGGGTTAGGGTATAAATGAGACAAGTAAAGGGCACAGTTTTTGTTGGTTTGTCCGGTGGCGTCGATAGTTCCGTATCGGCGGCTTTGCTTGTTAAGGCTGGCTATAAAGTGGTGGGGGTTTTCATTAAAGTTTGGGAACCTCCCGGCTATCCTTGTGTTTGGCGAGATGACAGACGTGAGGCGATGCGCGTGGCCGCTCGCTTGGATATACCACTCTTGACGCTTGATTTAGAGAAGATCTACAAGAGGGAAGTGGTCGATTATTTGATTGGAGAATACGCTCGCGGCCGGACACCTAATCCAGACGTAATGTGTAATCGTCATATTAAGTTTGGCGCTTTTTACGATTGGTCAATGGAACGAGGCGCTGATTATGTTGCAACTGGTCATTACGCTCAAATTAAAAATAATAAATTATTAGCAAGTAAAGACAAAGAGAAAGACCAAACTTATTTCCTCTGGACTCTTAAGACTCAACAACTGAAGCACATTCTTTTTCCAGTGGGGCACTTGCATAAAACCGAAGTACGGAAGTTGGCAAGTAAATTTGGATTATCAAATGCGACTAAGAAAGACAGTCAGGGCCTGTGCTTCATTGGCAAGGTTGATGTCAAAGACTTTCTTAAACGTTATCTCAAGACCAAATCTGGACTGGTTCTTAACGATAATGGGGAATTGGTAGGAGAACATGAGGGTGCGATATTCTATACTATCGGTGAGCGTCACGGATTTAAAATAAATAAAAAAACAGCCTCTGATAAGCCGTATTATATTGTCAGTCGCGATCTGGTAAAAAATATTTTGGTAGTTTCGCAAAATAAAAAAATTATCGATAAGCTTAATTCTAGAATAATTACTCTAGAGCAAATTAATTTGCTAAGTAAAACTGATTTAAACAAGTTAACCGCCAGAATTCGCCATCGTGGCGAATTAGTTCCTTGTGTATTAAACCAACAGGGAAAATCTTTAACAATAGAATTTACCGCTAGACCGCCAAGCGCCATCGCTTCCGGCCAATCTCTGGTGATTTATCGTGGCAATGAGTGTTTGGGCGGGGGAATCATTAGTGTTTGACATTATGTAGATGCTTATGCTAGATATTAAAGTGGACTTGGACATCTAAAACCCTAACCAGAAAGGACGGTGTGTGATGACGAACAGGATCAGTAATCTCGAAGCAGAAAATCGAAGACTGGAAAAAGAAAATCAAGCCCTCAAGTCTCGCTTGAGATATATTGGAATTTGGTCAGATTGTGACCCCCTCGTTGGGTTACCCAGAACTTCACCTGCCGACATTTTTGAGTGCGAACTTAGCTTGCTTGAATTGTCGTCACGAGCGAGACATTGTCTCGTTAAAATTGGAATTCGGACCATTGGTGAATTGGTCAGGAAGAGAGACTATGAGTTGCTTTGTATTCGTGGTCTTGGGTACGGTACTCTTAAGGAGATCGAAGGCAAACTGCTCACTATCTCTGGCCTTCGTCTGGGGATGACTGAAAGAGAGATTCTCGCCTGGAAGTCGCCGGCAAAGTCTGATGGTGTTTGACAAGCTGGGAGAGTGAGGCGCAGGCAAGCCGATGAGGTTTGCCTGTTTTTTTTATGTTTAAAATTTGTTAGAATAGCTAAATCAATGAAATCAACAGAAATTCGCCGACGATTCTTAGCTTTTTTCAAACAGCGCGGACACGCTATCCTGCCTTCGGCTTCTCTCGTGCCGGAGAATGATCCTTCGGCCCTCTTTATTTCCGCCGGTGTTCAACCTCTAGTGTCTTATCTACTGGGCGAGAAACATCCTGCCGGCAAGCGCCTAGCCAATGTCCAAAAATGTGTTCGCACCACTGACATTGAGGATGTTGGTGATAACACTCATGCTACTTTTTTTGAGATGCTGGGTAATTGGTCTCTAGGAGATTATTTTAAGCAAGAGGCGATTGAGTGGAGTTATGCATTTTTAACTTCCACTGAAGAAGGACTGGGGCTTGATCCAGCTCGACTCTATGTCACCGTTTTTGCCGGTGATCAGAATTCGCCTCGGGATACTTTGTCGGCGGAAATTTGGCAGAAAGTTGGCGTGCCCAAAGAGCGAATTTATTTTAAGGGCGCGGATGCCAATTGGTGGCCAGCGGTAAAAGGTGTTGATTCTTGGTCTGGTCCAACGGGGCCTTGTACAGAAATGTTTTATGACATTACTCCGAAGGGCTTGGGTGATTTAACTCCGGAAGAAGAACAGAAAGCGGAAGACGAGCAAAAAATCGTTGAAGTTTGGAATGATGTTTTCATGGAATTTCAGAAAGATCAGGGCAAAGTTATTGGAAAATTGAAGGAGCGCAATGTGGATACAGGCGCCGGGCTAGAACGACTCTTGATGGTCATTCAGAAAAAAGGAAGTATTTACGAGACTGATCTCTTCGATGAGATTATTAGTAAAATTAAAAATCTAGCTAAAAATTCAGACAGTAAATCAGCGAGAATTATTGCTGATCATATTCGGACATCGGTATTCATGATCGCGGATGGTGTTCTGCCAACCAATACTGATCGGGGTTATATTTTGCGTCGTCTAATGCGTCGCGCGGTGCGTTATGCTGATTCTTCAAGATTAGGTAACGGCGCTTTGACTGAAATTGCGGAAGTGATTGTTAAGAAATATCAAGAAGTTTATCCGGAATTAAAGACTGAATGGGTAAAAATTAAAAAAGAAATTAGTTTAGAGGAAGAAAAGTTTCGAGTGACTTTGCGGGAAGGAATTAAGTGGTTTGGTAGAATGTATAATTTTAATGTAAAAATGAGAAACAAGGTAATCTCTGGTACGGATGCATTTTATCTTTTTCAAACCTATGGATTTCCTCTCGAGATGACTATTGAGCTTGCTGATGAAAAAGGATTGGGTGTTGATGTTAGTGAATTTAATCAGGAAATGAAAAAACACCAGCAACTCTCTCGAGCTGGTGCCGGTCAAAAGTTTAAGGGTGGTTTGGCTGGTACTAGTGAGCTAGAAACTAGATATCACACCGCTACTCATCTCTTGCATCAGGCTCTAAGAAATGTTTTAGGTGATCAAGTGCAACAGAAGGGGAGTAACATCACTCCAGAGCGGTTGCGCTTCGATTTCGTTCACGGAGATAAATTAACAACTGAAGAGAAGTTAGCCGTAGAAACCGAAGTGAATAATATTATCCAACAAGATTTACCAGTCAATTGCCAAATCATGAATCGCGCTGATGCGGAGAAGACTGACGCGCTTCGGTTTTTCGGCAACAAATACGGTGAGCAAGTGTCGGTTTATTATATTGGCGATAGCTTAGACTCCGCTTATTCTAAAGAATTTTGTGGCGGTCCGCATGTGTCTCGGACGGGAGAATTAGGTGAATTCAAGATTATTAAAGAAGAAGCGATTGCTGCCGGTATTCGTCGTATTAAAGCTGTTTTAAAATAAAAAAATTTAATTAAATGAAAAATCTTTTTATTCTAACCTTTTGTTTGGTTAGCCTTTTTGGTGTTTTTAGAATTGTCGAAGCGGCCAGTGATGAAATTACTCAAATTGGATTTAATCCTGTAGATCAGCCACCAAGTTTTATTGTTGGTTTGCCTAATATCACTTCAAAACCGCTAAGAATTCGGGCTCAAAATATTGACGGCCTAGCTGAAGCGGTAACTGGGACTGATCAATATCTTAGAGTAAAAATTTCTTCAGATTCTCCAACTGGGTATTTTGATACTAGCACTGTTGGTGATTTTACAGAAACAAACTTAATTCTTGATATTCTTTCACCCAGACAAAACACCGATAATTTTTTCTATCGCGACACTTCGGCTGGTGAAGTTAATTTGACTGCTGAAGTTATTGATAAAAGTGAGGGTTTAATTAATCTTGCAATTGGCTACAGTGCCCCCTTAAATAAGACAGTCGATCAAGCTGATAGCATTATAACTCTGTCTTCTGCAACAAACCCATCTTTGCCAACAGAAGATTTAGAATTAGTGGTCACTGTGTCTCATTCTTCTCCTGACGGTGTTGGTATTCCTAGCGGAGTTATTAAATTGAAAGAAACTGGTGAATTTGGGGAAACAGATCTGGCTGAATCATTGGAATTAGACTCTGCTGGCGTGGCTACTGTTTCTATTTCTGATTTGTTGCCCGGGCTCCATTCACTTTTTGTTGTTTACGAGGGTGACGATAATTTCCAGGGCAGTACTTCTGACACTGTCGTGCAAGAAATAATGGAAGAAGTTGTTGAGGTTGACCCAGATCTTCCTGTTATTATTTTGATTGGCGAGGAGCTGATTGTTGTCGAGGCTGGTTCAACTTATGTGGATTTCGGAGCTACGGCTTGGGATCAAGATGACGGTGATCTTACAGATCTTATTGAAGTTACCGGTTTGCCAATTGATACCCTTATTTTGGGCGAACATATCGTCACTTATCAAGTTAATAATTTGTCTGATAATTCAGCCCTACCAATTACAAGAACAATTACGGTTGTTGATACTACGCCACCGGTTTTATCTTCGGTGGTTGATAGAGAAATTGAAGTTGGTGGACCGAGCGTTGTTAACTATGATTATCCAGTTGCTAGCGATATGGTCGATGGCGTTGTCGAGGTTATTTGTAGTCCGAGTTCTGGAACGATTTTTGATCTTGGTACCACTTTGGTAACTTGCCAGGCGGTTGATCTGTCTAATAATTCAGCTAGCGAAACTTTTTCTGTCTTACTTTATACTTCATCCCAAGTCCCAGAAGATGATAATCTTCCTGTTTTGGTTAAATCCAAACCTAAATCTAATCTAAAAAAAATAACTCCCCCTGTTCTAGCTCACACAGATTACACAGATCCAGATAAGGAAGCGGAAAACTGGAATGATTTGACACCAGAAAGGCGTTCGATGATTCTATGGCCGACTATTGCTCAGTTTATCTCGATTTCTCAACAAAGTCGTCCAGACTCTTCAGAAATACTTTCTTTAGTTGAAAAGCTTAAAATTATTCACAATCCCAGTGTCCTTCCTTAAGCTAATTCATGTTATACTTTTAAAATGTCTTCAGTTGCTATTGTTGATATTAGTAGCGCCTCAATTGGAATCGCTTTAGTGAAGCAATCGAAAGGCTCGAAACCAGAAATCATTCAGCGAGTTCGTCGAGAGGTTAATTTCCAGGAAAATTTAACTTCAGAACGATTTCTGCATCAAGTAGTCCTGACTCTGGAAGAATCTATCACCCAGCTTATTTCTCAAGGCGCTTCTCGTCCAGAGAAGGTGGTTTGCTTTCTTTCGGCGCCATTTTATGCCTCTCGCACTCAAGTAATTAAAAAAAGTGAGATTAAGCCATTTCTCTTAACATCGCAATTGGTAAATAAATTAGTGATGAGCCAGGTCGCGACTTTTAAACGATCTCTGCCATCACTCTTTTCTCCCCAAGAAAAAAAATCCGCTCACGAATTAATACAAACTGAACAAATGCAAATTAAAACTAATGGTTATTTGTTACCTCATCCGTTTGGTCAGAAAGTAAACGAACTGGAAATTGCTCATTATTTAAATCTTGGTTCCAGTCGAATTTTGGACCAATTTCGTAAAGTGATTATGGCCAAATGGCATCATGTTGAAGTTGAATTTTGTGCGACCGCCTTCGCTTTCTATCAAGTTTTGAAAGACATTTCAGATCAAGATAGTTTTGTTATTTTGGATGTTGATGGGGAAGTAAGTGAGATTTCTCTAGTTTGGCAGAAATTACTAAGGGGGAGTGTTTCTTACCCTTTCGGCAGTCATTGGTTGCTTAGAACCTTGGTTAAGGAGTTTGCCACAACCCCAGCCGAAATGCGATCTTCTCTTGCTCTGTTTATCGCCAATAAGCAACATCCACTCATTGCGGAACGGATAAATCAAGCATTAAATAAGGCTAAAACCAAGTGGTTAGATAATTTCCGCCAGGGGTTGATTAAGGTCTTAGACGATTGCTTTATGCCAAGTACTGTTTTTATTGTCAGTGATCCACTGATGGCCCCATTGTTCCATCAATGGCTTCAGGCGTATGAATTCGGTGAATTTAAAGTTAGCCGTAAGCCGTTTATGGTAAATGTATTATCCGCTGATATTCTACGAGAAGGTTATAGTTTAACGTCGGGGGTTATTTATGATCAAGCCCTAGTAGCAGAAACCGTTTTTTATGGTAGAATTAAAAAATCAATTAATTAATTATGTTTCAAGATATTCGTAATCACAAAAAAAGTTTAAGCGAAATTTTACCCAAGAAGGTATCAGCAACCAAACCAGTGGCCATATCAATCGCTAGACCTCATCGATCTCCGTCTCCGGCTACTGTTCGTGTTTTTATTATTGTCGCTGTTTTAGTTTTGTTCTCTATTGTCATCTACACGATCGGGAGTTTATTTTCTAGTGTTTCTGTAGAAATAACACCTAGACAGGAAATTTTAACTTTTGATAATAAACAAGTTCAAATTCCTGATTTTAAAATTGCCACCTTCCCATCTCTAGTTGACTCTAGAAATCTTATCGCCAGCGGGATCGAAGAGGTTGAACAAAAAGCTAGCGGTCAAATTGTTATTTATAATAATTTTAACACTTCTCCTCAAACCTTAATTACCGGCACTAGATTTGAGTCTACGGCGGGTAATATTTATCGCATTAATAAAGAAGTTGTCGTTCCCGGTCAAACAACCATTTCTGGTCAAATTGTTCCCGGACAAGTTGAAGTAACAGTTTATGCTGATAATCCGGGAGAAAATTATAATTCTCCACTAACTGATTTCTCTATTCCTGGATTTAAAGATAGTCCGCGATATGAAAAATTCTATGCTCGCTCAAAAACTCCCATGACTGGTGGCTACGTCGGCTCAATTCCCAAAGTGGCCGACGACGACAAGAGATCTTCTCGGGCGGAATTAGAGCAAATTTTGAGAGAACAAGCTTTGGGTCAATTGGTGACGCAAATTCCGGACACCTTTATTTGGTCTGCCGATTCTTTATCTGTTGATTTTTCTGAACAATTGCAAGTTAATGAGGGTGAAGATAATTCGGTAACCTTAACTGTTTCAGCTCTACCGCGCGTGATTATTTTTGACCGAAATCAATTTACTGTTCACTTGATCAATGGAGAAATTCCCGATTTTCAAGATTTAAAATATTTCATCTCTAATTTAAGCGATCTGGATATCACGATAAATAATAAAGAACAAGTGACTGAGAGCTCAGAGTCGATTACTCTTACTGTTTCTGGCCAAGCTTATATTCAAGCTGAAGTTGATACCATTGCGCTAAGCCAATTATTAGCTGGTAATTCTAAGCGTCAAGGAGAGTCCATTTCTCAACAATTTCCAGCTATTTATTCGGCCAAGGCTATTTTTTGGCCACCGTGGCTTAGATATTTCCCGTCTCAATCCGAAGACATAGAAATTAAAGTATTGACTCATCCGGAGGCTTCTGCTAATATAAGTTCGTAGCTCAAATAATGCCGACAGAAGGCCAATTAAGCCAACCATCAGAGAAATCAGAAGAGGTTACTTCTGGTGTGGTGGTTGAAGCTTTGCCAAATACTCTTTTTCGAGTTGAAATCGAGTCTGGTAAGCAAATTCTTGCTTATCTCTCAGGCAAAATGCGTTTACATCGAATTCGGGTGCTTATCGGTGATAGAGTTGAAGTTTTTCTTGATTCCTATGGAGGTAAAGGTCGAATTATCAAACGATTTTAAACAAATTAAACATGCAAGTAAGAGCCTCGATTAAAAAACGGTGTGCTGGTTGTCAGTTAGTAAAAAGACGCAGCCATTTGTATGTTGTGTGCAAATCTAAGCCTAGCCACAAACAAAAACAAGCTTAATTTAAATTTATGCGAATCACTGGTATTAATATTCCTGATAGCAAGCGTTTAGAAGTAGCTTTAACTGTGATTTACGGTGTTGGTAAAAGCCGAGCTCGAATGATTTTGAATAACGCTAAAATATCTTACAATACCCTAGCTAAAGATTTGAAACCCGAAGAAGAAAAAAATATTCGAGAATTGGTTGATCAATACAAAACCGAGGGTGTTCTGCGTCGTGAAGTCTCAGGTAATATTAAGCGTCTAATCGATGTTAAAAGTTATCGTGGTAGTCGTCACTCTAAGCATCTACCAGTTCGCGGACAACGCACGAAGACAAACTCTCGCACTAGACGAGGAAATATCCGGAAGACCATGACCTCTGGTCGCAAGAAAGTAGAGAAGAAATAATATAACATGGGAAAAAAACGTATCACATCTGAAAAAGGGGGTGAGGCGACAGAATCTGTCGTTAAATCTTCGACCGCTTCCAAAAGGAAGGTTTCTCACGCTGTCTTGCATATCCAAGCGACCTATAATAACACTAAATTATTGTTAACCGATCCAATGGGTAATGCTCTAACCTGGTCTTCTAGTGGTAGTCTTGGTTTTAAGGGGGCAAAGAAAGGAACACCGTTTGCTGCCGGTAAGGTGGCTGAAGTTATTGCCAATCAAGCTGAAACAATGGGTGTGAAAGAGGTTGATGTGATCGTTAAGGGAGTTGGCGCTGGCCGCGAAGCGGCCATTAGAGCATTTATGGCGCGTGGTTTTATCATTGATACTATTAAAGATTCAACACCGGTGCCGTTTAACGGACCTAAATTACGTAAGCCACGCAGAGTATAAGTATAAAATTATTTTTATGAAAATTGGACCAAAATTTAAAATAGCCAGACGTTTGGGTGCTCGTATTTTTCCTAAAACTCAAACTACTAAATTTAGTATTTCTGGCACAGAGCAAAAAGGCAAGAAATCTTCTGGCAAGAGTAGTCATCGTGCCAGAACGATTTCCGAATACGGTTTGCAATTAATTGAAAAGCAAAAGGTCCGCTATGCTTATGGACTGAAAGAACGTCAATTGGCAACCTATGTTAAAACTATTCGTCGACGGACAAAAATTAATCCCATTACTGAATTATTTAAATTTTTGGAATGGCGGCTAGATAATGTTGTCTATCGTTCTGGTCTAGCAACTTCTAGAGCTTTCGCGCGGCAGTTAGTAACCCATGGTCATATTTTGGTAAATGGTCGTCGACTCAATGTTCCATCTCATCAACTCAAAACTGACGATGTCGTGAGTGTCCGTCCGGCTAGTCAAACCAGTGGTGCTTTCAAAAATTTGCCAGAGTATCTTAAACAGTACCATGGACCGGCTTGGTTAGCTTTTGACCCAAAGTTAATGACCGCAAAGGTTAAAGGCGAACCAATAATGGGTGAAACTGACTTGGATGTTAATTATGGTTCCATTTTGGAGTTTTATAGTCGAGTTTAATTTTAATGACAATAATTTAGCAAATTTATATTAATTATGATTGAGTCACACATTAGTTTGCCTTCTAAGTTAAAAGTTGTCAGTCAAAATGATTTCAGTGGCACTTATGAAATAGAAGGATTACATCCTGGTTACGGTCAAACTCTGGGTAATTCTTTGCGACGGATCATCCTGTCTTCTTTATTGGGAGTAGCTATTACTTCAATAAAAATTGAGGGAGCTGAGCACGAATTTTCTACTTTGCCAGGCGTAAAAGAAGATATGATCATGGTAATTTTGAATCTTAAAAAAATTAGATTTAATTTCGCCGATCAAGAGCCTAAAAAGATTACTTTGTCAGTGAAGGGTTCTCGTGAGGTAACAGCGTCTGATATTGAAACTGGCGGTTTGGTTGAAATCTTAAATAAAACTCAACACATTGCGACGTTAACAGAAAAAAATAGTTCACTCAATGTAGAAATGACTCTAGAAAAGGGTTTAGGTTACTTGCCTAAGGAGTCAATGTCTCGAGAAAAAAATGAAGTCGGCTTAATTTTCGTTGACGCAGCTTTTACTCCCGTAAGTCGAATTAGTTATGAAGTAGAAAATATGAGAGTCGGCGATAGAACAAATTATAATCGCTTACGTTTACATATCGAAACTGACGGCACTTTAACACCAGCGGAAGCTTTGCAAAAATCGATCGAAATCATGATTACTCAACTTAGATCAATTGCTGATTTGAAAGAAGACAGTGACAAGGCTTCTGTTGATGGATCAGATCATGAGGACAAAATTTTTAGCAAAGAAGAGGCTTTTACTGACACTGAGGAGCAAAAAGGTCAAGATGAGGCTCTCAAAACAAGAATTGATGATCTAAATCTCTCTAGCCGTATTTCTCGAGCTTTAACCACAGAAGGCATCAGAACGGTTGGTGGCTTGGCCAGAAAAAAGGAAGAAGATCTCAAAAAGATAACTGGTCTTGGTGAAAAAGGAGTGACAGAAATAAAAAAGGCCTTGAATAATTTAGGAATTACTTTAAAATAAACTTTCCGATGAGACACCACAACGCCAACCGAAAATTAGGACGAGAACGCAATCAGCGTTTGGCGCTTTTACGGTCCTTGGCTGAAAGTCTGATTGAAAAAGGTCGTATTCGCACAACTGAGGCCAAAGCTAAAGAATTACGCCCCTTTGTGGAAAAATTGGTTACAACCGCTAGACGAGGGGATCTTGCTAGTAAACGGTTAGTCATTGCGCGCTTAGGTACTGTCGCTCGTGCCAAAAAACTTATTGACGACCTCGCTCCGACTTATGTCAATCGTGCTGGTGGTTATACTAGAATTGTGAAATTACCACCACGACGAAGTGATGGTAGTAAAATGGCGGTAATTGAGTTTGTCTAAACTAAATAGAACATTATGTTGAATACTAATCTTATCAAGATAGACGCTAAGGGAAAATCGATTGGGAGAATTGCGACTCAAGTGGCGGTTGCTTTGCGTGGAAAAAGTAAACCAAACTTTCGACCACACTTACTCCCAGATGTGAGTGTGGAAGTTACTAACGCTAAAGAAATGAAGATTTCTCCAACCAAAAAAACTCTTAAAACTTACAAAACTTATACTGGTTACCCCGGTGGACTCAAAGAGAAAACCTTAGAGATGTTAATTGAGAAAAAAGGCTATGCTGAACCATTGCGTCTAGCAGTTTTGGGTATGTTGCCGGGGAATAAATTACGAGCAAAATTAATAAAACGTCTTACCATTCATGACTAAAAATACCTTAATTTATTATGAAGCTGTTGGTCGAAGAAAAGAGGCAACGGCAAGAGTACGTCTAACCGCTGATTCTAAAAGCTTATTTCTGATTAATGATCGGGCTGTAACTAATTATTTTTCAACAAACAGTTTGCGAAATGTCGTCAGTCGACCATTAGCCGAACAACAGTTAACAGATAAATTTTCTGTTAGTGCAAAAATTATTGGTGGTGGGGTTAGCGCCCAAGCTCAAGCTCTCGCTTTAGCAATCGCTAGAGCTTTAATAAAGTACGATGTAAACTTAAAGCCAACTCTTAAAAAGTCTACTTTATTAAAACGTGATTCTAGAATTAAAGAGCGTCGAAAATTCGGATTGAAAAAGGCCCGTAAGGCGCCTCAGTGGTCTAAGCGTTAGGCTTCAAAATATGGTTAAAGATCGAGAATCCAAATCTGATGAAGATGAAGAAATTGTCGTCGATGACGATATTCTAAATAATAATCCGCAAGTTGCTCTAAAGAAATTAAGAGACAAATTAAAGACTTGCCAGACTGAACGTCAGGAATTTTTAACCACTAGTCAACGTCTAAAAGCTGATTATTTAAATTTAAGACGAACGGAAAAAGAGGCAAAAGAACTAGCCATACGATTTGCAAAGGAGCCAATATTGCTTGAATTAATCAAATTGGCTGATAGTTTTGAATTAGCTTTTCAGAATAAAAATGTTTGGGAAGCTGTCGCAGAAAATTGGCGACAAGGGGTCGAACAGCTGTATGCCCAATTAGTAATCATCTTAAAACAAAATGGCCTGACCGAGATTGATAGTCTGAAACAGCATTTTAACCCCGCAGAACATCAAGCTATTGCGACTATTGACACGGACACTCCCGCTGAAGATAATATTGTGTTAGAGGTGGTACAGAAAGGTTACAAACTCCATGATCGAATAATTCGCCCCACCCAAGTAAAAGTTGGTCGTTTTATTAGAAATTAAGAATTTTAAATATTTAAGATTTTATGACAAAAATTTTAGGAATCGATTTGGGAACCACAAACTCGGCAATGTCTTATGTTGAGGGAGGTCAGCCTCGTATTATTGAAAATGTTGAGGGAGCCAGAACTACTCCTTCAGTTGTTGCTGTTTCGAAAAACGGTGAACGACTAGTTGGATTATTAGCTAAACGACAAGCGGTAACTAATCCTAAGAATACTATTCATGGAATTAAGCGGACAATGGGTCACCGATTTAGCGATAAACACATTAAGCGTGACCGAGAAATTGTTTCTTACGAAATTGAAGCAGCCGATGACGGTGGTGTGAAAGTGAAAATGGGAGATAAATTCTTTCGTCCGGAAGAAGTCTCGGCAATGATTTTACAAAAATTAAAAAAGGACGCTGAGGCAAAGTTGGGTGAAAAAATAGAAGAAGCGGTAATTACCGTGCCGGCTTATTTCGATGATGCGCAAAGACAAGCAACTCGTAATGCTGGAGAGATAGCGGGGTTTAAGGTCAAGCGCATTATTAATGAACCCACAGCGGCGGCTTTGGCTTATGGTTTTAATAAGCGCAAGAACGAACAGGTGGCCGTTTATGACTTTGGTGGTGGTACTTTTGATATCTCAATATTAGATATTATTGGTGCTGATGACGGAGAACAAAGTATCCAAGTGAAGGCAACCGATGGCGATTCCCATATGGGAGGCGAAGATATTGATCAAGATATTATGAAATGGATTGCCGAACAATTTAAGAAAGATTCCGGCATTGATATCACTAAAGATGAATTAGCCCTCCAGCGCTTAAAAGACGCAGCTGAAAAAGCTAAGCACGAGCTATCAACAACCTTAGAGACAGAAATTAACATTCCTTTTATCACCTCTGATGCTAATGGCCCCAAACATCTTTTACTGAAAATGACTCGCAGTCAATTGGAAGATTTGGCTAAGGGTTACATTGACCGCTCGATTGAGATTTGCGGACGAGCTCTGGAGGCTTCTGGTTACAAAACTAATGAAATTGAAGAGGTTATTTTAGTTGGTGGTCAAACTCGCATGCCGGCTATTATCGAAGCAGTGCGGAAATTTTTTGGCCGTGAGCCTAATCGTTCAATAAATCCAGATGAAGTAGTTACTCTAGGAGCGGCAATTCAGGCCGGAATTTTCCAGGGTGATGTTAAAGACGTGTTATTGCTTGATGTTATCCCGCTGGCTCTCGGTATTGAGACCTTAGGTGGAGTGGCAACTAAATTAATAGAGAAAAATACCACTATACCAGCTTCAAAGTCACAAGTTTTCTCAACAGCGGCCGATAATCAAACTCAAGTCGAAATTAATATCGTCCAAGGAGAAAGACCTCTGGCGGCCGATAACAAAACCTTAGGGAGATTTATTCTGGATGGAATCCCACCTTCTCCGCGAGGTTTACCTCAAATTGAAGTTACTTTTGACATTGACGCTAACGGCATCTTAAACGTCAAAGCTAAAGACAAAACCAGCGGTCGCGAACAGTCGGTAAAAATTGAAGCCCGCTCCAGTTTGACTAAAGAAGAAATTGAGAAATTGAAACAAGAAGCCGAACTCCATGCCGAAGAAGATAAGAAAACTCAAGAATTGATCGAATTGCGAAATGTTGCCGATAGTTTAATTTATACTGCGGAAAAAGCCCTGAAGGACGCCGGCGATAAAATTACAAATGAATTAAAACAAGCTGTTGAGGAGAAAATTGCTAATCTAAAAAAAGCTAAAGATAGTTCAGATAGTTCAACGCTGAAAAAAGCCTCGGAGGAACTCTCGACGGAAATGCAAAAAATTGGCCAAACTATGGCTGAACAAAGCAAAAAAGATAACAATAAAAATGACAACAAGGACGAACCAAATCCTGATACCGATAGCCAGATACGTGACGCTGAGGTAAAATAAGATCAGTTTATGAAGAATTATTACGAAATTTTAGGTGTTAACCGAACCGCATCCAAGGACGAAATAAAAAAAGCTTTTCATAAACTGGCGCATCGTTACCATCCCGACAAGAAAACTGGTGATGAGGGCAAATTTAAAGCCATAAATGAAGCTTATCAGATTTTGTCTGACGACAGGAAACGGCAAGAGTACGATGCTTATGGTTCCTCCGGCGCCACAAGTGGCAATACTTGGGATTTTTCTGATTTTACTCGAGCTAATGGCGCCGGTGGAATGGAATTTGATTTTGGCGACATTTTTAGCGAATTTTTTTCTGGCGGAAGAGGTCGGGGACAGCAAGTAAAGCGTGGGCGAGATATCTCAGTTGACATCCAAGTAACTTTTCAAGAAGCGGTTTTCGGCGTTGATCGCCAAGTACTAATTCATAAAGTTAGCCAATGCCAAGTTTGCCAAGGTAATGGCGCTAAAACTGGTTCAAAAGCTAAAAAATGTCAAACTTGTGACGGTAAAGGTCAAATTCGCGAAGCGAGAAAATCCTTTTTGGGAACTATCAGCGTGGCTAGAGATTGTACTACCTGTTTCGGTAGTGGGGAAGTGCCGGAAGAAAAATGTTCTAATTGTGACGGGGTTGGAGTAGTCAAGGGCCCAGAAGAAATTAAAGTAGCTATCCCAACGGGCATAGAGAATGGAGAAATGATTCGTCTGGCCAACCAAGGAGAAGCAGCACCTCGCGGAGTTAGTGGCGATCTGTATGTTAGAGTTCACGTTGAAAAACACAGAACGTTTCGTCGCGATGGTTTAAATTTAGTAATGGATTTGTCAGTAAAACTTTCTGATGCAATCTTGGGTGCAGAGTACGCGGTAGAAACTTTGGATGGAATGATTAAAGTTAAAATTCCGGCGGGTATTTCTTATGGAGAAATATTGCGAGTTCGTAGTCGTGGGGTACCTTATCGCGGTGGTAAACGCGGTGATTTATTGATTCGAATGATTATTAAAACACCAGCTAAACTTTCTCGTCAGGCTAGAAAATTAATTGAGGATTTAAAAAAGGAGGGAATTTAATATAATTTATGGAAATAACACAAATAAACACTTTAAAAAAATCAGAAGAGCAAACTCAAGATCTAGAACAGCAAAAGATTCACTTCTTATCTCTCCTTTATCATCAATTGTGGACACCACTTACCACAATCAAGGGTTATTCCTCAATGATTTTAGAAGGATCCTTCGGTAAAATAAACAGTGAAGCGCAGACAGCCGTTGAGGCAATTTATCAATCCAGTCAGCAACTAATTGATATCACTGAAAATTATTTAAACGCTTCTAGAATCGAACTGGGAAAATTAAATTATAAATTTGAGAAGCTGGATCTTGATATATTAACTAAACAAGTTATTGATAAATTTAAACCATTTGCCGAAAGAAAAGAATTAAATCTTGATTTAGAAATCGCTACAGGCGAAAATTACAGCATCTTAGCCGACTCTGATCAATTAGCTCAAGTAGTTAATAATTTAATTGATAACGCTATAAAATTTACCGAAAAAGGCAAGGCGGAAGTTTCTTTGTCGAGAACAGAAACTGGTATTAGATTGACTGTTAAAGATACCGGGATGGGTATTTCTTCAGAAACAATGCCAACTATTTTTGAAAAATTTGCTCGCTCTAAAGACTTTAGCCAATCTTATGCTCCTGGTACTGGTTTAGGTTTGTATATATCGAAACAAATTATCGAGGCGCATAATGGCAAAATTTGGGCCGAGAGCGATGGCAAAAACTTAGGCAGTACTTTTATTGTAGAATTAAAAAATGATTCAAATGGATCAAATAACAGCGCAATATAATCCCAAAGAAACTGAAGAGAAAATCTATAATAAGTGGCTAAAGAGTGGTTTGTTTAACCCGGATAATTTGCCCGGCGACAGAAAGGAGCCTTATACCATTCTCATTGCGCCACCAAATGTGACTGGCTCTCTTCATATGGGACACGCGTTGGAAAATACTATTTCTGATGTATTGATCAGATTCCATAGGATGAAAGGCTACAAAACCCTCTGGCTTCCCGGAACTGATCACGCCGGGATTGCGACGCAAAATGTGGTAGAAAAAGATTTAAAAAAACAAGGTCTTAGTCGCCATGATTTGGGGCGAGAAAAGTTTTTGGAAAAAATCTGGGAATGGAAAGATAAATACGGTGATATTATTTTAAACCAACTCAAAACTCTCGGTTGTTCTTGCGACTGGTCTCGAACTCGTTTTACTATGGACAAAGACTATCAAGAGGCGGTTAAAACAGCTTTTGAAAATTATCACCAACAGGGTTTGATTTATCGCGGTGAGCGAGTGATCAATTGGTGTGTTAAAGATCAGACAGCCCTCTCTGATTTGGAGCTTGAGTATGTTGAAGAAGAAGGAATCTTTTATTATCTTAAATATGGACCTTTTATCATCACCACCGCACGACCAGAGACAAAATTTGGTGATAAATACGTTGTAATGCACCCGGATGATACTCGCTATCAACAATATGAACATGGAGAGAAAATTAGTCTGGAATGGATCAATGGACCAGTGACCGCCACTGTAATTAAAGACAAGGCAATTGATATGAATTTCGGCACTGGTGTGATGACGATCACTCCTTATCACGATATTGTTGATTTCGAGATTGCGGAACGCCATAAATTAGATGGTGAGTTAATTATTGATAAATATGGAAAACTTTTACCAATCGCTGGAAAATTTGCTGGCTTGAAAATTTCCGAAGCCAGGTCAAAAATTGTTGAAAAATTACGAGCGAAAGGTCTAATTGAGAAAGAGGAAAAAGCTGTTCATAATGTAGCCAAGTGTTATCGTTGTAACTCAACGGTGGAGCCAATGATGTCTAAGCAGTGGTTCTTGAAGATGGCCCCCTTGGCCAAAAAAGTTTTGACAGCGATTAAAAATGGGGAAGTAGCTTATTATCCGGAACGCTGGACCAAGGTTGCCGTTGACTGGCTCGAGAATGTTCGAGATTGGTGTATTTCGCGTCAAATTTGGTGGGGACACCCTATTCCTATCGCCGATAGCACTGACACCTTTGATACCTGGTTTTCTTCAGCCCTGTGGCCACTGGCGACTCTTGGTTGGCCTAAGAAAACTAAAGATTTGTCAGAGTTTTACCCCACGCAAGTAATCACTTCAGCTCGTGATATTATCCACCTTTGGATTTCTAGGATGCTCTTTTCCGGTCTGGAGTTTACCAACAAGTTACCGTTTTCTGATGTGGTAATTCATGCCACGATTTTAACTAAAGACGGTCGGCGAATGAGTAAGTCTCTGGGTACCGGTATTGACCCAATGGAAATGATTAATAAATACGGCGCCGATGCCACGCGGTTTGGTTTGTTGTATCAATCTTTCGAAGGTCAGGAAATGCGTTTCAATGAAAATATTTTAATCACTGGAAAAAAATTCTGCAACAAGCTTTGGAATATTTCTCGTTATGTTGTTAGCGCTATTGATGATAAAAAAAGTGGAGAAATTAAAATTGAAGAGACTAAACTCACAGCCTTAACTGATGCTGATAAGCTAATTATTTCGGCGCTTAACAAGACGGTTACTGAAGTTGAGGCACAGATTAAGAATTATAATTTTGGTCAGGCTACCCACTTCTTATATGATTTCGTTTGGCGTGATTTGGCTGATAAATATATTGAAGAGAGTAAGAAGCAATTATTAGATCCTAAATTAAAAGAAAACACTGGTAAAATTTTAGCGACAGTGTTATTGCGAACTTTGAAGATTATCCACCCCGTGATGCCCTTCATCACCGAGACAATTTGGGAGAAAATAAATCAATCAGAATTGTTGCTTGTGGCCAAGTGGCCAACGCTTGACAAATCTGTGGTTTAGGTATCTACTAAGGGGAGTATCTGATCTTTAATAAAATTTGCGAGCTGGTCATAGCCAAAAGGGACTTAGAAACTAGGCTTTTCTTGGCTATGACCACAATGGTCTGGCCCCAGCTCGCGGGTAGCGAGAATATTTTTCGGCAATTAGCCGAAAGGAGAATGTCATGGGTCGGGTCAACGAACTGAATCATTTCACCCGTGGACAGCTGGACGCGGCCCTCATGAAGATCGGACAGGATGCCGGAATGAGTACCGCAAACGGTATCCGGGCATTTCTCGCCGGCGAGCTCGTGGCTCAAAAGCCAATTCGCACCTGGCACGAGGAAAACGGCGTCATTCGCTTCAGCGTCACCTCGGACGGCACGACCGGCGAAGACTGGATCGCCAGACTGGAGAGCCAGGGCGTCTGTATTGGAGACCACGCCAAGCAGCTGCTCCGTTCCTCGGACTTCAAACCGACGAGTGGCGTGACCACCGAAGTCGCTGTGATCAAGGGCCTGCTCTTCGAAGACGAGGACCGGATCAGCTCAAAGATCCGCGCCCAGGCCAAGAGGCGCAAGCTGACCACCCCCAACGCCGAGCTGGCTTGCCTCATCCGTCTGAAGTTCACGGACAAGGAAATCGAGCAGATGGGTCTGGCCTGGATCGTCGCCATGCACAAACTCATCCTCGACTCCCTCGGCCTCCCGCACTTACTCGGTGCGTACCGCGACGGTCGCTTGCTGCATGCGTGCTACGACAAGCCCGGCAGCAGGTGGAATGTTGACGGCGGTTTTGCGTTTGTCGTCTCGCAAAGTGTCTAGAGTCTGGAATCCCAGAACTTCTGGATTCTTAGACCTTGGGCCCCGTTCACCAATTGGTGGATGGGGTCCTTTTTTTGCATGAAAAACAAAAAGGGAGCTATGGAAAGATACAATTCGCAACTTAGACCACCATAATATTTTTTGCTATAATGAGAAAATATGGAAACTAGTAACAAACAGAAAATTTTAGTTACAGGAATTAAGCCAACTGGGCGACCGCATATTGGTAATTATTTTGGTGCTCTCAAACAGGCTGTAGACCTTCAGGATGAATACCGGAGTTTGGTTATGATTGTCGACTATCACGCCCTAACAACTGAACATCGAGCGCCTCATCTCCGACGAAATTCTCTGGATATGGCTATAGATTATCTCGCTATCGGTCTTGATCCAGAGCGAGTGATTCTCTTTAAACAATCAGAGGTGCCGGAACACACAGAGTTAGCTTGGATTTTCAATTGTCTCACTACTGTGCCTTATCTACAGAGAGCTCACGCTTATAAAGACGCCCTTAGCAAAGGGGTGGAAGTGAGCGTGGGAACTTTTGCTTATCCATTACTGATGGCGGCTGATATTTTGCTATACGACGCTGATGTGGTGCCAGTCGGGCAAGACCAGAAACAGCATGTGGAAATTGCTCGTGACACCGCCGAGAAGTTCAATCGATTGTTTGACGACACCTTCCACCTTCCGGAGCCATTGATTCTGGATAAAATTAAGACCATACCAGGGATTGACGGTCGCAAGATGAGTAAAAGTTATAACAATACTATTCCACTTTTTGCTAACGAACAAGAAGTAGCAAAATTAGTCATGAGTATTGTGACTGATTCTAAATCAACCGATGAAGTTAAAGACCCAGAGAAATGCAATGTGTTTGCTCTGCATAAGCTATTTTCTGAAGGTCAACTTCCAGAACTGGAGAGTCGTTATCTGGAAGGGAAAATTGGCTATAAAGAATCAAAAGAAATTTTAATTAAAAATATTAACACGATGCTTACACCTCTGGTTGAACGACGAGCAAGTATTGCGAAAAACGTTGACGATGTTGAGCAGATTCTAGCCAACGGAGCAAGTCGAGCGAGAGATTTGGCTAAATTGAAATTAGCGACAGTTCGTCAGAAGATCGGGGTGAGATAATTTAAACATTAGCTAAATTTCGCTAAATGTGCTAAAAATAGAAGAGTAACAAGGATCTTGTTCTTCATGTCATAAAAAAGTGAAAGGAGAAAAAAGTGACTATCAGAAAGGCGTCAATTCTGGTTTTGATAGGACTATCTGGTTTTCTGGGGGCTTGTGTTATTAGTCCCGATCGGGGTAGCTTGGGCCTTGCTACACGTCAAATTAGTGGCAAATACAACGGAATGCGAGCTAAGGCTGTTATTCCGCTGTGGGAACTGCGAGCTAAACAGCGCTTGACTGACAACCTTGACGCTTATGCTCAACTGCAGTTCAATCAGGGAGGGGTGCAAGCCACCCACCCGGTTCTGGCTGGCCAAGCTGAAGGGTCATTTGTTTCTGGGGGATTGGGCGTTCACTATTTCCCGATAACCAGTCGAGTGATGGGACTAGACCTTGGTCTGGAAGCCTATCAAGCTCGCTATCGGATGATGGGCAGACTAGGACCCATCAAATTGACCACCCCGGATCAGTTTACTGGTCTCGGTCTTAATTTGGGAGCCATTGGAGAAATTCCGATCAGCAAAAGCAAAGACTGGCGAGTGGTTTGGGGAATGGGCTATCACTTCACGGAAACTTTCACTCGACGCGCCGATGTTGATCTTGACGGCTGGTATGGTTCAATCGGCATTGAGATCACTTTGGGGCGAAAATAAGCGAGATTTCTGTAACAGGGAATCTCGCTTTCATTATTAAAAAATAAATGGTATAAATAACCACATGAATAAGCGAATTTATATTGATCAACTAACTGATAAGATTGGCGCCGAGGTGCGTTTGGCCGGCTGGGTAAACTCTCGTCGTGATCAAGGTAAATTAATTTTTATGGATTTGCGAGATAAAAGCGGTCAGGTGCAAATGGTAGCTTTGCCAAACAACGCAGAAGTTCACGCAATTGCTGAAAAAGTTCGTCCGGAATGGGTGATAGAAATAATCGGTAAAGTTAATAAACGTCCAGAAAAAAATATTAATTCCAAAATATTAAACGGTGACTTAGAGATTGAAATTCTCTCTTTAAATGTACTCAATGAAGCTTCGACTTTACCAATTTCGATTGACACTCCAGGCTATGAAATTAATGAGGAAGCACGTCTTAGATATCGTTATTTAGATTTAAGGCGTGAACGCCTACAAAAGAATATTAGAAATCGCTATAAGGTTATGAGATTCATTCGCGACCACTTGTCCAAAGAAGGTTTTGTGGAAGTAGAAACGCCGATTTTGACAAAATCTACACCGGAAGGAGCTAGAGATTATGTTGTTCCGTCGCGTCTTGACCCCGGTAAATTCTACGCCCTACCGCAATCACCGCAACAATACAAACAATTATTAATGGTAGCTGGTTTGGAAAGATATTTCCAATTTGCTCGTTGTTTGCGAGACGAGGATACTCGTGGCGACCGTCAGCCAGAATTCACTCAACTTGATATGGAAATGTCTTTCGTTAATCGTGATGACGTGATGGCGCTCAATGAAGAACTCCTAATCAAGATTGTGCAGACTTTAGCACCAGAAAAAAAGATCCAACAAATTCCTTTTCCCCGCATCACTTACAAGGAAGCGATGGAGAAGTATGGTACCGACCGTCCAGATATGCGTGAGGACAAGAATGATCCAAACTTACTCGCTTTCTGTTGGGTGATTGATTTTCCGTTCTTCGAGAAAACAGAAGATGGTAGTTGGACCTTCACTCACAATCCGTTCTCTCGCGCTATTCCGGAACACGAAGCTTGGCTGATGAATAAAGAGAAAATTGGCGAGATCATTACCACTCAATACGACGTGGCTCTAAACGGTTTCGAGATTGGCGGTGGCAGTATTCGCAACCATCAACCAGACGCACTCAAGAAAGTTTTCGAAATTATGGGTTTTGCTGAGGAAAGGATTGCGAGTAACTTTGGCCACATGCTTAAGGCTCTGGCTTCCGGAGCGCCACCACACGGCGGTATTGCTTGGGGCTTCGATCGCTTCGTCACCCTACTTTACGGCGAACCCAACATCCGCGAAGTGATCGCTTTCCCCAAGACTGGTGAAGGTAAGGACTTAATGATGGACGCACCAGCTCCCATTGAGCCAAAACAATTAGCAGAATTAGGACTCAATATTCAGAGTGTCAAAAGAAGCCTTTAAAATAAGAGTGGGAGAATTTGAAGGCCCCGTAGAGGTTCTACTTAATTTAATTGAGGACAAAAAACTCCACATTAGTCAGGTGTCGTTAGCAACGGTCACTGACGACTTTATCCTCTATTTAGAAAAATTAGACCGGACAGACAAAACTAGACGAGCTAATTTTATTTTAGTTGCGGCCACTCTAATGTTGATTAAGTCAGTTTCTCTTCTGCCAACAATAGAAACTACTCCAGAAGAACAAGAAAGCATGGTTGATCTAGAGCGACGACTAAAAATTTATCAACAAATAAAAGAGTTAAGTGGTGAAATAAAAAATCGTTTTGGTAACAAGATAATTTTTTCTCGTGGACAAAACCGCGAAATTGTCCCGGTTTTTTCTGTCACACCAGAAATTAATTTAAAAATACTAGTCGCTACTGTTAAAAATTTAATTACACTATTTCCCAAGGTCGAAACTTTACCTAAAATTGTTGTTAGTAAAATTATTAGTCTGGAAGAGGCCATTGCTGATTTAACAAAAAGGATTCAGTCATCGCTCAAAATAGGTTTTCGTGATCTAGTGAGAGGTCGGAAAGAGCGGGTGAATGTTATTGTTAGCTTTCTTGGTATTCTCGAACTTGTTCGTCAGGGTGTTATCGAAGTCGAACAATCTGTCCATTTTGCCGATATTACCTTAGAAGCTAGCGGTTCTCTCGGTCCACCACGTTATGATACAATAAATTAACATGAATTTAGAAGCCAAAATCGAAGCCATCTTGTTTTGGAAAGCTGAACCAATAACAATCTCAAAAATAGCAAAAATTCTAAATGAACCTGAAGCCAAAATCTTCGCATCTTTAGACTGTCTGTCTCGCTCTCTAGAATCTCGAGGTCTTACGGTGGTGCGTAAAAATGATGAAGTGGCGTTAGGAACCGCCCCAGAAGCCAGTTCTATCATTGAACAGCTAACGAGAGAAGAATTGTCGCGAGATTTGGGCAAGGCTGGCCTGGAGACGTTAACAATTATTCTCTACCGCGCGCCAGTGGCGCGCGCTGAAATTGATTATATTAGAGGTGTTAATTCCAATTTTATTTTACGAGCACTCCAAATTCGCGGCTTGGTAGAAAAAATTAATAATCCGGAAGATGGTAGAAGCTTTCTCTATCAGCCAACGATTGAACTGCTTCAGCATTTAGGAATCAGCCGGATTGAAGAATTGCCAGATTATCAAACAACCACAGAGAAACTCAAAGAATTAATTTCATGATCACCGATATCTTTAAAGTTTTCGCACCAATTACGATTTCATTTTTTGTTGGAATCGCTATTACACCCATACTCACTCACTATCTTTATAAACACAAATTGTGGAAAAAGAGAGCCGGCAAATTATCTCCCAGTGGCGAGGCAACCCCCATTTTTAACCAATTACACAAAGACAAAGAGGTCGGCACTCCACGGATGGGCGGTATCATTATTTGGGTCAGCGCCATTATTACCGTCCTGGCAATTTATATTATCTCTATTATTTTTCCTTCAGATTTAACTAGCAAGCTTAATTTCTTGAGTCGTAATCAAACTTGGATTCCCTTCGTCACCTTATTGATTGGTTCCCTAGTTGGCTTGCTCGATGATTGGTTAGAAATTAGTGGCAAGGGACGATACATTGCCGGAGGGCTACCTTTTAAGGAACGGCTAACGATTGTGATTATTCTTGGGTTGGTTATTGCTGGTTGGTTTTACTTCAAACTAGAGATGGACAGTATCTTCGTTCCATTTTTCGGGGATGTATTTATCGGTTGGTTTTTTATTCCGATTTTTCTATTAGTCATTGTTAGTTTGTTCACTAGTGGCGTGATCGACGGCTTAGATGGCTTAGCTGGGGGAGTGATGGCAATAATTTTTGTTACCTATACAACAATTGCATTTTTACAAAATCAAATCGATCTAGCGGCATTTTGCGCCGTAATTACTGGTGGTGTTTTGGCCTTCTTGTGGTTCAATATTCCGCCAGCTCGATTTTATATGTCAGAAACAGGAATTCTCGGTTTAACTCTCACTTTAACAGTGGTCGCTTTTCTGACTAATACTGTTTTGTTATTGCCAATTATCGCCTTACCACTTTTTGCCACAATTGTTGGCAATGTTATCCAAATGGGTTCAAAGCGTCTACGAGGCAAGAAAGTTTTCCTGGTCGCGCCAATTCATCACCACTTTGAAGCTATCGGCTGGCCAGCATACAAAGTGGTGATGCGTTATTGGATTATTGGAATTATTGCGGCAATTATTGGCTTAATTATAACTTTGATTAGCCGTTAATATGAGCCAGAAGCCTAATCGTGTATTCTTTTTTACCGTTTTAGGGCTTTCGCTTTTTGGTTTTTTCATTTTTACTTCTGCCTCTCTTGGTCTAATTAGTCGCAGTGGCGCTTCTTTCAATCTAGTGGCCCTAAAACAATTAGTAGTATTAGTAGCTGGTTTAATTATTTTTATTCTTGTTTCTAAAGTTAATTATCACTTTTGGAGAGATCACAGTCTCTTAATTTTTATTTTCACCATTATTTTAACCTTGCTAGTTTTTGTTCCTGGTATTGGTATCACTTCGGGTGGTGCTCAACGCTGGATTAGGTTGTTTTCTTTTTCAATTCAACCGGCAGAACTGCTTAAGTTTGGCTTTATTATTTATACAGCTAGTTATTTAGCAAAATTTAAAGATCAAATTACAAACCCCAAGAAAGGTCTGGTGCCACTCTTAGCTATCTCAGCTGTTGTCGGGATAATTATGGCAGCCCAACCAGATCTGGACACTTTAGTAATCATGCTCGTGGCCGGAGTAGCAATGTTTTTTGTGAGTGGCGCTCCTTGGAAACAGATCATTCTAATTGGGTTTTTAGCCATAATTGGCTTAGGCGCTGTGGCAGTTTATAAGCCATATGTTATCGATCGAGTTAAAACCTTTTTTGATCCCACCGCCGATATTTTAGGTAGCGGTTACCAAGTTGACCAATCTTTAATTGCTATCGGTTCAGGAGGTCTAACTGGCCGAGGTTTCGGGCAGAGTATTCAGAAATTCCAATATCTACCAGAACCAATTGGTGACTCTATTTTTTCGGTTGCGAGCGAAGAATTTGGTTTTATTGGAGCAACAATTATCATTGCTCTATTTCTAATTTTCGCCTTTGCTGGGCTTAGGGTCGCAGTTAGGGCCCCAGATCGTCTTGGTAGACTAGTGGCAGTGGGAATTGTTATAATGATCATAACCGGCACTTTTATCAACATTGCTTCGATGCTTGGTATTATTCCTTTAGCTGGGACCTTGCTGGTTTTTGTTAGTCATGGTGGAACAGCTTTATTAGTTACTTTATTTCAAGCTGGAATTATTCTTAATATTTCGCGTCATGCGATTCGCTCTTAAATCTTAAATTATGAAAATCGTTTTTACTGGTGGTGGAACTGGCGGTCATTTTTACCCAATTATCGCTGTGGCACAAGCTATTAATACTATTATTAAGCAACGCAAACTGGTAGATGCCAGATTGTACTATCTCGCAACCGCACCTTACGATGAGGTTTCTTTGTTTGAAAATCATCTTGAATTTAAAGCGGTTCCAGCGGGGAAAATTAGACGATATTTTTCGATTAAAAATTTTTTTGACATTTTTAAGACCATTCGCGGTATTATAATTGCCTTATGGCAACTTTATGTGATTTATCCAGATGTTGTTTTCAGCAAAGGCGGTTATGATAGTTTTCCCACTCTGTGGGCAGCTAGATTTTTGAAGATTCCAGTAGTGATGCACGAATCTGATTCTCATCCCGGTCGAGTTAGCTTATGGTCAGCTAAGTTTGCGAAAAGAATTGCCTTATCATACCCCGAGGCAAATCACTATTTTAATGACAAACCAGTAGCCATTACTGGCAATCCAATTCGTCAAGAACTTCTAAATCCCATTACCATTGGCGCTCATGAATTTTTAAAACTCGAAAAAGGAGTACAAATAATTTTTGTGACCGGAGGGTCGTCCGGCGCTTCAGTGATTAACGATACTCTAGTTGATATTCTACCTCAATTAACTAAAAAATATCAAATAATTCACCAGATTGGTATTGACAATTTTGAAGAAATTAAACAAAGAGCCTTCTTTCTTCTCACAGAGCAGGAGCAAAAAAATCGTTATCATCCATTTCCTTTTCTAAACACTTCTGCTATGAGAATGCTGGCCGGAATTTCTGACTTGGTAATTACTCGTGCTGGTTCAGTTCTCTTTGAAATAGCGGTCTGGGGATTGCCAGCAATTATTATTCCAATTCCAGAAACAATTAGTCACGACCAAAGAACAAACGCTTTTACCTACGCTCGGAGTGGGGGAGCGGTTGTTATTGAGCAAGATAATCTTACTCCATCTGTTCTCCAGTCAGAAATTAATCGTCTACTAGAAAACGAATCCTTGCGAAATAAAATGAAAGCTGGGGCAAAAAACTTTGCCCACCCAAATGCCGCTAATGTGATTGCCGAAGAAATTATCGCCCTCGCCCTTAAACATGAAGAATGAAGATAAAAAAATTAGAGTAAGATTTGCACCAAGCCCAACCGGAACTCTACACACCGGTAGTGTTAGAACCGCCTTGTTTAATTATCTTTACGCCAAACAACATCAAGGCAGTTTTATTGTCCGAATTGATGACACCGATAAAGAACGCTCAAAACCCGAATATGAGAAAGATATTTTGGATGGCCTTGCTTGGCTGGGTTTAAAACCCGATGAATTATTCTACCAATCAGCTCGGACACAAATTTACAAACAGTGGCTAACTAAACTTTTAGAAGAAAATAAAATTTATTTATCGAAAGAAAAAGTGGAAGAGCAAGCAGAAACAGGGGAGAGTGCTAAAAAACGCGCAGAAGTAATTCGTTTTCGCAATCCAAACAAAAAAGTAAGCTTTGATGATTTAATTAAGGGTAAAATAGAATTTGACACCACGGAGCTTGGCGATTTTGTGGTGGCAAAAGATTTAGACACACCATTATATCATTTTGCTAGTGTTGTTGATGATTATGAGTTAGGAATCACGCATATTATTCGTGGAGAAGATCATTTGTCCAACACACCAAGACAAATTCTCATCGGAGAAGCTTTAAGTATCGAACAACCAATCTTTGCCCACTTGCCAATGATTTTAGCTCCGGATAAAACGAAACTCTCAAAAAGAAAACATGCAGAAATTGCTTCTCTAAATGGGCTAATTAAAGAAGGCTACTTAAGCGAAGCAATAATAAATTTTATTGCTTTTTTGGGTTGGAACCCTGACACCGAACAAGAGTTATTCGCCCTAGAAGAACTAACTAAGGCTTTTGATCTAACAAAAGTTCAAAAAAGTAACGCGATATTCAACAAACAAAAACTAAATTGGTACAATCGGGAATATTTAAAAAAATTACCTAGTGATGAGATTATTTTGAAAATAAAAGAATTCTTTCCCAAAGCTAATGACAAGATAGCTGAAAAGTTAATACCGGAAATTATTAACAGAGTTAATACTTGGGGTGATTTAGCTAAAGCTAGAGATGAAGGCGAATTTGATTATTTTTTTGACAAACCCGCGATTGATAAGAACTTACTTAAAAATCAGAAACATTTTAGCAGTTTGATTAAATTACTTGAGTCACTTAGTAAAGATGATTTTATTGCCGAAAAAATTAAGACGGCAATTTGGGATTACGCCAGTATCCAGGGCAGGGGAGAGGTTCTGTGGCCAATGCGCACCGCCCTAACAGGCAAAGAACGATCACCTGACCCTTTTACTATAGCGGAAATTATTGGTAAAGAAGAAACTTTGCAACGCTTGAATCATGCTAAAGACTTATTATAAATTTAACTATTTATTTTTCCTGTTAATTTCTCTAATTATCGGTCAATTAGCTTTAGCTGATGTTAAAACTGAACGTTTAGATGAACTCAAAACAGAGATAGCCGAACGTAATTTAAAAATTAAAGAACTAGAGCGACAAATAAATATTTATCAACAAAACGTAACCAACACCAGTCAACAAGCTTCGAGTCTTAAAAACGAAATAACTAAGCTAGACACGGTAATTAAAAAAATTAATACAGATATTAATTTAACGGAAAATAAAATCGCAACAGCCAAATTAACATTAGAAAAATTATCACTAGAAATTTCTGATAAGAATAACCACCTAGGTGTGAGTCGTGATGCTCTAGCTGAATCTCTACGAGAAATGCGCCAAGGAGAAATTCTTTCATTGACGGAAGTCTTTTTGTCCAAATACACGCTATCAGATCTACTCACTCAATATGATCGTCACAACAATCTTCAGATAAAAGTTCGAGACCAAATCGCTAATTTGGAAAATGTTAAAGACAGATTGAAGCAACAACAGGAGGAAGTGGAAACAGAAAGACAAAAATTGATCGGTTTAACTAAACAATTAGGTGATCAGAAAAGTATTGTTGCTGATCAACAAGGAACAAAATCAGCTTTTTTACGCGAAACTCAAAATGAAGAAGCCGCCTATCGTAAACTACTAACCGAATATCAAACCAGAAGAACTATTTTCGAACAAGAAATATTCGAATTTGAATCTCAATTAAAAGCAATTATTGACCCAAAGAGTCTCCCTTCTGCAGGTAGGGGTGTGTTATCCTGGCCAATCGATATGTCTAAGTGTCATTTATATAAAGATTTAGGCAATAGCCAATGCTTAACCCAGAAATTCGGTTATACAAGCGCCGCTTCAAAACTTTACTCTTCAAATTTCCATAATGGTATTGATTTCCGGGCCTCGGTGGGAACGCCAATAAAATCAACGGCTAGTGGTAATATTGTCGGCGTTGGCGACACTGATATTGCTTGCCGGGGCGCCTCGTATGGCAAATGGATTATGATTGATCATGGCAATGGCTTAGCGTCAGTTTTTGCTCACTTAAGCCTGATTGGGGTTCGTGAAGGTCAGGTAGTTAATCGTGGTGACGTAATTGGCTATAGTGGTAATTCCGGTTATAGCACCGGACCACATTTACATTTGGGGCTAGTGGCAAGCACTGCTACGACAATCGGTAATTTACCCAGCAAGGCGTGTCCGGGAGCCATTTTCCGTATCCCTCTTATTCCAATCGAAGCTTATTTAGACCCTTTATCATATTTATGACAATTTTATGACAATCACACCCAAACAAAATAACCAAAAGGGGATTATTAAGCTAATTTTGATATTACTAGTCGCTATTTTCCTGCTAAATTACTTTAAAATAGACTTGCGCGCCTGGATAACCCTAATATTGACTAAATTCGAATATTATTATCTTCTATTGACAAAATAATCGCTTTATGCTAATATAGACAGTAATGGCTCAATAGGGCCATTTTATTACTTTTATTTTTACTATGTTAGCACAAATAAGTTTGGCAAGCTTAATAACCTTATCAGCCCAATTGACACCCTTGTCTGTACCTAACAGTCAAATTGACGCTAATAACAACGTCGTTGATAAACCACTACCGGCACGAGTTTTAACTATCACCGACATGATCGCTGAAAAAGCCCATACTAATGGTGTAGATGTTAGTTTGGCCCAAAAAATCGCGTTCTGTGAAAGTACCAATCGTCAATTTGATGAAAATGGTGAACCCTTGCGCGGAATCCATAACGCTCAGGACATTGGACTATTTCAGATTAATGAAAAATATCACTTAGATAAAAGCTTAGAGCTTGGCTATGATATCTACACAACTGAGGGGAACATTGATTATGCCATGTGGCTTCTAAGCAAAGAAGGTTCTCGCCATTGGAATTGGAGTAAAAAATGTTGGTCTCGATAGGGAATTGAGGAAATTCAATTATAACGTCGCAAAAGGCATATTGTGCGACTCTCTTGCCCCTGTTCTATTATAGAGAAAAATTACAAACCCTTACAATTAGCGGCTGGGGTATAACCCGCCCTTTCAGCCTCGTCTCTTGAAGTAAAAGTAATTAAATTTTCTGGTTTAATTCTCTGGGCACCACTACACCAAGGTAAGTGATATTTACTCCCACTCTTAGAAGCCACTACCGCCTGACCAGCTCCCAGGCTATCAGATGATGACATTGACGCTAATTGCTCAATTCTAATCGGTTCAATCCCCTTCTCAATTTTGGACAATTGCCATAAACCAAATCCTAAAGAGCCGACTAATAACACCAGAGAGATTATGAATAAATTATTAGCTTCTTGAGATAGATAATTGCTTATTGACTTTGACTTGATTTTTTTAGGCAGATCGGCTATACTCATAACAATCATTTTAGCAGATTTAAAGTAAAAGAAAGTAATTATGGCACATCGTAAAGCTGGCGGAACAGCTAAAAACCTCCGCGATTCTAATCCTAAATATTTAGGAGTTAAGCTCCATGACGGACAAGAGGCTAAATCTGGATCAATTATTATCCGCCAACGCGGAACTCGTTTTGTGGCCGGCAAGGACACTAAGATCGGCAAAGATCACACAATTTTTGCTATTAACCCTGGTATAGTAAAATTTGCAACGAAGAGAAAAACTAATTACGACGGCAAGGTAAAAATGGTTAAAGTTGTTAATCTTCAGCCTCTACCACTAAACTCAACTGACCGGTAAGAATCTCGTCATTTTTATCAGCAAGATTGATTTGAATATCAATTTTATACTCCCCTATTTGCTTGATTGGGCGATCAAGAATTAACCAATCTGATTGAAATCTTAGCTTTAATTTAGTTTCTAAAATTTTCAGGATATCAACCTTACTAATACCGGCAAAAAGTTGGCCTTGTTTATTGGCCTTGGCGCGATACGTAAGAGAGGTGTCAGCCAGCGTCGAAAAAATCTTCTTAATAGCTGCCTCACCTGGCTGAATATGAGAAACAGATTTTGACTTTAACTTTAATAAAGCTAACTTTTTTAAATTCTTTTCATTGGCGACCCAACCCAAATTACGCGCGATAATAAAATTACGAGCAAAACCATCGGCTACTTCTTTTATTTCGTAACGCCGTCCAACTTTGGCAACATCTTGTAGTAAAATAAGTTTCATAATATTTATATTTGTAAAAGGTAATCGATAGCAGCAGTCAGTTGTTTATCATCACCATCTGCGTTATCTGAGTTAATTTCTATATCTGGAATAAGGCCCTGATGAGACAGAGACACTCCTTTGGGGGTTAGCCATCGCGCAATAGTAATTTTTAATGAGGTGTCATCAGTTAGAGGTAATAATTCTTGAACCGAACCTTTCCCAAATGTCTGACTGCCAACTAAAACAGCGACACCATGTTCCTGTAAAGCCCCAGCTAGAATTTCCGAAGCCGAAGCGCTTCCCCCATCAATTAGAATCGCTAACTTTAATTTGTCAGTAAAAATATCAAAACCCTTACTGCGATAAACTTTTGGTTTTTCTTCTCGACCACGCTCTTCAATAACAACTGGCTTACCTAAGGGTAGAAACCAGCTGGCCATGTCGATTGAAGCTTCTAAGTAACCACCCGGATTGCCTCGCAAATCAAGAACAAGCTTATCAGAACCAGATAAAACAAATTCGCGCAAAGCTTCTCTAAACAGATTAGGAGCAAGCGCGCCAAAGTTAAAAAGTCGAATGAGAAAAATATTCTCTGGCAACATCTGACTCTCAATAGTAGGGATACTTATCTCAGATCTAAGAATACTAAAAGAGAGTGGATTCTCCCCCCCCTCTCGAAAAACTTTAATTTGAACCGGAGTTCCTGGCTCACCTCTAATTAAAGTGATTGCCTCATGAATTGACATTGTCATTGTGGTTTTACCATCAATCTCAAGAATGATATCTCCGGCTTTAATACCCACGCGCGCGGCTGGTGAATCTTTTAGAGGCGCCACAACCGTCAGTGCTCCACCACGGACGCCAACCTCCATGCCAACACCGCCAAAATTACCACTAACATCTTCGCGAAAAAGCTGATTCTCTCTGGGAGTTAAAAATACAGAATAAGGATCGCCCAGAGAGTTTACCAAACCATCAATCGCTCCCCAGACTTTGTCTTGATCAGTAATTACAGAAACAGGCTCTTCGTCATCATCATTAGGAACATAGCGTTCGTCAATCAATCTCCAAGCTTCCCAAAATGGTTCAAAGTCGACTCGCTCTGGCTGATCTTCGTCTTTGTTTATCAAACCAGTGATCTGCCTAACTTCTGACCTCTCCTTATAGCCAAAGATTACTCCAACCGAAAAAGCACTACCGACAATGATAAGGATAATAACAATCGGGACAACAATAGAAATAAATTTTCTAATTTTCATAGAAAGATAGCTTAAATTATGGCAAAATCAAGACTGGCAGTCAAATCTAAGCGATGTTATAATACTTAAATGTTAAAAAAGTTTAATTACCGTGAGATTACCTGGATTGACTTGGAAAAACCGAGTAAAAAAGAATTGGCAGAAATCGAGAAAGATTATAAAGCAAACCGTCAGTTCTTATCTTTAACCGCAACTCTCCCCCATCAAGCTACGATTAATTTTATCGCTGGAATAGACTTTATTATTACCATCCACGACGAGACAATTAAAACTTTAACCGATTTCGCCAAAATTTTTGGCCATAAATTAAACTTCGAAAAAACAGGGCGAGAACGATCGACTGGGACAATCCTTCTGTCCATTTTGCAAGCAATGTATGATCTATGTGAACAAGAACTGGAGAAATTTGCTCTCAAGGATCAATTGAAGCGGGCGAAACAATGTTTGGAAACCAATCAAGAAATAAGTGGCATAACAACAGTTAACCAATTAAATGAATATTTATATAATTTTCGTTTAGTTCTGAGGCCACTTAAAGACACACTAAACTCGCTTGAACCAATGCTAAATAACTTTTTTAAGCCGGAAAATTTTAATTCTCAATTTAAAACTCTAATAATGACTCATGACAAAATCTGCCAAACAATGAATCTTTGCCACCAAGCAACGGTAGAATTTTATCAAATAGCTCAAACAACATTACTAGCAAAAAAGGTCCGTTTGGTTCGTCTAGCTGTCATGATATTGATTGTTTTTGTTTTGTTGTCGCTAATCATTCAATTTTTGCTATGACTTTAACACTCTTCAATACCCTATCGCGAAAACAAGAAATATTTCAACCCCTTAATTCCAATTTGGTGGGCATGTATACCTGCGGACCAACTGTTTACAACTACTCACACATTGGTAATTGGCGAACTTTTTTAATCGCCGATCTTCTCTATCGAACTCTAAAATATAACAATCTTAACGTCAAACACGTCATGAATATTACTGATGTCGATGATAAAACTATCGCCGCTAGTCGCCATCACAATGAATCACTTCTCGTTTTCACCAAAAAATACGAAGAGGTTTTTCTAAACGATTTAGCGTCGTTAAATATCATTGAACCGAACATAGTCAGAGCGACTGATTATATTTCTGAAATGATCACTTTAATTGAACAATTGATTAAAGCAGGATTTGCTTATGTTGGCACTGATGGAGTCTATTTTAGTGTCGCTGATTTTCCTGCTTACGGCCATTTTCGCAAGAGCACTACTTCAGACCTACCAATTGCTGAAAACGAAAGCGTGAGAGAAAGAGAATCTGAACAAAACAAACGAGATAAGCGAGATTTTGCGTTATGGAAATTCTATCGTTCAGAAGATGGGTCGGTTCGTTGGGAAGCTTCCTTCGGCGCTGGTCGTCCCGGCTGGCATATTGAGTGTTCGGCCATGAGTATGAAAACTCTCGGACCCAAATTTGATATTCACACTGGGGGTAGTGATTTGATTTTCCCCCATCACGAAAATGAACTGGCACAATCTCAAGCAATCACCGGACAATTGCTCGCTAAGTATTGGATCCACAGTGAGTTTGTAAATATTGAACAAGAAAAAATGTCAAAATCGCTTAATAATTTTCTGATTCTTGAAGATTTAAGGAAGCGAGATTTTTCTCCCTTAGTTTACCGTTATTGGGTTCTAACTGGGCACTATCGCACTCTTGTAAATTTCACTTGGCAATCAATGATTAGCGCCCAGACAGCCTTGCAAAAATTGCACCAATTTTTTCTTGATTTGCAACTTAATTATCCTGACGGTCAACTTGATAAAAATTACAAAAACAAATTTCTTGAAGCGGTTAATACTGATTTAAATTTACCTCAAGCTCTCGCCATCACCTGGGAATTAGTCAAGAATCCAGACATTGAACCGGCTAATAAAAAGACGACCCTGCTTGATTTTGATCAAATTTTAGGTCTAGGGTTAGCTAAATTAAAAGCAGTCGAAACCCCCCCAGAAATCACCGAATTGGCCCATAGACGAGAGGTTGCTCGTCAGGCTAAAGATTGGCTCCTGGCCGACCAAATTCGTCAGGAAATTGAAAATAAGGGCTTTTCAATCAAAGACACTGATTCTGGCCCCAAAATACAGAAAATCTAAGCTATCCACTAGTTCTCCACTGATATCGTTTTCTTCTAGTGCTTTTATTTTGTTACAATAACAATCATGCCAGAGCTTAAAGAAAAAGAAAAATCTCAAACAAAAAAGACCACGCCATCAGTCCCAAAAATGTCTTTTGTTAAAAATTCTTTGCGCTTACCACCCCAAGACCTCGTCGCTGAACAAGCGTTGTTGGGTTCAATAATGATTCGCCCCGATGCTTTGTACGAGGTTCTAGATGTAGTAACCGAAAAAGATTTTTATGCTGATAAGCACCGCCGAATCTTTAATGCCTTGATGGGATTGCAAGATCGAGGTGAGCCAATAGATCTAGTTTCCCTCACCAGTTCTCTGCGAGAAAAGAAACAATTAGAAGTTCTGGGCGGAGCAACCTATCTTACGGAATTAATTAACATGGTTCCTTCTGCCACCAATGCTAAATATTATGCTGAAATTGTTCGCAAAAAAGCCGGCCTACGCAGATTAATTAATACCGCTGATGAAATTGCTGAATTAGGCTACAACGAACAAGAACAGATTGATGACGTTTTCGACCAAGCTCAAAAAATCATTTTAGGCATTAGTAGTTTTTCTAAAAAAACTTTCACTAGACTAAAAGATACTTTGGTAGAAGCCTGGGAACGTTTCGACAAACTCCACAAATCAGATCAAGAGATGCGAGGCGTGCCAACTGGCTTTCGCGATCTGGATAATAAATTAGCCGGTTTTCAAAAATCGGATCTAATAATCTTGGCCGCTAGGCCATCAATGGGAAAGACTTCCCTTGCCTTAGACATTGCTCGTAATGTTGCTTGTAAATACGGAAAGTCTGTTGGTATTTTTTCTCTAGAAATGAGTTCTCAACAATTAGTAGATAGACTGTTAGCTTCCGAGAGTAAGGTTGACTCTTGGCATCTGCGCACAGGCAAAATTAAAGCTGATGAAGATTTCGCTCGGATTCGCGACGCCTTAGATCGCCTAGCAACAGCGCCGATCTTTATTGACGACGAAGCGTCGAATAATATTGTAAAAATGCGCGGGGTGGCACGAAAGCTTAAGGTTGAACATGGATTAGATTTAATCATCGTGGATTATCTCCAATTAATGATCCCGCGGAAAGAAAACGATTCTCTAGTGCAACAAATTACCGAAATCTCTCGTTCGTTGAAGGGACTAGCTCGCGAGCTTGATGTACCGGTATTAGCCCTTTCTCAACTCAATCGCTCGGTTGAACAACGCGGTGGCAGACCTCGACTCTCCGACCTACGCGACTCTGGCTCAATCGAGCAAGACGCCGACGTGGTTTTGTTTATCCATCGAGAAGACAAGATGAACGTCAATTCTGAAAAGAAAAATATTGCCGAAATTTTAATTGCTAAACATCGTAATGGCCCCACGGGAGAAATTCAACTTTACTTTGACGAAGAGCGAGTAACTTTCCACACCATGGACAAATCCGATTTTGGAGGATTATAAAATTCAAAAAACTCAAATATGACTGGCGACGACACTATTCAACAATTGATGGAAACTTTTATGAAGTTCCCTGGAATTGGCCCACGACAAGCGCGACGCTTCGTGTATTATCTTCTGCGCAGTAATCATAATCTTCAAAATAAATTAATCGATCAAATTAAAGCCTTAAGACAAGGCATCAATCAATGCCCGGACTGCTTTCGCTTCTTCTCCCCTTTTCAAAAAAGTTCAACCCTGTGCCGTCTCTGTCAAGATCAAAATCGCGACCAAGGATTACTAATGATTGTGGAAAAAGATACTGATTTAGAAAATATGGAAAGAGCCAGAATTTATAATGGTCATTATTTTATTCTCGGCGGAAATGTTCCGATCTTAGACAAAACTCCAGAGCAACATATCCGCCTACGAGAATTGACGAGCGCGATTGAAAAACGAACCAAAAATTTAAACCTAAAAGAAATTATTTTGGCTCTCTCGGCAACAACTGAAGGTGATTATACCGCCGACTTTCTTCGTCAATATTTAACACCTGTCATTAAGAAATACAAATTAACCATATCCATGCTTGGCCGTGGTTTATCTACTGGAACTGAATTAGAATATTCTGACACAGAGACACTTAAAAATGCCTTAAGACACAGAGAGTGAGTAAATTATAATTAACCAATCTTGTCAATCTTAACTTTAGTGAAGGGCTGACGATGACCGAGTTTCTTTTTGTAATTAGATTTTGACTTGAATTTAATAGTTGTAACCTTTTTAGCTCTGCCTTCCTCAAGAAAAGTTGCAGAAACTTTAGTACTAGTAATGATAGGTGTGCCAATTTTTGTGGTTTTCCCATCATCTACTAATAGAACCTCATCGAAAACAATTTTGTCATCCTTAGTTGGTTTGACTAATTTTTCAATAGTTAAAACTTGACCAGGAATTACCCGATACTGTTTACCACCTGTTTTAATTACCGCAAAAGACATAATCACCATATTTTACACGAAAATAAAAAAGACGCAAGGTGGCGTGAACCTACCTTGCGTCTGTCTTAATTTTGCCATATTTGTCACACAGAGAGGCAATTAAGGCAAAATCACTTCACTGTCAAAGAGTTTGGTTGTCGGAGGATTGGGATTACCAAGCTGCTCAATAATCCACTTAGCAATAGCCGGCGGTTGGACAGCTTTGGCTCGCCTTTCGGGGGTACCAAGAGCGTCGTAATTGCCTGGCAGATTGATGATGGCCGGTTCGATGTCTGTAACCCTGACTTCACTTCCAACTAGTTCCGCCCCAAGAGCTCGCATGAAGTGTAACCCAGCGGCCTTGAGAGGTCCGTAGGTTAGATTGCCCGGCAATTCGGGACGGATAGCGGCATGGGAGGAAATATTAACGATCCATCCCCCACCTGATTGCAGGTTGAAGAACTGCGCTGCCACGAATCCGACGATAAAATTCGGACGCAAGAGACTCCGGACATGTTCGTCGAAGAGCTTCGTAGCCAAATCAAGCGGATCTCCAAAGCTTAACTGCTTCCAAGTGCCAACCGAGATTATCACCGCATCCACGCGACCAAAACGTTCCCGAGCCTGCTGGAAAAGTTCCACGACCGCTTCCGGATCGTTAGCGTCAGTTGGGATCACCAAAGTCCGCTCTGGTGGCAAGAGAGAGGCCACTTTCTCCAGGGTTTCCAATCCCCTAGCGGCCAACACAAGATTGAGTCCGGCTCGACTAAGTTCATCACATAAGACCCTACCAAGACCACCCGAGGCGCCTACAACAATCACGGTTTTTCTTGTTTTGTCAGTTTTTTTCACCTCTTTACTCCTTTTGTTATTTTCCATGTTCTAATATATCCATTGTTATCATAACACGAATAAGTTAAAATAAGCTAATGATAGATATTTATCTGTGGTTGGTTTATATTATTTTAATACTCGGCTTTGGTGCGATAACAGTGATTCTCTTTTATCACTGGCGATGCTTCGCCATGAATAAGCGCGTCGTCGCTCTCGTTGAGACAACTTATTTAACTGTTCTCATTCCTCTAGCTCTAATAGCGCTGTTGGCTTTAGTAATGATTAGTTTAAATTAATGTTAATATTAAAAAATTAAAAAATGATTGATCCTATAGATTTCAATGAAGAAGAAGTATTGATAGAGGTTCGCAAACACTGGTTTATATTTTTATTAGAAGGAATTAGTTTAGGTCTGGTTGCAATTCTACCGGCCAGTTTGCCTTTTGTTAAAACTCTTGTTCCTGATCTAACTATCACTCTGGGATGGTTTTATGTTTTTGCTTACAGTTTGTGGTTAATGATTCTTTGGATAGTCTTTTTTATCATCTGGACTGATTTCTATCTTGATATTTGGATCGTAACGCCAACTAAAATAATTGACATTGAACAACGCGGGCTCTTCAATCGCGAGGTGGCTACTTGCCAAATCGTCAAAGTTCAAGATGTGGTAGCCGAAGTTCCGGGTATTTTTGCAATGTTACTTGATTTCGGTAATTTGCGTCTGCAAACTGCTGGTGGACAGGGAGAATTCGTTTTCAAGGGCGCTAAGTCGCCACAGAAAGTTAAAGAGAAGATCATGAAGATTCAAAAAGAATCCCTAATCCTCAAGGATGGGCTTATCTAGAACTTGAGTTTCAATCCCAATAGCAGTACCGGTAACTCTAAGCACGTCCTTATCAATCTTTTTTAATTCTTTGTAGCCCAAACTATAATGATTGACCGTGGTTGTCAGGCTATTACCTAATTTTTTGTAATATTCATCATAAGCCTTCAGATGCTTGCCAAGCTCTTCCACTCGTTTGCGAATCTCTTTGGCTGATTCCTCAATCTGAAGCGCCTTCAAACCCTGGAGAACCGTCTGGAGATAGGCCAGGAAGGAAGTTGGCGAAACAATAATAACCCGATATTTACTGGCGGCTCGTTGGATGAGATTCTCATCTTCGCCTCTCAAACCACCGACCTTGCTGGTCAACAAATCATAGTAAATAGCCTCATGAGGTATGAACATAAAAGCAAAGTCCATCGTCCCCTGCTCCGGCTGAACATACTTGCCAGTCTCTTGAATTCTTAATTTCAGATCATTAACAAATAATTTCTCTAATCTATCTCGCTCTGCTTCGTTACGCTCTTCTGCTAAGCGATTATAATTTTCTAAAGAAAATTTAGAATCAATGGGAATAATTTTGTCCTTAACAAAAACGACAGCGTCAACAATAGTGCCGTCCGGAAATTCGTATTGCATTTGGAAGCTACCGGGAGGTAAAACATTTTTCAACAAAGTTTCCAAATAATACTCACCTAACACCCCGCGCTGTTTGGGATTCTTTAGAATATCTTGCAATTGACGGAGTTGTTCCGCGAAGCTAACAACCTGCTTCTGCCCCTCGCCAACCTTAGTTAATTCTTCCGTAATGCTCTTAATCAAGAGCGAGGACTCTGAAAATTGACTTCGGACTGATTCTTGCATAAAACGAGTTGACTCTGTGAGTTTGGAATCTAAATTCTTAGTTAATTCGGAAAGTTGGGACTGAATAAGAAGAAAAGCTTGATCATTAGTCGTTCCTGATTGAGGTAATTTGCTCTGATTTCGCCATAGCCAAAAGATCAATCCCCCGGCAATAACTAAAACAGCGATTAAAATATAAACCACTAAATTGTCCATTATTTAATTCTAACACAAAGAACCGACGGGCGCTGTAGATAAAGTAGTAAATTTAGAGATATTTGAATAAAAAAAAGACCCCGCGACACAGTCGTGGGGTCCGTTGGCCGTTTGAGCCAGGTGCCAAGTCAGGGTTGGCGAGGATGAAGGGCTCTGCGCATCTTCTGCACTGCCTCCTCACGAGGGCAGTAGCAGTGGAGCTCTTCAGCCAAAAGCCAATCGGCCATGGTTTCTGGGTTCGGGAGATTAGCCTCTCCAATCAGGAACGAGGCAACCCAGAGTTTGAGTGCCGGGTTGAGGTGATGATGCGTCCAGAGACCTTCCGTAAGTAGACCACCGCCCATCCCGCCCCAAACACCATCGCCCGGCTGACCATCTTGAGTGTAGAATGAGGCGCCTCTGCGCTCATTACAAGACCACTCAACCGCATCGATGATGCGAAGAGCCTGCTGTGCACGCTCTGCCGTTGTTTTGGCGATTGGTATGGTCAAATAAATCTGCCCACCCCAATCACCTTCTAGAATAAACCACTTACTCATATTTATTTCCTTTCGGAAAAATTTGTTTGAAAGATCATCCTGATTTCATCCTTTCGGAATCATCAGTCCGCCCACACAGGCGAATATCAGGGGAAAGTTTAAAGGCACTTTCCAAGCCGTTGTGGATTACAGCGAACGCGTGTGGGTCTTGGAGGCAGAAGTGCGGGCGACCGAAGAGCTCCTGGGCGGTGACGAAGCAGACGGAACCACGGTTTTGAAAACCGATGGCCGATGCTCGCAACCTTCCGGGAACTCAGTCGGCAACCGCCGAACTCGCTGCCGCGCGCAGGCCGAGCAGATCCCAATGGCAGCGTGCTTGGCAGCATCGCCGTTGGGACACTTCTCTGGATTCTGACCCTTGGTGATCTTCATGCCGATCTCGTTGCGGAATGCTTCGCAGCACCCGCCACCACATGAGATCTTCTCGACGATCGTGACGCTGCCGTGGCCGCCGCAGATTTCGCAAACGCTCATGGTAATCTCCAATTTAAAGACCTACTTCCGAACCGACACATTGTCAGTCCACTGTTAAGATTCGAAAACTTTTTCAAACCCTCACAGCGGCCGACAAGATGTTTCCAAATAAATTGTGACATCCGTGGCTGCTAATTTTTTTCACCGCTTTTCTGTTTCGCGCTTTGGCGCTCATCAGCTCGGACCCACATCCGAGAAGGGTGAACACCGAGTCTGGTCAGACGTTGTGGCTTCGGAGTTCCAAGGTCGTAAGTTGCCGGAAGTGGTGATAAACGGCACCACCCTCTTCCGTCTCTTCATCGCTCGAAAGAGCAAGAAGGGGGGACGAGACGGTCGAGTTCTTATGGGGACAGCGCGTGACGATTCACGTATCCCCCTCCACCTCATGCTTCGATCAACCGAAAGGTTGCTAGCCGAAGAGGTGGTAACGGCGCTCTCGTCTGGAGTATTTGAGGGCGAAATCATCGCGAAGGGTGTTGAATTGCATCCCAATCGACAAACCTTCGTCAAGAATGACGCCCTCATCGAGCTCTGCATTGCCATTGAGGAATGGTATCAGCAACACGGCGCCGACCACTTCGAAGAGGCCAAGCGTGGTCGCAGAGAAGAGCGATATCAGGCTCTCGGCTTGAGATCGCTTGAGGTCTTAGAAAAAATTCTAAGATTGCCAAACCACACTCACCTCCTTGAGGTCATCAAGAGCTTCGGACACGGGACGGTGGGTTCTGGCCACACCAAGCTCCCCAGACGTCAAACCGGCAAAGAACAAGAGAACACCTCCCTCTCTCTGGACGGTAATCCGGGATCACCTCGTACCAAAACCGGCGAGGAGGGAGGAAGGGAGCGTCAGGAGCCAACCAAGGAAAAGGGAGATCATCTCCCCCTCACCGTGGCTGGACCCAAGGGCTCAAGACGTCGAGTCGTCTCTCGTTCCAGTTTCGGCCTCCAGCTTGCCCACGAGCCACTGGAGGGCATCGAACTCTGGAAACTCGATCCAGAAGAAGGTATCCTCACCTTCAACACTCGCCATCCCTCCTGGGTGGCCTGTGAAGAAAAGAATGATACCGCGGTGATGCGACTCCAAGAACAAGTCGCCATGCAAGCGCTTACCCTCCAAGCAATGCCGGAGGGAGGGCGCCTCATCCAGAGACAAGTTCTTGACTCGCTGACGGAGACTCTTGTTCCCTGGATCTTAACTGGGGACAAACTCCGTGGCACCGTCCCCTCTCGGCCGAAGAAGACAGCCAAGTAAGGTAAGCATCGCGTAGCGATGCTTCCAACCACCCCAGATGGTTTGCGCCGTCTGGGGTGATTTTATTTGACAAATTTAAGAAAAAGTGTAGTCTAATATCAGGTTCCTATTGGAGTGTCGTTTGTCTCGTAAAGAAAGGAAGGAAGGAAAAGTCATGCCTGCGATTAACGTGTTTGGTGTCCCCGATTCTGTTTCGGATGGTACTTTCGAAACCATCATCCACGGACTACAAGCAGCTGCAGTGGGGGTTGATGGGTTGGGGATCAAAGAAGAGCAAGTCTCTGTCTTCTTTCCCCTCGACCGAGTTGCAGCTGGACTTGGAGAGGAAGTGATCGCCATCGTCGAGGGTCTCTATGAACGCGAAGAGCGGACTCCGGCGGTGTTACAGAAATTCGCCAGAGCGATCGGTGAAGAGTTGAAGCACCATTTCCCCGAAGCGGAGGTGGAGTGCTTCATCAACACCATCAACCAAACGGCCGGAGTCTGGAGCTCGAGAGACGACAGGAAGTAAAAAGAAGGAGGAATAAAAACCTCAAACAACACACAGCCCCAGACAACACAAGCCGTCTGGGGCTTTTTTATTTGCAATACGACTCCAGATTACTTATTCATCAGAACCAGATCAGCTTTTTCTTCTGGTTTATATACTTTTTTATTAATTCCTATTCCGTTCGAAGAGCATCTACTGGTTGCAACTTTGATGCATTCCGAGCTGGGTAGAGACCGAAGATTACTCCCACCGCAACAGCGATAAAAGCTGCCAACATGATTACCTGCCCGTTTATCACAACTGAGATGATTTGACTGTCGGCAAACACTCGATTTGCTATTTGTCCAGCCACCAGACTAAGCACGATGCCGATGATTCCTCCAAGACTTGTAAGGGCAACAGACTCGATTAGGATCTGGATCATGATATCCTTATCTCGAGCACCAACCGCTTTTCGTAATCCAATCTCTTTGGTTCGTTCAGTCACAGTTGTAAGCATCATGTTCATGGTGCCGATACCACCCACGAAAAGGGCAATACTCCCCACCGCACCAAGAAACAAGCTCAGCATCTTGGTTGTCTCTTGAGCAGTCTCAATCATAGCTTGCGAGTTTTCAACACTGAATATATCTTCGCTGTCCGATGCCAGTTGTCTTGAAGCGTTAAGAGACTGAAGAATATGCTGACCAGCGATTTTAAAGTAAGAAGAATCTTGAAGTAAGACAGCGACCGAAGAAAAACTCTTCGTATTGGTAAGCGCACCTACGGCACCGGCATAAGGAACTAATATTAGTCCGTCTCCTCGAGTAAAGGCCATTGAATTTGATTCAATGATGCCAATTACAGTAAATTTTTGCCCCCCGACGCTTATCGATTGATCAAGTACTGATTGACCAGTTTCTTCCTGGACCGTCTCCGCAAAACCATCTGATACAATCACGACTGGTTCCACGAAGCCAGTATCAGACCAGTCATATACTTTTCCTTGCACTATTTTGTAACTCTGCACACTCTGATAATCACCAACGACAGACTGCATCATCGGAGAAAAATCAGTACCAAACGCTATGACATTCGCCCTGCTTAACGACAAAGACGCGAGAGAGCTTACTACATATGGCTGCTCAGTAATCCAAGTATAATCAGCATACGTTATATCTCCTGAAACAGTCACATCTCCCGTAGAAAAAGAGCTTAATCGATCGAGGATATTTGCCGACAAACCTTGTCCGAGCGCTAGCATGGCTGTAACGGAAAAAATTCCCACAACGATACCAATAATCGTAAGGAAAGACCGCAGAAAATTGCTGTGTAAGGATTGAAGTGCTTCTGAAATGAGGAATTCTGGCTTCATATTATTTCATTTTATTTATTACCTTGGGTCTCATTAATAAGTCCATCTTTTATATTAATAACCCTATGCACCACCTCAGTCAGTGAATTATCGTGAGTTACAATCACGATTGTGGTACCGAAATTCTCATTTAAATGAGCAAGCGCCTCAATGATATTCTCGCCCGTATGCGAATCGAGGTTTCCTGTCGGCTCATCAGCAAGAAGCAATTCTGGTTGCGCGACAAGTGCTCGGGCAATAGCCACACGTTGCCTCTGTCCTCCCGAAAGTTGATTTGGCTTTTTATACCACTGTTCCTCTTCAAGATCGGCGCGCTTTAAAGCGTCGGAAACATACTTGTCAAAATCTCCCGTAAATGATCGCTGATAAATAAGAGGAAGCATCACATTCTGATAAACGGTTTTCCCCGAAAGCAAATGAAAGGATTGAAAGATGAAACTAATTTCCGAAGAACGCAATTCCGCAAGTTCGTCCGAAGTCATAGTGTTCACATGCTTGCCCGCGAAATAATATTCACCCTTGGTAGGAATATCCAACCCCCCAATGATATTCATTAGTGTAGACTTTCCAGAACCTGAAGGGCCAAGTATTGCCACCATATCGCCTTCATGGACTGAGAAATTAACATCATGCAGTACGGGAACCTCCGTTCCTCCCTCAAGATAAAAACTCTTGAAGATATTTTGAAGGTCTATTATTTTTTTCTTTTCGACACTTTGTGTCATATTAATTTGTTGATACGTCTCTTCTAGGAGGCATGCCACCCTGTATACGAACGCCACCACCAAACCCTGCAGGTCCCTGCTGTTCATCAGCACTATCGCTATCAGTCAAAGTCGAGGTCACGATAATATCACCTTCAGATATCCCACTTATGATTTCGACATAATATTGACCGACGATGCCCAACACGACATCTACATCATGGGTAACAATGGTTGCTCCTTCAGTTCGCACTATTCCCATTCGTGAAGCTTGTTCCTGCTGTTCTTGAGTGAGTTGATCAATGACCGTCACTTTTGGAGTACCTTGAACATACTTGATGGCGGAAGTCGGCACTCGAAGTACATCAGACTTTTCTTGTTCAACAACCTCAATATCCGCAAGCATTCCTTCGCGAAGCACAAGTTCGGCTGTCGTACGATCATAGTCAAGCAATGCCTGCACCCCGTACTGAGCCACGCTTCCCGAAGTGGGCAATGAGCTTATCTGTGTTATGGTCGCCTCGAAAACTGGTTGTTGCGAGAAAGATGTCACGGTGACTTTTACTTTCTGCCCCACTGTCAGTTTGCTCACATCAGCTGCTCCTAAAGAAAACGTGGTAAGAAACTTGTCAGAAATAAGCATGCCTAGATTGACACTATCGCTCGTTCCTCCAGTCGGTGTGGCACCCACAACCACATTCTCCATACCTTCGACAGTTCCCGAGAATGGAGCAACAATATCTCTTTCTTGAACGATGTCGTAGTTTTTTGACAAACGTTGCCTTGCCTCAGCAAGGATTGCCTGTGCTTTCTCTACTTCAAGATTTCGATATGTAATACTATCTGTACGTTTTAGATTTTCTAATTCTTGCGTAGCATTGGCTAAGCTCACTTCCGCATCTCGTATTGTTTTTTCGAGACTGGCAACACTTTGCTCGTAGTTACGTTTGGACTCTTCATACGTCGCTATACTTTTATTTGGTATGGATATGGTCCAAGTGTCTCTTGCACGGACAGTATCCGTCATTCCTGTAGGAAAAGTTATCTTAAGACCCCTAATTCCAAGATCAGTGGCGGTGCCAAAAACCACAGAGCCAGTGTAGGTTTCCAAACCTGAGACTCTATATGAATATCCTGAAGGCGTCCCAGAACCATACACCTCAATCTTGTATTCACCTTCGATGCCGTTTACATACTTTCCAGAAATTGAGGGTTGAGTCGAATGGGACAATCGATCATTCTGATTAGAACTTGGCTTTGTCTCTAAATTTTCATTTAAAAAACCAACATAGGCATCCTCGATATCTTGCTTGGCGTCATTAATGGTTTTTTGATAGCCAAAAATTTGATTTTCAGCTGTTCTGATCTGCGTGCTTGGATTGCCGGCAATTGCCTGTTTATTTTCTAATGATAATTCCGCTTCAAAAACAGCCACGCGAGAAGACTGAGTGTTTACATGTACATCACTTTTATCAAAAGATATGAGAATATCACCCGCCTCAACATGATTACCGTTCACTATGTTCACCTTGTCAATTCGGCTCAACTGCTTGTAGACATCGATATCCAGTTTCTGCTCTGCAATAATACTACCAGTCGTTTGGATTCCTGATGTCACCTCACCTCGTTTTACAGAATCGACTACATAAAATGAAGCGGCGTTTCCAGTATCAGATTTTAAGACGAAGTAAAATACCGCAACACCCACAAGCAATACCGCCACTAGAACGTGCCATTTAAACCTTACTATTCCTTGGGTAATTTTCGGTATAATCTTCATGTTTTTAATTTGATTTTAGATTACCCATGGCAGGTGGCGGTGGAGCTAAGCGAATAAGTTTTGCGTCGACCTGACCCTCCTCATTAGGAGTTCCGAGAACAATGATGAAATCTCCGACCGAAAGTTCATTTGCCTGTATAGTGTCTCGAAACTCTCTGATTTCGGTGGTGTCGGTAACAACGACCGTTTTTTCCAAATTATCTGGACCTGCAACCACAACAAGCGGGAGGGCTATGCTTACAATTTCTCCGACAGCTCCATGTCCACTGGGCATGTTTACACCTCCAGACAGACCTCTCTGCATAAAACTTCCGCCACGAGGGTCTCTGAAGTTTCTTTCAAAATTGTCGCCAAACCGATGCGCGAACGACGCCTTGCGTTCTCCGACAGCTACACCTGATTGAAAAATGATGAGTGCAATGATGACAATAAAAATACCGATGAGAATTCCTTTAAATGACTGAGATTGTATGTATTCTTTTATATTCATATTCTTAAAAGTTAATTGTTAAATGAGGGTATTAAGTGTGGTTTTGTGTTTTTTATTAGCACACGCATTGAAGTAAGAAGTGTTGCAAGTGTAATGAGTGCAAGTGTTATCCCAACAAACGGTGTTGTTTCAATAAGAGACAATGATAATTCTCTCCAATATGAAACTACAATATCAGGATCGGAAAAAAGGAGTGAGAAATAGCTATAAAAACTGGACTGATAAAATCCTTGGAGCATGTATTTGAACGCAAATACTGCTCCAAATGATGAGGCTGTAATTGCGGTGAGTGCTGTAAATACATATATTCGGGCACGACGAATTTCCTCACGCCTTATAGAAGCGATAATTTTTCCACGAAGTCCCTTAGGTAGCTCTAATCTGTCCATACCATATATACGAAAACAGTATGCTTTTTGGTGCATCCTGTTTCTTTTGAGGTTAGACGGTCTGGGCTTCGAGTAATCGCCTTAATGCGACTAAACCTCTTCGGTGTTGGCTTTTGACGGTATGGAGCGGTCGCTTCAATACTTTTCCCATCTCATCAAATGTCATATTGCTTGTGTGACGAAGCGTGAGAACTTCTCGATACTCGGGGTTGATCTGACCAAGTAGTATATCGAGGAATCTTGCATCTTCTGCTCGGGCAAGCAACTCGTCTGGTAAAGGTCCTGTATCAGCAAGGGTTGCTACGAGTACGTTCTCGCTCTCAATATTTGTTTCAAAGGCAGAAAACGGTGCCGCCTTCTTCTTTCGAAGGAAATCAATCGCTGTGTTTCGGACAATACTGAACAGCCAACCTCGGAAACTATTGCCAGGCACAAACTTTTGCATATTCTTCCACGCCTTAGCAAAAGATTCTTGGGTAATATCTTCTGCGGTTTGAGTATCGCCAGTTAGTTTAACTGCAAAGGTATAAGCATCGTTAAGATAACGATCAACAAGAACAGTGAGAGCTTTTTCATTTCCCTCAAGATAATCAGAAATTAATTGTTCGTCTGATTTATTCATTAAATTGTATTATAGCAAAAAATCCTCACTTTGTTTACGGTGATTTTTTGCTCTGATTACAACTTTCAGCGGATATGCAATACAAGCATAGTTTCTCCTAATTAGTTCTATCTTTGATCTAGCTCTCGACTTGGTGACCCTACGGGGAGTCGAACCCCGATTTCAACCGTGAGAGGGTTGCGTCCTAGCCATTAGACGATAGGGCCTTTTTTACTATCAAGATGATAGCAGATTATTATCTGGCTTGCCATTCCGGCTCTTGACGAACCAATAATTTTTCTCTGTCTTCCGGATGAGCCATAATCTCCACTACCACTTTCTCCAACCGAGCCGATTGAGAACCTTTGACCAGAACAACATCGCCAGGCTGAAGAAGTGCTTGGAGAGCCAAACCAGCTTCAGTAACATCATTAAAGTGGAGAACTTTCTTCTTATTCATTTTCTTCACTACCGCTTCATCGGCAATAAATTTCGCCCTCACTCCAACGGCAATTAAACCATCACAAACTTTGGCCACCAGCTCGCCGGCAAACTTGTGCGCCTCCACGGTGTGGATTCCCAACTCCATCATATCGCCAAGAACCGCTATTTTTCGTCCTTTTATTTCCATGCCTTCTAACATCTGCAGAGCCGCTTCTAGAGCCGAGGGCGATGAATTGTAAGAGTCGTCAATAATTAAAGATTCTTTGATTCCCGGAATCAAGCGACACCGACCTCGTGGCGACTCTACCACCTCTAGAGCTTCCGTGATTTCAACTAAATTGAGACCCTGCGAGACACCGCAAGCAATAGAAGCCAAAACACCAGCCAGTTGATGCCTAGCCAAGAGTCCCTTAATTCTAATTGGCACATTATTGCCTTGATAATCCACCTTCAAAGCCAGGCCGTCAGGAATCTTGACTTCACCTTCCTCGCGATATAAGAGATGGTCATTAGAACCACGGACGGTAGCGCCCTCATTCCAACCGTAAGTAATTATCTTAGCCCGCGTTCTGTCAGCGCCACGCATCACCTTGTCGTCGTCATAATTTAAAATTACTACTCCCGTATCGCCGACTGCCTTCACTAGAGAAAGCTTCTCATTAATCAACTCGGCTGGTGAAGAGAAAAATTCCATATGGACAGGCATCTCGGGCAAACGAGTAATGATAGCGACATCAAGTTTAAGCCATTTAATTAATCTTTTAATATCACCAGGCCTATCTACACCGATTTCTAATACCAACCACTCTGGATAAGGCGCGCGAAACAAGATTAAACTTAAACCTTCAATAATATTTTTTAGCCAACCACTAACACTGTACCAAGCATTATCACAACCCAAAATGGTCAGAGGCACGCCGATTTCGCTATTGAAACTTTTTTGACTTTTGCGAACGCGATAGTGTGACCCAAGAACTTGCGCCACAACATCTTTAGTGCCAGTCTTGCCAACACTACCGGTAATTCCTACGATTTTTGGTTTATATTTTTTCAACACCAAACGCGCCTCTAATTGAATAATGGCGGTAATAATAGCTTTTAAAATTTGCTTGATCATATTAATTTAATTAACGATCTGGTGGGATATTATAATAGTTTAACAGAAATTTAGTCAAATTCATAAATGGTCCGGTGAGAGTATCAGAAGCATAGCGAGCGTTACGAGGATTAACCATATAAATAAAAGTTAGAAACTGGGCATCGTAGGCCGGAAAATAACCGAAAAAGGAGTGGAGGTATCTATCGTCGTAGTAACCGCCACCGGGCTTAGAAATTTGCGCTGTGCCCGTCTTAGCCGCGACACTATAGTGAGGTAACTTAACTGTTCCGCCCAGCAGGGCGTTATCAACCGCAGAAACTAACATTCGAGTAATTTCTTGACTGGTTTCAGATTTAATCACTCGACGAACAAGAATAGGTTTAATTGGCGCCACAGATTCAGAATCTTCAAACTCTAAAGCTTGAACCACTTGCGGTTGGACTAACATACCATCGTTAGCCAGAACTGATAAAGCTTTAGCAATACTGATGGGAGTGAGGGCCAAGCCTTGACCAAAAGAAGCTGTCGCTAACTCAATCTCGCGACGACTGGATAAATTCTTAACCAAGCTAGTTATCTCATCAGGTAAATCAATACCACTTTTCTCTCCTAGACCAAAACTTAGCAAATAATCTCGGAGTTTTTCTTTACCCATTTTCTGCATTGCGAAAACCACGCCAGTATTAAGCGACTGATTGAGCACCTCCTGCATAGAAACAACTCCCCGACCGCGCTTGTCGTAATTGCTAATTTGACGATTCTCCACCGTGACGACACCGTAATCATGATACGTTGTTTCTGCACTGATAGCCCCAGTATCAATTGCTGACGCCAGTGTTAATGGTTTAACAATTGATCCCATCTCATAAACATTTTCCACTAGAGGATTGCGCAGTAAACTAATATCTCTAAGTCGTCTATTCGGATCAAACGTGGGACGAGCCGCCATAGCCACAACGGCACCAGTTTGAGGATTAATAATGATTCCACCAATCGATTCGGCCTGCCAGCGATCAGCCAAAGTATCTAATTCAATCTCCAGAGACTGTTGAACGGTTGGCTCTATCGTTAAGACCAGATCAGCGCTAGCAACTTTCTTCCGACCAAGCGCCGACCCTAAGTCTGAAAATACTTTAGTAATGAAAGTGACAAAATTCATTTCCGGATCTCGCTTCAAAACTCTTTCGTATTGACGCTCTAAGCCATAACGACCAGCGTATTCTTTCCCCTCATAAGCCATGAAGCCGATCGTGTGAGCGGCCAATTGATCACCGGGGTAGAAGCGCCAACGATCAGCCTCAAGAATCACTCCCGTCAATCCCAGAGCACGAACCGCATCAGCTTCTTCCTTATTTACGCGATTAAAAATTACTTCGTAAGGATCATCTTTAGTAGCTTTCTGGAAAAAATCTTCTCGATCAAGACTCAAAACTTCACTAAGTTTAGTGTAAGTTAAATCAGGCTTAGTAATTAATCTCGGATTAATAGCAATAGTAAAACCGTTTTGCAATGTGGCGGCTGACACTTTTTTACCATCGCGTGTTTGGAAAAAAATAGAACCTCGCTCTAACAAAGTATTAATCGAACCTTGTTGTTGGCGATTGGCTCGAGCGACATAAACTTCTCTCTGAACTACTTGAATGATAAATAAACGCGCAACCAAGATGGTCGCTAAAGCGAAGATAATAAAATAAAGAAAACGAATTCGCGCTTTAAAATTTACTCCCATAAGAAGCTAGCGGGAATTCATCGCGACGGTAATATCATCAGCGTAAACAAAAGATGATTGTTTCTCAGCATCCACAAAACCTCGTTCATGAGCCAAGTCTAAAGTAATATTTTTAGACAAAGAAATAAATTCCGATTCTAAAGCGATAATTGAAGATTCGGTCTGACTAATTTGTTTAAGAATTTGCTCTCGAGAAGACATCGTTAAGACCATCCCGGCAACAAAATACAAGTGAACAATAAATAACAAAGCGGCCACAGTTGCTAACAAATATAAACGGCGCTGACGCTGGTGTTGAATGGTTGAACTTTTTACAGTCATAATATTTATATTTTTTTAATAATCCTTAATTGGGCACTACGAGCTCTGGGATTGCTTAGGACCTCATCGCGAGAAGGCTTAATGGCGTGTTTAGTGAGAATAACACCCTCACTGGCAAGCTTTCTGGCCTTAAAGAAATTCTTCACCAAGCGGGCTTCTAAACTATGGAAACTAATTACCGCCAGACGGCCATTAGGAGCAAGATGCCTCCAAATAGCCCCTAAACCTTCTTCTAAGGCCCCTAACTCATCGTTAACAGCTAACCTTAGAGCTTGGAAGGTCTTGGTGGCAAAATGAAGTCGTCGGTGGGTATACCATTCTGGAACGGCACTCTTGATAACCTCAACTAATTGCGTAGTGGTCTCAATCGGTTGATCTTGGCGCGCTTCCCTAATAGCCTTCGCGATCTTGCGAGAAAAACGCTCTTCGCCATAACGGAAAATTAGATCGGCCAAATCCTCTTCCGGCCATTCGTTGACCACTCGGCGAGCTGTCAAACTGTCAGGAGACAGAGAGGAGGCATCAGCCAAGGTCATTAAGAGTGGTTCATCGCGCTGGAAAGAGAAACCGCGTTCCGATACCTCAAGCTGGTTAGAACTAATGCCGAGATCAAGCAAGGCCAAATCAATAGTCTCAATTTTTAACCCAGCCAAGATCGAGTCTAGTGATCGGAAATTCCCTTGAGCTAATTTAATCTGGGGAGAACAATTTGCCAGATTAATTTCTGCCTCTCTTAAAGCAATTGCATCGAGATCTACTCCGATAATTAATCCCCCTGGGCCCAAGAATGGAGCAATCGCCAAGCTATGACCACCACGATTGATGGTGGCATCAAGAAAAGATTCCCCAGTTTCTGGTTCTAAGCCATCGATAACTTCTTGTAAAAGAACTGGTTGGTGAATCATTTTGGCGATTAAAATACGCCAATTTCACCCAATTTTTCCGCCAAAGTATCAGCCTCCTGACTAATTCTCGCCTTATAGAGTTGCCAACGCTTCTCATCCCAAATTTCCAAACGATTATGAACTCCCGCCATGACTACCTTAGTTTGTAGAGAGCTATATTCTTTTAAAAAATCGGGAATAAGAATTCTTCCGATTGCGTCGACATCACTCTCAACTGCTCCGGCCAACATGAATCGATTAAGACCGCGAGTGTTGGCTTGGCCGAGCGAGAGCGAGGCTAATTTCTCGGAAACCCGTCGCCACTCTTTCATTGGGTAAACAAATAAACAATTATCCAAACCGTGAGTAACTACCACCTTACGACCCAATTCCTTTCGCCACTTAGCCGGAATAGCCAAGCGCTTTTTGGAATCCAAGGTGTGAGTGTATTCGCCGATAAGCATAATTATAATTTAAACCCATTTACCACTTCTACCCACTACACAACTATTATATGCCACTCTATCCCACTAAACAATACCACTTATCCACAGAAAACATCCCTCTGATTAGAGGGGTGTTTTCTAGGCTAAAATTAGGACTAACGAGGCTTAGTTGTTGGGAAAAAGATAACTTCTTTAATGTTGTGAGTGTTAGTTAAGAACATCACCAGACGATCAATGCCAATACCGACACCACCAGCTGGGGGCATGCCGTATTCTAGGGCTTCCACGAAATCGAGATCCATAACTTGAGCTTCTTTATCCCCCACGGCTCTTTGTTTTTCTTGTTCCTCAAAGCGCTTGAGTTGTTCTCGTGGGTCATTTAGTTCCGAAAAGGCTTTGGCTAATTCAATCCCGCCGATAACTAACTGGAAGGCGTCAACCAAACCAGAGTTAGAATGTTTTTGCTTAGCTAAAGGCAAATAATTTTTAAGATAATCAATCAAGAAAGTTGGCTGAATAATTTTCGGCCGACAAACTTTTTTATAGATAGCATCCATTATTTTTTCTCGACTATCACCTGGCTCTGTCGACACCGCTAATTGTCTAGCCTTGAGAGTTAAATCCTCCTGACTAATATGTTCGGGGTCAGCAACTAGAGCGTAACGTTTAAGAATGTCATAATAGGTTACCACCTTAAACTTAGCGCCCAAATTAATCGTTTCACCATTATGAACAATGGCTGATTTGCCTAGTAATTTTTTGACTAAATGCTTGAGCATCTTTTCCAGAAAAGATCGTTGGTCACTAGCTGAAGCAAAAGAAGCATAAAATTCCAACATAGTAAACTCCGGATTGTGAGTCACATCAATACCCTCATTACGAAAGTTACGCGACAAACTATAAACTCGCGGGAAACCGCCGATTAAATAACGCTTGAGATATAATTCTTCAGAAATACGCAAATATAAATCTAGATCAAGCGTCTGGTGGTGAGTGACAAACGGTTCGGCGCTAGCACCACCAGGTAGAGGTTGAAGAATAGGAGTCTCTACTTCTAAATATCCAGATTTGTCTAAATAGCTTCTAATAGCGCTAATTAGATGTGAACGAAAAATAAATCGTTCTTTAATCTCTGGAGCCATAAGGCTGTCTAAATAACGATGACGGAAGCGCTCATCCAAATCTTTCAAACCGTGATACTTGTCAGGCAAGGGACGTAAACTTTTCGCCAACATCCGCCAAGATGATACTTCGATAGTTTTCTCGCCACGCTTAGTAATAAACAGCTTACCCTCAAGCTCAACATAGTCGCCCACATCAACCACCTCCTCAAATAGAGAAAAAGATTCTGGAGTTAAATTAGTTTTCTTAAGCAACCCTTGGAGAGAGCCAGTCCCATCGTCAAAGTCAAAGAAAATTAGAGATCCCTGGGAACGAATAGTTCGCACTCGACCAAGCAAACAAACTGACACGCCAGAATTAACTAGTTTATCAAAAGCCTCAAATGCTTGAGCAATAGAGTAATCTTGCTTAGAATCTATCGGATAGACTTCCAGCCCCGACGCTTCCAGCTGTTCTATTTTTCTAAGGCGCTCAACCCGCAATTCTTCGAGCGAAGCCATGTTATTGTCTAATTTAATTAATATTTACTCAACACTAATAATCTTATACTTCACCTCTCCCTTAGGAGTCTGAATGAGGACCTCGTCACCCTTCTTCTTACCCAAGAGACCAGCGCCAATTGGCGATAAATAAGAAATTTTCCCAATAGTAAAATCGGCTTCTTCTGTGCCCACGATAGTATATTTATATTCGGTATTATCGCTCAAGCGCTTCACCTTGAGAGTTGAGCCCGGCTCAATCGACACACTATGGTGCATGGTAATAATCTGTGACGACTTCAAAATACTCTCGAGCTGACTAATCCGTTCTTCGGTTTCCGCTTGTTCTTCTCTGGCGGCATGATATTCGGCATTTTCTGATAAGTCACCTAGAGATTTGGCATACTCCAAACGCTCGGCAATTTCTCGCCGGCGATTCATTTTCAAATCTTCGAATTCGGAAATTAATTCGTCGTGTTTCTCTTGGCTCAAGAAGTAAGGATTATCCATATGCGACATTCTATCTTGTCGCGATTGAAAGGTCAAGCTTAATTTTAGCAAAAGAAAAACCCCACGCACTTCTGCATGGGGTTGGAGTTTAACGCTTATCTCCAGAGCGTTCCGGCAATGTTGCCAGGTACAACCTAGATGACTAAGAACACAGCAGTGACGATGGAAAAGGCAGAGACACAGGATAACAAGTAATATTGCCCTGTATGTAAGCTGGAGCCCCCGACAACGAAGGAGGCAAAGGCGATCAGAGCAGTGGCGGTAGCAAGAGGGATGGTCGAGGTAAAGACAGCGAGAATGGTAAAGGCAATGAAGGCAGTGGTAACAATCCAGATGTCAACAAAAGAACTTCTTCGATTTCTGAGAAGCAACATATTGCCTATCACCAACAAAACAAGGAAGAGAAGTGCAAACAATCCAAATGGGTTAAACTCTGATCCTCCCACAAACCCCCTCTCCACCTCATCTTCTGGAGGTCGCACTACCAGAGTGTCTCCCTGTCGAGTCAACACCAAAGTCGTTTCCTTGGTGACTAGGAAAGAGATCAGACTCGTCATCCGTTCGGACAATTGCGCAACTCCCACCGGCACAAAATCTGCCTTTTCGGCGAGCAGGCTCTTGATGGCCTCGGGGTACTTTTGGGCTTCAGCAGTGGCAACCAGGCCGGTGTCAGTGTATTCCACCTCCGGCGCCTTGATCTCATCGAAACGCACACTACCGTCGGTGCCGATCAGGACAACAGCTTCCTCCGCTTCCACCGAAACTGTCGAGATGACACACAAAATGGAAAGAACAAGCAAACGTACCATGTCACGCCTCTTTCTGGCCATTTAGGCCATTGAACATTATTTAGCCAGCAACATGCTGACGGTCTGTAATAAGCTTAGCATATTTAAGAGCTGGAGTCAAGCGTTTCAATGTCCCCATCAACAGTTATATACTCCGGAGCCTCAACAGCCAGCCAATCCAAAAACCGACGTAAAATAGGAACAGCACCGGTAGGATTATTCCTAGACCCTCGCTCCAAGACAATAGCAAATGAATAACGAGGCTCTTCGTAAGGGAAAAATCCAGTAGCCCAAGCATTAATAAACTGATTAGCAACACCTAGTTCAGCAGTACCAGTCTTGAGGGCAACGTGCACTGGTGCGGAATTCAAACTGGTGGCGCTACCATCGGTAACTGTCATCCGCATACCTTCACGAACAATTTGATAATATTCGGGATCAATTCCAGGAATAGTTTTTTTAGCTGGCGAAAAATTAGAATCAGCTTTAATAATCGTTGGCGTAACTAGATGACCAGATGAGGCAATCGCCCCAACGGCGCGAACAACTTGCAAAGGAGTAACCTCAAAGCCATATTGACCGATTGAAGTATGATAAGTATTACCCAAACGCCAAGGTTCATTATTGAAATTTTTAGCTTTCCACTCTGGATCTGGAACAGTGCCCAGCGCTTCACCGGTAAAATTAATACCAGTCGCTTGGCCGAAACCAAATAGTCTAGCATAACGACTAATGTTACTAATTCCTAAACCTTTCTGATCTTGATAACCACCACCGATGTTATAGAAATAAACATTAGAAGATACGGCAATTGCCTCCCTCATATTGACCCAACCATGCGCCCGCCAATCTCGAAAAATAGTGGCTCCGCCAGAAGCAAAAGGGTTAGGAATACTAATAGACCCAGTACTTAAAATTTTTTTATCAGGCGAAATAATATTTTCTTCTAAAGCGGCGAGAGCCAGGAAGGGTTTAATAATTGAACCCGGCGCGTAACGACCCTGAAGAGCTCGGTTGAGAAATGGCTGACGCGGGTCATTAATATAATCTTCGATTTGAACTCGATCTCGGCTGAAAGATAGAACATTGGGATCATATTCCGGAACACTAACCATAGTGAGAAGTTCACCAGTATTAATATCCATAATAACTCCAGCCCCACCAGTAAAGGGTCCCTGATCAACCAAATCAAAAATTTGACGATAAAGCTCTTGTTGCAGTCTGGCGTCAATAGAAAGACTCAAGCCTTTCCCAGTCTTCGGAGGTTCGAGAATGTACTCTGACTGAATTTTTCCCACGGCATCCACTTCCTCAATTTTTAATCCCCGCTCGCCGGCCAATTGGAGATTGTAAACTTGCTCCACGCCATCTCGCCCCAGAAATTCTTTCTGATGATAATCATTAGAATCTAATTCCGCTTGAGTTGGATAAGCAATATAACCCAATAGGTGTCCGAAACCAGGTTCGGTGATATAACGTCGAGCTGGTTCGTTCCAAGCCAACTCAACACCTAAGCGATCACTGATAATCCCCCGTTCGTAAAAAACAGGAATATGTCTTAGGGTATTATTAGCGCTTCTTTGAGCATAAACTTCTCCGTCAAAGATCTGAAGACTAGTTAACTTAACAAAAAAAATGAAGAGAATTAATAAAAAAAAGGTAGATAAAATCCGAAAACTAAATTTGGCAATCGGTCTTTCAATTTGACCCTCAAATTGTTGGGTATTAAATAAAGGCAAATTATGAGAATCCAAAAAGACTTCATCCGGATCAAGTCTTGGCTTAATTTTGCTTTGACGATTAAATATTTTTATCACGATAAACAAAAAGGCGCTTTCTAATTTCTTCAACAAGAAAAATCGTTAACAAAACTATAATAACGCTAATTAAGTAAAATCCAAAAAATGCAGTCTGTGGTAAGCTGTAAAGAAGATCAAAGAGAACCGCTGGTAAAATTGCCTCGTAAAACCAAGAAAAATAAACAAGGCTAATTAGTAACAGAAATACCGTCGCCCACCAAGGCAATACTAAGACCGCGAAACACAAACCAACTAAAGTTAAAAATCTAACTCGCATGAATCTCTACTAATCTAAGCTGATGAGGGTTGGTCGGAGAACTTAACACCAAGGTCTGCATTGACTCATTTGCCGGTTTATCAATCGCGCCGATAACACCCAACAATAAACTAGAATTTGGTCCAGGAATTGTCACCGGCATACCAACTTCCACTAAGACACCGCGCGGGAGAGTAATCTTGATATTGCCACCACCAACCCCCGTGGCAATAGCCGGTACGGCCAACTCGCCAATACTAACAGCAAAGCTCTGATTACTGGCGGAAAAAAGCTTAACTTTGCTGGTTGTTGAACTAATTTCCGCAATTCGACCAAGGGCGATTGAGGTCTCAAAAGTTACTAGATCCCCCACTTTAAATAAAGTTGTCGCATTTTCTCGCCCAACATCTAAAACGATTAAATCATAAGGACTACTCCAAGGATTAGAAATAATTCGACCCACGACCAAAGTTTCCAACAACTCCTCTCGCCCCAATAAGGTACGCAAATGAGTTATCTCGTTAATTAAAATCTGCCTATCGGCTAGTAAAATCTGCCAAGTAGCCATTCTGGCTTTTAATTCGCGATAATCTTCCCACAATTCATTTTTGCTTGTCGTCAAAATGGATAATTCAGAAATATGACTCTCGGCTCTCGCGCTTAATCCCCACAGTGGTTTAGCTAAAACAATTGCATAAGGAGTCAACCAGCCAAAAATCCAACCACTATTAGTGGCCAATAAAACAAATAAGACAAACAGAAAAAGCTTATATCTAAAATTATTTGACCTGGAAGTCATCTTCATCATTAAGTAAAATATCTTGATAGCGAGGAAGGTTTTCTAAAATAACACCAGTGCCTCTGACAACCGCCGTCATCGGATCTTCCGCCAAATAAACCGGAATTTTAATCTCGTGCTCCAGAAGCTCCTTCATCCCCTGCAACAAAGATCCGCCACCGACAAGGACAATCCCTTTGTTCATGACGTCCGAAATTACTTCCGGAGGGGTAGTCTCGAGAACCTCCTTAATCGAATCAATGATCATCGAAATTGAGTTATGAATCGCCTCTTTAATGTCTGAATCAGTCATAACCACCTCCTTGGGCAAACCGGTAACCAAATCGCGACCACGGATAGTAGCCTCCAGAGATTCCTGACGCTTATACACAGACCCAACCGCCAGTTTAACATCTTCCGCCGTTTTTTCACCCAAAAGAATTTTAAATTCGTCTCGAACATAAGTGATAATATCAACATTAAGATGGTTACCAGCTACCTTCAAATTTTTCGACCTAACGATCCCCCCCAAAGAGATCACCGCGATGTCAGTAGTACCGCCGCCGATATCAACCAACATGTGACCAATTGGTTCATGGACCAACAACCGGATACCGACGGCGGCAGCCATCGGCTCTTCCACAATGTAAACCTTACCAGCCCCGGCATTACGAGCAGCGTCGCGCACGGCGCGAATTTCCACATTAGTAATGCCAGAAGGTACGCCGATAACTAGTCGCGGTCGCAAAAATTTTCTAGGAGTCATACTGCCGACCTTGCGAATAAAGTAGGCCAACATTTCTTCCGCCACCTCAAAATTAGAAATCACCCCATCAACCAGAGGATTAATAACCGACAAGTGCGCCGGAGTACGACCAATCATTTGCTTGGCGTCATTGCCAATCGCCACTACCCGGCCGGTTTTTTCATTAATCGCGACGATAGTCGGTTCGTTAATCACAATCCCCTGACCTCGAACATAAATGAGGGTATTTGCCGTTCCCAAATCAATGCCAATATCATTAGCTAACCACTGGTGAAGTTTATCATTCATAATTGGTAAATAATTCTGGAATAGCTGAGATAGAAACGAACTTAGTGATTCCACTTTTTCGTTCTTTCACTTCTACTTTTCCAGCTTTCAAAGCCTTGTCACTAACAACAAGACGAAATGGTAATCCGATCAAATCACTATCGGAAAATTTTTCACCAGCCGAACAGTTTCTGTCATCATAGAGTGTTTCTAAGCCCAAATCTTCCAATTGATTGTGAAGGTCTAAAGAAATTTTGCCCACTTCTTGATTATTTTTAGACGGTAACTCAATTAGATGAGCCGTAAATGGCGCAACAGACTCTGGCCAAACTAAGCCAGCTTGATCAGACAAAACTTCGGCAATAGTCCCAAGTAGTCGTGAGGGGCCAATACCGTAACAACCCATGATCACTGGTTGTTTTTTCCCCTCTTTATTGATATATTCCAAACCAAGCGCTTTAGAGAAGCGATCTCCCAATTGGAAAATATTTCCGACTTCGATTGCCTTATGAGGAACCAGTTCCTCCTTCTCTAAACCCAAATCCTTAAGAACTTCCGGAGTACATACCTCCACATTAACGGCTAAATCTTTATCACTTGATAGATAAATAGTATCTTCTCCAGACTCACAAATTGTTTGAAATTCGTGACTGTATTTACTGAAAGCGCCACCGGAAGCAAAGGTTAAATGAGTTCTATCACCTAAACCAAGAAGAGAAAAAATGCGTCGATAGGCTTCAGTGGCTCGCTGATAAAACTCTAACAGATCTGCCTTATCAGCATGGAAAGAATAGAGATCCTTCATTAAAAATTCTCGCCCACGCAAGATGCCACTCTTGGCCCTCGTCTCGTTACGAAACTTGGTTTGAATTTGAAAAACAGCTTGAGGCAAATCACGATATGACTGAATGTATTCTCTGGCGATAGAAGTTATGGGCTCTTCATGAGTTGCACCCAAACCTAGCTCCGTATCGTTTTTTAATTTAGTTTTAAACCAAACATCAAATTGATCATCAACCCAACGATTGGTTTGATTCCAGAGATCAGGATTTTGCAAGCTCGCTAATCTCACCTCAACAGCGCCAAGTGAGTTTATTTCCGTTCTAATAATATTGTTAATTTTCTCTAAAGTTCTTAAGCCCAAAGGTAAGTAAGAATAGACTCCAGCTAAATCCTTATGAATAAAGCCAGCTCGAATTAATAATTTGGCATTCTTTGAAACTTCATCTTTGGGCGCTTCAAAACGGGTTTTCGTAAAAAGTTGAGATTGTCGCATGTCCCCAGCTTAACGCAAAAAGAACCAGCGGTCAAAAAGCTACTTTAAATCAATACTTCAAATCAATTTGACAATATCGTTATAAGTAATTACAAACATCAAAAGCAACAGCAAGGCAAATCCCACAAGATTTAGAGTATTAGCAATAGCGGGATTAATGGTTGAACCTTTTATTTTTTCAATTAACAGGAAAAGCAGGCGCCCACCATCAAGAGCTGGGAAGGGCACTAAGTTAATAACAGCCAAATTGATAGAAATGAAAGCAGTAAAACTTAATAAGTAAACTAGACCAAGACTAGTTGCGTCACCAACCAAACCAACTAAGCCAACCGGGCCAGTAATAGTATTAAGAATTGCTTCACCCTGAAAGGTGTTGACAATGAGAGTACTAAGCGCCACGACAGTCAAATAAGACAACTTCGCCGTTAGAGCAAGACCGCTCCACAAAGCAAGAAAGAAGTTTTTCTTCGCTAAGACTAAGTGATCCATAGCAATGCCAATCGCCACTTTATCTTCTACTAAACCTAGAACCGGTTTAACAGTTGTTGTTTGAACTACTAAATCAGAATCGGTAAATACTTTACCTCGTCGATAATTGAACACGAGTTCTTCTTCCGGCCTGGACGAAATAAAATTTTGCAAATCTTCAATTGAATCCTGATTAACAAATTCTCCGCCAGAATCAACAACGCTGACAATTTCATCACCAGACTTAAGACCCGATAATTCTGCCGGTGAGACAGGTAACACATTGGTAATTATTAATTTTGACGAAGTAGCCTTATCCCAAGAACTAAGCTCCTCTACAGAAGTTGGCAGTCCAATCATAAAACCAATAGACAGGAGAAGCCAAGCCAATAAAAGGTTACAAACAACCCCGGCCACTAAGACTAAAGCTTGAGAAAATTTTGATTTACTAATTAAACTGCGCTGGTGTTCCGGTCCTGTTAGAGATTCTTCGTCCGGAGTTTCGCCAAAAATTTTTACAAATCCACCAAAGGGAATAGCGTTTAAGGAATACTCTGTCTCGCCATATTTCCAACCAAACAACTTTGGCGGAAAACCCAAGCCAAATTCATCAACTCGCACTCCGGACTTTTTTGCCACAATAAAATGACCAAACTCATGAGATAAGATCAAAATAGCTAAGATAATCAAAAAAATAATAATAGTCATAATGGTGATAATAGTTATGATAGTTACTTTGCGAGAGCGAGTTCTTTATTGCCACTCATCTCCTCTATCTTACGATTCATCTCATCAATAATTTTTTGCATCTCTTCTTTATAACGAAACTTATCATCCTCACTAATTTCTCCGGCGCGTTCTTTGGCTTGGATATCGTTCCAAACTTTTTCTCGTTCTTTTCTAATAGAAATACGAGATTCTTCTAATTTTTCATGAACTAATTTAATCAGCAATTTTCGTTTCTCTTCGGTCAATTCAGGAAAAACAAGTCGAATAATTGTACCATCACTAGACAAAGAAACTCCCAAATTAGCAGTGTTAATTGCTGTTTCTACTGACTTAAATTGAGATTGATCCCACAGAGTCACTCTCAAAGTCCGCACGTCATCAATAGTGATAACTCCTAAATGCTTCAAGGGAACGCGTGAACCATAAGAATCAACCGTTATCCCATCTAAGATGGCGGGACTAGGTCGTCCAGCTCGAATCATCTCAAACTCCCGACTTAAACGTTGTTGGACCTCAGCTAATTGCTGTTTAAAAGGATTAAAATTATAAGACATGATAATATTCTAACACACTAAGGCAAGATGTTCCAAAACTAGACGAGACAAACCAGCCTGACTTCGCAAATAAGATCTCGCCTTAATCAAGGTTTCAAAAAAATTAATTAGATATTTTGAACTAGACTTAGAGGCTTTTATTCTTAACAACATCGTTGATTCTAATTCTTGAAGGAACTTCAGAACAAACTGCTTCATCACCACACCAGGTAAATTCTTTCGTTTTTTAAGCCAAGATTCAATGGCGATTAGACGTTGCTCTGGAGCAGCATCCAAAAAACGATTAGCTCTATTACTACTACCTTGGAGTATTAATGATGGCGGCACTCTCACCACCACCAGACGCGATAGTAAAGTTGGCAATAAGACAACAGTTTCCGGCGCAATCAGGAAAAAATTCACGCCCTGATTTGGCTCCTCAAATATTTTCAATAGAGCATTTTGCGATTCAATAGTAATAGTATCAAAAGCCACAATCAGGCATAGGACATCTTGATCAGATCGACGACTCTGACGTTCTCTCAAGAAACGACTATTGCTGATTTTAAAAGTTGCGTGACGTTCTCGCCATACTCGACTATCTCTTGGCAATAAATCAATTAATTTTTTATTACAATCAGCAAAGTTGCCGACCAAGAGATGGGCCTGTCTTAAATAGTTCATAAATTATTAATTTTTTGCGACAATGCTTCGTTTATAAGTATCAAGATGTTCTAGAGCAATACCAGTCCCCCTAGCGACGCAATAGAAAGCCTCATCGGCCAGATAGGCCTTAACTCCAGTCCGTCGATAAACCAGCTCTGGCAAATTAGCCAATTGGGACGATCCGCCAGTCATAATAATGCCATGATCAATAATATCAGCTGCTAATTCCGGTGGAGTATTCTGAAAAACATACTTAATAGCTTTAATAATTTCTCGTAATTCCGTATCAATCGCTCGAACGATTTCATTAGTTTTAATCTCCGTAGAACGAGGTAGGCCAGTTAAAAAATCTCTCCCTTTAATCTCATAAGCATGATCATCCTCAACCGAAACAGCCGAGGCGATATTAATTTTGACATTTTCCGCAGTTTTATCACCAACAGCTAAGTTAAAAGTTTTCTTAATGTAATCCACAATTGCCTGATCAATCTTATTTCCAGCGCATTTAACCGAAGTAGAAGAAACAATCCCACCCAAAGAAATCACCGCCACATCCGTGGTTCCACCACCAATATCACAAACCATATGACCACGCGCTTCATGAATAGGGATACCAGCTCCGATAGCTGCTAGGATAGGCTCTTTGACAACATAAGTATTTTTGGCGCCAGCTCTCATGGCGGCTTCCACTACCGCGCGACGTTCTGTGGAAGTGACACCAGCCGGAACTGAAATCATAACCTCCGGTTTCAAAAAATTATAACGCCCAAGAACCTTGCCAATGAAATAACGGAGCATTACTTCCGTAACGCGATAGTCAGCAATAACGCCGTCTTTCATCGGTCGATAAGCGGTAATAGCGTCTGGAGTTCTGCCAAGCATCTCTTTGGCCCCCAAGCCAACCGCCAGAACTTTCTGATCAAATTCGGACAAAGCGACAACTGAAGGCTCGTTTAAGACAACCCCGCGACCAGGCACAAAGACCAGAGTGTTAGCGGTCCCTAAATCAATCCCCAGTTTTTTTACAAAGAAGGACATCTAGCTATTCTAGTCTTTTTGGCAATTATGGCAAATCTCTATTTTTAATCCCAATGAGATCAAGGAGGTTATTCTTCAGACGATATTTCAAAGAAGGCCAAGGTGTTTTTACCTGATCTTTAATTTGATCAATCGGCTCACGAACAAGATGAGCCAAGGCAACTAAATCTTGATCAATTTTAGCTAATTTTTCTAAAACAGTTTGAGTAATTAAAAACTTAAATTGATAACCAGGAGCAGAAAAAAATACAACAGATGCTGTTAGAATAGCAAAAACAAGTAATAAACTTGCTAATGATTGCTGGAGACGTCGCCCGCGCAAATGGGTTTGTTTAACCGCAGAAGCTAAATGATTGCGACGAACCGCCGCCACTAAATCCACCTCCCGGGATAAATCAGATTCGCTAACGAACCACTGATCTCCCCGCAATTGACAATCAAGAAAACCAGCCCGACAAATCTCACTCCACTCTCCGACACTATAAGAAGATCGTGTGGCAGCTTGTTCGAGAGAGATATACTTTTTCACAATTAAAGTATATCATAAGCGCGATGGAAATTGTTCAAGTAATCCCCCTTAGTCGTGGGGTATTTAGAGACACTCTCTCTTACTTTTCAGCCGAAAGCTTAAAGACTGGCGCGATTGTTAATATCACCATAAAAAATAAAAAAATCAATGCTTTAGTGATAAACAGCCAGCCAGCAAAGCAACTCAAAACTAGCTTAAAAACTTCAGCTTATTCACTAAAAAAGATTTCCGGAGTAATTACCAAACGCTTTTTATTGCCCAAATTTATTGAAGCAACAATTAAAACAGCTAACTATCACGCAACTAGACTTGGTCCTTGTTTAAAAAATTTAATTTCTAAAAATATTTTAGAGCAGGCGCAATTACTAAAGCTGGAAGAATCCAATAAAAATAACGCCAGTCAAAATAATGAATCGGAAGGGCCAAATTTAGCAATCAATCGTTTAGCTCTGCAAGACAATGAAGAGGAGAGACTAAGCTTTTATAAAAGTCTAATTCGGGAAGAATTTGCTAAAGGATTCTCGGTTTTTATTTGCCAACCAACAGTGATCGACGTCGAAGAAACAACCAAAAATCTAGAGCGGGGTATAAATAATTATATTTTTGCTTTTCATGGGCAATTGGCAAAAAAAGTGGTACTAGAACGCTGGCAACAAGCAAGCACCTTGGAACACCCAGTGGTGATTGTGGGCACGCCACCATTCTTGTCTCTACCTCGGGCTGATATCAAAACAATTATTACTGACCATCAGAGTTCTAATGCCTACAAGGGACTGACTAGACCTTTCATTAACTATCATGTTTTTATCGATTATTTATGCCAAGCTTATGGAGCCACTTCTATTCGCGCTGACACTTGCCTCTCAGCTGAAATGATCCAGCAACTTAAAATTGGTTATTATCATCCGGCTCGCCCCTTAAAGCGAACAACGAATGCTATCTCCCTAACAACCCTACTTAGAGTCAAATCAGGCGAATTATGGAGCACTGAGATAACAGAATGGTTAAATCAGGCTGTCTCCCACCAAGAACAAACCTTCATTCTAGCTAATCGGCGAGGACTATCCCCCACTATTGTTTGTAATGATTGTGGGACTCTTGTTCGTTGTCAAGGCTGTCAAGCGCCAATTACCTTACACGGTGGCGCAACTTTCCTATGTCATCGTTGCGGAGAACGACGTAACGCTAAGGAAAACTGCCTTAACTGTCAGAGCTGGCATTTGCAAGCGTTAGGGGCCGGAACAGAGAAAGTTGTCACTGAAATCAAGAAACTTTTTCCGTCGATAAACGTCTTACGACTGGACAGCGATGTGGCCAAAACTGCGAAACAAGCAACAAATATTATCACTAAATTCCACAAGCATCCTGGATCAGTCTTAGTGGGGACAGAAATGGCTTATCATTATCTAAGAACGAAAGTGGACAATATTTTTGTCGTAGCCATAGATAGCTTATTGTCCTTACCTGATTTCGGAATTCACGAACAATTATTTCAATTATTGATTAACTTACGAACGATGGCCTCTCGACATTTTATCGTTCAAACTCGTTACGAAGATGAGCCATTCTTCCGACAGGCAATTAAGGGTAATTTAAATAGTTTTTATACCGATGAACTTTCGCATCGATCTAACTTCGGCTATCCACCATTTAAATTATTAGTTAAAATAAGCCGAGAAGGAGTGAGAGGGGTTGTCCAAGAAGAAATGAGAGTTCTAGCCAAAACCCTAGAGATGTATAAGCCAATTGTTTATCAATCTCTGCAATCAGAAAAATCCAAACAATATCGTCTCAATTTATTACTTAAACAAGATCCAGAAAAGTGGCCAGAATCAGATTTAATCCAAATTCTTAAATCACTACCCCCAGCCTTTACTATTAACATAAATCCTAATAGTATCTTATAAAACGAAAAAATACATGAATAAAAACCATATTGTCCAAAAAGATCACCCAGCGTTAAGACAGAAAGCTTTGTCGGTATCAATCGATCAAATCACCAGCCCTAAGATTAAATCGATTATAACCAAATTAAAACGCGCTTTAGCAACTTGCGAGGATGGGGTAGCAATTGCCGCTCCGCAGATTGGCGAGAGCCTAAGAATTTTTGTTGTTTCGGGTAAGGTTTTCTCCACGGAAACCCAGACTCATCCCGACCAAGTTTTCATCAACCCGATTATTAAAAAAACATCAAAAATCAAAAATAGTCTAGAAGAAGGCTGTCTTTCTATTCGCTGGTTTTATGGAGAAGTTAAGCGAGCTGACAAAGTGAGTCTGGAAGCTCTTAACGAAAAAGGCCAGAAACTTGTCTATCACAGTTCGGGACTACTGGCTCAAATCTTTCAGCACGAGACAGATCACTTAGATGGAATTTTATTTATTGACAAGGCTAGTAATGTTCAAAAAATAGAACCAGATGACTCAAGAAATAAATAATTTTGTCTATTTTGGTACCGACGAATTTGCAACAACTGTCCTTGCTGAATTAGAGAGTCTGGGTATAAAACCAGCCATGATAATTACTACACCAGACAGTGTGGTTGGGCGAAAACAAGTTCTAACTCCCCCACCAATTAAACTCTGGGCCCAACAGCAAAATATCCCCCTACGACAACCAGACAAACTATCTTCAATAACCTCAGAATTAGAGAGCTTGGGGACGCAGTTTTTTCTGGTCGCTTCTTATGGCAAAATTCTACCACCAGAAATAATTAAGATTCCCCCTCAAGGAATCCTGAATCTTCACCCCTCATTGTTACCCAAATATCGCGGACCTTCTCCCATCCAAACAGCCATTTTAAACGGCGATAAAAAAACTGGCATAACCCTCATGTTGATTGATGATAAAGTTGATCATGGACCAACACTAGGCTCGGTGAAATATCAAACAGAGATGAGAGATCACATTCAAGTTAGAAAAGACTTAGCGCGCCTTGGCGCGCAATTATTCGCCAGATTAATTCAAGACTATTTAGAAAATAAAATTAAACCGATAGCGCAAAATCACTTACAAGCAACTTACACCAAACTAGTCACCAAAGAAGACGGCAAAATTGACCTACAAGCCTCTGGTATCGTCAATTATTGCAAATTCCTAGCCCTTAATCCTTGGCCGGGATTATATTTCATCAATCAGTCTGGTAAACGAATCAAAATCAAAACAGCCAAACTAGAAAACGATCTTTTTGTACCCAAAATAGTAATCCCCGAAGGCAAGAACGAGATGAGTTGGGAAGATTACCAGCGCGGTTACGATAAATAATCAATACTAATTTACTAATTTATTTCTACTCGATTAATTTTAACTTCCTCAAGAGGATGATCGTTCTGATCAGTTTTTACTTTTTCGATAGTTTGGACCACCTCCCAACCACCGACAACTCGGCCAAAAGCCGTGTGGCGATCTTGCAACCAATCAGTAACAAGAGCGGTAATGATAAAAAATTGTGAACCATTAGTATTTGGCCCGGAGTTAGCCATGGCAACAATTCCTCGTTCTAATTTTATATCACTCTTCTCGTCATCAAATAAATAACCCGGACCGCCGGTGCCATGACGAGACCAATCTTCTGGAAATTCACGAGTGTAAGGATCGCCACCTTGGATCATGAAGTCGTGAATCACTCGATGAAAGAGAGTATTGTCATAGAAGCCGGCTTGAGCTAAATTTAGAAAGTTTTCTACCGTCAATGGTGCCTTGTCGGCGAATAATTCAATTGTGATTTCGCCATAATTAGTATGGAGGATAACAATTGGATTAGTGGTGTTTAATTTATTACTCATGTTACTCATTTGAATTTGATTAGTAGGTAAAGAAATGTTGCTAAATAAAACAAGCACGATGCCGATAACAAGTAAGCCTACGACGGCAACAATAGTTTGTTTAGTCATCATTAATTATTTTAACGCCAAGGGCTAATCCGACATAACATCGCTTTCAATTTGCGACCGCCACGACGCAACAAGGTGAGCTCCTTGGCTTGAGCTGATTTGATTTCTCTGGCAATTTCATCTTTAACCATATCAATCGCCACATAGAGATCAGCTTCTTCGGCTTCAGCAAAGTGGTCATGTTTAGCGGTATGTAAATTAACCTCGGCTTTAAAAATTTCCCCATGACGATGGTGCATTGTGATCTTGGCTAACTCAACATCAGCAATCACACTCTCGTCTTGAGGATTAATTAACTTATTAATATAATCTAATTTTTCTTCAAGATAAGATCGTAAAGAATCCGAAAGCTCTAAATTGGTGGCTTTAATATTTATTTTCATACTTAGATTATAGCACTAAATAACCTCAACCGTCATCATATTAGTTGGAATCCCCAAACCCAAGGGCAATCCGCCGGCAATAACCACCTTATCCCCTTTTTCCGCTAGCTTGTGCTTAAGCGCGTAGGCTCTAACTAAAGTTAGCACTTCGTTTAATTCGCAACAGGTTTTAACCAAAACTGGATAACAACCATAAAGTAAAGCCATTTTGTTAAGATCTTTAGGATTAGAAGAAAAAGCAATAATAGAATGACTAGGACGATAGCGCGAGATCATTCTGGCGGTAAAACCAGATTGAGATAAGGCAACAATAAATTTTGCGCCAACGTTAAAAGCAGTTTCTACAACAGCCTGACTAACAGCATCCGCAACGCCGTGTTTAGAAGAATTATTGAAACCATTAGAATCAAGGTTCTCCTCAACTCGACGAGCGATTTGAGACATCATTTGCACTGCTTCTAAAGGATAACTACCCAAGGTAGTCTCTTCAGAAAGCATTAGAGCATCAGTTCCATCAAAAATAGCATTGGCCACATCAGAAACTTCCGCCCGAGTTGGAGTGGAAGACTTAATCATTGATTCCAGCATTTGAGTCGCGGTAATTACTGGTTTACCAGCCTGATGACATTTCCAAATAATTGCCTTCTGAATCAAGGGCACCTCTTCCGGAGCGACCTCCACAGCCAAATCACCTCTGGCAACCATAATTCCATCAGTTAGTTCTAGAATATCATCAAAATTATCCACCGCCTCGCGAGTTTCAATCTTAGCAATAATCATGGCGCGAGATTTGGCTCTGTTTAATAATTGCCGTAATTTAGAAATGTCTTTCGCCTGACGAACAAAGGAAAGAGCCACGGCATCAACTTCGTGCTTAATACCAAATTGCAGATCTTTCCTGTCTTTAGTTGTTAAAGAACTAACAGACAAGTTAGCACCAGGGAAATTAACACCCCGACGACCCTTAGTTTCACCACCTTGTAAAATTTTGCAGACAACTGTTTCGTCTTTAATAGACACAACCTCAAACTTCTTCTTGCCATCATCAACCATAATCAAGGAGCCAACTTTAATCTCCCGCGCCAAAGTTGGATAGTTAATCGAAACTCGTTTTTCGTCTCCAACAATCTTTTCCGGAGTTAGAGTTATCAAATCACCGGCAACTAAAGTTACTCGTTCTTGATAGAAATCCCCCAAGCGAAATTTAGGACCACTCAAATCTTGCATAATCGCCAAGGGCTTGTTTAACTTTTTTCCAACCGCTCTAGTGATGTGAACCTTAGGTTCATGCTCGGCAAAATCGCCGTGGGAAAAATTAAGTCTAACGGCATTGAGTCCACTCTCGGCCATTTTTGTAATCATCGTCTCGTTGGCGGAAACAGGACCAATGGTGGCAACAATTTTTGTTTTCTTCTTGTGCATAATAAAAAAGATTAGACAGGCATCTTAACATTCTTAAGTTCAAACCGCAAGAATAAACAACAAAATAATAACAACCTGAAGAGTTAAGCCTAACACCAGACGACCGTACCAATGATAATTAGTGTGAGTAAACTGATGGAAGCGCTGGAGCCAAGTAAGGATGGGCCAACGGAGTTTAAAATAAGCAAATTGCAGAAAATCAGGCAGAACTCCACCAATGGCTCCCAAAGAAATAATGAGAAGGCTTGGGTTGTGATTAATTCTGCTAATTAAAATAACTAACAATAGAGCCATCAGTAAATCTAAACCAATTTTGAATAAATCACGTAGAAAATCTCGACCAATAATGATATCGTCATTGAGAGAGCTAACTAGATCACGCTGATGAGAACGAAGATGATAATCCCAATGAGGCACAGAGTCTAAAACAAAATGACTTGCAAAACCAGTCAGAAAAGCCAAAACGGGATGAGCCGGAATTAGAGTACTAAGAGTAGCGCCGGCAACAGCATGAGTGACTAGAATCATAATTAAAAACTTTAACTTTGCGTTGAACGAGAACGACGATAATTTTCTTCTTCTAAAATTCGTTTGTAAACATGGGCATAGCCAGAGATCATCTTCTCCACACTGAAAAACTGCTCAGCTCGATTACGACAATCGAGACGATTGATTTTATCAATGCGTTTGATGGCGCTAGTCATCTCATCCAAGCTATTAACAACATAACCCGTTCGACCATCCTTAACGACCTCCGGAATCGAACCATTATTCCAAGCAATCACTGGCGTACCACAAGACATCGCCTCAATCATAACGTAGCCGAAGACTTCATGATATTGAGTTGGGAAAAGAAGAGCCTTCGCTCCCCTCAACCATTTAATTTTGTCGTCTAAAGATTGCTCACCGATGTATCTAATTTTTTTATCATCAATATTTTTTTCTATTTTGGCATGCCAATATCCTTCTTGAGGATAAGACCGACCAGCAATTACTAGGGGCAAACCAGCCGCCTTGGCGGCGGCAATAGCCAAGTGAACGCCTTTTTCCTCAGTAACACGACCAAGATACAGAAGGTAATCTTCCGGAGTGTCGTTAAAAGCAAATCTATCCACATCCACTCCATGATAAATATTGGCGTACCAATTTAATTCGGGCATTAATTCTCTTTGCGCTAAAGAGAAAGAAACATACCGTAAACGCTTAAATTCCAATAAAAAAGGTTTGATTTCTTGATCAATTGGGCTATGGATAGAATGGATGGTGGGAGTGTTCACCAATCGAGAATCAAAAGAGCTCAGAAGAGTAAAGTGAGAATGAATAATATCAAAATTGGAAGCTTGCTCAAAACACTTAGAAATTAACAAACGAGTATACAACTGTCGTTGCCGTTCAGACATTTTTTCCTCAGAATCTAGAGCTGTAGGAAAGACGGAAAATAATTCAGACTTCACATCAGAATCACCAGCGCCAAATAAAGTAACTTCGTGTCCCGCCTTGGTCAGACCATCACACAACCAGGCCACATGAGAATAGATAGCAAAGTTGGCAGTAGATGAGGCTGAATGAGCATTAGAAACTAATTGGGCGATTTTCATATTATTTTTTATTTTATTTTTTTAAACAAAGCCTCGTATTGATTAGCAATTTTTTCCGGATCATGATTTTGTTTTAGCTTATTTAAAAATCCATCTGGATAAGTCTTGCCAATCAAGCTCTTGACCACTTTAATAGTTTTAACACGGTCAGAGAAATCATTTACCCATCGGCCAGCGCCAAACTTTTGAAAAAACCGGGCATAGCCAACATTGGGAGAAATCACCGTTGCCGTGCCGGCCATGGCCGCCTCAATTACTACTCCAGGCGACACATCAAAATGAGAAGGTAAAATAAGCAAATCCATAGCTTGATAAAAAGATCGCAAACCCAATGAGGACCGAGGGGGTAAAACTTTAATGTGTCGCAAATAATCAACGCCGAATTCCTGATTCTTAACCGCATCTGGAATAACTGTAATTGCATAAAATTCCCAAGGCAAATTCCGTACTCTTGCTTCTTTAGCTAAAGCCAGAACCGCTTCATGATTTTTAATTCTATCCCAACGAGCAACGACACCAATCTTATTAGCACTTCTTTCTCGATTTCTAGACGATGAAGACCACAAATTAAGGCAGGGAGAAGGAATAATTCGCTTCTGTTTAGGTTTAATCTTAGCTACTTTCTTGGCAAAAATTTCTGCCGTTGTCTCATTTAGAAAAACATTGCGGGTCGCCAGACGAGCTCCATCACGCTCTAACTCTCTCATCATTTTTGCTCCAGCTGGACTAATCAGATCCGAATAAATTCCAATTTCTAGATACCAAATACCAGCATGCCTAATAACTACCGGAACTTTTTTCGTCTTAGCGGCGACTAATAAAGCCCAAGGAAACCCAAAAATGCCATTAAGAAAAACCGCGTCCGGTTTTTCCACCTCAATCACTTGCTGGCAAGCGCTAATCAAATCCGCCATAGCCAGGCGAGGAGAACGATAACGCTGACTTCTAGTCAGCCGCTCGGCAAAGTAAGTTCTAGGTAAGTTAATAATCCACCAACTACCGCCTCTCTTCTTCTGACAAACCGCTTTTACTTGCTGATGTTTCTCCTTCCCTTCGTAAACGATATTAACAATCTCTAAACCCCTTTGCACCAATTGGGGATAAAATAAGCGAGAAAAATTAGCCGTACCACCAATTAAAGATTTCCGCGCTCCTGGTAAATTGGCAAGATTATTAGTGGCGAGAATTTTCATTCAAATGAGCAGCATCAGCTTCCTGCTTGGTTCGATGAATTGTTCCGTCTTGGTGTTCTGGCGGCGTATAAATTGTGTATAGTTTAAGCGCTTCAGTTGTTGAAGTATTGATAACATTATGGAGAACGCCAGCCGGCACTACCACCGCTGAACCATCTTGAACTATAGATTCCACGCCATCTAAAACAACCTTCCCCTCCCCTCGTTCGAAACGGAAAAATTGATCTAACTCATGAGTTTCTTCACCAATTTCTTCACCAGGTAATAAACTCATCAAAACGAGTTGACTTAAGGGAGTAGTAAAAACTACTTGACGAAAATTAGAATTATCTAAAGTCGCCTGTTCAATATTGGCAATGTATGTTTTTGTTTTCATTATTTTAGTATATAATAAAAAGATGATTTACGCAATTTTAACGGCCGGATTAATAATGACCGCCTCATTGATTGGGGTAGTTTTTTCTTGGCGAGCCTTAGGATTATGGATGGAAACTAATATGAAATACCTAGTGAGCTTCTCGGCTGGAGTCTTTCTGTTAGTATCAATTAATCTAGCTTGGGAATCAATCGAACTATCCAGTCTCTGGCCGGCCTTAATTTATGTCGCTCTAGGATACATCTTATTCAACTTCCTAGCTAAACTCTGGCCAGAATCACATCAACACCACCAAACTCTCCACCATCAAGAAATGCAGACTATCAAGTCTGGTGCTAAAAAAATTCTAGCCGGCGACGGTATTCATAATATCGGCGACGGCATTGTTCTGGCGATCGCCTTCGCCACCGGACCGGTTGTCGGCTTTATCACCGCTCTGGGTATCTTAATTCATGAAGCGATTCAGGAAATTTCTGAATTCTTCATTCTCCGCGAAGCCGGCTACACTGTTAAACAAGCCCTGTGGCGCAATCTTGTCATTTCTGCCACCATCCTACCCGGCTTAATTTTGGGCTATTACTTTTCTCAAACCACTCTCTTGATAACCATTATTTTGGGTCTGGCCGCAGGCGCTTTTCTCCACATCTCTTTCCACGATCTAATTCCTTCTGTCATAAAAAACTCTCAAGAGGAAAAACTTTACGCTAAATACGCCTTATACGCCCTAGTCGGAGCTTTAGTTATGATTAGCCTCACTTTCCTCGGCATCCACGGCCACGAAGAAGATCAGCAAACTAATCAAACATCACGCCAAGATATTCATTGATTTCTCGCTGATCTAAATCATAGAAGAATTTGCCTTGTTTCTTAAGCTCGGTTGCTAAATCCACACCGACGAAACGCCAATGCCAAGGTTCAAATTGGTAGTAAGCATTACCATCAGGATAAGATAGAACGAAGCCATAACGATGGGCATTGTCTTGTAACCACTCATAAGCTGGCGCCTCTTCAAACCCAACAAAAGTACCAGCAACTTCCGGAGTGGTGAAATCAATCGTCGTTCCCAGTTGATGTTCGGAATAACCCTGATCAGCGGAAAACTGATTGGCCGTACCGGCCCCGTAAATCACCTTGTAACCAGTTTTAAGCGACTCCTGAACGCCGAAAGAGCGGAAAGCGGAGATAATCAAGAGATTGATATCATCATCTGAAGCATCAGTTAGAAGGCGGTTGAGGAAGGGATTAATGTCGGCGTTGATCAACAGCGGTGTCTCTTGGCGATAGAGATATTGCGAATCAATATTAGCTAGTTTAGCCGGCAGATAATGTTCGTTGAGAAAATAAACTTTAGAATATTTCTGGAGAAGCTCCGGATCAGTGCGTCTAATTTTCTCTAGAGTAACAACCACGCCGGAGATTTCTCTAAACTGGTCTTGCAGATCTTCGGCTCGATCGCGAGCAATTGATAATTTGTCAGCCAAGTCAATGTTCTCATAAACGGCATCATCCAAGTCTTGCTGTAATTTCTTGATCTCTTGATCACTCTTAACTTGCGCCGATTGGAGCTCGGCTTTAACTACGTCTAATTCCTTGTCCGCCTTCTGCCAAGCGTAAACAAAGAAACCCAAAAGGGCTAGGCCTAAGCCTGCCCCGATGAGGCACAGTATGAGATTGTGCGATCTGTTAGGAATACGAGTGTTATTTGGTTTAGTAACCGACAGACTGTAAGTAAGCTCTGGTGATAGGACCGAAGAAGCCTTGTGGTGGATTAACGTTAGCACTAGTCTGGAAGCGAGCCAAGGCGGCGCGAGTCAAAGGACCGAAGTAAGTAGTCTCATTACCAACTGAACCCGGACCACTGGCAGCGACCGCAAACCCGCGAGCATTCAAGAACTGTTGCAGTTGACGAACGTCCTCACCTTGAGATCCAACTGTCAAATTGCGAGCAATTTGAGAGATAATCAAACCAGGAGGCACGATTGGTCGAGGAGTTAGAGGTGCACCTCCTTCCAAAGCCTCTCGAACGCGAGCAATAGTAGCGGCATCGGCACCGAAGGTTTGAAGAACTAGAATGATCGAATCAATTTGAGCTTGGGTCAATCCAGAAGCGATTAACTTTGGCGGAGCCGGAGGGGTAGGAGGAGTTCCTCCACCGCCACCACCTCCTCCTCCACAGGACAAAGTGCTAATAGTCGCCGTGGAAGTGTACCAAGAATTACCGTCGACATCCTCGCTCTCCACACGATAGCTGTAAGAACGACCACATTGCAAATTGCTAATTGTTACAGAGTGATCATCGGCACTTTCAAGAATTCCTGAAGTGCTAAGATCAACCTTACTGCCTCTGCCGTAGTTGATGCTATTGGTGGCAGTGTATTCAGTTGTGTAATCAACTGTGATTGTGGTTCTGGTAGCAGTAGCGGAAACATCAATAGCCGCACCGTCATCACCAGGGAAACCGTGATCAGCTAATTTCTCATCACCATCAATTTCTAATTGATGCCAACCGTAGCCGTAACCATACTCGAGTCCGTATCCATATCCGTATCCATATCCAAACCCTTCATCACCGGTAGTCCGCACGAAGTAAGCATAAGATACTCCAGCCCCCAAGGCCGAGAGAATCAATGCCATAATAATTATCTTCTTACTCATAAGTTAATTTACTAAATTTATTAAACTTGCATTATTAAACAAAACTTGGCTTACTATACCAAACACTAGGTTTATTATAGATGATAATCAAGCAAATACAATGAAAGTTATCCACAGTTGGCCACATCTAGTCTTGACCATAATTATTTTATCTGGTCTTTTTCTGCGGTTTTACAATCTTGGCGAGTCTTCATTGTGGATTGATGAAGGTTATACCATTAACGCCTCGCAAGCTATCCTAGAACACGGCACACCCCAATTAGACTCCGGTGAGTTTTATCGAGGTGGTCTGCTGACCAGTTATCTCACCGCTGGGACTATATCAATTTTCGGCTTCGATCCCTTCTCTCCCTGGTCCGCTCGCCTACCGGCTCTCGCCTTCAGCCTCGCCCTCGTCATCATGATGAGCGCTCTCACTCAACGCCTTTTCCGAGATCACAGCTTAACCATCATGACTGCGTTCTTAACTTCCTTCAGCACTTGGGAGATTGCTTGGTCACGCCAGGCGCGCGGTTACACTATTCTATCTTTTTTTATTATTCTCACTTTGTGGTATCTCTGGCGCTTCCAAGAAACTAGACAAAAAAAATACTTAATCGGCGTAATTTTAGCTAGCTTGGCCGGCTACTTCAGTCACTCGCTTGGTTTAGTTTTCCTCCCCGTCTTAATTTTGCTCGGTTTAATTTGGCTGATTCTTAAACATCCCAATTGGAGCATCGCTAAAGTATTTATTGGTATGCTTATCACCTTCGCCTTAACCATCGCCAGCATCGCTCTCTGGACTCGCTGGCAAGATCTTAATCTATATAACTGGGGTGAAGCCTACTGGCATTTCTTAATCACCGAGTTACCACTCTTTTTCTGGGGCGCTATTGTCGGCATCATCCTTGGCTTAAACAGCAAGAAATATTTCTGGGCTATTCTAATCCTAAGCGTAGCCTTAATTATTCCCCTGATCATCATCACCGAATACGGCCCCCTACTCCACTATCGCTACCTCTTCCCCTTCTTCCCCCTAATGATTATTCTTACTCTCTACGCCTTAAAACAAATTACCAACTTGATTAATCGAGTAATTAAACTGAAACCGATTTTTACTAATCTATTATTTATTTCGCTAACTATAATTCTAAGCTATCCTTATCTCAACTTCATCCCCCGAGATCACTACCGACTAGAATTCGGCTCCCCTCAACCAAACTTCGCCGAAGCTTATGCTATTATCAAAAATGGTTTAGCTTTAGATTTAGGTGAAGATAAAGAAAAAATAGTCATCTCACCTTACGCCCACTTAAGCAAAATCTATTTGGACCAAACCGGACTGTGGTTACCAATAAGCCTAAGTGGCAAATCTCAAGAGTTAAATAATCTGGAAGTTGAACCATACGTCAATGCCCCCATCATTGCCGACGAAGCGGAATTAGAGCAAATTTTGGCGGAACAGAGTGGCTATATTATCATTGACGAGATGGCAACTCCCCGCCTCAACCAAATCTTGCCGACAATTACTCAACATCCTAAAGTTAAATTAATCTATAAATCCGGATCCCAACCTCTAGAAAAAATATGGCTCTATCAATTCTAAAACTCAAAACTGTTCTCCTAGACTGGGGCATGTTTGGCTTTGTCTTTATCCTAGAGTTAGTCTCAATTTGGTTATTTCTATTTTCCAATCCACATGATATCCCAACCAAAATTCTATCTCTAATCGCCATAAGCGCCGGAGTAATTTATGTCAGAAAATTTGAACGAGAGAGACTAAAAATTTTAACAACTATTTTGCCAAATATTTCTCGTCTAATTAAAGGGATATCTTGGTCAAGTGTTTTGCCTTACATTTTTCTCACCGGCTTAATTCTGGTTGTTTACGCCAATTATCCCTCTCTGCCTCTGGCTAATATTCTAACCAGCGCGCAGGGTTACTTGGTCGCGATCACTTTTGCCACTGGCTTCGGTTCCTTCTGGCTCAATCGGGAAAGAATAACGCAAGATGTAGAAGCTGAAAGCGCTCAAGAAGAATTAGCCGAGGAGGAGCGTCGCGCAGAATTCCCACAGAAGTTCCCCCGCCTCAACAAAATCCCAATTGTAAAAAATTTAGCGCGATGGATGTATAAAGAGGGGTGGTTTTACTCCATAACTTTGATTTTAGTTACAACTCTGTTCTTAATTTTCGGTCTAAATCATCTTGGTCAATTTATGAGTGTAGATGAACCAAAATGGGTAAACACTAGAGTACCCCAGTTATTTGAAGCATTAAAAAATCGTGATTGGGAAGGTACATACATAAATGATAAACCAGGTATACTTCCTGCTTTTTTATCTGGGGCGGTTAATTTATTTTTAGATCATGATACATACAAAATAAATCCTCTTGAATATGAAAAATATCTATTCTTTTGGAGATTACCTATAGTTTTATTTAATTTTTTAATGTTATTTTTTATTTATCATTTTACTAAAAAATTATTAAAAAAAGATCACTCATTACTTATTACTGGTTTGATATCGTTAAATCCGATTTTGATAGGTATAAGTCAAATTGTAAATCCCGACGCAACGCTTTGGAGTGTTGGCTTTTTATCTTTTACAACTTTCTTTCTGTACTTAAAAACAAACTCTCGAAAATATATCTATTACTCTGGATTGTTTCTTGGACTAGCTCTCGTCTCTAAATATTTCGCCTCAATATTTTATATTATATTTTTTACTACAATATATTTTGAATATTTATTTAATCAAACTTCACAAAAACAATTTTTCAGTAGAATTTTGGATGTTTCACTACTCTATATAGTTTCGATTATTATATACAGTTTACTTTTTCCAGCCATGTGGGTAAACCCGTCACAAGCAATTAAAGGAACAGTTGGATCAGGAATTCTTCTATCAGGAAGACAATATTTTAATTTATTCTTAGTACTAATATTTGTTGAATTAATTTTATTAAGAGGTAAAATAACAAATTATTTAAAAACAAATTTTAATTTAGGAAAAATAATAATATTTTTATTTTCTCTAATATTTTTTACAGCTTTCACGATATTGTTAATAAATATAATTTTTAACAATTTATTTTTTAATTTTAATGAATACCTACAAACCGAATTCATAAAAGATTTTAGCATCTCTTTAAAAACAACCCTAGTCTCCGGGTACTCGACCCTTTTTACGCTAACCTATCCAATTTTAATTGGAATTATATTATTCCCAATCATTATAATTAATCAGAAAACTTTTGCAAAACTTCAAAATAAAATCTTGTTGGCAACGGCTGTTTATAGTTCCGTTATTGTATTTTTTGTTGGAGCATTTTTAGGTGGTTATATAATAAATGCAAGATATCAAATCCTTCTCTATCCACTATTAAGTTTTCCCGTTAGTCTGTTTATACTTACCATTTCAAAACACAAATTACTAACAATAACCGTTATTAGTAGTTTGTGTTTTTCTATTATCTATATACAGCCTTTATCTTTTTTATATACCAATAATTTAAATATAAGAAAATATCTAATTACAGATATGTGGGGATTTGGTGGCTACGAGTTAGCACAACAATTAAATAAACTTCCCGGTGCCGAAAATATTAATGTATGGATAGACAGAGAAGGTTTTAGTGAATTTTTTATTGGAAAAAGTTATTGGAGGGGAAAAAATAACCCTTTTGATGATAATATTGATTACCTTATACTCACTCAGGGCGGAGAAAGAATATTCACATCTGCTTTAAAGAATTATAATAAAGATTTTTCCAATCTCTATTCGACAATTTCTAAAGAAACACCACTGCTTGAATATTATAAAAAAAAATCCTTATTTGAGGTGTGTCTTAAAAACGAAAATAATTGTACACGGGCAGTAAAAGTAGAAAGACCAATTATATATACTATAAATTAATACTTTATTTGTTTATCAAAAAAATAAAATATACCACCTAAAGAACTAGATATCAATAACAAAATTCTACCCGTTAATGTCACGAGTAAAGACACTTCAATAGAAACCCCCATAAATGAAAATAGAAAGATGCTTATGCCCTCTGTTATTCCTATAGAATTTAGCGAAATGGGAATGAGTCCAAATATTTGAGTAATAGTACTAACAAATAAAATATAAAAAATATTTACCTCTATTCCAAAAGCGTAAAATAATATCCATCTTGATATAGCGATCGCAAAAGAAAACAAAAAAGAATATAGAAGCACATAAATCAAAGTTTTTTTATTTTTAAGACCAGAAAAAGATACTATTAATTTACTGAATTTATCAACTAGTGATGTATTTATTTTAAACAACCTTCCTATTCTTATTAAAAGCAAATGATTTTTAATAAAAAACACAATACCTATAAAACCTAGGAAGATGATAGCCTCCAAAAATAAAAATTTTTGATCGGATATTATTAATTTATAAAAAAGTGGGATTAAAAAAATATTTATTAAAAAAATTGAAAAAAATCCACTTCCTCTTTCAAGGAACATAGTGAAAATAATTTCTTTCCGATTATCTCTAAATTTTTTATTTAGATTAATAAATTTATAAACATCACCCCCTATGGTTGTGGGCAAGAAATTGTTAAAGAATGTCCCAATTGAATATAGTGAATATAATTTTAATTTATTAATTTTAAAATCATAATTTTTCAAAAAAATATTCCATCTTAATATACTAATATAAATACCCAAATAGGACATTAATGCACAAACAACTACCAGAGTAATATTGACACTTTTAAGGCTATTTAAAAACAAAATCCAATCGACTCTTGAAAACAAATACCCCAAAAGTAATAATGCTACTAATAGTTTAATAACAAAAATCAACATTCTTTCTATTAAGGAATTTTGCATAAATTAGTTTGCAATTTTTTGGAAAATTAAATATTTTGTATCAGTACAGATTTCTTTATACTGATTGTATAGTTTCAAACTTACCTTAGGACGATAAAGCAAGTAATCATTTTCCTCTATAATTTTACAATTTACATTAAGGTGTTTTTTAATTTTATCCCATTCGATATGATCATCAAGCCACACATGTATATCCCCCTCTCTTCTATATCTACTATTAAATAATCTGATGAGGATGGTTTTTATAAAACCAAGAGTAAACAACTCTCTGGTTTTAAACAACTTTATTAAATGTTCAGTTTTTGTCTGTTTTGCTAATTTATAATATTCTTTCAATTTTTCACCAGATCTCCATTTTTCTTCATTCGCTTCGTGGTCTATATATATAAATCCTCCAACTTTAGTAACTCTTACCATTTCCTCTATAGCAAAAAGGTAATCAGGAATATGATGAAGAACAGAATAAGTAGCAACTATATCAAAAGAGTTATTTTCGAATCTGAGATTCTTATCTTCAATAAGAGATAACTCTAAATTATTATTATGGTTGGATAATTTCATTAAAAGATCAAGTGAATTCTTTGAAACATCTGTAGCGACCACTTTGCACCCTTCTTTTAAAAACTTTAAGGAAAGATTACCTGTGCCCGCACCCACATCTAAAACTCTTAAATTTTTTAAATAAGTTTGTTGTTTTATTTTACCTATAATTTTTTCTATTCTCTCTTGTTCAAAATCATTATAAATCTCAGGATGCTTTAAATTATACACCCGATAAATACTATTGTGTATTTTTATATTTTGTTCTATATTTTTTTTATAATACCACATTGAAATTTTTAAAAACTATTTTTATTAGGATTCTTTTTGGAACATACTGGCAATAATATAATATCCCGCCTTCCCACCAAAATAATCCGCGACTATGAAATAAAAACTAGGAAAATATTCTAAATAACTAATTAAATAAGCGAGTAATTTAAACGACCTATTGATATATTTTAAAAAATAAATTTGTTGCATTGAGGCCATATCTTTTTCATAAAGTAAAACCATTCCATATTTTTTATTAAGTTGTTCAAGAGTTTTCATTGGATTCTCTTCACCATACTCCCATGTATTTTTTTTCTCAGCCAATTCTTTCATTTTAATGTATAAACTTCCTTTTATTGATGGATTAAAAGTAAGAAAGTAACCCCCCCTTTTTAACATAATAGATATATTTTCAAAAATTTTACCCTGATTAATATTATCAAAGTGCTCTAAAAGCCCAGTATTGTATATGATATCGTATTTTTCTTTAACTTTTGGAGTTTTGAAGATATCACCCTTCTCCATGGTAATATTAGAATTGTAACCAAAAATTTTTCTGTTTTGCAACAAACAATTTTCCGAAATATCCAATAAGGTTATGTCCAACTTATCTTTGAAAGTTTTGTTTAAGTAGTAAGCAATTTTATCAACTCCGCTTCCTGCATTTAAAATTCGACATATTTTTTGTTTAGTAAGTATATCATTTACATATTTTTTTAACTCAAAAAATGCTTCGAATTGAAAAAATTCCATTTTTTTAGAATATCCAGCGTTGTGATTTTCCCAATATTTTGCCCAGTGCCTAGTCATTAAATTTAGTTTATCCTTTTTCATTTTTTATAGATGTTATTATTTTTTTAAAAGTCTTGCCATCTCCAAATGGATTTTTCCATTTAATATTTTTATCATCATAAAATAAAAAACCTTCCTCAAATTTAACAATGTCTGACCCAACAATTTTGCCCGCACCAACCTCCAAACATTCCGGCCTTTCAGTGTTTTCTCTTAAAATTAAACAGGGCGTACCTAGAATACAAGCTTCTTCTTGAATACCGCCACTATCAGTTAATATAATCTTTGCAAATTTTTCCAATGTTATTAGATCAACAATTCCAAGAGGATTAATTGTCATGATATTATTGGGTATTTTTATATTAAATTTTTTAATGTTCTTTAATGTTCTTGGATGAACAGGGAAAATTACTTTGATTTTTCTATTTTTTGCCAAATCTGAAATGTTTTTTAATTGCTTTTCTAGTATTATCTTATCATCAACGTTTGAAGGTCTATGCATAGTTACCAAAATATATTCCTTTTTTTCTAACCCATACTTTTTAAGCAGACTCATGTTAATATTTTTTTGAATATTTAAAACAATATCAACAATAGTATTTCCTGTAACAAAAATTTTATTCTTATCTATTCCCTCTTTCAAAAGAATAGCCTTTTGTTTTATCGTGGGACAAAATAAAAAATCAGATAAATGGTCAACAATTACTCTGTTTCTTTCTTCGGGCATATTCTTATCATAACTTCTTAGTCCAGCTTCCACATGTCCAACTTTTATATTTAGACCACTAGCAACTAATGCTCCAGCCAGGACCGTATTTGTATCTCCTTGTACCAAAACAATATCTGGGGTTTCTTTAATTAAAACATTTTCTATCCCAATAAGCATTTTACCAATTTGAAAACTATAATTTCCTGAACCAATATTCAAATTATATTTAGGTTTTGGTAATTGCAGGTCTTCAAAAAAAATTTTATCAAGGTTTTTAGCATAATGTTGATTTGTATGTAGAATAAAAAAGTCTATCTTTTTCCTCTCACACTCCGAGATAATAGACGACATTTTTATGATTTCTGGCCTTGTTCCTAAAATTATTCCGATTTTCATAAATTATTTTTTAAAAAAAGATTTACATAATCTACAGCTATATTTTCCCATTTATATCTTTCAAGAATTTTACTTTGTTTTTGTAATACAAAATTATTGTAACTTTCGTTAAAAACTAACTGCTCAATTTCATAAATCCAATTATTCTTATTTTCTAACCTCAAAGTATTACCCTCTCCGTATATCTCTTTTAAAGATCCCCTGTCTGATATCAACACGGGTGTCCCAGCAGAAATTATTTCTAAGGGAGGAATACCGAATCCTTCATAAGTAGATGGAAACAAACCTATTTTTGCATTTTTTACCAAGATAGGCAAGGTTCCCAGCTCTTCATTTTGATTTATAACACCAGTAAAAACAACCTGTTTTTCCAAACGATATTTTTTAACTGTTTGTAAAATTTCTTTATAATATTCGGGGTCTTTTTTAAAATCACCAACAAAAACTAGTTTAAAATCTCTGTGAGTATTTAGAAATTTATTTAGTATCTGAAGAGTAAAAAGTTGGTTCTTTTTTTTAGTAAGATGTCCAACCTGAATGACATATTTGTCACGATTTAATAAATATTTATACAAAATCTTATCCTCTAAACTAGGGTGCCATGACTGTTGAAAAAAGCTGTTTATGCCTATGGGAATTACTTTTATTTTTTGAAGATCAAAATCAGCGTTAAGTAAATCTTCTTTATCTTTATTAGAAACCACTATTATCGTGTCTGAAAATATATTCGCCATCTTACCGACAAATTTCCAATACAAATTAACATAAAAAGGATGATTTTGTGGTTCTAATTTGTAAATCATCCCATGGATAGTAGTTATAATATTCTTTTTGGGAATTTTAAACCAACAACTTGAACTTTTTGGAAAAAAAATAATCTCACTTTTTGTTTTTATAGCAAAAAATGGAACGATAAAATTGTCCCAAATGATATTATTTTTTACACCAGAAATTATAATTTCAAGATTTGGTAGCTTTTTTAATATTGGGAGATAGTTTTTATTATTTATTAAAATTACAAACAGAAACCTATTATCTTCTGTTATATGTTTAAGTAAATTATATAAATAGACCGAGATACTAGATCCCTCACGAATAAAGCACCTACCGTCTATTAGAATTTTTTTTTCATAACTATTTTTTTTCGCCACAACATAAAAATTTGTTTTAAGTTGGTTTGGCAGTATATCAGGATTCAAGATTTTAATTATAAATAATCCCAAATGTCCAATATATTTTTTAATCTTGTTTTTAAAGAAAGAATTGACTACTGGTATTTTAATAAACTCAGGCTCAAAATAATTTTGCTCGAGTTTCTTTGTTAACCCGTGATAAGTATAGAGTGAGCAGTGATACTTTTTATATTTTGAAAAACTTTTTTCCTTTATTATTTCGAATGGGATATTGGTTATTTTATTAGGAGTTCCAAATAAATAAAATCCGCCAGGTTTTAAAATCCTTTTGACTTCTTGTAAGTGTTTATCGGTGTTAGGAATATGTTCTAAGACATCAAAGCTTAAAACGATATCGAAGGTTTGGTCCTCAAAATTTAATTTCTCACCATCTATTTTGGACAAATCAACAGACAAATTCGTTTTGGCAAAATTAATATAATCATCACCAATTTCTGTCCCCGTAATATCGTAACCTTGATCAAGTAAATATCGAACAAGGTAACCATTTCCAGAGCCGATTTCTAGAATTTTTTTATTCTTATCTAAAAGTTTAGTTTTTTCTAAGAACTCCTTATTACTTTCAAAGTTACCTCGGTGAATTTTCATAACACTAGTATAGCAAATCCTTGAAATTGACATGTTTCAAGGATTTTAAATACTATAAATACCGCTATACTGCTCCGCGACCTCGCCCCAGCTCATCTTCTCTGCCAATTCTCGCGAAATTAATGATTGTGAGTATAGCAAATTTATATTATTTACATAACTCAAAATAGCCTTTTTGAGTTCAATTACAGACGCTTTTGAGACAATATAGCCATTGCCCTCAATTAATTCTAATGAACCACCAGTATCAGTTGCTATTATTGGCAATCCACAAGCCATCGCCTCCAGTATAGAATTGGACATTCCCTCATTTAGTGAAGGCAAGCAGAAGATATCAGCTTGCTGTAATAAGTTTACAATTTCTTTATGATTCTTTTTGCCGAGAAAAACAACGTTTGACCTCTTTTCTTTTGCCAAAGTTTTCAATTCTTCTTTAATGTTTCCATCCCCTACCAAAGTAAGCTGTATTTCTTTCAGGTCAGCAATTGCTTCTATTAAATATTTATACCCCTTTCTTTCGATAAGTCGTCCTGTGGATATTAATTTTAATATTTTACTAGATTCACTGCGTTCCGCCGGCTTAAACTCATCTACATCCACACCGTTATAAATTACATCAATTTTTTGATTTGGAAGTGTTTGTAAGGCCAAAGATCTCAACCCCTGCGAATTAGCAACCACCTTTCTCGCTCTCTGCCAAATTTTCCGGCTCAATCTTTTGAAAATCAATTTATCAAGCCAATAGAAACGCCTGTTATAAAACGGCACATCACTACCACGCAAGCTAACGATATATGGTAAACCAAGTTTCATTGCGATATAGCCACAAGGAATCCCGAAGAAGGCGTGAATCAAATCAAATTTTTTCTGGGTTTTTAATTTCCGACAATACCGATAAGCTCTCCAAGAATATTTTAGTAAATCCAAATTACTCTGGTAATGCAGATTACCCTTCTTACCAATATCCAGAAAGTGGATTGTGATATTTGACGCAAATTGCTCTGTTCTAAATTTATCAACTGACGAAGTAACTAAATCAATCCGCCAGCCGGCGGACAGCTTAGAATTCTTCGCAAACTCTTTCAATAAATAATAAGTGGCATTCCCCGCCCCTCCCCCCAGTGGCGGAAATTCGTAGTTTAGAACTAAAATTCTTTTTTTAGGCTCTGTTCCCATAATATTCTTTATACCACTCCGCAAACAAGCGGATAGCTTCTTCGATTCTTATTTTTGGCTCCCAACCAAGTTTATTTTTTGTCTCCTCAATGTCGGCATAAGTTTCTAGAACATCACCTGGTTGCATTTCTACATAATTTTTAATAGCAGTTTTTCCTAACTCCTTCTCTAAGCAACTAATAAAATATTCTAACTCTACTGGTTTGTTGTTACCTAAATTGAAAATCTGATAACCGCTAATCTTGTTAAGCGCTAAAATAATACCATCAACAATGTCATCAACGTAAGTAAAATCGCGACGCATTTTACCAAAATTAAAAACCTTAATCGTCTCCCCCTTGGAAATCGCTTGGGCAAACAAAATCGGCGCCATATCGGGTCGTCCATAAGGTCCGATGACGGTAAAAAATCGCAAGCCAGTGCTGTTTAAGCCGAAAAGGTGGTGATAAGTATAAGCCATTAACTCATCAGCTTTCTTAGTCGCGGCATAAAGAGAAATCGGCTCATTAACCGGATCCTTGATGGAAAATGGAACTTTTTTATTATTGCCATAGACTGAACTAGAGGAAGCGTAGACCAAGTCTTTAATATTATGATGCCTAATCGCCTCGAGAATGTTAACAAAGGCGACAAGATTGGCTTGGACATAAGCTCTCGGATTAATTAAGCTGTAACGGACACCAGCTTGGGCGGCCAGATGGCAAACCTGATCAATCTTATTTTCGGTAAATATTTTGGTAACAAAAGCTTCGTCGCTTAAATCGCCACGATAGAGTTTGAAGTTTTTAAATTGTTGTAAAATATTATTTCTATCTTCTTTAAGACTCGGATCGTAATAATCGTTGAAGTTATCAACTCCAATAACTTGATTCCCACGCTCCAAAAGCTTTTTGGCAGTATGAAAGCCAATAAATCCAGCACTACCGGTTACAATAATTGTTTTCATGTCTTAATCACCTCGCGCACATAGTAGCGTTTCTCGTACGGCGAAGCAGTTAATTGAATACGGATGAGAAGGTCAATGATGATACCGAAGCAGAAGATAATAATTCCGGCGAGGAGGAAGAAGGAGGCCAAGAAGAACCAGCCATTGCGATTAAGCGACAGGCCGTAAGCTAATTTGCCATAAATAGACCAGAAAGTCGCAATACCCCCCATCATGAAAGAAGTGAAGCTTAAATAACCAAAGAGGTGAAGAGGCCTTTGAGAATATTTGTGGATAAACCAAATGTAAACCAAGTCAATGAAGCCTCGCAACATCTTGGACAAGCCGTACTTACTGGTGCCAAATTGACGAGGCCGATGATTGACGACCACTTCGCCGATTTTGAATCCCTTCCATCGCAAGAGGGCCAGAATATATCGATGCATTTCTCCACCAATATCCAAACTCTTAACCGCCTCGCGTTTATAAACCCGCAAGGTACAACCAGAATCGTGGACCACGTCGCTAATGAAGACTCGCCTTAGAGTTCGACCAATAACTGTGAGCATTCTAATCTGACGGCGATCTTGACGATGTTTACGCCAACCAGCCACCACATCATAGTCACCCTCTCGCAACTTGGAGAGGAGGAGTGGAATATCCGCCGGATCGTTCTGGCCGTCGCCATCGAGAGAAACAACGATCTCGCCGGTGGCGATTTTGAAGCCGGCATCAAGCGCCACCGTCTGGCCATAATTACGATTGAGATTAATAACGATCACGCCCTTAAGAGCGCGTAAGACTTTGAGTGTGTCATCAGTGGAGCCATCGTTAATAAAAATAATTTCCGCCGGCTGATTTAACTTAGAGATAGCTTGAGAAATCTCTTGATAAAGTTTGGAGACATTGTCTGCCTCGTTGTAGACCGGCACTACCACCGACAATTTCATATACCCTACTCTACTAAGTTATGGCCTAAACCGCAAGTGGGTATTCTAGTCGTTGGTGCCAGCTTCTGTTGTTTCCGCCTCGTGTCGTCCATGTTGGTTGTCAAGACAATCACAAGCAACAAGCGCTTCCCCTTGTTGAGAGCAATTTTCTGATTCACAAACTTTAGCCACCGGTGACACTCCTTGACACTCGCCTGAACAAATAAAGTGCATTAGATTATTATAACTACTGTCTGGATTAATTCAAATTAATTTAGAGCCCAGATAGCGTAATTGAGATAACTGGCGAAACTGACCCAGAGCAGATAAGGCAAGAGCAAGTAAGCAGCGGGTTTAGATACTTTCGCGAAAGTGATCATCGTGGCGACGATCGCCAACCAGAGAATGACAATTTCCACTAAGGCCGCACCGGGATTCTGCCAACCAAAAAAGATGAGAGACCAAGCGGTATTTAAAATTAATTGGAGGAAGAAGAAACCGAGAGCCAACTTCACTAGACGTTGATGCCAACCCTGTTGCCAAACCAAAAAAGTGGCAACACCTATCATGATGAACAAGGTCGTCCAGACTGGCCCAAAGACCCAAGCCGGAGGATTAAGCGCCGGTTTGACTAACTCGGCATACCAAATCGGAATAGCTGGAGTGGTAAAAATTGATCCAATGATTCCGGCCGAGAGCGACACGCCAATAAAGATAATTAATTTCCCTAAATTTTTAAATATAGTCATTCTAGTATTTTAGCATAAAAAAGGGCCGAGGTGGGGTAACATTCCCCCGCCTCGGCCCTGATCTAACAGCCACCATCACAATGAGCGACTGCCGGCAACATCCAGCGCTTCAACCATTTTCTCATGATGTTAACCTCCTTTCTATCTTCAGTATAGCAAGGCTGTCAAGAGTTTAATAAAAATAAACTAGGTAACCGATAAATAACACCAGAATTAAATACCAAACCATCCAGCCTTTAGTCAGCGGGAAGAATCGTTTGAAAAACGTAATTTGATTGAAATAATCCCGATTACCAAGCCAAGTAATGTAATTAGCCACCAAACTATCTACTAGTAATAACCAAAAAATTATTTTAATTAGATTCATTTGTACAGTATAGCAAAAAATCTGGCTCTCCTTTAGCGGTTGATTGGATTATTAGTAGTTAAAGCTAAACCTTCTTTTTAGTAGAAGTTTTTGTTTTTGATTTTGATTTAACTGCCTTATTAAGACTCTTCCATTGCTTCTTCAGATCATCGACAATTTCAGCTATATCTTCTTGGCTATTTTTTATTTTTTTCTTGTAGTTTGAAGCCACGGTATCGATAATAGCGTGATAAACCGGTTCGGTAACTTCCTTTACTGATTCTAATTTTTCAACAATATCACCCTTCATTTTAATCACCCAAGCCTTAGCGTGCTTCTGATGTTTCTTTCCCTTTGGCCCAAAGAAGAAGTAGGCTCCAGCAGCAAGACTAGCTAAACTTACTCCAATCGCAGCATATTTCAAGGTATCTGATGTTTCTCCTTTCTTTTCTGTTTTCTCTGTTTTTTTATTTACCATATTATTTTGTTTTATTTTTAATTTGATTATTTCTTCTTTTTGCGCACTGAAGGAAAAAAGAATTGGAAGACAAAATTATTCTCGAGGCGCTCCTTCAAATCCTCGATAAATTCTTCTGATTCTTTAAATTCACTCTTCAGAGATTCTGATAACCGATACAAATTTTTTCCAGCTCTTATTAAATAAAACAAGAGACAAGAAACTAGTATTGTTAACACTACTATTGCAATACAAGTAATGAAGAAAAATATCCGCTTTTACTAATGTCTCCACGTGTAAATTATAACATTCCTGTGTAAAAAAACTAATCAGTCACCCCGGTGTTTGTACTTGGGAGTGTTACGTTTACCTGAGTATTGGCTGGAGTATCTGTCGTGCTTGGAGTTTCTACTATTGTTGGAACATTTGGAACATTACGATAATTTAGCCAGAAAAATATCCCAATCCCAAGAACTACGAGCAGTATAATCATCGAGACGGCCCAACTACTATCACCGACAGACTCTGTATTTGGGGGAGTGTTAATTATTGTTGTCATAATTTCTATACATTAATTTTAATAAATACAACCTCTAAACAAAGGCCGTTTCATATAAGATAGTATTACAAGCATCCTAAAGAAGGAACAAGATACCAGTAAATTTTAGGCTTTACGAGAGGTTAATAAAAAAACAAGGAAAATATAGTCTAATTTGGCTCCGAACGCTGAACGAAATCCGAACTTTTTTTAGCGAAAATCCAAACGCTGAATTTTGACGCTCCGCCCCGCCGCCGCTCGCTAACGCTCGCTCCGACAAAGAAAAGTTTTGTTCACAATTTTTTATTTGCGCGCGCCCGATTTTTTCTTCTAAAAGGAAAACAAAACTTTTCTTTGGCGGTCTGCTCTGAACGAGCAGGGCGGCGGGGCTTCGCTTCGGCTCGGGCGAGGCGGAATTCCCCCCACACCCCCCTTCCGCCTCGCCCTCGCTTTGGACGCCGACGGAATTTGTGCCAGCGTTAGCTGGCGCGCCGCATTTTTAAATAATTCCTAAATCCTGTGCATCGTCAATGGATAAGACGGGACTTTCTTCATTATTTTCTCTCAATATTCTGTCTGCATTGAATTTTTTACCATCGTCAAAATTATCCGAAGCCACAATATACTTTAATTCAAAAATCGTTTGATCGTATGCTAATTCCAAACTTTTGTTCACGATCTGCTCCCATTGGTCAAAATCAAGCTGTTCGGCTTCAAGAAGCGTGCCAACAATATCGCCAAAATCGCGCGGACTAAAGCAGGAATCCAAAAAATGAGTTTCCAAAAATTGCTCCATATTGTCGCCGGCCTCAACTTCTTCAATCCAACGCGCGGCGACTTCCTGATTCATAGATTTATACGCTGTTTGCAATTTTTCCAACCAACCAAAATATTCCGTCAACTTTGTTTCTATATTCTGTTCGATATAGCCCTTGGCGTGCGCGATTTTGTCATTGCGGTAGCGAACAATAGATTTCTTGATACTGCGCGCGTCGTCTGCCGACAATCCTGCAATCTTCAAAAAATCCACTACTTCGCTCTCGCCCAAAAAAGCAATGGCGAGCGGTGACTCCGGCGCCAAAATATCTTTTTCTTCATCGCGCGGATTTTTTGTTGTCATTGCCAGATCGTATTTTTCTTTCTGCTCTTTAGAAATGCGGAGCACCTTGTATTGAAGCGCCAGCATAAATAAGAGATGAAATGGCATCACCGCAAACGGCCGAGCGGTTGTGTCTGTTTGGCCCAAAGCAGAAAACGCTTGCCAAAGATGATCTATATAATCGTTTTCAGCAGTATTGCGGCGGATTGGTAGATATTCAAAAATTTCTTGAGCGTCTTCATACATATCTATTCTGCCCAAAGTTTGGCAATGGTGTTTTTTATGTGTTGCTTGAAAGTCGGGAGGAGTTCCTTTGCCTTTAATATTCCAGATCGTTCAAATTCAATTTTTTCTACGATTTGCTTTTGGATTTCAAGAGTCGGAAGAGGAATTTCAAAAGCTGATAATTGTTTTATCGTAAATTGTTGCAATGTGGCACCTTGTTTCAACATAGCAAGCTGTTGTTGTGTATAATCGCTCATTAGAATCCATAATAAATACCACGAATCTAATTTTTCTTTAGGTCTCAACCAAGCCAATTGCGAATTTAGATTAGCCCCATCAAATCTTTCATCGACATAAGCAACTTTTCCAATTTCTCCTCTATTGCTGAATAAAATATCGCCGGTCTTTAAATGACCCTTTTTCAATTGCTGATGTTTCTCTGCGGAAATGTATATCAAATTATCATCAATGATTTTGCCATCAACCATGTTAATACCCCGAATGAAGGGAACTCCTGAGCTTACCATTTCATCAGATCGCGGATATTTTGATGAATGATTACCGTCACCAATAACACATACATCTCCAATTTTCACCTTCTCCCACGCCGGATCAATTTCAATTCTGGGCTTCCAGGCGGAAACGGCTTGCTGTATTCCATCAATAATTTTTTGGTAGCCGTCAATTTGTTCAACAACTTGCTCTTGGATTTCGAGCGGCGGGAGAGGAATCTGGTATTCTTCAACATCTGCTTTTGCCATAAAAGGCTGACCACCACCTCTCCTCGGCAAAGAATTTTCCTTCATTATTAAGTATAGATATTTCGGATTTAATTTTGTGCGATCTGGAGTAAATGTCATCGTGTTCTTAATCGCAATAAATTTTTCAGTTGGATAAAAAACAACACCACAATTAGCTCCTATTGCTGATAGTACAGTAACACCAACTTCGTGCTCATATTTATCCATTCGCCCATCACATCCGGCTGCACTTACTGCAAGATGACTACCATTTTCAACATACTCTTTCTTTGTAATGCTTGTATTTCCCCAATCAATTACTGCAACATCTTTCAGTCTTACTTGTGGCCATCTAGCATTGGTATAGTCGGTCGTCACGCGATAGCGGTCGCCAGAGAGATTATAGTCGCCATTTTCGGCAATTTTTGTTTTCTCTGCATACACCGCCAACTTGTTTTCTATTTTTTCGCCCGTTCGCCATCTGTTCAAAATTTCCAAAGCCGTCGGCAAGTCGTTTTTACTGATAGGCCTTTTGGTCGCGCCAAGATCAAATCCGTCGTTTTCAATCTTTACAAACAAAATTTCTTGGCTGGTTTTTGCCAGTTCGTTATTGAAAAGCAAAATGCTTGTCTTTACTCCGCTATACGGCGCGAATACTCCCGACGGCAAAGACACTACGGCATAAAGTCCGTCCTCAACCAGATTTTTGCGGAGCTGTTTGTGTGCCGTGCCTGATTGAAAAATAATTCCTTCCGGCACAATGATACCGGCGCGACCCTTGGGGCGCAGGTGGTTCATAATATAGTCCACAAACAATACTTCCGAACGGCTGGATTGGATACTGAATTTGCTGTGCGGTTTGATTCCGCCTTTTGGCGACATAAACGGCGGATTGGCGAGAATCACATCAAATTTGTCATTCCAGCGTTCATCGCTTGAGAGCGAATCATATTGAAAGATTTTGGGATTTTTGAATTGGTGCAGATACATATTGACCTGCGCGATGCGCACCATCGTCGGGTCTATGTCGTAGCCCTCAAAATTCGCCATCAATTTTTTGCGTTCGTCCGGCGTGAGCGGTTTTTCTTTTTTCTTTGGGTCGTTTTTGCCGTCGTGCTGTTCTAAAATGTGTTTGTAAGAACTGACCAAAAATCCGCCAGTGCCACAGGCCGGATCAAGCACTTTGTCGTCTTTGGTGGGGTTTATGACATCCACAATGAAATCAATAATGTGGCGCGGGGTGCGGAATTGCCCTGCATCGCCCTGCGAGGACATTATGGAAAGCAGATATTCATACGCATTGCCGAGTTCTTCGGGGTGAGAATAATCAAAGTAGTCAATTTCTTTGAGGAAAAGTCCGAGCGTTTCCGGTGAGCGATATGGCAAAAAGGCAGATTTGAATATCCCGCGAAAGAGTTCTGGCAGTTGCTTGGCTTGGGAAAACTTGATAAGCGCCTCGCCGTAAAGATTCATGCGCTCTTGATTGCCCATGCGCGGATCCATCAGGCGCGTCCAAGCGTATGGTTCGAGATCGCCCACAAAAAACGACGGCTCGTCGCCTTGCTTGATGGCCGACTGATCCATGTCGTCCATAAACTTATAAATGAGCGCGTTGGTGATTTGGTCGATCTGCGAAGTTGGATTGGGAACAACACCAACCAAAACTTGGCGAGCGGCGTCTATATGTCTTTTAGTGTCTGTATTCATAATTTTATAGATTCGTTAAATGATAGGCATAATCACGGACATACTGCGGGACGACCGTTTTGTATCCGTTCAGTTGTTGATATTCATCAAAATGGAACGATGATTCGGTGTTAAAACGGCCGGTCTGGCGGCTGGCAATAATCTCGCGCACTTTTTCATCGGTTACATATGCTTTGAAAAACATTTTGACTGGTGCGTAGTGATCCTGATCTACTGGGTTCACCTCCATAAATTTCTCCCATTCGGATTCCAGCAAGTCGTCTTTCATTTCAAAAGTTTCTTTGTCGCCAAAAGCTACCTGTAAAAACTCTTTGACGGTAATACGACGATCAACATTGAAGATTTTGCGGATTTTATCAAGATTGAGGAAGTATTTCGGTTTGTCAAAAATTTCTTTCTTGGCAAAATCTTCAGCTTCTTGAGTATCACCATTTTGCCACATATTTTTGAGCTTTTCATTTCCAAGCACATCTTCCTCAACGGCGCGCTTGAAGCCTTCGCGGTCAATACGCATGATGACGCCTTCGGGGGTTTCTGAAAGTGTTTTTAGCTCGTCCTCGGTGGCCAAATCAATCGGGCCTTTTGTTCCGGTTGGTCCATCTCCCCCGGGGCCATCTGTGCCTGGGCCATCACCGCCCGGGCCGGTTGGAGGTGCTACATGAATTGGTGGAAGTTTAATTTTTTCATCGTAGTCAAAATCTTTTTCAAAATATTCACAGGTTGCGAAGAAATCAAAAAACTTGAATTTATCCTTTGATATGATAATCGGGTCGTTTTCATAATCATTGTATTCAAATTTCCATTTTCTGGTTCCTCGCCCTTTGATCTGCACAAAATCAGTCGGCGAAAAAACCGGTCGCATGAGAGCAATGTTTAGCAAGTCTTGGCAATCGTAGCCGGTGGTCATCATCCCGACAGTTACGGCAACGCGCGTCTTGCTCGTGTCATACCCTTCGGGCTTGTTCGTTTGTCCACCCAGCCGGTTATTGGCAAAGTTTATAGTCATCTGCTGTGCGCTCTGCACTTGTGATGAAACTTGCATTGCAAAATTTGATTCGCTATAAAGCTCCGGCCACTTTTCAAAAGCTATTTTGTTCAATATGTTTGTTAGTCGAGCGGCGTGTTTTTGAGAAACCGCAAAGACAATAGTTTTTCCAAAAAGAGGGACGCCAAGTTCTTTTGCGACCGGATCATAGAGTCCGTTATCAACCAGCGCCTTGCACATAGCGATATTTGTTTCTTCGTTAAAAATTTTTCGTTCATAATGGCGTTCGTTAAATGTTTCGTCTATGGTCTCACCACTTTCAGTGAGCGTATGAACGGCATATCCCTCTTTTGAGAGTAGCTCGGTGGTGATATTGGTACGAGCATCAACAAGTGTTGGTTTAATAAGAAATCCTTCTTCAGCGCCTTTCTCCAAGTCGTATGAAAAAGTTGGTTGCCCGGGTTCACAGCCGAAAGTCTTGTAAGTATCTATCAAAAGTCGGCGTTCATATTCTCGCTGGCTGTCCGCGCCTTCTGCGTCAAATCCACGCAGATAATTTTTTGGCGTGGCGGTTAACCCAAGTTTATAGCCGACAAAGTATTCAAAAACAGCACGCGAATTACCTCCAATAGAACGGTGTGCTTCATCTGAAATTACTAATTCAAAATCAGTCGGCGAAAATTCTTTTTTGTAGCGGTCACCAGCGAGGAAAGTTTGAATAGTAGAAACAACAATACTGGCATTTGCCCAAGAATCTCGATTTTCTTTATAAATAACGCTACGGAAGTCATGGCCTAAATAAAGTGAAAATGCCTTTTGCGCTTGATCCTCCAGTTCAAGACGGTCAACGAGGAAAAGCACTCGCCGCGCATTGCCGGATTTAAGAAATAGTTTTATAACGGCGGCCGAAATGAGAGTTTTCCCAGTTCCAGTTGCCATCTCAAAAAGAAAACGCTGTTTGCCATCTTTTGCTGATTCTTGGAGAGTTTTTATGGCTTGTACTTGATATGGTCGGAGCTGTTTAAGATTGTTGTTCTTTAAAAATTCATCGCGGGTTTTTTCACTTTGGAAAACTGGATCACTGGAATAAGCCGGCATCTGTGTCGCGATAACATAGTTTTCGTCAACAAGAGTTTGGGAAAGCTCCTCGGGATTGGGAGTGTATTTTTCGTATTGAGTAATTGAGTCCTGAGTTGGAAAACGAGAAATAGTATCGGGGTTTCCGTGTTTAGTATCCCAAAAATAATGAATGTTGCCGTTTGAAAGGATAACGAAACGTGCGCCAGTGTTGCGTGCATAGTTTCT